>CAYPPU010000131.1:0-1507 GCA_964412695.1 uncultured Alteromonadaceae bacterium | reverse complement strand
ACCGTGCCGTTGCCGCACCCAAGCCACTGCCGCCACCTGTTACGATGGCCACCTGCCCCGAAATATCCATGAAGTCCTCCCTTAAACGTCCTACCCATTAGGTCGCCCAAGCATTTGAGGTTCAATAGTTTCCTAACGTTACGGAAACCGAACTGAGCACGTCATATCGCCGCACCAATGATCAACGAAATGGGATCGAGCCCGTCGATACCACCCGTAATGACATCACCCGCCACAACGGGACCAACGCCTTCGGGAGTGCCTGTCAGGATCACATCACCAGGTCGAAGGTGATAATACTTCGACAGATCAGCAACGATGTCAGCCACTTTGTGAACAAGCAGACCGAGGTTTGAGTCCTGCTTTATCTCCCCGTTAAGTGACAAATGGATGCGCTGGTCTACGGGGGTAAAATTTGCCGCCTTAGTGATGGTCGAGAACACCGCAGACTGCTCTACATCTTTACCCAGATCCCAAGGCCGTTGTTTTACGCGTTCTTTCAGCTGCAAATCGCGGCGCGTCATGTCCAAGGCACAGCAATAACCATAGATCGCATCAGCAGCCTGCTCACGCGTTCCGCGCGTCACCTCTTGGCCGATGACCAAGGCCAGCTCCATCTCATAATGGTAATTTTCAGTGCCCAGCGGATAGGCAGCTGTGGCACCCGTAAAAATCGCCGTCGAAGCAGATTTGGTAAAGTAAAAGGGCGCTTCGCGATCAACCTCATACCCCATCTCTTCGGCATGAGCGGCATAGTTTCGACCGACACAGAAAATACGACCAATCGGATAGGCCGCCGCCTCACCCCGAACTGGGATCGAGAGAACCTCTGGCAATTGGAAAAGAAGAGACGTCATAGCTGGCAGTCCTTAATGACGATTAAGCATGTTCGGACTATAGCCCAACGTCTGTAACAAGGACAAAGTGAACTTCCGCAACGGCTTTACCAAACCCCGCTTTAATGGTCGGGAAGAGCCAGAAAGGTCAGCGCAATACCCAGCGCGACGAGAAGGCCACCACATACCCTATCGACCCAGAGCGCACCGCGATTGCTGAGCAACTGAACGGCTTTTGCGCCCATGCCCGCGTAGGCGGCCATGACGATGACATCGACCAAGATAAAGACGAGTGCCAGCTGAACGTACTGCGGAAACATGGGCTCACTCGGGGTGAGGAACTGAGGCAGGAAAGCCGAGAAAAACAGGTAGCCCTTGGGATTTGTAACTGCGACGAGAAAGCTCTTTCGAAAGATGGCCGTGTAGTTTCGCAGGGCCGTTGATCTGTTGTTTTCAGTTTGGTGTGCGACTGACCCCAACTGACCTGTAGACCGCATCATCTGGGTGCCCAGCCAGACGAGGTAGGCCACACCGATCCATTTGACGACGCCGAACCAGAATGCGGAGGCGGCGAGAATAGCTCCCAACCCAAGGCCAGCCGCAGTGATAAGAACGGCGTCGGAGAGTGCCGCGCCAGCAATGCCGACCCCCGCAACAGTGATGCCGAACCG
>CAYPPU010000130.1:0-1712 GCA_964412695.1 uncultured Alteromonadaceae bacterium | reverse complement strand
GGCGGGGTTTGGGGGTCGAACACATCAACCCTGCCTATTACGCAGCTGGCTGAGGCGAGCCGCAATGCCGAAAACTTCATCGGCATCCACTTCTTCTCTCCCGTCGATAAAATGCCGCTGGTAGAAATCATTATGGGCGAGAAGACCAGTGATTTGGCACTGGCCAAAGCCTTTGACTACACCAAGCAAATTCGTAAAACCCCTATCGTTGTTAACGACTCTCTGGGCTTCTTTACGTCACGCACCTTCGGTACGTATCTGGATGAGGGCGTTAGATTGTTGGCGGAGGGTGTTCATCCCGTATTGATTGAAAACATGGGCAAGAAGATTGGTATGCCCGTGGGGTCGCTTGCCGTCTTTGACGAGGTGAGCTTGGAGCTCAATCGCAAGGCGCAGGAAACCTGGAAGGAAATGGGTGTGCTGGATAAATGGGGTGATGGCAACGTTACCCGTGGTGTGGTGGATACCATGATTAATGACCACGGTCGTGGTGGTCGATATCACGGCGGTGGTTTCTACGAGTACGCTGATGATGGTAGCAAGGCAATCTGGTCTGGCTTATTCGATCTGTATTACAAGCCAGAAGTGGACCTCCCGCAAAGTGATATCAAAGACCGGTTGTTGTTCCGCCAGGTGATCGAAGCGCTCAAGTGTCTTGAAACCGGCGTATTGCGGTCGGTTGCCGACGGTAATATCGGCTCCATTATGGGTATCGGTGCGCCGGCTTGGACGGGTGGTTTGATTCAGTTCGTCAATACCTACGGTTTAGAGCGCTTCATCGCACGTTGTGATGAGCTATCGGCGGCTTATGGAGACCGCTTTGTGGCTCCAGCGATCGTGACTGAGACCTTGGCGAAAGGCGAGCAGTTCGCTTGAACTAGATACGAGTAGCGAAAGAAAAAACGGGCGATTGCCCGTTTTTTTTTGCTATAAATGCGTGATGTGCGGTCGCTATACCCTAAAAGTGAGTCAACGTCCGGACCTCAGTAAGCTTGGCTTGCAGGGGGGGGATCGCTATAACATTGCTCCTCAGTCCTCCGTAGTGGTAATCGACGAGGGCGAGGCTTTTTCGACAATGCGCTGGGACTATTCCCCGGTTTGGGCAAAAACGCCCATGCACATCAGTAATGCCCGCAGTGAGACACTGCGTGAGAAGCCTTCATTTCGCGATGCTAAGCGCTGTGTCTTAGTCGCCGATGGCTGGTACGAGTGGCAGCGCTTGGAGCAAGGCAAGCAACCTTGGTATCACCACTGCCATGGTGAGCTGCTGTTCTTTGCGGGTATCTGTAATGATTCCAGTGGTTGTGCCATCGTTACCCGAGAGGCCCATAGCAATATTGCTCACATCCACCATCGGCAACCGGTGTTACTGGAGGGTAGGGCGGTGCCGGGATGGCTCGCTGGCCACGATTTGTTTGCCAGCGCCATGACTCGAGACGTGCAATGTCATCCGGTTTCCAAAGCGGTCAATTCGCCGCGTAATGACAATGCAACCCTCATCGAAGAAGTCGAGCCAGATATAGAGCCGTTGGATTCGGCGGACGAGGTCGGGGATTTGTTTGGGAACTAACGCCTCTGAATCGATAGATTTTCCCGTCGATGCCCGCCTCATTGGGATTGCCCCACTACAGAAATTTTTCTGACCTTGTTGCCATCAGACGCGTAGCGTTAGGGTTGAAGATTGAACTGGCTCAGGCTCTTGCCCGTAACTA
>CAYPPU010000129.1:0-1745 GCA_964412695.1 uncultured Alteromonadaceae bacterium | reverse complement strand
TCGGGGTGCTCAATATAATTTGATTGCGGCTCAATCACGCCGGGGCATAACTTCTTGTTGGACGGCACGCCCAGCTCTTTAAGGGCTGCCCACTCATGAGCGTGGCGGGGGTTGGCGCCTTCAACCAAGACCGTTTGAGGTTTCGCTGTCCACACAATATCGATGATGTCGCCAAGTGGAACGTCATGGTGGTGCGGACCCGGGTAATTACCCCAGCAGAGATGCATCCGTAACTGCTCTTCGGGGATATTACGCACGGCATGGTTCAGCGCCTCAATATTGGTGGCAATGGTGCGCCTAAAAGCGGCGAGGTCCTGGTCGGCATAGGCCGAGTGTCGCCCCATGGCCAGATCGGGGCAGTCTAACTGCACCACAGCGCCCGCATCTGCTATCGCTTCGTACTCGTGGCGCATGGCCTCCGCAATAGCAAAGACATAGGCTTCGTGAGTGTCATAAAACTGATTATTGAAAAACAGCGAAATCACACCTGGGGATGCGGCGCTTGAGAAGATGTGTTCATGCCCACGGGCCTTAGCGGCTGCGGACAGGGCCACCATGTCATCAATCGCCGCTTGGGCATTCACCACTCCGATCTCCTCAGTGCAAGCGGGAGCCTTGCGCTTGCGCCGCCCAGGATTGCCCGCCACCGCTTCAGCACTGCGCGGAAAATCCTGCAAATCTTCAAAGAAGTAATTCTGAACCGTCTCGCCCTTAAAACCCGATAAGCGATCCTGCACATAGGTTGCATAAGAGGGCTTGGACATTTCACCGTCATTAATGACCGTCACGCCCGCATCTATTTGGCGCTGCACCACCGAGGCAATGGCGTCTTGCACCGACTGCTCAAGGGCTGAACTGTCCACCGGGATCCCGTCCGCCACGGCAAACATGAGTTGCACCAGATCATCGGGCCGGGGAAGACTGCCAGTATGGGTACAGGGAATTACGCGGTTGGTCATGTGTGAGCTCCAAGGGCGGATAAGACGCTCTTTGTAACAGAAATTGAGGGCGTATCTGTTAAGTGTATGTAAATTTTCTTGGACGATAGAGGGTCTGGTGGGGGGCTTAGAGTCCAGAGAGGTATGAGCCAATCATCGCTTGCGCCCGTATACGTCTCGAAAAAAGCGCTTGTAGGAGTGCGGCATGTCAAAGCGAAACCTAAAAGATATCCTGGGAATTGCGGCCTCTTTTACCACTCTATTTTTACCGGCCGTAGTCCTCGCCGACACAAACGGGGCTAACGACGAGCCGGAGATCACAAAGTGTCCCGAACCCAGGGGAACGCTAACGGTGGCCGAACCTCAGCAACACGTCGTTATCGCGCTGATGCAGCGCAATCTCCCACCTCCCACTGGCCTGCTTCGCTTGTTTGCACAAGAATCAGGATGTTTCGAGGTGGTCGATCGCGGGTTAGCCATGCAGAACATGCAGCAAGAACGTGTACTTGCAGAAAACGGCATGCTCCAGCGCGGCTCAAACGTCGGGGGCGGGCAAATGGTGTCCGTCGACTTCATCATGACGCCCAACGTGGTTTTCAGCGACAGTAATGCTGGCGGCGTTGGTATAGGATCTGCAGTGGGCTCTTTATTCGGCGGGATCGGCTCGTTGGTCGGAGCCGTAGCAGGTGGGCTCAACTTCAAGGAAGCGCAGACCAGCTTATTACTCACTGATGCCCGATCGGGCTTGCAAATCACAGCGGCGACAGGCTCAGCTGAAAAAACTGACTGGGCCTTTGGCGGCGTCAT
>CAYPPU010000128.1:0-2071 GCA_964412695.1 uncultured Alteromonadaceae bacterium | reverse complement strand
TCAATCGCGGAATCCGCTAATTACCTCACAACCTACGCGAAGAGTTTTTATCAGGCAGGGCAAATGTCGGACCAGCGAGGCGCGCGGTGGCTGGATGGCGCGGCGCCTTGGAATGCGACCTACGCTACCAAGGACGACGGCTACATGGTGGTGGCTGCGATAGAAGCCAAGTTTTATCGATCTTTCATCTCCGGTTTGGGACTGGCGTCGGATCCGCTGTTCGCGGATTTTCAGCAATGGGATCAAGAAAAGTGGCCGCAACAAAAGGCCGCGGTGGCCGACAGATTTGCTGCAGAGAGCCGAACGCATTGGACCGAAGTCTTCAGTGATCTGGATGCGTGTGTCTCGCCAGTGCTCACTTATGCGGAGAGCGCTGAGCAGGCCCACCTTGCAGAGCGGGCGGCCAATCGACCTATCGGAGACCAAGTGTTCCCCGCTCCCGCTCCACGCTTCTCGCAAACGCCAAGCAGTGCATCGCGATCTGAGCCCACTAACGACATGGCTGCTTATTTGAGGTCAATTGGCGTAAGTGAGGCCAGTCTCGATGCGTGGCGGCAAAGCCTCCCAGCGTAAACGGCAAATCCATTTATTCAGTGTTCTAAAGGTCAGGATTTGGCCCTAAAACGCTGGCGCACAGGGGCTTTGTGACATGCTTTCTACCGTAAATGACATGGCTGATGAGCGACCGCTCTATCTAGACTTGGGGTTAGCCTGAGGCGCGTGTAGCTGCGCGCGTCTGCCAGCCAATAAGAAAGGTCGAACAGACTGAGGGGTCATTATGATAAGCAAGGGAAACAAGCGATCGATCGTTACTGCTGTTGCCACTATTGTTGGCGCTGCGATGACTGTGCCCGCCATGGCGCAATTGGAGGAGGTGATCGTTACCGCCACCAAGCGGAGCGAGAGCCTGCAGGATGTGCCCATGTCGATTTCGGCGATGTCCGGGCGTCAGATTCAAAATCTGGCGATCGATAACCTCGACGAATTGTCCACAATGATCCCTAATTTTACGGTTAGCGATACCCTGACGGTTAGCCAGATTACGATGCGCGGAGTCGGTTCCGGGGAAGATCGGGGTTTTGAGACGCCGGTAGCAACCTTCAAAGACGGCGTTTATATGCCGAGAAACCGGCAGACGCGGTCACCCTTTTTTGATCTTGACCGGGTAGAGGTGCTACGTGGGCCGCAGGCGGTTTTGTTCGGCCTGAACTCCACCGCGGGTGCGGTTAGCTTTCATGGTCAGGTCAATCGGCCCGGGGATGAATTTGAGCTCACGCTAACCGGTGAGTACGAGGCCGAGTTTGATGGCACGCGTCTGAGAGCCGTTGCCGGGGGATCAATCGGTGAGACCGTAGGTTGGCGCTTGGCTGCAGAGACGCTGGATAGCGGTGACGGTTGGCTGAAGAATGATGTTGCGGGCGATGCGGGTGCCACTGAGCACGATATTTTTCGGGCGAGTTTTGTCTTTCAGCCCAGTGACAACTTCGAGGCCATTTTTCGTTGGGAGCACAGTGAGGCGGAGCAAGACGGCCAAACCACTGAAATCGTCAACGGCAACCTGAACCTGCCTGGCGACGCCGGCACACCCGGCGGTTTTGACGCGCGCGTTGCGCAATACAATGCACTGGCCGGCGCTTACGGATTCGTACCCTTCGATACTGGCGGTGAAAACTCAGTATTTGACTTTTACGGCACCGCGGCCGAGAACGTGGCGTTCCAAAAATTCCATGAGGCGATCGACAACGGCAACTACCGGGATACGCTGGGCGCTGATCAGGAAATCGACAACGCCAGCCTGAACCTGCAGTGGCAGCTTGGCGATTACACGCTCTCGGCGGTACTGGGTTACTCCGATTATTTCTACGATGCCGCTGTGAACATCTCCGGCACCAAAGAGGTGTTCTACTTTGGCACCAACTACGAGGAGTACGAGCAAACCAGTGGCGAAATCAGACTGGCGTCGCCCACGGGACAGACTCTCGAGTGGATTGTTGGCGCCTACTACCACGACGCAGACCTTTACACCGATCAGCCCAATACCTTTGATGTCGGCAAGTTTTACGGCATTTTC
>CAYPPU010000127.1:0-2073 GCA_964412695.1 uncultured Alteromonadaceae bacterium | reverse complement strand
GCGCCGAGCCTATCGCAGGACGGCGTGAAGGCGATTCTGGAACAGGTATCTGGACGCGACAACTCCGCGACATAGTTTTCGATTCGCAGGGTTATCATTTCGCGCAAACCAACCGCCCGGAGGCTTTATGACGACATCCGAGACCAAGCCCTATTTGCGTATCGCAACCGAGGAAGCCTTTGCAACCAAGGAGCAGCTCGCGCTTTTCAAACGTGTGCTTGACCAACCCAACGTGGACAAGGGATTCGCGCATTTGATGGGGTTCTACATGAGCAGCCCCAGCGAGCGCGCACAGCACATCATGCGGTGTTTGGTGGACTTAGATGAGTTGCGAATCGCGCACATGGATGCCAGTGGTATTGATATCCAGGTGCTTGCGTTGACCTCGCCCGGGGCGCAGATCATGGACCGTGAGACAGCCGTCTCATTTATCCCCAATGCAAATGACGAGCTAGCCGAGGCGATCAAGCGGCATCCAACGCGTTTCGCTGGCATGGTCGCGCTGGCGCCTCAGGATCCGGCGGCATCAGCCAAGGAGCTGCAGCGTTGCGCTGATCTATATGGCATGCGTTCAGCCGTGATCAACTCGCATACGCAAGGTGAGTACCTCTCTGATAAGAAGTTCTGGCCTATTTTCGAAGCCGCAGAAGCGCTGGATATGCCTATTTATCTGCACCCCAATTCATTGCCCGCGCAAATGATTGATCCCTTCATCGAAGCGGGTCTGGATGGTGCCATTTACGGGTTTGGTGTGGAGACGGGATTGCACGCGCTCCGGATCATTACATCGGGTGTCTTCGATCAATTTCCAAATTTAAAAATGGTTCTGGGACACATGGGCGAGGCCTTGCCGTTTTGGGCTTATCGCCTGGACTACATGCACAACGCGACGGTGCGTTCCAAACGATACGAGGCGATCCAACCTACAAAGCGCAAGCCCAGTGAGTATTTAAAAGAGAACTTCTACATCACCAACAGTGGCGTTGCTTGGGGTCCTGCGCTTCAATTTACGCAAGCGTTTATGGGCACCGATCGGGTACTTTACGCAATGGACTATCCCTACCAATACCTGCCCGAAGAGGTGGATATGTTGGAGCGGGTTGATATGACCCCCGAGGTCAAGCGTCAATTCTTTCAAGACAACGCCGTCAAGGTATTCGACTTGAAAATTTAAACGCGTGGTGTGGCGTGGCTAGGTGGTGGGTTGCTGTTGACGTTGCCCCAACAGATGCAGCGCGGTGAGCAGGGCGCCAACGCAAAGGCCCACCACGTCGGTTAAATACCCGCTGGCCATTGCCTTTGCCGGAATCAGCGCGAGCAAGCCCGCGACTCCAAAACCTACCCGATACCACAGCGATAAGGCGCGCGCGCCATAGCCAACAATGGCCATCGATACCCACCAGATACCCAATACTGCGGAAACCAGCGCCAGTGCGATGTCGCCGGGTTCGCCAATCAACAGCAGGGTTGGCGAGAACACAAACAGCACCGGCACGATATAGGCTGACCAACCGAGGCGAACCGATGAAAAGCCAGTTGCCATGGGGTTGCTGCCCGCGATGCCTGCCGCTGCGTAGGACGCAATCGCGACCGGTGGCGTGATCATTGACATCATGCCGAAGTACATCACGAACAGGTGTGCGGCCTTGGGTTCAACGCCGACCTTAACGAGCGCAGGTGACACCAAGGTCGCGAGCAAAACATAGACCCCAACGGTTGGCAGGCCCATGCCCAAAATCACGCAGACCGCAGCAGAAAGGACCAACAGCAAAAGCAGGTTGCCGCCGCCAATGCTGACGAGTGCCAGCGTGAGATTAAAGCCCAGGCCAGAGATACCCAGGACACCAATCACGATACCTGCCGCAGCGGTTATCAACACGATGTCGACCACCGCCAACCCCGTATCCGTGACCGCTTTACCCAGCATTTTTAGCGAGGGTTTGGCGTTTTTGTGACCGAACAATTGGGTGAGGACGAGCAGCGACGCACCCGACCACAGCGCTGCGGTTGCCGGTGATGCGTTGTAGGCGAATAACAAGACGATCAGAACGACAAACGGCAGCAAAAAGAAAG
>CAYPPU010000126.1:0-2189 GCA_964412695.1 uncultured Alteromonadaceae bacterium | reverse complement strand
TCGTTGAGCTGCGATGGTCAAATGGGCGTGGCCATGCAATTCCAAGTAGGCACTGCCTCGGTGCGAAGCATGACCATCTCGGTAGACTCTCCCTGCGGTGACGGCGGCTCGGCGGCTGTGATTGCCTATTACTCTGATCCTGCCAAGTGCAGTAACCGAGCAACCTTCGGCAACGTCGATCGCGTAAGCATAACCGGGCAGGGTACCTCGGGCCTGGATGTGGTAAGCGGCGTGGTTATGGAGGCAGCGCCGGGTTGTACGGCAGATAGCGAGCGTATTACCGGCACCTTAAAAATTAACCGTGCGGACCTCGCGGGCCTCGATTTCGGCATCATCACCTCGGTTGCCGCAGGCGGGCAGGTCGATATTAACTACAACACCTTTGAGCAAGTGGGGCTGCCGCTGAGCATTATTGATGCTTCGCAGAGCACCACGGTGCTATATAACACCATCAATTACAACGACGTGCCCGGCTACCCTGCAGGTAGTGGTTTGGGGACAACCGGGGTCTTCATTGCTAGCACCGCCGACTCTCCGGCTAAAAACGGCACCACTTTGAAAAATAATACTTTCAAGGATGCCGGTATCTGGACCGATGGCTACGGTATTTTGGTGGGGCAGTCCGATAAAGGTATTGACCACAAGATGGTTGTGAGCTCAAACACCTTCCAAGGTAATAGCAATAATACGGCCGGCTCTGGCTTGGCTGCCATTGATACCCTAGATGGCTTGGTTTCAGGTAATCGTTTCAGCTCCAAAGCTGCATCGTGGATTGATATAACCAGTGGCAGTACAGCCAGCGGTTATGTCGGGCGTACTGTTTCTGGGTGGGCCATTGTGGCGAATATCTTTAGTGCCTCGACAGCAACTACCGATATTGTGCTGGGCGCAAAAACATCGGGCAATGTGGTGGGATCCGATCAGGGGTTACCCAAGGTGGATGATCAAACCGGCAATAACGATGTGCTGGAAAAAGCCTCGAGTAGTTTCTACTCTTTCTCTGCTAAACGCAGTGGCGGCTGGGATGCACGTAGCCTGTATGGTGAGCAGCTCAATTTGCTAAATAAAATTCGCCACAAATAACCTATCGGCAAGCCGCTCAGTCAGTGTCTATGATGGCTAAGCGGCTTCGCTTGAGCTTGTTTGCTTTGCTATAGAGCAAGCTAGATCATTGTGCCGGTAGCACCTTTCTCCATGCGGTGATTTCCACTTTTTGAAACAGCCCCGCTTGGGCGTAAGGGTCACGGGAGCAAAACGTCTCGGCATCGTCCCGAGAATGAAACTCGATGACGAGCACTGAGCCAATCATTTGTTCGTCCTCATCGAGTAAGGGACCGGCCGCGAATAACCGAGAGCCTAGACTGTTTAGGTGTTGCAGGTGAGCGTCACGGTTATCCAGCCGGACCTGTAAGTGGTCGGCCTTATCTAGACAGTGAATGTGATACAGCATGCTATTCCTTCTTTTACTCGTGTGTAACGCTTGTGGGGTGTTGCCATATTTTTGCTTCGTCCAGCTATTTCGTCGTAGCGGCGAGTTGAGCCAGTCTTCACTTTGAGGTTGCCCGAGAGCGCAAGGCTAGGGCATCCAGCTGGTAAAGGGCGCTGCAGCGATGGCCTTGCACGAATGTCTGCACACGCCGCTATTGCTGAGAAAGTTTGCTCAAGGCTTGGCCTCGATGTCTTAAGCGGTGGCTCGGCTTAAGCGGCGGTTTTTCAGCTAAAGGTACCACCCAAGCCACTCTCTGCCATGCGAATGAGGCGCGATGTTTCCACTGCCGATTGACGGTGCACCACGGCAACGCGGTAGTCGGGGTCGGTAACCATCTCTAGAAAAGCCGATGCAGTGGGGTAACGTGCGACAAACATGGCGTCCCAGTGTTCGTCTTCGGGGCCAATGACCATTGTTCGGAAATCGCCCCGAAAGACGATTTCACCGCCGACGCGTTTAAAAATAGGTCCGCTGTCGGTGCCATAGTGACCGTAGGCTTCCGCTCCGGAGAGACCCTCACTGGCCAGTGCGTGATCGCTTGGATAGGTCGCTTTGGCCTTAAAACGCAATAGATTCAGCATTAAAATGGGCTCATCGCGGGGCAGGGCCTTAAATGCCTCAAATAACGTGCGGCTGGGATCGACGAACTGGTCATGGGTGGCCATGGGGTCTCCTTAGGCTGTTATCATGCCCGGGGCAA
>CAYPPU010000125.1:0-2269 GCA_964412695.1 uncultured Alteromonadaceae bacterium | reverse complement strand
CTCGATGTTTGGATCGGGTACGAACAAGCCCAAAGAGTCTGCAAAGCCCCGTGCATAGTTGGTATTACGCACGGCTGCAGGCTTGCGTTCAAGGCCATAGGTTTCAAGGACTGACTCGGCGGCATAGCCTTTCAGTACGGCCGCCAGTTTCCAGCCTAGGTTAACTGCATCCTCAACCGCGGTGTTGTATCCCAGTCCGCCTGTGGGTGTAAACAGATGCGCCGCGTCGCCAGCGATAAATATCCGCCCTTGCTGGAACACCGACGCGACCAAGCAATGACCTGCGGTCCATCCCCTTCGGGCCAATATTTCAATCGGTATTTCTGCACCAACGGCCTCATAGAAAAGGGCCTTGGCATCGGCGTCAGTCAAGGTACTTTCGTCCTCACCAGGCTTTAGCTGCGTATGAAATGCGAACTCTTGCACACCGTCAACAGCCGCCATGAACGCACGGCGCTCTGTGTTGAACGTCACATTCATCCATGCGGGCGGGTGCGGGCACCGATCGTAAAACGTCGGGGCGCGCAGATAGATCGCGTACATGCGTCCGCCCATGAAGTCGCGCGGTATGCCCCCCTCCCCCTCATAGCGCCAACCCATTTGCTGCCGAACCATGCTGCGGGGTCCATCGGCCCCGACCAAGTAGGCCGCGCGCACTGCCTCTATACCTCCCGACTGCAGATCTTCAATGGTTGCAGTCACATGGTCACCCACATCCTCAAAATGACGTAGACAGGTTCCATAGCGCAACTCGACAGAGGGTAGTTCGCTGGCCTTCTGATAGAGACACTTCTCGACAAACTTTTGGGACACGCGGTGCGGAAGCTCCGCCGCACTCCAAGCGCCGTTGAGTTGTGTCACTACTTTCTTGGCATCCTTAGCCGATGGCAGTTTGAAGCGTGCCAATTCAAAGCCGGTGTAGCGCGTGCAATAGGCGATGTCAGTCGGGTAATCGGGGGGCAGTCCCAAAGCGCGGATTTCATCTGCAAAACCCAACCGTCTGAAGTGCTCCATGGTGCGGGCTTGGGTGGCATTAGCTTGCGGATTGAATGCGGTTTCGAGTTGGTCGTTCACCAACAGCACGCGCACACCACGTCGCCCCAGTTCAATGGCAAGCACCAAGCCACAAGGCCCGCCGCCGGCGATGAGCACATCAACCTGCCGCGTCATGCCGCTTGGCGCCGACGCGCGGGTAATAAAACGATGGCGATCGCGGCCAATATCAGCGCCAACGCCGCGATGTCGGCCCAGCCCACCGTTTCATTCAAAAACCAAGCGCCGCCCATCAGTCCGACCATGGGCACCAACATAATTGACAGGCCGCTGGTGACGGGCGTTAGCTTCCGTGCCACCTTGAACCAAGCCACGTAACAAATGGCAAACGTCACGGCGCCTGCGTAAAAAATTGCCGCGAACTGAGGCCAATTGGGCCAGGACCAACGGTCACGCTCGAACAGCGTAGCTAAAACGGTGAAGCAAACAGCCGCCAGCAACAACATCCAAAACGTCAACGCGGTGCTTGATATGCTGATTTTGCAATTCTTCATCATCGCATTGCCGACCCCCCAGGCCATGGCAGCCCCCAGGGTTGCCACGAGCCCGATGGGTTGCCCCGCAAAACTCGCCATTTCGTCACGCGCCAATAGAAGGGTCGCAAGTAAAGAGCAGATCACACCCCAGATACCGCGAGTCGTCAGCGTATTCTTGAAGAAGATGACACTCGCAATGAGCGCCCAGACCGGCATCGTATATCCCACGATTGCAGCGCGGCCCGAATTCAAAAGCAACACCCCATAGATGAGGCCCACATGCCACAGGACCATATTGGGGATACCGAGCTGCAGAGCCAAAAGCCGCTCACCAGAGGGTACGCGCAGCGAGTCTCCTTGATACAACGCATAAGCACCTAACAACGCAAAGCCGATAGTGAACGTGAATGCTCGAAATGTAAGTGGCGGGAAATCAGTCACCACGAACTTCATGATCGGGTAGTTCAAGCCCCAAGAGACCGTCACCAACAAGATCAGCAGCAAGTCGATCGTATTGATGTCACTGGAGGCGTGTCCCGCTTTAACGTTCATGTATGACCCAGGTAATTTCTACGGTACTTTCGATGTGATCCGGAGGGTTCCACTGATTGTAAAAATATGCTGTCACCTAGGTTGCATGTGATCGTAATCGGTATCGCGCTGGCCACCAGAGGCCCTTTCTCCGCCTCGACCCAGCCTTTTAAGGGGACGATAAAATACACAAAACCGCACCAGCGGCT
>CAYPPU010000124.1:0-2350 GCA_964412695.1 uncultured Alteromonadaceae bacterium | reverse complement strand
CGCTGCGGTGAATCTCGCTTGTACCGTCATAAATGCGGTAGATCCTTGCATCGCGGTAATACCGCTCGATGGGTAATTCTTTGCAATAACCCATACCACCAAAAATTTGAACAGCGCGATCGACAACCCGGCCCAAGGTTTCTGCTGCATGAACTTTCACCATACCGATTTCGACGCGAGCATCATGGCCCTCGTCCAGCATGCATGCAGCGTGATAAACCATCCAACGCGCGGCATTGATCTCAATGACACTGTCTGCAAGCATTTGTTGGATCATCTGAAAATCGCCTATCGGTTTCCCGAATTGGCGACGCTCACGCGCCCAATCCAACATGCTTTCACAAATGTAAGTGGCTTTGCCAACAGCCCGCGCGCCCACCTGGGCGAGACGCACGACGTTCAGGGCGTCCATGGCAAGCTTGAAGCCCTGACCGCGCGCACCCAATAAGGCAACCTCCTCCAGGGGGACCTCGTCAAAAAATAACTCGACATGCGACGTACCGCGCAGTCCCATCATGGGTTGGTCTTTACCGACTGTGAATCCCGGTAATCCTTTATCCACCATGAACAGTGAGATCTCGTTTTCATCCGTCTTGGCGGAGACCAGAAAAAAGTCACTCCAAAGGCCATCGCTGATAAAGTGCTTCGCACCACTCAAACGCCAACCTTCGGGCGTTTTAACGGCGCGGGTGCTGATGCCTCGAGCGTCGGAGCCCGCGCCGGGCTCTGTGATGGCAATCGAGCAGGTCCGCGTCCCAACAACGGTTGGTGCTAACCACCGCTCAATTTGGTTGCCCTGACAATGCAAAAGTGGCTCATAGACATTACCAAAGGCGCGGCGTATCAGAATATCTGTGGTCCGCCCGAACTGCTCTTCACACAAAATACGATCAAAGTGGCTCAACCCTCCTCCACCGTGTGCCTCGGGGATGTTGAAGGCATAAAAACCAAGTGCCTTGCCTTTCGCATGAATGGCGTGCGCTTTGGCCTCTGGGAGGCTACCCGACGCCTCTACCAGATCCTCAAGGGGCTTGAGTTCCTCTGCGATGAAACGGCGAATGGTCTCGACCATTAAACGTTGGTCGCTGTTCAATGAAAAGTTCATGTTGTCGATTTATCTTTTATACAAGATACCAGCCGATTCGAGCTCTGCGATTTCAGCATCCGAGTAACCCAAAGATGCCGCAACAATCGCGTTATCCGCCCCTTGATCCGGCGCGACTCTTTGCATCGGCGCGTTGGTATCACAGTCTGAAAATCGAAACGGTAAATTAGGAAGCCGCAGCGTTCCATAACGTGGATGTTCTTGCTCAAGGATCATGCCGCGTGCCTGTATCTGCGGGTCATTAATGACTTCATCGATGCGCTGTACCTTAGCGCTGGGCACATCAATGGTGTCCAACAGCAAGAGGACCTCAGATACGTCTCGATTGATGACCCAAGATCCAACGACGGTCAGAATTTCCTCTCGGTGGGTATTGCGGCCGTTAAGGCTATGGAAACGTGTGTCGGCGCCAAATCCGGCCGGCCCACCGTTTTGAGCCACCATGTTTGCAAAACGCATCCAGGCATCGTCTACCTGAGCTGCGATTACCAGGTCGCCGTCTCTCGCCCTGAAGACACCGTAAAGCGTTGAAGTTGGCATGTCGTGTCCTGTCTGCTCGGGCAACACCTCTCCGCCAGAGAGTGTGTAGCACTGAACGGCATACTCGTGCATCGACACCAGGGTGTCGTAAAGTGCCATGTCAATGTGCTGGCCCTTACCTGAATGCGTACGACCAAGTAATGCCGCATTGATCGCAGCCACAGCGTGTATTCCCGTATACATATCCCCCAGCGAAATTCGAAGCAGTGGGGGCGCTTCGCCGGGCACTCCTACCATTTGCATAATTCCGCTCTTTGCCTCAGCGATCAGGCCAAAGCCTGCGCGATGTGAATCTGGGCCCGTGTGGCCGTAGGCAGAAATCGAGCAGTAGACTAACTTTGGATTTCGGCTCGACAACGCCTCGTAGCCCAGCCCCAACTTATCCAAGGCGCCAGGGCGATAATTTTCGATAAAGACATCGGCGCTGTCACAGAGCTTTTGCATGAATGCCTGGCCCCGTGGGTCTTTCATATTGACGCTCACACCCTGCTTACCCATATTCAGTTGCAGGAAATAGCCACTTTGCCGGTCGTCAATGACGTGGGCGTGCTGCCTGCCGGCGTCGCCGCCGCCGGGTCGCTCCACCTTGATCACCTCTGCACCTAGGGCGGCCAGGCACCTGCCCACATAGGGGCCAGCAAGAAAATGGCTGTAATCGATGACCCGAATGCCTTTAAGTGGTAGGTCTTGCATCAAAAGGCTCCT
>CAYPPU010000123.1:0-2376 GCA_964412695.1 uncultured Alteromonadaceae bacterium | reverse complement strand
CTGATTTGTGCGGTTTCAGATAAGCTCGAAATGGCACCCGTATCTCTCAGCGCGATTAAATTAGGCGTTGCCGCAACAAATGAAATGGCTTCAGCTTCAAGTGGTGCAAACTTGATGCTGCCACTGGCCTCTGCACCCGTTGAGGCTAATGTGGCGGTGATCTCGTCTGTACCCGCACAACCGTTAGCGATATAACTGACAGAAGTTTGCGTGTTGAAACGAATAGGATTAGGCGGATCTAAGGTGGCGGCACCTGAGTAGAGACATTCGCTAGTTAGGGTGACCGACTCATTAGACGTGGCTCGATTACCCTCTGCGTCAGCTACAGCGAGGGTGATCACTGCCGTGCCTTGCGATGAAAGTTGCCCAGCAGGCTGAATTAGGAGGCTACCCGCTACAAAGGATCCGTCTTCGAAATAACCCAAAGAGCGCTCCGCCTGTCCCACATTTAATGCGACTTCGCGGCTGACCGTGCCTCCAGCAAGGGTTGCTTGCATCGTTAGGGTGAACGCGCCAGTATCATCACCAACCCGAATGGTAAATTCCGCTTGGCCCTCGTCATTGGTTAGGGCTTGGCCGGATGCGGGCGTAATTGAACCCAGGCTATCTGTGCTCACACTGACTATCTGATAGGCGATGGGCTCATCATCGTATCGATTTTTTGCTAGCACTTGTAAGGTGAGCGTCTCATTGGTGTTTGCTGAGGACACCTCTTCGCCATTGGTATTGAAGAATGTGGCGGCTAGCTCATAGGGTAGCTCGGTGTCGACCTCGAAGTTGAACTGAGTGTCGTAAACCTCAGAGCCCGCAGAGACTGAAGCTGTAAAGGTACCGGCACCGCTCTCCGTTCCCGGCGTGACGATAAAGGTGGCCGTTCCGTTGGCTCCGGTCAGCGCCGAACCGGAAGTGGGGTTAAGTGCGCCGATATCGCTAGCGGCGTTGACTACCAAATCAGGAATGGGATCACCGTTGTTATCTTCAATAGAGACGGTAAATTTCCCTGTAGTCAGTGGGTCGACTCGAGTAATGTTGTTGCCAGCCAGATCGGTGAGCTCGGCGCTAATGGCACCCACTTCGATTCCCTCAATGTTCACGTTGAGCTTGCTGGTTACCGTGGCTGAGCCACCTTCGGCCGTAGCCGTGATCACTGCAGCCCCCGAGAACTTGCCCGCGATTACCGTAAATTCGGCGATACCGTCATCGTTGGTTACTCGGCCATCGGCTGGGGAAACATCGGCCAGCGTCGCCGATACGTTCACCACTTCTCCACTTACCGGTTCGCCATTGTTGCCCGAGGTAGTGTCTTTATCGTATAGGAACAGGACTTGAAGGGTTGCTGTTTGGCCGGCATCAAGAGCGCTCAAATCGTTGCCGGCGCTATCCTTAAGACTCAGTGTCAGCGTCCACGCTTCCTTGGATTCGCCATTGTCACCGAGAAAGCCACCGCTACCGGGGCCACCGCTGTCACCGCCGCCACCGCCACAAGCCGTCAGCGCTAAAAGCGCCGCCAATAGATAGACTGAACGGATTGCGTTCTCAAGCCAACGATTCAACATCAGTTTCTCCCTCGTCCGACGGTAATCAGCACCGGATGCCGTTTATCACAGGCTAAACCTTACCACGCTCACTCGGAAATGGCGCTGCCTCTTATCCTGCGAAAAACTGCCCATTGCTGGGGCTTGAGACCTGGTGAGAGCGCCTATCCTGATGTCTGTAGCGCTGCTATGCTCGCGCGATGTCTCAAATCTCACCCCCGGCAGCCACTAGCGAAGCCAAAACCCCGTTGCCACTGTCCTGCGGTATCGTGCTGTATCGGAGCGATCTCCACTTGTTGCAGCGAACGCTAGAGCATTGGCTGACGGCTGTAGAGCGCTGGCCGGGATCGGTGAGTTTGACAGTCGTCGATCAGAGTCAGGACGCGCTCTACAGCGGCAAAGCCCAGAGATTGGTGTCTGAGCTCATGGCGGGCTCAGATATTGATTGGGATTACGATACTGCGAACCAAAATGCGGGCTATGGCGCGGGCCATAATCGTGTGCTGGCTCGGATCAGTCATGGTTGGCACCTTATTCTCAACCCAGATATCGAACTTGCAAGCGACGCGCTGGCAGTGGCGGCGGCAGCCATCCACCAAGACCCGAAGTTAGTCTTGTTGGCGCCCCGGGGTTTCAATGCCGAGGGTGACGAGGAGTATTTGGCAAAACGGCATCCCAATGTTTGGGTGTTGGCGCTGCGGGCAATGGCGCCGTCTTGGTTGAAGATGCGCTTTAAGCGTCAATTAGACCATTATGAGTTACGCGATTTAGCCCTTACGCCCAGCCTGCATGAAGTGCCACTGGTATCGGGTTGCTGCATGCTGGTTAAAAGCGATTCGCT
>CAYPPU010000122.1:0-2390 GCA_964412695.1 uncultured Alteromonadaceae bacterium | reverse complement strand
CGCCCCGCACGTACTCGCGCCAACCCAAAATTTGGCGAATGAAGCCCTCAGCGGTAGCCAGGCTGCACCGGCCTGCTCGGTACTCCGCCTCGACGCGCTCACAAACCGGCAGTGGCGACAGTAAACCGCAGTTGAGATACATAGAGATCAAACTGTGAAATAACCAGGGCGACTCCTCAGCCAGGGCATCCTGGTAGGTGCCAAAATCGGCCAAGGCATGCTCACAAAACCAGCTGAACTGCGCTTCAGCCTCCTCATGGGTCACGGCCAAAGCGAATTGGGACAGGTCACCTGGGTTATCGGGAAAGGCCTGTGTCACCTCATCGATTACCTGCTCCGTAACCGCATCAATGCTGATCTCTGGTCGCTCGGGAACGCCTCGCTGACCGCGCCAACCTTTACGGTTTTCCGCATCATAATTCCAGCGTCCACCGGCGGGTTCATCGCCATCCATCAACAGACGGTACCGCTTGCGCATATCGCGATAAAAATACTCCATACGCAGCTGCTTGCGACCCTTGGCCCAATCGGCAAAAGCGTCAAGGTCTGCTAAGAATCGGGTGTCGGGATGCACATTGACGGGAATACCCAAGCGAGACGTCCAGCCGGTCATCGCAGCGCGTAGTCGATATTCCCCTGGCGCACAGACCGCCAAGGCCACCGCCGTCTTCTGACTCAAGGCTTTGGCACACGCTGCCTCAAGGCTCTGCAGACCCTCGGCCAAACGAAAGTAACAGACCTCAAAACCAGCCTTGGATAGCTGATCGGCGAAATGACGCATGGCCGAGAACAGCAGCACTATTTTGTGACGATTGTGACGGGTGTATTGGGCTTCCTCAGCCACCTCGGCCATGACAATACGATCAATGCCAGGGCGGGCATGAGTAAGGACGGGGTTATCGAGACCGAGCTGGTCGGCTAACACCAAAATAAGGTTGCCTTGAGACATGACAAGCCTTACGTGTGGGATCGGCGATCAGACCATCGGCTCAGGGGTGTCTCAATTTGGCAGATACCCACCTTGGCAACATTCCAGGGATACCACAACCGCGGCCAGGTAACGCGTGTCGATCACGCTAATCCCCACCACCTGTCCCCCAGGTTGCTTTGTCCCTTTTCCCCGCTGCCTCTTCCCTTAATCCTGTCGTTTTTTACAGAGTGGTTATCGCTTGTTGCTTGGGTCTCATGGTCCACTCGATGCAGCACAGTGAAGGGCCTTCGCGCCGGTCTCAATGTGAACGGGAAGTAACCAGTAGAAGGGTTGTCAGACGCTTGCTAAGCAGCGACTATCGAGGCTTAGGCCTAGGTTCAGTGGACAAGCAGTGAACGGGCATACGCGCTATAGCGTTTGAGGGAGTGACCATGCAATTTCTACGCAAAGGTTTATTGGCCGTTGCGGTCGTAGCGACCGTGACCGTATTGTTTGCATTCATCGCGTTGCCGGGCATCTTGGATTGGAATATGAATCGCGTTGCCGGCGATGCGGGTCCCAGTCCCAGCGCCGAAGCGTTGGCATTGCACCAGAGCTTGACCATTGGTGACCTGCATGCCGACACCCTGCTTTGGACTCGCTCCCCTATCGAAGCCAGTTCCCGAGGTCACGTAGACCTACCCCGACAACTGGCGGGTAACTTTGCCCTGCAGATGTACACCACCGTAACCAAAACGCCGCGAGGCATGAATATCGACTCCAACTCTGCCGAGGCTGGCGACAACGTGACGCTGCTCGCCGCCATACAACGCTGGCCCGACGCTACCCGTCACTCGTTGGCCGCACGAGCCTTGTATCAAGCGGAGAGACTGCATACAGCTGCCGCTGAAACTGATGCCTTAACCGTCATCACGGAGCGCAAGGCTCTCGATGACCTTTTAGCTCGTCGAGCACAGGGGGCAAAAGAACTGGGGGCATTGTTGGGGACCGAGGGATCACACGCCTTAGACGGTGACGTCAATAACGTTGATGTGCTCTACGCAGCCGGCTTTCGCATGATGTCCTTGCAACACTTTTTTGATAATAAATTGGGGGGCTCGCTCCACGGCGAGTCCGGCGCAGGTCTCACAGAATTTGGCAAACAAGCGGTGGATCGTATGTCAGAACGAGGCATTATGATCGACGTTGCCCACTCTTCAGAAGCCGTGGTGCGCGATGTTTTGGCCCGCGTCAAACGTCCTCTTATCGTGAGCCATACGGGCTTTAAAGGGCACTGCGATACCGCACGTAATATTTCGGATGAAACCATGGCCGCCATTGCCAATGCCGGCGGCTTGTTGGGTGTGGGTTATTGGGATAAAGCGGTCTGCGCCGAGAGCATCACGGCTGTCGCCGAGGCCATTCGTTACGGCATTGATCAGTTTGGTCTGGAACACATCGCCCTAGGCTCAGATTGGGA
>CAYPPU010000121.1:0-2429 GCA_964412695.1 uncultured Alteromonadaceae bacterium | reverse complement strand
GGATCCTCGGCACGCATGAACGCCTCACCCACCAAAAACGTGTGCACCCCGCTCTCGCGCATACGTGTAACATCATCACGGGTATGAATGCCGCTCTCGGTGACCACTTGGATGCCTTCTGGAATCTGGCTGAGCAGATCAATCGTGGTCTCAAGCGAGGTGTCAAAGGTATGCAGATTGCGGTTGTTGATACCGATTAGCGCCGGATTGAGGGTCAGCGCCTCTTCCAATTCGGCGGCGTCATGGACTTCAATGAGGGCATCGAGTCCCGCCTCTTGGGCGCATTGATAAAGTTCGGCTAAGTGGGGCAATTCGAGGCAGGCCACGATTAATAAAACCGCGTCGGCACCCAAAGCTCGCGCCTCCCAGATTTGGTAGGGATCAATGGTGAAATCCTTACGAATCACCGGCAGCTCGCAGGCCGCGCGTGCGGCCACTAAATAGTCGTCAGCGCCTTGGAAGAAATCGATATCGGTGAGGACCGACAAGCAAGCTGCTCCGCCCGCCGCGTAACTGGCTGCGATCTCAGCCGGCACAAAGTGCTCACGGATAACACCCTTACTGGGGCTCGCTTTCTTAACCTCGGCAATCACCGCGGGATTACCCAAGCTCACCTGGTGTTGCAGCGCGGATACAAAGCCCCGCGCGGGCGCTTGGGCCTTGGCTGTCGCTTCAACGTTAGCCTGCGCACGGCTAGCTTTACGGTCAGCAACCTCTTCGACCTTACGGTCAATAATTTTGCGCAGTACCGTGGGCGCCGACAGTTTGGTGCTCACAACGCCTCCGCCTTTAGGCCGTTGGTAAACGCGGCAAAGGCTTCGAGCTTGTCAGCAGCCTGCCCTGCCGCAATAACATCATCGGCCATACTGATGCCGTCCCGCAGTGTGTGGGTAACACCGGCCACATAAATAGCTGCACCGGCATTCAAGGCAATCATGGACCGGGCTTTTAGAGCACGCGCGTCAGGCTTTGAGCCCAGCGCAGCACGAATAAGGTCGGCTGAATCCTGGGCAGTCTCTACGGTGAGGCCTGCTAAAGAGTCATGACCGTGATCATAGTCGTGGGGGTCGATATGAAACTGCGCAACTTCTCCGTCGCGCATCTCCCATACCGATGTCGGAGCGGCAATAGAGATTTCATCAAGGCCGTCATCGCTGTGGATAACGAGCGCATGCTTACTACCGAGCTTACTCAGCGCTTCGGCAATGGGCTGACATAGGGCTGCACTAAAGACCCCCAACACCTGACGCTCGACGAAAGCGGGATTGGTCATCGGCCCCAGGATGTTAAACAGTGTGCGCATGCCCAATTCTTTGCGCGGGCCAATGGCGTGTTTCATGGCGCCATGATGCGCGGGGGCAAACATAAAGCCCAAACCCACGTCATCAATGCATCGAGCAATTTGCTCCGGGTTTAAATCAAGCGGAATGCCGAAGGTTTCTAATACGTCGGAGCTGCCGCTTGAGCTCGAGACAGAGCGATTGCCGTGCTTGGCTACGCGGCCACCGGCGGCGGCCACCACAAAGGTTGCTGCTGTGGAGACATTAAATAGGTTGGCGCCATCGCCCCCGGTACCCACCAAGTCCACCAGATAATCCTGACTGACATGCACGCGAGTCGCCAGGCTGCGCATCACCTCTGCCGCACCGGTGATTTCCTCAATAGTCTCACCACGAATACGCAGGGCCACCAACAGCGCACCAATTTGGGCGGGCGTGGCTTCTCCGGTCATCACTTCGGTCATGACATCGCGCATCTGTTCGCGGGAGAGCGAGTCGCCATCGACCAGCTGCTGTAAGGCCTGTTGGATATTCATAAGGGGGTCTCGTTGCTTGCCGCGCCACTGTAACGGGGTGGCCGGCGGTTCTCAAGAATTAGGTGCTACCGCCAATGGCTTACGTCTATCTGCTATCTGCAATCGGCTATCGGGTCAGGAAGTTCTTGAGGAGTGCGTGTCCGTGCTCTGACAGGATGGATTCGGGATGAAACTGCACGCCTTCGACATCCAGTTCGCGGTGTCGTAAACCCATGATGGCCTCACGGCTGCCATCGGGGTTCTCGGTCCAGGCCGTCACCTCCAAGCAATCGGGCAGCGATGCCTGCTCTACGACCAAGCTGTGGTAGCGCGTAGCGGTAAACGGCGAAGGTAATCCGGCAAAAACGCCCTCTCCCGTGTGGTGAACCGGACTGGTTTTGCCGTGCATCACCGAGGGCGCCCGCACCACTTTGCCACCAAACACGGCGCCAATGCTCTGCTGTCCCAAACAGATACCAAAGAGCGGGATCTTGCCAGCAAAGTGCTCAATCACTGACATCGAAATCCCCGCCTCGGTAGGCGAGCACGGGCCCGGCGAAATACAGATCTTCTCGGGTGCCAAGGCCTCAATCCCCGCCAAATCGATTTCGTCATTACGGCGAACCTCTACCTC
>CAYPPU010000120.1:0-2434 GCA_964412695.1 uncultured Alteromonadaceae bacterium | reverse complement strand
ATGTCAAACGGCTTCCGCGGCCGGATATCCTCGAGCGCAGCATAGAACGCAGGCAACACCAGCAAGATCAAAACAGTTGCTGCCAGCAAGCCAAAAACAACCGAGATAACGAGTGGTTTCAACGTCTGAGCTTGCGTCGAAGTTTCGAACAGTAAAGGTGCCATTCCCATGATGGTCGTTGACACCGAGACAAAAATCGGTCGGAAGCGCGACCTGACTGCCTCTCCTGCGGCCAGTGCGGCAGAAAGCCCTGCCGCGCGGCGTTCATTGATGACGCCGACCAATAAAATCGCGTTATTCACAACAATACCGGCAAGTGACGCAGCCCCAACCAGAGACGGCATGGAAAT
Organism: uncultured Alteromonadaceae bacterium; assembly: GCA_964412695.1. Taxonomy (GTDB): domain Bacteria; phylum Pseudomonadota; class Gammaproteobacteria; order Pseudomonadales; family Halieaceae; genus Luminiphilus. Next base: position 2,084 of record CAYPPU010000120.1, on the reverse strand, counting down.
ATTGTAGCCCATAAGGACATGGCCCCAAATCACGCCTAGAAAAGCAAGGGGGATGGTGATCATCACAATGATCGGCTCAACATAGCTTCGGAACTGGAAGCTGAGAACAATGTAGATACCTACCAAGCCGATCAAAAAACCGCGCAGGATCGAGGCGACGGTCTCGGCTGAATTTGCGGCTTGTCCTCCAACTTCGAAGTCAAGGCCTGGGGTTGCAGACACCAAATCAGGAAGAAAACCATCGACCAGTTGAGCGGTGATAGCGTCAGCGTTGCCGATGCGACCGTCTACGTCAGCAGCAATGGTTAGTGTCCTCAAACCATTACGCCGTGTGATGCCTCCCCATCCGCGTGCCTCGTCAATGGTGACGATGCTCGATAGTGGCACGGTCACTCCGTCGGGCAGGGCAATTTTGAAGTCATTTAGGTCGGCGCGGGTAACGCGTTCAATATCAGGCAGGCGCACTTCAAGATCCCAAGCAAGATCAGCGCGCCGAATTTCCGAAAGTTGAGTACCAAGAAAAGCGGCACGAAGTTGGCCAGCGACATCCGTGGCAGTCAGTCCAAGCGCCTCTGCACCTGGCAATAAGGTCAGTCGCAACTCAGTTGCGCCGGGTCGTAGATCGAGGATCGCGTTGCGTACGCCAGCGTATGTCTCGAGTTCAGCCAAAGTGGTGCGCCCTGCCGCTTCGAGCGCGACAAGGTCAACGTGAGACAGGCGCAGTTCAACGGCGATACCCTGAGGGCCAATCCCCGGCTCAGTCAGGATTAGGGATGATACCCCGGCCAATGGGCCGATCTCTTCTCGCCATAGAGTGACAATCTCATCCAATGAATTTGCTCGGGTCTCAGCGCCAAGAAGGTCTACTGCAACAGTGGCAACATGAGCGCCATTTTCGCCTGTCGAAAGGTTGCGGCCAAGTCGGGTAATGCGACGGATCACGAGTGTCTGCGCCGCAGGCTGTTCGGGGGAAAGGCGTTCATTTACGCGGTCTAGAGCAGCCTCAACCTGCACAACAGCTTCTGTCGCTCGTGCCAGCGGGGTACCGGCAGGCAACATCAATCGCGCCTCAAGAACATCGCCATCTATTTCAGGCATTGCCTCCCGCTTGACCACCCCCCCCACGAGAGCGCCTACTGTCAGGATTAGGGCCCCAATGGCGAGGCCTGCTACCAGCCAGCGCGCCTTGATTGCTGCGTCAGCCAGACGGCCCACACCACGTTCACGCAAGGTATCGAAGCCTGCATCAAAGCGAGTTCGGAAACGAGACGGAGTGGTCTTTTTCATCCCGCCTTTTAGGTGGTGTGGCAGTATGAAAAAGGCTTCGATAAGCGAAGCGGCGAGGGCCGCCAACAAGACGACAGGCAGAACTTCGAGCACGGCCCCCAATTCACCCGCCAAAAAAGCCAGAGGTAGAAACACTGCCAACGTCGTTAGGAATGACGATATAACGCCAGGGGCTACAGCTGTGACGCCTTTGGTTACAGTTTCGACTGTCGGATCTTCAGCGGCATGCACCGCAATGGAATCCGCAATCACAATAGAGTCGTCCATTACGATGCCGATAGCCATAAGAAGCGCAACCAACGTCATCATATTCAAGCTGAGACCAGTCAATGCCATCCAGAGGAATGCACCGGCAAAAGCAACGGGCAAGCCCATTGCAGCCCAGATCGCAAAGCCAGGGCGAAAAAACAAACTCATGACGATGACGACTAGAACAAGGCCGATCACCCCGTTCTGCACCAGCATCACCAATCGATCGCGGATGATGGATGTCACGTCCTGAACGACCTCAACCTTGATTGAGGCAGGTAGGCGATCCGTTTCCTCAACTACAAGCGTTGCCACGCCGTCCAGCACGCGCAATGCGTCTGCATTGAGCGCTTTCGCTACGTCAAGCACGATAGCGGGAGCGCCATCGACGAAGGCGCGGTCGTGCGGCGGCTCGAAGCGCTCCTCAATCAACGCCACGTCGCTCAGCGTCAGAGTAGCGCCATTCGGTAGCACCATAACGGGGATCGTGGCCAGCTCAGCAGCGGTGTCACGCTCAGCGGTGAAGCGCACAGTAAGTTCGGCACCAT
>CAYPPU010000119.1:0-2445 GCA_964412695.1 uncultured Alteromonadaceae bacterium | reverse complement strand
GGCATGCGGATGTCACTAATAATCACCTCAGGCTGGCGATCAGCCATGGCAAGTAACATCGAATCGGCGGAGTCAAAGCTTTCGCAGTCGAGGCCGGCTTGAGTTAGCGCGCGCTCGACTACCCAGCGAATAGAGCGGTCGTCGTCGACCACCCAAACGGTTCCAGAGGCAGACATGCCTTTAGGTCTCCATGGGTAATAACACGGTGAATACGGTATGCCCGGGTTGGGAGTCGCACTGAATGAGTCCCCCGTGCCGATTGGCAATCATTTGTGAAATCGATAACCCGAGGCCCGTGCCATCCGCGCGGCCGGTCACCATGGGCAAAAATAGACCGGGCAAAATATCCTCGGCAACACCGGGACCGTTATCAATAATTTCGATTGCGCAAACAAGCCGATGTTTATGTCGGCCCAAAGTATATTGCCGTCGAGCACGCGTTCTGAGGGTTACCGCCATACCCGGCCCTGCGGCTTGCCAGGCGTTGCGGACAATATTGAGTAACAACTGTGTGAGCTGCGCTGCATCGGCCTGCAGGTCAGGCAAACTGGGATCATAATCCCGGGTAATAGTAATCTGCTGGTGAGCCTCAGCCTCAATCAGCTGGCGTACCCGTTCAATCACCTCATGGATGTTCACGGTGGCGACCTTAAGTTGTTCGCGCGGACCGAGCATTCGATCTACCAACGCACGCAAGCGGTCGGCCTCCTGCATGATGATGTCAGTGTATTCGGCCAGCGCGGGGTCGGGTAATTCTTTTGCTAACAGCTGTGCCGAACCGCGAATACCGCCCAGGGGGTTTTTCACTTCGTGAGCCAAGCCATTGATCAGCTTGCGCAGTGTGGCCTGCGATTGCCATAGGCTATCGTCTTCGCTGATGGCGTTGAGTCGATCCACGCCAGAGATCTCCAGCAGCAGTTGGCCGCCCGCTTGCTGCTGAATGGGCGTTAACACGGCATCCACGGTTTGGCTTTGGCCATTGCGCAAATTCAACCCAATACCCCGGCGCACAACGGGGAAGCCCTCTGATTGAGCCTGTCCAAGTAACTCCGACCAGTCGTCATCTACTAGCATCAAGCCTGACAGCTGCTCACCGAGTGCGCGAGAGGCCGAGATTTCAAGTAAATTCTCGGCGGCCATGTTTAGAGCCGTTACGCGCCAATCCGGCTCGATGAGTAATACCGCGGTGGCGATTAAATCCAAGACTTCACTGGGGAAGCCGGTGTTGCCACTGAGGGTTGCGCTGACAGTCGGAACGGCTCTGATACTCATCGGGCCACCGTTGGTCGGTAGACGTAAATGGTTACCACTGGTGAGCGGTCAATGACGTCACCCTTTCGTCCGATACGCTCAGCAATCAGTTTGTGCTCGCCGCGATAGAGGTTTGACAGCTGCCAGCGGCCATTGCGCTGTGGGTCGCCGGTGCGTTCACCGTCCAGAGTTAACGCCACCCGTTCGCCGCCCGCCAGCGGAGGGGAGAATGACGCACTGACATCAACATTGCCGGGACCTGGTGGCAGTGTTGTTTGATCGGCGGGTGCCGTGATGGTCGTTTGATAGGCCTGAGGCGAATGAGGCGATTGAGGACCGTCCCGCCGAGCTACCGGTTTTGTAGGCAAGGCACTATTGGTGGGACTCACCTCTACTTCCTGTGCTGATCCGTCCGCCGGTGGCTGGTCACTAAAGACGATCTCCCCGGCTTCATTGGTGTATCGGTAAATTTGGCTCCAACTCTCAGCCGAGTGCAGGCTCAAACCCAGGCATACACCTAGGATTAAAACGACGAACTGGCTATGTGAGAGTGAGGACTGTCGCATATACGTTTTATTGGGCCGCTGCCCTGTTCGCACAAAATAAGTGCTTTCACCCTTACAAAAAAAGCCCGCAACGGGTGCGGGCTTTTTCATGATTGCTTCGTTTAGCAGGAGTAGTACATGCCGAACTCAACGGGGTGGGTGGTCATGTTGAGCTTCTCCACTTCCTCGCGCTTGAGCTCGATGTAGGCATCGATCATGTCGTCAGAGAAGACACCACCTTGAGTCAAGAAGCTGCGATCTGCGTCTAGCGCTTCCAGAGCTTGCTCTAGGCTAGAGGCTACGGTGGGGATCTCAGCTGCCTCTTCTGGGGGCAAGTCATACAGATCCTTGTCAGCCGATTCACCGGGGTGAATCTTGTTCTGAATGCCGTCGATCCCTGCCATCAGCATGGCAGCGAAGGCGAGGTAAGGGTTGGCAGTAGGATCGGGGAAGCGAACCTCGATACGCTTGCCGCGGGGCGAGGGCTCGTAAGGAATACGAATCGACGCTGAACGGTTGCGTGCGGAGTAGGCCAGCATTACCGGGGCTTCAAAACCAGGCACCAAACGCTTGTAGCTATTGGTGGACGCGTTAGTGAACGCATTCAAGGCGCGAGCATGTTTGATAATACCGCCAATGTAGTACAGCG
>CAYPPU010000118.1:0-2594 GCA_964412695.1 uncultured Alteromonadaceae bacterium | reverse complement strand
CAAGGGTATAGCCTATGCCGAGCCACCGGTAGGCGATGCACGTTGGCGCGCACCCCAAGATCGCAAACTCATGGTCGAGGCATTGCGGGATGCGCGGGATTTTGGCGCAGCGTGCCCCGGCTCAAATTCGCCGTTTGAGCGGTCTCCCGAAGCGACTTCCGAAGATTGCCTTAGCCTAAATGTCTGGACACCCGATCAGCAGGGTAACGCGCCCGTCATGGTGTGGATTCACGGTGGTGCCTTCCGTTGGGGTAACGGCAACGTGCCCGGAGAGCTACTGGCCCGTGAAGGTGTCGTGGTGGTCTCTTTGAATTACCGGTTAGGTCCGCTGGGATTTTTTGAACACCCTGAGCTTGCCGGCGACGCCGGCAATTTTGCGCTACTTGATATGGTCTCGGCATTGCGCTGGGTACAACGACACATTGCCGAATTTGGTGGTGATCCAGCACAGGTGACTATTTTCGGGGTATCGGCAGGGGGCATGGCCGTCAATATGTTGTCGGTGAGTCCGTTGGCGCAAGGGCTATTTAGCCGCGCGATTGCCCAAAGTGGCTACGCGACTTGGCCGTTATTGCATCGTGAGAGCCATAACGGCTCACCCGAGTTGCAATGGGATGGCGCGCCGGTGGCGAGTGCGACATCGGGCAGTGACGCGTTGTTAGATAGGCTGGCGGTGGAGGTTCGCGACCTAGACCGTTTGCGACAGCTTGATGCTGAGTCTTTGGTGAGTGCAGTTCAAGGCTTTCAGTTACCCATAGTGGATGGAGTGAGCCTTAACAATGAGCCAGCCGTTTGCTTTGCGGACCTAAACTGCTCCCTCAATATTGAGGCGTATATGACCGGCGCCAACAGTGCCGAGGGTGAGATCATGCCGGCAACAGGTATTACGGTGCCCATGTTAAAGGCACAGTTTTCAGGCTGGGATGAACGTATTAGCTCGGTGTATGAAAGTGACGCCGCAAAGGATCCCGATTTGGCCTGGCAGCGTTATTTTGGTGACCTTCGTTACCTCGCCTCCGCACTGGTCACGGCCCAGGGCTCTTATGCGCGGAAGCTTCCCACTTATACCTACTGGGTAGATGTGATGTTGCCGGTGGGCTTAACCGGTGCGCCGCCCAAGCTGGCGGGTATGCCCCACGGAGCCGATGCGGCGCTATTTTGGGGGCAGTTAGATCCTATCCCGGGTATGCAAGAGGCCGGTGCTCAGATGCGACGCTATTGGTCTGATTTTGCCAAAGGTGTGACGTTATTAGCAGGTGACTGGCAGCCTTGGACAACACCCGCAGGCTATTGGCAGTCGGTAATGGATGCGCAAGGTGACGTCCAAGCGGTTCTAGCGCCGCGCTTAAAGGTGGTCGCCGAGGCTTATGCGCGACGCCATCCGACTTCGCTTGAGGCAGACGCCAACCTAAACATAAACGAATAGACGTTTGGGTAGGCGTCCCTGATAGTGCTGAAGCGGACTTGGTCTATTGTTTCCCAAAAAAAGCACCGTGCAGCTTGAGATTTTCGCGCAGCCTGTGAACATTTTTCTGTAACGCCATACCGAGATCGGGATAGTTAACTGGACGTGATCTGAATTTGTATCTGACTCGTGATTTGAATTGTTATCGGCATGCAGGGCGCAGGGGTTGGTGTTCGCTGTGAATACCCGCACAATGCAGAACTTAAAGTAAAACAGCAGTGGCTCTTTAGGAGTAGGGGGTAACGCATGAACACCACAGCAAGTCGCGTTTGGCGTCGTTTTAGTAGCTTGGCGGTTTCATTTATTTTGGCGGCGGCTGTATCCGTTACCGGCTATGCGCAAGATCGGATCAAGCCTTTCGTCTTGGCGGCTACCAGCGAGGTGGCGGTTGATGATGCCCAGTCCTAAAGCCATCCAACAAACTCTGGAATCTGCCGCGCAGGCAGGTATGACTGAGTAGTAAGCCGAGCGATGTCAACGCATGCTGCTAATCGGGTGGATGTCTTGCCAGAGGCACAGGCCCCCTTGTTGATAGCCTCCCCCCTGGCGTGGATTGAGGGTGTCATGGCGGACTTCGATTGCTTTTTACTCGACCACGCCGCGGCGGAGAAAAAAGCCTCAGGTATGGCGCTCTCGATGGTGTCTCACTACCCAGATCGGCCCGAGCTAGTCACTGCCATGACCGAGTTGGCGGTTGAGGAAATGGTGCATTTCCGTGAAGTGGTTAAGTGGGTGCAAGTGCGAGGGCTACAATTGGCGCCCGATCAGAAGGATCCCTATGTTTTGGGCATGCGCGATCTGATGCGACAAGGCAGTGACCTTTACCTGTTGGATAGATTACTGACGGCGGCCCTCATTGAAGCACGTGGTGCCGAGCGTTTTGCCTTGGTGGCCGAGGCCCTGGAGCCTGGAGATCTGAAAACGTTTTACCGCTCCATCGCACGCTCAGAGGAGCGGCATTACACCTTGTTTCTGCGCTTGGCCGCTCAGTATTTTTCTCAAGATGAGATTGCTCAGCGCTGGCAAGAATTACGCGAGGCCGAATCGAACATTATGTCGTCCTTGCCCATTCGGCCGCTCCTGCACTAGAGGTGCTGGCCTCTTCTATTATTGAGCGCTATCTGGCGCG
>CAYPPU010000117.1:0-2768 GCA_964412695.1 uncultured Alteromonadaceae bacterium | reverse complement strand
GGTCGAGTAGGGCTGTATTGGGGTTGGGATCATTCAATCGACGCGCGTGGGCGGCATCGGTCAAGAAATCATTGGCGGCCATGCCGTGCACCACTACCGAAAACTCAATGTTCTCGGGCGGCACACCATACTGGGCATTCATATTGAGAAAGCGGGCCACCGAGACCAGTTTGCGATTGAGGTCACCGGGAAATTCGGCGGTTTCGCCAATATCAATAGACACCTTGTAGTGGGCATTGGGGTCTAGGTTGTAGGCACCTGCCGGCGGCAACATGACAGGCCCAAAGTCGGGCACCACAGGCCCCAAGGTCATGCCACCTGGCGAGTGATCATCGGCCATGGCACCGCCACTGCCAACCCACAGACATAGCAACAACATCGCCTTTACATAGTGCGTATTCATCAAACCCTCTCCCTCATTCCGGTCTTTACTAGACTAATCACCGACACTTACGGCCACTATACCGCGCCATTTCGTAGGGGTAGAACAGGGCTTTCATCGTGTTCAGTACCGCCTTCATTTTGGCCAACATAAGCCCCGTATTTACGCGCCAAGGGTGCGGCCGATATACCGTGCAACACAATACTCAGCGCTACCGTAATACCCGTGATGGTTAATAAATCATCGGCATGGGGCACCGAGGCGCGCTCAAAGATCAACAGCAAAAATAAAATTGAAGCCAACCCTCTAGGGCCAAACCAACCCAAAAAAAGAAATGAAGGCCATCGCAAACGGGTACCCCACAGCGACAGCGCAATCGGCAGCATCCGAATGACCGTCAAACTTAATAGTGCATAAAGCCAATGACTAAGCTGAGCGTGGGTCATCGCCTCAGGTAACAGTACCGCACCAAAAATCAGAAAGGTAATTTGGGTAAGTAAGGCACCCTCGCCCTCCATAAAACGAAATAGCGAGTCGGGGGACTGTTTAATGCGGTTGCCAAATACGCCGCCTGCGACGAAGGCCGCTATGAAGCCGTTACCTTGAATAAACTCGGCGAACATATAGCTCATGACGGCTAGCGCCAGTGCCGCAATACCCGCAAAAACGTCTTCAACCCATCGGTTTTGGACTGCCCTATTCAGCAATTCGGCACCGAGACCACCCACTACCAAGCCGGCCACTGGACCCAAGCCAATTTGCAGTGCAGCGAAACCTAACCAGTCGGTCATGGCCTGCTGGGCGACCATAGCGCTACTTAAGGTTGCAAACATCAACACCACGGGTAGTGAAATGCCGTCGTTAAGGCCACTTTCAATATTGATAGTTTGTCGAATACGGATGGGAACCTCAGCTGAGGCCACTACACTTTGGCCCAAGGCGGCATCGGTGGGCGCCAACAATGCAGCCAGCAAGCAAGCCTCCCAGAGGTGGTACTGAGGAAAAATGAGCAGCGCAACGAGCGCACCTAGCACCATCGTCAACGGCAAGCCCACAGCGAGCATTCGGATTGGCAAACCAGCAGAGTCGCGCAGCTTAGCAACGTTGATCCGAGAAGCATCGGTAAACAGCACCATGATTAACGTAAACTCAGCAATGAGTTGAATGGCGTGATGGTCAATATCAAATGGCGTGAAGCCAAAACTGTTGGACGCCATGAGAAAACCTATCGCCGCAAACAGCATGGGCGGCGTGAACGACGAACCCTCAAGCTTGCGTGAGATGAGCGCGAATCCAAAGATGGCGATAGCGACAACAAAAATTGCATGCCCTGTCATGGCATACCCCCCAAAGTCACTTACGGCGCGAGCCTTACGGTCAAGCATTGCGCCTGATTACACAAAGCTGCTTGTCGTACAGATTGTTACCAGCTCAGTGGCAGTGCCTCTACCACACCCACAATACCGCCTTGAAAGCGGACGGTTTCGCCGTCTTTCACAGCAAAATCGGGAATGCGCTTGAACCATTCCTCCAAGACGATTTGCACTTCCATGCGTGCCAAATGCCGGCCTGGACACTGGTGCACACCGCGACCAAAGGTGAGGTGTGAACGCAAGGCGTCGGTGGACTGACCCGAGCGACCGAGAAAGCCGGCACACAAAGGGGTCGGAATTGCGATCATATCTCCTGCTTTTAACGGCGCACCGTGAAAGTCCACATCGCGCATAACGCGGCGCCCCACGGTAACTAATGGCAGCCCCGCCAACAGATGCTCGGCTGCATCGACAATGGGCAAGTCGCCAGAGGCAATCCGCTGGCGCAAGTCATTGTCGCGCGCCAACCTTAAAAAGGCATGACTTAAAAAGTTCACTACGGTATCGACGCCGGCAATTAACAACTGCACTGCCAAGCGACGAGCCTCACTGTCATTTACTCTCCGCCCGTTCACTTCGGCATTGACCAAACCGCTTAAGAAATCACTACCGGGGTTTTCTTGGCGCGCGATGATGTAAGGCTCTAAATAGCCGTAGAGCAGATCGAGCGCCTCCTCAAAGGTGAGGCTGCCATCGGGGTGGGTGGTTTGGTCAGACCAATACTTCACCTTGGCGATATCTTCGCGCGGCAAATCCATGAGCGACATGAACACATGCAATGGCAACTGCTGGGCAAATGCTGTGGTGAATTCACAGCCCCCTTGAGATACCAACTCATCGAGTAATCCCGCGGTTACCGCGCGCACCTCATCAGATAAGCCCTGAATTACCGCCGGTGCCATGAGGTTGTTGAGGATCATTCGATAGGGCTGATGCTCGGGCGGATCCATGGTGGTGGGAATCAAATCGTGGGCATCACCATGGGACTCGGGCAGGATGATGGTGCTACTGGA
>CAYPPU010000116.1:0-2816 GCA_964412695.1 uncultured Alteromonadaceae bacterium | reverse complement strand
GGTTTCGGCCTCTCTTCTGTCAATCCTCAACGCAACGGCACCAATTTGGGCAGCGATCATCGGTGCAATTTGGCTTCGGACACGCATTTCGCCTAGCGTGGTTTGTAGATACTTTTTATAGCGCAGTCTGACGCTGCCGCTCGAATTCATGGGGGCTGAGTTGATCGATAAGCTTGTGGCGTCGCACGCTCTTTACCGTTGCCCGAGCGATAAATGCGCGAGAGGTGAAATCATCTCCATTGTCTCTTCGAACTGCCAACGGGTATCTCGGATGGCGTCCTCAGAGGTCGCTTTGATTCGAGCCAGGGCCCAGGCGCGTCTCGCTATTCCTGATTCGCGGAACATTGATACCCGGATCAGCTGGTTATAAATGTACCCAGTTGGCCGCCTCGAGATGGGAAGTGAGAAAGTCTATTGTTGAACGTACCTTTGGTAGCACGAACTTACGTGTGGGATAAACCGCGTAAATACCCAGAGTTACCGCCTTGAACTCCGGCAAGATTTCCACCAGCTGACCCTGGCGCAGTTCCTCGGCAATCAAAAATGTCGGCTGCAGCTGGATGCCTGCCCCCTGAACGCAGGCGGCGATGCAACTGTCGCCGTTGTTGGACCACAGCCGAGGTTGCACCTTCACGCTCACAGGGCCATCTGGTCCATCAAAATGCCACTGATCGCCAGTCGCCAACAGGCTGTAACCCAGTACTTCGTGCCCAGCCAATTCAGATGGGTGCTTTGGAGTGCCCCTGTGTTCTAAATAGTGTGGTGCTGCACACAGTACGAGACGGGTGGCAGCAATTTGCTTCGATATCAGACTCGAATCTGCTAAGCGGCCAATACGAATGGCCATATCAAAGCCCTCATCCACCAGATCGATGACACGGTCAGCCAGCTGTACATCCAGCTTCAATTGCGGGTGCAGGGCCAGAAACTCCGGCCACAGTTGCGCCAAGTGGTGAATACCGAAGCTGACGGGCACACTCACCTTGAGCAGACCGCTGACGCTGAGGCTGCGTGTGGAAATCTCGGCCTCGGATGCCTCGATGCTTGACAGGATGTCCTGGCAGTGGCTACGGAACACCTCTCCCTCGGGGGTCAGCGAGAGCCTACGCGTGGTGCGGTGCAAGAGCCGCACGCCCAATCGCCGCTCCAACTCCGACACGTAGCGCGAGACAGCAGCTTTGGACATGCCCAGACTGTCCGCCGCTGCCACAAAACTGGAGGCCTCCACCACGGCGGTGAAGACCCGCATTTCTTGGTATTTGTCCATTGTTGCGATATTTTATACAGTTAGTTCCGATATTGTTTATTTATCTTTATTTGGTGAGCTAATAAAGTAGCGTCCATGCCCACAGTGCGGCTCTAAACCCTGAAAGGAATCATGATGTCAACCTCAATCAACGCTCTCAAAATCGAAGAGTCCTCCGACACATCGGTCATCCAGCGCATGCTGAATACCGAAGCCACCTTGGCGCCACTGGCACTGCGCGTCCCTGCCGGTATCATCTTTGCCGCCCACGGTGCACAAAAACTCTTTGGTGCATTTGGCGGATATGGCCTGGAAGGCACCGGCCAGTTCTTCGAAACAATTGGCTTGACTCCCGGTTACCTGATGGCTTTGTTGGCCGGCGGCGCCGAGTTTTTTGGAGGGTTGGCGTTGATCCTGGGCCTGCTGGTGCGTCCGTCGGCAGCGGTATTGGCCTTTACCATGCTGATCGCTATTGTCACAGTTCACTGGGACAAGGGCTTGTTCATAGCAAACAACGGCTACGAATTTGGTCTGGCCCTTTTGGCCATCAGCGTTGCACTGGTCTTCTCGGGTGCGGGCAGCTTCTCGGTTGATCAGACCCTTAGCCGTTCGTCCAGATAATTGCGCACGTTGCTCAAGCGCCTCTTGCCCTGAATCTTTTGGAGATCTACATGACCCGCTGGCCATCTCTGTTCGTATCACACGGCGCACCGACCTACGCGATTGAGCCCGGTCTGGCCGGGGCGCAGTTGGGTGCGCTGGGGCGCCTGCTCGGCAAACCTCGCGGGATTGTGGTGGTTTCGCCGCACTGGATGACCTCGGGACTCGAGATCTCCGCCAACGAACGACCCCAGACGGTGCACGACTTTGGTGGTTTCCCCCGGGCACTGTATGACCTGGAGTATCCGGCACCAGGTTCACCCGCGCTGACCCTGCAGATCCAGCAGCAACTGGCGGCCAGTGGCATGCCAGCTCGCCTGGATGTTCTTCGCGGTCTGGATCATGGGGCGTGGGTGCCTTTGTTGCATCTGTACCCGGATGCAGACGTGCCAACCTTGCAGGTAGCCTTACCCTTCGATGCCAATCAGAACAGTGCTTATGCGCTGGGTCAGGCTTTGGCACCCTTGGCAGATGATGGAGTACTGATCATCGGATCGGGCAGCCTCACCCACAATCTCTACGAGCTCCGCATGAGCGAATCAGAAGGGGAATCTGCGGCCTATGCAGAGGAGTTTTCTGACTGGATTCGCCAGGCGGTGGTGGCCGGTGACTTAGCCCGTTTACGCGAGGCGTTGGATTTGGCGCCGCATGCTACACGCGCTCACCCGACCAATGAGCATTTCCTGCCTTTGCTTGTGGCGGCTGGGGCTGCGCTGGAGTACACACCCGTGACGGTGCTCAAGGGTGGCATTCGCCACGGCGTGCTGTCGATGGAGTCTTATGTGTTTGGGCAGGCTTTAGACCTTGAATTCGGGTAACCCTGGTCCGCGTAAAACCTGAATTTTTATAAGACCATTCGATTTCTCGTAAGTGCTTGATTTAACTGGCTTATTACTGGTGGGTGGTACAG
>CAYPPU010000115.1:0-2907 GCA_964412695.1 uncultured Alteromonadaceae bacterium | reverse complement strand
AACTGGTCATGGGTGGCCATGGGGTCTCCTTAGGCTGTTATCATGCCCGGGGCAATTGGCCCCAAGCGACGTATGAAGAGGATGGTGTGACAGACGCTATATTGCAACAAATTGACGATCATGTGGCGACGGTTAACGCATTGCGGCAGTGCGCGTCCGAGATTGAGTCTGGAGCCCGCCGCTGTGCAGATGCGCTTGAGGCCGGGGGTAAGATTTTGATCTGCGGCAACGGCGGCTCGGCAGCCGATGCCCAGCACATTGCGGCCGAACTTATTGGGCGTTTTATCAATGATCGGCGACCATTACCTGCGATAGCCTTAACCACTGATACCTCAGCATTGACAGCCATTGGTAATGACTATGGTTTCGCCGATGTCTTCTCACGCCAGGTAGCCGGCCTAGCCGTGTCCGGTGATGTGCTGATTGCGATTTCAACCTCGGGCAATTCAGAAAACGTCAATCGTGCCTGTGAGGTCGCCAGGGACAAAGGCTGCTCTGTGGTCGCGCTGTCTGGTAAAGGCGGGGGTGCGTTGAATGCACTTGCCGATGTCTCGGTCGTGGTTCCCTCCAGCACTACAGCCCGAATCCAGGAATGCCACATTCTGATTGGGCATTTGTTCTGTGGTTTGATCGAAGACGCGCTAGAGCTGAACTAGGGTCGATCTGGTGTCTCGGCCTGCTATCTTTCTCGATCGCGATGGCGTGATTAACGCCGATCACGGCTATGTCTATCAGTGGTCAGACTTTGAGATTTTACCGGGTGTGGAACAAGCCTTAGCTACTCTCCAGGCCATGGGTTATGCGCTCGTTATTGTTACTAACCAGTCGGGTATTGGAAGGGGGCTATACAGCGAGTCCGATGTTGATGCCTTGCATAATGCCCTGCGAGAGCATTTGGCAAAGCACAATGTTGAGCTTTCGGGTATTTATTTTTGCCCGCACCATCCCAGCGCAGCCAAGAGCGCTTATTTACAAGATTGCACCTGTCGCAAACCGGCTCCCGGATTGTTGCTGGCGGCGGGCGAGGAGCTAAATATTGATTTGTCTCGGTCGGTGATGGTCGGTGACAAACCTTCGGACATGGAGGCGGGCCGGCGCGCGGGCCTTTCACGCCTGTTCTGGGTGAGCGATCAGGCGTCAGATACGATAGCGGGCGTGACACGCTTAGCAAGCCTTGCAGCGCTGCCGGCATTACTCAGCTCAATGGAAGGTGGCTAAGCCTGCAGGCTACGACTCGGCTCACCAGCTCGATACATCGCGTTACTACAGCTTTCAGCCTGAAAAACCGTTTAAACAGGCCCAAGCTACAAGGCTAGGGTTTAAAAGGTGTAGTGCAGTCGCTCGATATCGGCAGCGAAATGCTGCGCAACTAAATCGCGTGTGCTGTCATTGTAGTACTCCCGATAGCCGTGACGGTCCCCAGCTTTGCGTTTATGAGGAAGCACCTGCCTCGGTAGTGACAGCTGATCACAGACGTGGTCAAAGTCGTCTTGCAATGTTTCATAATGACCAATGAAGTCGACAATCTGCCGTCCGTGCAGATCAATCAAGTAATCGCTTTGCAAAGTGATAGAAGTATCAATGTGATACTGCCAAGGACGTTCGGGGTCTAACTTTCGACGCAAAAAAGCCTCAAAGGTCTCATTGGGTAGCACCAGATGTGGCCGCTCACGTTTTATGTGGTGGTAGGAGCTGACCTGCAAATCCCAGGGGTTTCGGACGAAGGCAAACTTGAATAGACCCTCAAAGTAGTCGCGCGGCAGCATCTCCTGCGCGGTAATGGCCTTGCAATGTCTAGGCAACTTGATGCCCACGCGATGGCCGGTTGCACTGCTGAGCTTGCTGGCCAGCCACTGGGGCAGGTAAGAGGGGTCGCGCCATCGATATTTTTGCAATGCCGCACGCACACTGGTGCCACCGGTCTTGGCAATGTGAACAAACAAAAAGTTGTAGCGTCGAGACAGCAGCATGCTTGAGTAACTCTATGGTATTAGACCCATGGTTTTCAGATAAGCGTGGGCGCTTGCCGGGGCATGATACGCGTTAACCGCCCCCTGTAGTACTCCAGAGGCGGGCGGGTCTGTTAGCTGCGCGGAGATGGCTTTGGCCATGGCGTTACTGTCACCCATGGCTACTAAAGGCGCTAGTTCGCCGCCCTGTAGTAACTCATTGGGGCCGCTAGGACAGTTTGTGCTGACCACCGGTGTGCCCAATGCCATGGCTTCAGTCAAACTGTTGGGCGAGCCTTCCCATAGCGAAGACAACACAAAGACATTGGCCTTTCGCATCCAATTCCAGGGATTTTGTTGAAAACCGGGGAAAAAAGTCCGGTCGCTAATGCCCAATTGCGCTGCCTGCACTTCCAATTCGGCTCGGTCCTCACCTTCACCCAATATAACAAGTTGCGGCTGCAGCGGGAGGTTCAGTTGGGCAAAGGCGGAGAGTAATGTCGGGAAGTCTTTTTGACGGGTCAGCCTACCTGCACCCACGATGATAGGACGGCTAACATCTAAGCCTGCAGGCAAGTTGAGCGGCATGGCTGCCAGTTCCAGCAGCTTCGGTGTGACCACCGGATTCCGAATGACGCAAAGTTGTGGAGCCGACACGCCAGTAACTTGGGCAATGTCTTGAGCGACACCATCGGACACGGCGATGATGCGGTGTAGCCTGGGATAAAAGCGTCGCATGGCTCGATACCACATCGCGCGACGAAGCCAGCTGCCCCCGGCAAGCGCTGCCGTGACATTGGTGCCAAGTCGACCTGATACAGGCGTGTCGGTGCCTGCGAGTGTTCTGGCGCGAAGTGCGGCCAAAATGGATCGATGTTTTACCGCCAGCAAAGCCGTGGGACGTTCTTTTCGCAGGTATTTTGCGACCTCGAATATACTGGTTGCCGAATGCTGGCTT
>CAYPPU010000114.1:0-3012 GCA_964412695.1 uncultured Alteromonadaceae bacterium | reverse complement strand
GGGGTATGCTCGGACATTATCCAGCATGGGATCGCCCCCCAAGGAGGCACCATGGAACACAACGTCGACAATTATGAACTTCCGTTAGAGGCAGAAATTGACGCCGAGGCATTGTTCATGGACATGACGCGCCCGCCGCGCTCCGAGTCTGATGGCGCATCAAGCCCAGCGGCCTCCTCTGCAATCCCCGGTGAGCCGAAGGCACCCTCGCCACGCGCCGTCGACGTTGCCGCTACACAGCCGTCCGCCTACGAAGTACCAACCCAAGCCAATTCGTATGACGCCGTGCTGGCTAAAAACAGTCTTAATCACGTCGCGGTAAGCAAGGCCCTCGAGTCAGGCAAACGCGCCATGCCACTACTGAGCCATGAACCCCCGCTTCCTGATGAACGACGGTCGACATCGCAAGGCCCAAGCATCCAACTTCGTGAACGACGAGCCGTTAGGCAGGGGCGGCGAGCCAGTGATCACTCAGAATCGCAACGCTTTCGCGATGTGTGGATGACGCTACGCGCCATTGACTGCAGCACGCTAAGCAAAACACCACAAGGCGGCATGCATTGGTATGACGTGTTGGATTTACTAATGACCCATTTCCCACAAACGTCTTGGGAGGCCCTAACCGACGTGCACCATGCTGATGGCAGCATGGAAGTGGGCTGTAAGGTTACCGTTAACGGCGTCAGCCGCTCATCGACCTTGCAAGTGGAAACGGCCAGCGGCCGGTTACTCGTGAAACCCAACGCACAGCAAGTTAGCGAAGCGCGCATGCGCTGCTGGGTGCGTTGTGTGGCGCTATTCGGGCTGGGTTTGGATATTCAAAAACAGACTACCCATTAGTGCCCACTGATTGCCCGCCGCGTGATGGTTAAGACCCCTCGATGACCTGAGCGCCCTGGAGCTAGCAAAGATCCCTGATCACAGGCCTTCGAGCTTGCGATACAGTGTTCGCAACGTCACCCCAGCAATCTTCGCCGCGGCACGCTTATCACCATCGCACTTGGCCAACAGCTCGGTTAAGTACTGCCGCTCCTGGTCTTTAAGACTCATAAATGACGAAGGCTTGCCCCCCAAAGCGGGAGTGGCCGCAGGCGCTGAAGGCGCCGCCGACGCGTTAGGTAGTGCCGAGCCACTCAATGCCGGCGACGCATCATCGTCATCATGGCGAAAGGCGCTGATAGGCGCGGGCGCGTCAAGACTAGCAATCTCTGCGTCTTCAACGTCGATGTGGCTGGCGTCGGTTTCTTGCCAGCGGCCCGATCGCTGCAGCCCGTAATTCAAAGCCGGTCCGCTGCCACTTTTATCCTGACCAATGCCCAGCTTGTCGGCAGGCATGTAGTCGGCAGTTAGGGCCTGCTCACGAGCGGAAGCATCACGTGCCGAAGTACTACCCGATGCAGAAATGGCACGCTGAATAGCCGCCATGTCCACAGAACCACCGGCCATACCGCCGTCGAGCTGGGTTAGCGCACGGTGCAAAATATTTTTTAGCTCCACCAAATTACCGCTGAAGCTGTGGCTCATAAGGGTGTGCAAGGCTGATTCCGACAGACTGAGGTCGGCGTCGGGGGCCATTTCGTCTAGCATCATTTGCGCTAGACGCGGAATATCATCGAGGCGGTCGTTTAACGACGGCGTTGCCACAATGACCGCCGTTAAGAAATGGTACAGATCGGTTCGGAAGTAACCCGCCTCGGTCATGGCCTGCAAGTTACTACTGCAGGAGGCCACCACGCGCACGTCCATTTGCACGGGATCATTGCCACCCACCGGGGTGTATACACCCGATTCAATGCAGCGCAATAGCAGGCTTTGCGAGCGCTTGGACAACTCACCCACCTCATGCAGATACAGGGTGCCGCGCTCGGCCAAAAACAGCGCGCCTTTGCGGTTCATCTCAAATCCTGAGGACTGCGAGCCGCACAGCTCCAACTCAAACCGGTCTTCGCTAATGCCGATGCAATTGATGGTGACAAAACGCGCATCGCGACGGTTACTTGAGCGGTGCATAGACATGGCCGCTTGACGCTTACCCGTACCGGTCTCGCCGGTTAACAATACGGGGGAATCGGTTCGGCTGGCCGCCGACAACTTCAGCACTAAATTGCTAAACGCTTGGCTCATTGTCATTTTTAACGGTCTCCAATGCGAAAAAAGCCGGGTTTGACCTAATTTACACCAAACCCGACGCAATTGTTGTCTATTTTGTCACTAAATCTGGGCTATTTTTGACGCTTCTGCCCGATTAAACCCGCATATCCGCAAGCCCCGCCGGAGTGACGCCACCCAGTAATAAAGTAGCTGCCTCGAGCCAGCGTGCTGGCTCGAGGCAGAGGGTTACCATTGATAATCCCAAGTTACGTCTTGATGGTCCTCGACGTATACACCGTTGTGCTTCACTTTGATTTCTAGCGTAACCGTGTCGGCGGAGGCGTTGACACCCGTACCTGCGGTCGTGCTATCTGCACTCGCCAGATCGACCTCTGTAGTAGTAATACTACCAGCGCTGATATCTGAACCCGTCACCACATGGGTATACACGAGTGTCCCATCAGCGAACAGCTCCACATCGTCTCCCACAGACACACTATCCAAATCCAAAGTGAACTTGACGGCACTGTCGTCAGTGGTGGTCAGGCCCGCCATTGCGGTAGTGTCGGTGTAATCAGCCGTGCCGTCCCCATCCAAATCAATACTGGTGAAGTCGACATCGTACACATAGGTTGAGCTAGAACCCGCGGTAACCGAAGATCCGCTCACTGTGATATCTGATGTGGCGGCCGATGAGAAATTACCGGCACCATCGACCAGGTACACCTTATAACTACCATCAATCAGTCCATCAGTACTCACTGTCACCGAACCACCAGACTCGATCGTTGCGCGGGTCCACTGATAGGTATTCAGTGACACAAGGTTTTGAAGAGCCGCGCCATCATCACTACCAATGTTATCGATCACATCAACTTTGGTGGATCCGGCCGACGTTCCGCCGTCGTTTAGAACCAGGTA
>CAYPPU010000113.1:0-3052 GCA_964412695.1 uncultured Alteromonadaceae bacterium | reverse complement strand
GCCAAGCGCTACTTCGCGACTCAGGACGCGTAAAGGCCCCATGTCCTCGAGCGGGTTCAGCATGGATTCCAAGGGCATGTACTCCCAAATTGGGCAAGGTGCCTATTCCGGCAAGATCGAAAATTTTTCGAAAGAGCGTTATGTGAGCCCCGACTGGCTCAAACGTGAGTGGTCGGCGGTGTGGGCTAAATCCTGGTTGTTGGCCGCCCACCTTTCAGATCTTCAAAAACCCGGTGATTTTGTTGTCTTCGATATCGGCCATGAGAGCGTGCTCATTACTCGAGATGAGCACGGCAACGTCAATGCCTTTTATAACGTCTGCCAGCATCGCGGTGTCCGATTAGTCGATCAGAATGCAGGCAATGCGGAGAACTTTCGCTGCCCCTATCACAGCTGGCGTTACGGTACCGACGGCGGCCTGCTATTTGCGCCCCACGAACCGGGCTTCCAGCAAGGTTTACCCAAAAATGGCATTTGTTTGCCCAAGGTTCGCTGCGAACAGGCGCTGGGATTTGCGTGGATTAATTTCGACGAGACGGCCGAACCTCTGGCCGAATTTTTACAAGATCTAGCGCCACTCATGAACCACTACCAGTTTGATCAAATGGTGCTGGTGCAAGATCAAACCGTTTCTATTAACTGTAATTGGAAGGCCGTGGTAGACAACTTCAGTGAGCTCTACCACGTGCACTACCTTCATCCGCAACACCGCCGCTTTGTCGACTGCACGGAGTCAATCAATGAGTGCTATCCGGGTGGTCATACCCGGGTCTGGGTGCCCGGCGCCAAAACCGACTCGCTGTTCTCTACACCCGATTCACCAACAGATTTACTCAGCTTGCAGCTGGAATCGCTAGGACTAAACCCCAGTGATTTTGAAGGCCGAGTTGAGGATATTCAGAGTGCAATCCGCAAAGCTAAACGCGTCCTCGAAGCACAGGAACCCTACTACGCCAATTTTAGTGATGAAGAGCTCACCGATATTGTGCAAACCAACATCTTCCCCAACTGCATGCTGACCTATCAACCCGAAATGCTTTGGGTAATGCGCTTACGGCCCCACGCGACTGATCCCAATCAGTGCTACTTCGACAAGTTATCCTTTGAACGACCGGCACAAGATGGCCAACAAAAATATCTTGAGGGTACCGACAACCTAAAAGAAAAACGGGCTGCCAAAGAGAGTGGCGACACACGACCAGTGCATGAAAGCTTTGATTACGCCGATGTCATGGCCGGGACTCACACCATGACCGACACCATTGACCAAGACCTGTCGTTACTCGCTCATGCCCAACAGGGCATGCACTCCGCGGGCTTTACCGGTGTCTGGCTGAATGAGTTAGAAGCGCGGGTTAGCCACTTTCACGCCCAAATCACGGCGCTAGTTGAAGCCCACCATGACTGAAACCGTTAGCGTCCCCGAGCTTCGCCTTATTCATACCGGGCTCGTGTGCCGTGATATGGATGCCGCGCAATCCCAACTTGCCAGCACACTTGGCGTGCACTGGGTGGGGGGCCAAGCCGAACCTTGGACACTGACGCTGTTCGGAGAAAAACGCGAGGTCACTTTACGCATTGCACATGCTTGCATGGGTGACAGCGCTTATGAACTAATTGAAGCTCAGACGAACACGCCCTGGCTCACCGAAGCCGATATTGCTCAGCACCATTTGTGCTTTCACAGTAGCGAACCAGCGCAAAGTTGTGCGGCGCTCGAGCAGCAGGGCTTTACCCGCATTATGGGCGCCAAGGGCGATGCCACCGGCTACTTTCGCGATCCTGAGGGTTTATTAATAGAAATTATTGATGACGGACTGTTGGGCTATCTTGAGCACTACTATCAGCAATCTCGACAACGTGCAGACGCCCTCTAAAGCCACCCATACCCCACGCTAATCGACCACCTAGAGGATGTCGTGAGCTAAGAACTCACTCGCTAATCGGGTAAAAGCCGCGGCGTGCTCAATCTGAGTCCAGTGCCCGCAGCGCCCAAAGACATGAAGCTGGCTGTTCTCGATTAACTGGTTCAGGCGTAACGATGTCTCTAGGGGAATGACCTGATCATCTCGACCGTGAATAAGCAAGGTGGATTGCTTGATCCTGCGTATATCGGCTTCAGGGTGCGACATAGCTTCTACCCAACGCTGACGCGGAGCGGGGAACATTTGAGCGAAAGCTTCTTGCACCCCTGCTCGCGTACTCGCTTGATAGCGAAGCGCCACCAAATCCTCACCAATCAAATTCTGATCGTAGGCAAAGATTTTCATAATGGCGCGCATATTCTCAAGCGAAGGTTCATAGCCCCAAACCGCATCCAGTCCCGGTGTCAGAGTGAACGGCACCCCAACACTGCCCATGAGGATGAGTTTATTGACTCGCTCAGGTGCCGCTATGCACAGGGCCAACGCCATGGAACCGCCAAAGGAATTGCCAATGACATTTACTTTGGAAACCTGCAATCCGTCGAGTAACGCCAACACCTGCTGTAGCCAATTATCGCGGCTGTACTGATATCCCGTGGGAACCTGGCTGTAGCCAAACCCCGCTAAGTCAGGCGCCAACAAACGATAATCGTCCTGTAATGCCGCAAGCGTTAAACGCCAGTTGGCCCAGGCACTCACACCCGGGCCGGAACCGTGTAACAAAAGCACTGGCTCGACGCCGCCCTCTCCCACATCGTGGTAATTGGTCTGCACGCCGGCGCACAATAGCGATTGACCTATCTCCAAATTAGCAGCGTTATCGCCCATGCGGCCTCCCCTATTGTTGAGTGGTAGGTCAAACTGTTACCCATGAATGGCAGAGTCGCTACTACGTTGCGGCCAGCCCATAGAATTCTGGTAAGTCTACCGTAAGGAATCCCTTGCGTTATCCACCCACCTAGATCTCCCAAGTGGCTCTAAGCCAAGCGGCCCTGCCCGGTTCATTGACCTGAATTTGCCTGGGATCAAACGCGTTACCGCGGTTCAAATGCTGCGCATACCCTCGATCCAGCACATTATCGATACCGAAATCGATCAACCAGTGTTCATTAACGCGATAGCGCCCA
>CAYPPU010000112.1:0-3097 GCA_964412695.1 uncultured Alteromonadaceae bacterium | reverse complement strand
GGGCAGACATTGTAAAAGCCTCGGATACCATCTCGAGTTCGGGTAATGATGAAAGACTCGTGGCGGATCTTGAATAAAAAATAATCCCCCACCTCAGCCAAATCACATTCCACGCCAGCAATTAGCCAACTCTTACTCCAGAGCTTTTGCCATTCCAACTCGGCGTAGTCTTTAGAGAAATAACCTTCTTTGGAATGGGTGTCGGTGCCATTGGCAATATCCGGCTGCTTGGCCTCAAGGCTACCCACCGGGGCATCGGGATTGATAATAGCGACGGGTATCAGACTGCTATTCATGGCAATAACACTCCTTTAACAAACTTAATGCGGTTTAAAGACCGGCATGGTCACGTCTTCTGACCACACCCCAAACGCCACAGTGACAGGAAGCCCTACAGTAACGGCTTCGGGGTCGACATCCACCACATGGGACATCAGGCGCACGCCTTCTTCTAGGTCAATAAGGGCGATCACGTAGGGCGCCTCGAAGGCTTGCGAGACAGCACGGCGCGCCACAGTGAAGCTGGCGATCACACCTCGCCCACTGGCCGGCTGCCAGGTCAGGCTATCGTGACCGCAATGAGAACAGAGCACTCGAGGATAAAACTGGGCCTGGTGACAGTGATTACAGGTCTGCAGCCGGAGCTCGCCTTCGCGGCAACCGTCAAAATAAGGCTGCTCCAACGGTGATGGGGTCGGTAAGGGTCGCTGCATAATCAAGTCTCCTTGCCGATGATCAACGTGGCGTGACTGGACATGATGCCGCCCTGGGCATGCAACAGTATCCGCTGGGGATCGACCTGCTGACGTTCACCGGCCTCACCCCGAAACTGTCGAATGGCCTCGGTGAGGCCAAAAATAGCGCCGGGGTTACCCGGATGACAATGGGACAGCATGCCGCCGTGGGTGTTTAACGGCATGGCACCGCCCGGCTGGGTGGCACCCGATTGTAAAAACCGCCCACCCTCGCCCTTATCACAAAAACCCAAGTCCTCAAGCTGGATGAGTAACGCCACCGAGAAACAATCATAGAGTTGCGCGATGTCGATATCCTTGGGCGACAAGCCCGCCTGCGCATAGGCGGCTTGACCCGAGGGCAGCGCCGCCGAGGTGGTTAAATTCGGCGACTGACTGATGTGCTCGTAGCTATGCCCCTCGCCGTAGCCTAGCAAGCTGATGGGTTTATGCGGCAAATCGGCCGCGCGATCGCGGGTAGTTAAGACAATTGCCGCACCGCCATCTGAGACAATGGAGCAATCGAGCATTTTTAGGGGATCGGCGATGGGCTTGGAGTTCATCACGTCATCAACCGTGACCCGTTCGCGGTACTGCGCGGTGGGATTCAGTGCTGCCCAGGCGCGCGAGGACACCATGGCCTCGGCGAATTGCTCCTCGGTGGTGCCGTACTGCGCCATATGCGCCTGTGCGATAAGCGCGTAATAGGCCGGCACAGTAGGACCATAGGGCTGCTCATAGGCGGGATGACCCGAGCTAGCCTGCACCACCATGGCGCGTTCTCGGGTCATAAAGCTGCGCATGCTATCGGCCATGGACACCACCACTGTGTGGGCCATACCTGTCTGAATCGCCGCCGCCGCATAACGGATAGCAGTGAAGGTGGTACCGCCGCCGGTACCCACCGCCAAACAATGCTTAGGCGTGATACCCAGATACTCGGCCGTGGCCTCCGCGTGATACATCACTGGATGCACCAGTGAGTTACAGGTAATCAGTCCGTCAATATCGGCGAGCTTCAAACCCGCATCGTTGACCGCCAGGGACACCGCTTGTGCCCCCAATTCCATCGGACCGCGATCGGGGACAACGCCGAGGTCGGTCTCAGCCATGCCCACAATGACAATGTCTTCGAATCCGTACTTCATGCCGTCAACTTCGCACCAATGACACCCGGTGCAACGACGTCACCCTCGGCGTTTTTTATAAAGACGTCGAGCGTGAGCTCTCCAGTCTCTGGATCATAGGCGGTGATAGTGGCGCCCGCCGTTAGGGTGTCACCCACGTAGGTGGCGCCGCGGTTGGAATAATTGACGCTAGTGATCATGCCCTTGTCGCCCAGCCACTCGTCAACGACTTGATGTAGCCAGTCACCGAGCATGGGGCCTGCCAGCACCAGCCCCGGGTAACCTTCAACCTCAGTGGCGTAGGGCAGATCAAAGTGGATACGGTGGCCATTCCACAACACGGCGTTGTAGAGCATGAGTTGAACGTTATCGGGGGTGTGTTGCCGCTCGGGGAGCGATACACCCACGGCCGGTGCCGGATTCATCGCAAAATCCTCGTGGTCTTTTCGCGAATCACCAGCTCACCTTCGTCATTCACGATGTCCATCAACACCTCGTAAAAAATGAGAGGTCCCGAACGACCGGCTTTCTCATAGATATTGGTAAGCGTGCGCGTAGCGGTGAGCCAGTCGCCCGGGTGAATCGGTTTTAGGTAATCAATCTCGAGTCCACCCGCCATGGCACGCTCGAGGGGAAACTTAGGCAATAAGGTATCCACGGACACGCCATCGGGAGTGAGTTGGTCTAATTCCACCACATCCCAAAACAAGGGCACATGAAACATCGGCGGTGCGACATCGCCGTCGAGGTACTTGCGCAAGCGCGCGCCGGTTGCCACCGCGTATTTTCGGATATCCCGACGGGTCACCACCTCGCGCCGCGGCTCGCTCTTTCGACCGATATTGGCGAGTAACTCGTCACTTAGCAGCCCGGTCACACCTTGCGCTCCTGCTGCCAATAAGGGTCGCGCAGCTCGCGCTTCAAAATCTTACCGGTGGGGGCCTTGGGCAGCGCTTCCACGAAATCGACACTCTTGGGCTTTTGGTAAGAGGCTAAATGTTTGCCCGCCTCGGCAATAATCTCCTCAGCCGTGGCTTCACACCCAGGCTTTAACACCACCACCGCTTTCACTGCCTCGCCCCAAGTGTCATCGGGGACACCAAAGACCGCCGACTCCAGTACGGCGGGATGTTGGTGAATGGCCGCCTCGACTTGGGTGCTGAATATATTTTCGCCGCCCGAAATAATCATGTCCTTGGCGCGATCCACGATGAACAAATAACCTTCCTCATCCCA
>CAYPPU010000111.1:0-3158 GCA_964412695.1 uncultured Alteromonadaceae bacterium | reverse complement strand
CGGTTGCAGTTGGCCTTGAATTGATGGCGAGAGGTTCGAGCCCTGTACCACCCACCAGTAAAATCAAGCAGTTACAGCACCTTAGGGTGCTGTATTTGTTTGGCGTGGGAAAAATATGGGAACAATGTGTTGCGTCGAGCATTCGGGAGCGCCCAATCGATTTAGTCACCGTGCTTAGATCGAAATAATGACACCAGGGTTGTAATTGCGGTTGAACGGGGGGTGCGAGAGGGATGTAATTTGTGCGTCCTATGGCTGCAAAAATAAGGAGCTACAAATCGATCTCAGCCAACGATTGGCCTTGTCATGGTTAAACCGAGTGTGCCAATATTGTTTCACCCTGAAGCCCTCGACCGGCAGTGGGCATGGCAGAACCCGTAATCCTGAAGTATCTGCCAAGGTTTGACCGATATGCCGTGGGAGCGTAGCAATCAAATCGCTGCTTAGCAAAATGTGGGAAAGCCCCAAAAAGCCGGGTAACGCCAGTTGAATTTTGCGCTGTCGTCCGATCTCCTGCAGAGCCTTGTCCAGCAAGGACGCCCCTGTCCCCGAGATAATTCCGACGTGAGATTCAGACAGGTATTCGTTAATTGACAGCGTAGTTTCGAGACGTGGGTGCCTAGGATTGCAAAGACATACCCAGTCCTGATCGAATAGGGCCTGTTGATGAAAGCCTGCTTCAAGACCAGGAATCAGTCCGAGCGCCAAATCGGCCGCGCCTGATTGGAGTTCATAAGCCATGGTTGGTCCGATAGTGGCTGCTTCCAGACGAATGCCCGCGGCTATCAAGTTGACGTGCGCGAATAACCTTGGCATCAACGTGATGTGGCTCGCGTCTGTCATGAAGATACGGAAAGTGCGCTCACTGGTGGCAGCGTCGAATTGGCTCGCGCTGGAAATTAGTTGCGACATGCCCGATAGCACTTGACGGACTGAAGGCATTAAGTCCTCCATTCTGGGCGTCGGTAGCATTCCTTCGGAACCTCGGACAAACAGAGGGTCTCCCAACATCTCACGTAGGCGCGACAGACCAATGCTCACGGTGGGTTGGCTCAATCGCAATCGCTCAGCTGCGCGAGTCACACTGTTGGTTGCGTAAAGCGCATCCAATATGCGTAGCAACTTGAGGTCGATTTCATGGGCCTTCATAGCGGTATTTTTTTCACATTGAAATTATCAATACCAAATATTGTTTTTATTGTCTTTTCGATATTTTTCTGAGATCCTAATATATGCGCTACCGCCTCGTTATCAGAGGAAAAGGAGCGTGATTTGAAAATTGCTGTCTTGGGCGCTGGTGCTTTGGGATGCGCGATGGGCAGTTGCCTTTGCGAAGCCGGTCACGAGTTGTGGCTGATCAACCGCCGGACTGACCACGTTGATGCCATGAACGCCTATGGTCTAACGATTCGTGTTGACGGTGTTGACCAAAAAATTTCTGTCAAAGCGGCGCGTAACGCACATGAAATTTCTGCACAGGCCGGCGCGGTAGATCTGATCATCGTGCTGGTGAAGTCTTTCCATACGCACGCGGCCATCGTATCCGCGACTCCTATTGTCGGTCCGAAAACCCTAGTTCTCTCGTTGCAGAACGGGCTTGGCCACGAGGACGTGCTCGCCGAAGTGGTTGGTCGTGAAAAGGTTGTGGCTGGTAAAACATATGCCGGCGGAGTCATGCTTGGCCCAGGGCACGTCGTGCGCGGCACCAAAGGCAAGGAGACCTACATTGGTGAACTCGATGGGCGAGTGTCTGACCGGGTCCAACACATCGCTGAGTTGTTCAATGCTGCTGGTTTGATTACCCACATCAGCGATAACATCATGGGCACCATGTGGGAAAAGTTACTGGTGAACATTGCTACTGGCGCTTTGAGCGCGATTACTCGCCTTAACTATGGTGACCTGTACCAGGTGCCTGATGTCCGAGAGTGCGCGCTGGCTGCAGTCAAGGAAGCTATTGATGTGGCGACAGCCAGTGGTGTTCGTATTAACGTGAGCGATCCTGAGGAGCCTTGGATCAAGGCTGCCTCTGGTCTACCCGCCGAATTTAAAGCTTCCATGCTGCAAAGCCTCGAAAAGGGCTCAATCACCGAAGTGGACTACATCAATGGTGCGGTGGTCCGCTGGGGACAAAAATATGGCATTCCTACCCCCGTTAATCGCACGCTACTCGCCTGTCTGAAGGGTATTGAGCACGGTCTCCCCAGCTAAAGGAAACGCCATGGCAGTCAAAGCATATATCGAGCACGTGGCCGTCCGGGTTAAGGACATCCACTGGCACATCAAGTTTTTCTGCGAAGTGCTGGGTATGGATATGCGTGAGGTCGACGGCTCTGTCGATGATCCCCGCCAATATTGGACGATCGGTGGCCTGCAACTCATAGCGACGCCAGATTTCGTCGCACCCCCTACAAACGACTTTGGCTGGCTTGCCCATCTGGGGGTTATGGTCGATGACCTAGAAATGGCGATTCAAGCGGCTCAAGCCTGGGGCGTGAAAGTCTTGCCCCAAGGTCGTAATTGGTTGCAATTGCCCGATGGGCTCGCTGTCGAACTGATTCAGGCTTCGCCCGGCTCTGTGGCGCAAGCCCTCAAGGTTAATTCCCGAGCCGAATGATCGAAAGTCATACATGAACCTCAAACCACCTGTCATACATTTCAAGACACCTGAAAGGTACTGGGACGACGCCGAAGAAGGTGATGTTTGTATCAGCCCGAGCTACCAGGTGACGGAACATCGTATCAACGCCTATGCTGCACTGACAGGCGATTACACCCCTGTTCACATTGACGAGGACTACGCCCAAACCACGCCGTTTGGCACACGGGTCGCACACGGTCTCTTCGGTCTGGCGATCGCGGATGGGTTGAAGACGCAAAGCGAATATCGGTTTCTGCCCGGCATGTCGCTGGGGTGGACCTGGGATTTCTTATTGCCTATAAAAATAAATGACGTGTTGCATGTCAAGTTCACAGTGACGGGGTTGCGCGCTAGCAAAAGTCGTCCTGGTTGGGGTATCGTGATCTTGCCCTCTGAGTTGATAAACCAGCGAAATGAAGTTGTCCATAAAGGGGAGCACCGTTTGATGATTCCCCGTCGTCCAGGAGCCTTTTGATGCAAGACCTACCACTTAAAGGCATTCGGGTCATCGATTACA
>CAYPPU010000110.1:0-3205 GCA_964412695.1 uncultured Alteromonadaceae bacterium | reverse complement strand
ACAAGAGGAGGCCTGTTGTGGCTGATTACACCAAGATTCTGCTGAGCGAAGACGAGCAGCCCACCCAGTGGTACAACGTAATTCCGGATCTGCCTGCGCCGCCTCCGCCGCCGCTTCATCCGGGTACATTACAGCCCGCTCAGGCTGAGGACTTTGCGGCGCTATTTCCGGCTGCGTTAATCGCGCAAGAAATGAGCACCGAGCGCTACATCGATATTCCGGGTGAGGTACTGGACATTTACCGACTGTGGCGCCCAACGCCATTATTTCGGGCCCGTCGGTTGGAGAAGCTGCTCGATACGCCGGCGAAAATCTTTTACAAGTATGAGGGCGTAAGCCCCGCGGGCTCGCATAAGCCCAATACCGCGGTACCCCAAGTATTTTATAACGCCCAAGAGGGTATCAAGCGCCTGACAACTGAGACCGGTGCGGGGCAGTGGGGCAGCTCGCTCTCCTTTGCCTGCGCGCAGTTTGGTGTTGAGTGCGAAGTATGGCAGGTGGGTGCCTCTTATCGGGCCAAACCCTACCGACGCACCATGATGGAAATTTGGGGCGGTAAGGTACACTCAAGTCCCTCTCCCGAAACTGAATTCGGCCGCAAGCTGTTGGCGGAGAATCCCGATCATCCCGGCTCCTTAGGTATTGCCATTGCCGAAGCGGTTGAGAAGGCGGTGCAAGATCCGGGCACGCGCTACGCTCTGGGCAGCGTGTTGAATCACGTGTTGATGCACCAAACGATTATTGGTGAAGAGGCGCTTTTGCAGCTGGCTAAGGTTGGAGAGACCCCCGATATTTTGGTGGGTTGCACCGGTGGTGGCTCTAACTTTGGCGGTCTGGCATTTCCGTTCTTGCGCGAGAAGCTTGCCGGGAAAATAGACCCTATTATTCGCTGCGTTGAGCCGGCGGCTTGTCCTACGCTTACCAAGGGTCAGTACCGTTATGACTTTGGTGACTCGGCGGGTTTAACCCCCCTAATGAAAATGCATACGCTGGGTAACGGCTTTATCCCCGAGCCGATTCACGCCGGCGGTTTGCGTTATCACGGCATGGCACCGCTGGTGTCGCACGTGTACGAACTGGGTCTGGTGGAAGCCATCTCGGTGCCACAGCGCGAGTGCTTTGCCGCGGCGATTGAATTTGCCAAGGCCGAGGGTATTGTGCCGGCGCCCGAACCGACCCATGCGATTGCTGCGGCTATTCGAGAGGCGCTGCGTTGCAAAGAAACCGGCGAGTCTAAGACTATTCTGACGGCGCTTTGCGGTCACGGCCACTTGGATTTAGCTGCCTACGACAAGTATCTGCACTCCGACTTTGAGGATGTGGAACTGACCGAGGAAGAGCTGGCGCGGGGAATGGCGACCATTCCCGATATCGCAGTCGGCTGAGACGCCAAGAACGAAAAAGCCCGGCACTGCCGGGCTTTTTTATTTGGATACGCTAAGCCATTAAATGCCGGGGGCTGTGATGCCACATACGCCGGCACGTGCGCTGAAATCGAATGGCTGTTATGCCAGTGTCATGAGCATATCTTTCTCGTAGGGGTGTAAGTCTTCAACGCCGCCTGCTTGCACTTTATTGGCCCAGTCGGGATTGGCAATTAAGGCGCGCCCAACGGCGGCAAGATCAAATTCGTCCCGCTCGAGTGCTTCGAGCAGCTTGTCGATGCTGGCGACATCGCCTGCGCTAAACACGCCTTCACCGGGCGCCGGAATAAAATCACGATCCAGACTGATACTTCCTACGGTGATGCTGGGTTTGCCGGTGAGTTTTTTGGTCCAGCCTGCAAGGTTGAGGTCACTGCCCTCGAATTCGGCATCCCAAAAGCGGCGCTGAGAGCAGTGGAAGATATCCACACCGGCATCAACCAAGGGCGACAAGAATTGCTCAAGTAGCTGGGGTGTTTCGACTAGGCGTACCGAGAAATCCTGCTGTTTCCATTGTGAATAACGCAGTAGCACGGCAAAGTCGGGTCCTACGGCCGCGCGCACAGCACGCACGATTTCGGCGACAAAATGACTGCGTGCCTCGAAGGAGCCACCCCATTGGTCCTCGCGGATATTGGTGCCGGCCCAGAAAAACTGATCAAGTAAGTAGCCATGAGCGGCGTGCAGCTCGACCGCATCAAACCCCAGTTCTTTGGCAGCGAGTGCGGCATCGGCAAAGGCTTGAATCGTTTCATCAATTTCGGCTGTGGTCATGGCGTGGCGATTCACCTTGCCTGGCATATTCATGCCAGAGGGGGTGTGCCCCGGTACATCGTGCTCGCCAATCTTGATGTCGCCGGAGCCGCGCATGCCACCGCAGTGCCAGAGTTGTGGTGCAATCTTGCCGCCCTCGGCATGCACCGCGGACACCACGTCACGCCAACCGTCTAAGGCCTCGCCCCAAAAGAACGGCACATTTTGATAACCCTCAGCGGCGGCCAATGCCGGGTGGGTGCCCTCGGTAATGATTAACCCGACACCGCCTGCGGCGCGTTTGCGATAGTACTCAACGACATTTTCGCGCGGCACATGATCAGGGCACATATTGCGCGTCATGGGCGCCATGAGGATGCGGTTTTTAATATCGAGGTTGGCCGACGTGAACGGTCGGAATAAGCTGTCTACCGAAGCCATGAAAAGTCCTTGTTACATCTGAGGGTTGAGTTGATCACCACGAGATCGCGCGCTCATAGTACACGTTGTTGTTTCTCATGGTGGGACTTTTGGTAGCTAGCATCAGAATTATCAACACTGATCTATGCTGGGTTCACGGTAGCCTCAATCCTTCACCCACTTTTACGCGTGATGCCTGAGTTTTTGTGCCCTCTCGGTGATGAGTCAGGTTCAGCATCGCAATCACTGCTGCGGGCACAAACACTCCATGCAGCGTTTCTACGGTATGGCGAGACTCAACCGATTGGCATGCCAATAGCCGGGCGGCGGGCCTGTCACCCCCCCAGGTGGCAATCGCCTATGCGCAGGGTTGATCAGAGGTAGAATGCCTTTATGACATTAACGTTTTCGAGAGCTGATAGAACATGATGAATGGGATCTGTGTATCGCAAGGTGGTATGTGCCTTAGCCGGATTTTAAGCTGCCTGGGGATAATGTTGGCTGTGGTGGGTCTAGCTGTGCCCACCAGCGGTCAGGCGGCGGTTGTGGCCTACAAGGGTATAGCCTATGCCGAGCCACCGGTAGGCGATGCACGTTGGCGCGCACCC
>CAYPPU010000109.1:0-3274 GCA_964412695.1 uncultured Alteromonadaceae bacterium | reverse complement strand
CGCTGAAACTAAACATAATTCGACTGTAATTCAGGCGTGTCTGTCACTGCTTTAAAACAAGATATCGTCTGCTTATAGAATTTAGCTTAGCGCGATGCAATTGTGGAGGCGAGCCATCAGATCTTTAGCAATTGCTTGCCAAAATTCTCGCCCGTGTAGAGTCGCTGTAGGGTACTGGGGATGTTGTCAAAACCTTCTTGAACATCCACCTCGTAAACAATTTCTCCCGCGCTCACCCAGCCAATAATGGCTTCAATGGCCTCCATGGCACGGGGCAGATAGTCGAGAATAATAAAGCCTTGCATTCGGCCGCGATTGGTGACGATGTTCATGAGATTGTTCGGCCCTGGAGCTGGTTCAATATTGTTGTAATTAGCAATACCACCGCACATCACAATACGCGAGTACAGGTTGAGGTGGTTAAGTGCTGCCTCGAGTGTGGGACCTGCTACGTTGTCGAAAAAAATGTCCCACTTACTAGGACACAGCTCACCGATGCGGGCGGAGACGTTCTCACTCTTGTAGTCGATAGCACCATCAAATCCCGCGACATCAGTAAGCCATGCGCACTTTTGTGGGCCGCCGGCAATGCCCACCGTTCGACATCCTTTCAGTTTGGCAATCTGGCCGACAACAGAGCCGGTTGCCCCCGCTGCTCCGGAGACAAGGACGGTCTCCCCCGCTTTGGGTTGACCGTGCTCAAGGAGTCCAAAGTACGCCGTTAAGCCCGTGATACCCAACACTGACAACATCATTTCTGCTGATACTCCTGGCGGCACCTTGTTGATGCCCGTGGGTCCCTGCCCGGGAGTAACGACGGCAAAATCCTGCCAACAACCCGTTGTCTGAACCCGATCCCCCACTGAGAAATCGGGGTGCCTTGACTCCACCACCTCGCCAACAGAGCCCGCGCGCATTACTTCGCCAATGCCAACGGGCGGTAGATACCCTGGCCGATCAACCATCCAGTTGCGCTGGGTCGGATCAAAGGAGAGGTACTGGTTGTTGACCAATACCTGCCCGTCAGCCACCGGTGGTAATGGCGCTTCTCGGTACTCGAAATTTGCAGGTCCGATCATTCCATGGGGTCGGGCCTTGAGAACCCATTGTCGGTTAACGGTCATATTGAATGCTCCATCATTCAAGGTCATTGGTGCGAACGCCTCGAATAATTCGTTGTGCGTTCTTGATGAACATAGGCTTGGAGGCAAACCCTTCGAGTAACTCACGCACATCGGGAGGCAAGTCCTCTCCGTCAAGGGCTGGGGCCAAGTCGGCACCGGCAACACCCACAATCAGCACGCCAAGGGTTTTTATAACTTCGGAGGCCTGACTGAGATTGAGACCCAGCGCCTCTGAGGCTGCGAGAGCGAGTCGTTCTGTTTGGCGCAGGAAGTTGCGCTTCGAGTCCAGCAAGCAAGCCATAGATACATTGTGCTCAATGACTTTCTCTAGACGCGCCTGCAAAGGCACGTAGAGAGGATCAGAGAAAGCGTATTCATAGAGTAATTCGCAGAAGACGCGATCACTTAGCTTGGATCCCAGCTCGGCGATGAACTGCTCGCTCCACCGGTTCAAACTTTGATCGTAAAGCGCCATGAGAACCTCTTCGCGCGTCTTGAAATAGAGGTACAAGGTGCCTTTGACCACGCCGGCTTTGCTCGCGAGCAGTGCCACAGAGAAGCCCTCATAACCGACGTCTGCGAACAGCGTGGCCGCCGCTTCCAAAATTTGTTGGCGCCGAAACGATTTCTCTTCAAGCGATCGCGCGCGTTTTTTGGGGAGCGTCATATCTCTACCTTTTGCTGGATGCTCTTTTGGGAAGCGCTGCCAGAGTTCTCAGCATCACACGCTCTCACTCGGTATCGGAGGTGTTTACCCTAGGCACATTCATAGGTACTCTTGACCAATATAAGTGAACCTTGGTCATTTAATAGATGAACATCGTTCATTTCAAGTATTAAGTGACCATATCGAGCTTGCTTTGAGGGGTCCTATGCAAGATATATCGGCTTCAATTGAGGCATGCGCCAATCACTACGGTGATCAGTCACAGGCCATGCGAGACTTTCTATTGGATGGACAAGAGCGAGCATTAGCTTTGCCCAACCGTGGCCCCATTCGGTTCACCGAAGGTGGAGATCTGGATGTTCGCATTCGACAGGCGTATTCAGACTACGGTTTTTATATCTTTGAGAACGTGCTGAGCGAGCTAGAACTGAAGGACATTAAAGAAGATTTGGCTGTTATGCGGTCCCAGTTTCCAACAGGCCCAGACAGCAAGGTTGATGCAGCGGGTGAGCCTGCGTTGGGGGTAGGGGCAAAAGCAATGACCTTGTTGTGGTCCAAGCCTCTTGGAGACCCATTGGGAGGTACGACCCTAGCCAATGGCCGCCATGAAGTGAAGATGATAGAGCCGACGGCGTCGAGCACTGCCCCCGAGGCAGCACCTTTTATCTTATTGGGATCGCTGCAGTTTTCTGAAGCATGCTTGCGCACCTACGCGCACCCCCTGTTATTGCAGGTGGCTGCAGCCATCAATGGGCCTGATTTCACTCCGTTTAATGAGGCACTATTTATCAAGGATCCGGGTGTTGGAGCGGCGGTGGCGTGGCATCAAGACGGCGTTACCCACTGGGAAAATCCGCAATTCGAAGAAAATATCCACGGCTTCAACTTCATGGCTCAAGTCTATGGCAGCACAGCCGTCAATGGCGTTTGGGTGCTGCCGGGTACCCACAAGCTGGGAAAGCTCAATATCAAAGCGTTGGTTGCTGAATCGGGAAGTGAGCGAATCAACGGTGCGGTACCCATCATCTGTAATGCCGGCGACGTGGCCATATGCAATCGCCAACTGGTGCACGGATCATTCCCCAACTGTGGCTTTGAACCGCGCGTCACCGTCAATTTTGGCTTTCACAAACGCTCTTCGGTGTTGGGGGTGATGGGCGGTGGGATTCACAGTGAAGCGCAGGTGTTTGATGACGAAATAATAGAACGACGTTCGCGTGTACTTGGGTATGCGATCGATGCCCGCCGTCAGCGTTTCCCGGATGAGTCGCCTTACAGTTATCAACCGCTCGCTGACCGGCAGCACAGCTTCACTTGGGACGCCACTGCCCGTGAGGCCATCAGGGATTACAACATAGACGATTTGAGTATTTAGCAGTTTCTGTTAACACCTTTTTTAAGCCCAGACCTCCAAACGAAAAACCCCCGCCGATGGCGAGGGTTTGTCATTTGGTAGGACCAGGCGGATTACCCGAAACAGGCT
>CAYPPU010000108.1:0-3353 GCA_964412695.1 uncultured Alteromonadaceae bacterium | reverse complement strand
ACCAGTTTATTAAGATGGCTAAGCCAGCCACTGTCATTCAATCTATGACGAAGCCAACGACCGCCACCGGCGTAGAGTGATAACGAAACAAATTCTGTTGTGAGCATCACACTCAAAAACAGCGTGAGCTGTTCAAAGAGTAATTGCTCGGGAGTCATGAACCCGGGTAACAGTGCCAGCATGAAGGCCCAACCCTTCGGGTTCATAACAGCCGTCACAAAGCCCAAGCGGACTAATACCAGCGCTCCCACACTGCCGCTAACGTCCCGCTGGGTGAAACGTCCGCTGCCCTGCCAAAGCTGCCCGGCTAACCAGATCAAGTAAAGCGCACCGATAATGGACAGGATTTGAAAAACCGCCGGGTCAACTGAAAGCACACCACGTAGGATCAACACGCTCACCGTTACAACACTGGCGACACCGGTCAATTCGCCAGCCATCATAAAAAGCGTACGCCGATATCCTATATAGAGTCCGAGCGAGAATGCGAGACTCATGCACATACCGGGTGTGAGCGAAACCGCAGCGATTGTAAGGATGAAAAGCCAAAGCGTATCGGCGTTCACAATTATGCTCTCTTAACACCGCGGCCTCGCGAGCCGCGCAAATCATCCAACCCCGGACCCCATGAACAGCAGGATCTAGTTTACTCGTCTATTTCAACCCGCCCCAGAAAGCAGACCGCAGCGTCCAAATCACATCGTGACAGCCACCGGCAGAGAACCTTTTACCATTGTCCATTTTATACTCAGGCGCAAAGGCTGAAATGAGTGGCCAATGCAACAACGATACCGCATCATCGCCACCTGCCGGCCGTTATTTACATAGATGAGCAATGGACGTGGCAACTGCCCGCACACAGAGCGTGGTAACGCGCTTAACTTCGCCTACGGGGCTCGCCAACTGGGTATAATGACTAAATGAAGCTCAGCAACCGCTTTGCCCTACTCAGTTTGCTTACTACGGCGATAGCCGGCGTTATTCTATTAGTCTGCCTGTTGATTTGGGAGTACAACAGCCGGCAATCACTGTTGTTGGCCGAGACCCGTGCCTCGTTAGGCCAGAACAGTAGCCTCTCGCGCATGCTGCACTTCCAGTCAGAAGCTGCGATAAGTCTACAGCTGGAACTGCTTCTCAGGCAGGTTGGCGATCTGCAGTATGCAGCGGCCTACCACCTCAGTGGACAGATCGTGGGCTCATCCCCCACGGTAACGCCACCGGTGGCGGCATTGGAACGAAATGACAACGAGCGTCTAGAGCTTGTAACGGGTTACCAATACTCGGACAGGCCCAGTGTCAGCGATAGCTTGCTGGCGTCGCTATCACCCTTTGCTAGTTACTATTACGTGGTCTCGATACCCATTTTGAGCCCGGTCGATCCCATGCGGAGCGACGTCACTTTTGATGACTATACCCAGCGCATTGCGGCCGATACTGGCCTGGGCGCGCGTTTCGTTGTGGGGTATATCGACGTAGGAGTATCGGTGAACACCCTGTTCGCACTGATGTCGTCAACGGCCCTGCAAATTGCGCTCTGGACTTTTTTAGCGCTGGCCATAACCTTGGCCATTGTTAGGGCGATCGGCAAATCGATTGCGCGTCCGCTAGAGAATATTGCAGAAGTTGCCCAGGCAATATCTCGAGACACCCTACCTAAAGACCTTGACCTCCCCGTCACCCGCCGCGATGAGATCGGTGATATTGCCAAAGTACTAAGCGCCGTCTTGGATGGCATGCATCGGATAAAGCGCAAGCTCGATGTCGACAATTCCCTGCTCGCCATGCGGGCCGATGAGACCGCCGTTAAGCTCACCAAGGCCGAGCAGCTGGTTTCGCGCTCGCGTAGGCAAATGCGGCAGATCGCCAATTTTGATGCGGTGACAGGGCTGCCTAATCGACGCCTCATGTTAGAACAGCTCACGATGTTAGTGCAGATTGCCGCACGTGAGCGCCGTCGCTTGGCACTTTTGGTCATAGATGCCAGTAGCTTAGCCAAAATCAATGAAACCTACGGTCGGGAAATTGCAGATCTCGTGGTTAAGGTCTTATCAGGCCGAATCATGAATTCTGTACGCAGAAGTGATTTGATCAGCCGAGAAGGCGATCAACACGATGTGGCTCGAGTTGATGCCTCCGAATTCTCGATTCTCTTGCACGCCGTGACCGATGTCGCCAGCGCTCAGCTCACCGCTAATCGTATTCTGGACGAGTTAAAGCAACCTGTTGATATTGAAGGTCAGACTTTTCAGTTGACCTTTGCTCTGGGTTTGGCCGTGGCTCCTGACCACGCCAAGCGTCCCGAAGAATTAATCCGCGCCGCGGACGTGGCCTTGAGCGATGCCAAAGCCCGGTCCTTGCAATTCGCCAATGTCTACGATCCAAGCATGCACACCGTAGGCAGTCAGCGTTTTCAGCTTGAACAGGACTTACGCAATGCCGATCTCGACAAACACTTTGAATTGCACTTTCAACCCCAAATAGACGTTGAGCTGGGCACAGTGGTGGGCGCAGAAGCCCTGCTACGTTGGCATCATCCTGACAGAGGGCCAGTAGCGCCGTTCCACTTTATACCCATTGCAGAAGAGACCGGTGACATTATCCGCATTGGCAGCTGGGTGTTGAACAAAGCCTGTGAGGCGCTAAAAAACCTGAAGCGCGAAGGTATCGCGCTGCCGAAGATGTCTATCAACGTATCTGCAGCACAAATCGACGAGCAATTTCCTGTTGAAGTCGCTGCGGCCGTCGCGCGACACGGTTTAAAGCCAACAGATATTCAACTTGAACTCACTGAGAGTTTGTTGATTCAAGACGTGGAAAAAGTAATGGCCATTATGCGTGAGCTAAGTCACGACGTGGGCGTGAAGCTTTCTCTGGACGATTTTGGTACCGGTTATTCTTCGCTGGCCTATTTGGCTAGATTCCCATTAGACGAGCTGAAAGTAGACCGCAGTTTTGTGGTGGCGATGGACCAAAATAGTAACGCCTCTAGGCTCACGGCGGCTGTTCTGGCCATTGGCCGTGAGCTGTCTCTGGAACTGGTTGTTGAGGGAGTTGACAGCATGGATCAGCTCAACCGCCTGCGCCAAATGGGTGCCAGGGTTATCCAGGGTTACCTATTTAGCGAGCCGCTTCCCTTGGATGTCTTCCAACAGTTCTGCGTATCCCCCGATATTGAGCGCGTACTAAAAAGCTAGAGATTCAAGCTTGTTCGTTCTGGATCTCAGCGCCCTGTTCACGCAACTCATCCTTGCGTGCATCTTGCACGTGATTCATGCAGTCACGAAACGTATCGACCACTTTGTCGACACCACTGGGATTTAATCCGCCAGTATTCCCGGCCACCGAATAGGTGG
>CAYPPU010000107.1:0-3545 GCA_964412695.1 uncultured Alteromonadaceae bacterium | reverse complement strand
TTAAGTCTTTCACCCGCACCGTAGATTGCGCGCCAATAAACAGGCCTGCTGCCGGTGTGGTAATGAGATCAATGGTTTGGGTATCCACGCGCTGGACGTGACTGACCTCGTGCGCGGGGCTGTTCTGGGCCAAATCGGCAATGTGCGAGGTATCCACTGATACACGCAAATCGGCGTAGGTGCGATCAGGGATGGCCACATCAACGGTGAACTGTGTGGCATCAATTACGCCGTTAGCGTCTTCGACGTAACGGAAGTTATCAAGCACGATGCCCGCAGACGGATCAGTTAACAGGTTGCCACTGTCATCTACACGCACATGAATATCGCTGTCGACACTCTCTAACGTTACAGAGAAGAAAGACAGAATTTCGGCTTGATTATCTGCCACCATTTGGCGCACAGCAGCCGCGTCGGTGGGATCAAAGTTGGCATCGATTGTCAGCAACAGATCCACAATCTGATCAAAACCAAAGGTGACTGACACCGTTTGCAGGTCGCGTACAACGTCAAGACCGTCAGTGTTTTCAATGAAGCTGTCTGACGAGGCTTCCAGTCGCAGCGCCTTGGTATCTACTACCGCAAGGTCGTAGCGCAAATTGGTATCAAATACTTCCACCAGGGCGTTATTGCCCGATACATCCTTAATCGACCCACCGTTCTCTGACAGACCCACCACTTCTAGGAAGCTGCGGTTGAGATCATCTTGGCCCACGGTGTATTCAAAACGCAGAACGTCGTTACCAAAGCTGCGATCAATGGTAATGGCCTCTGTCACAGGATCGGCCTGATCTTGCTTCCACGTGGCGATAAGCGCATCACCATCGGTATTGAGGGCTAAATTAAAGGGCAGCGCCGCGTAGTTCGCGTCAGTTTGTAACGCGGCCAGCGCATCCGCCAGGCTATCGCCTTCGAAAACGCGCACGCTCACTTCTATACCCGCAAAGCCGAGACGGATTTTCCCTGCAGTTGGCATAAAATCGTCACCAACCATAGCGCCTGCTAATGCTAGGGTTTGCTCAGCTAGCGTAGTGGCATCACCTGGCTCAGTAATCGTCGCCAGAATTTGCGCAGCCGACTCACTGCTACCTGCGTAGTCAACAAAGGTGGCCATTTCGCCGTTATTGAGGGTAAGTGTGGGTACGCCATGGGTTGTATCCACATACACCGCATCATCAAAGCTGACATCGAAGGCAACAGTGGTGCCGGCTTTGTAGTAACCGTCATTGATCACATCGGTGTCGGTGCTTCGGTCTTCAACCAAATCCACCCACTCGAGCAGCGGCGCTTTAGTATCGACGGCCACGTCGCGGCTGTCTGATAAGTTGCTGCCAAAGTCGGTAACCACCGCCGCCATGGCATTGCCTGCGGTGTCGATAATGGCCCCAGAACCCATGGTCAAGGACAGTACGCCCAAGTCGGTGCTTACGGCGTCGCCCTCTTTTACTTGGTAGCGGAACATCAAGTTCTTGCTACCCGATCCCGCCATATAGGTGGCGGTACCGCCGTTATCTAAATGCAACACAGGTCCATTTGCGCCTGCGCGCACAGTGACCACCTCATCGAGGGTCAGTTTGATCCAAACCACTTGGCCCTCTAGGTAGGTGTGCCCATCAATGGCATCAAAGCCCATAATCTGGGCACCGGTGGTGTCCACAGATACCGGCTTGGTGAGACCGTGATTAGCACCCACGACTACCTCAGCACGGTTACCGGCGCCGTCAAGCAAGTAGGTGTCGTTTTCCAGTACGTTCACCACACGAATGGGTGATCGATCAATATCGACCTTTTCACCCTGGGCGTCGTACACGGTCGCCACCGTATACTCGAAATGCCAAGTATCCGTACCCGAGCCACTCACATAGCGGGCGGTTTGACCGTTACTTAAGAACAGCTCCGGCATCTCGTGATCGGAAATGCCATCGCGTAAATTGAGGCTAACCACCTCATTGAAATTGACGGTAAAGGCAATGGTATCGCCGACGTTGTAGGCGCCCTCAAGCGCTTCGATAGATTCGATATAGGCCTTTTCGGTATCAATAGGCTGTACGAATACCAGCGAGCGCTCGTTACTGTTGCCCGCGGCGTCTATCGCCACACCCTCTTTCACGTACACACGAATAGGTGCCGTGCTATTGGTGTTGGGCTCCACCACAAAACTGTACTCACCCTCTGGGCGACCCGAGTTGTCCGGCGTCTCAACACTCCACAGCGCCAAACTACCGCCTTCGATAACCACGTGGCTGGCATCGGTGGGATCAAAGCCCGATACCGCCTCGCTGAAGTTCAACACAAAGCGCACCGCTTCTTTGGTCACACCGTCGGTATCCGACGTGATCACCACCGAAGGATAATCGCTATCAAGGCTATAGGCGGCTGAACTGAAGCTGCCACTACCGAGGTTACCGGCCATGTCTTGTAACTGCCCCTGATCAAGACGAATGACCTGATCAGTAGCACTGACATTGGCATAGGGCGTGTAGGTGCCGGTCCAGACCGTGCCGTCTTCGTTACTCACAAAGCGCGACAGCACACCGTCTGAGACAGACAAATAGCCTTTACTAAATTGCTGCACGGCTTCGCTCAGCGTGACCGTAACCGTGACCTTCTCACCCGCCGATAAGCCTCCGGTAATATCTTCAAGCGCCACTACAATCGCGTTGCCATCGTCGTCTTCGCGATTCACCGTAAGCGCCAAGCTTTCCACCTCAGGCGGTGTGACATCCACGGTTAGCGGGCCTTCTAATGACAGACTCTGCTCGGGCAGCTGATCGAGCACGGCGTCGCCACCGGCAATCAAGCCGGTAAAACGGGCATTGCCCGCTCGGAAACCCACCACGCTGAGATCATCAGAGGAGGTATCGGTGGCATCAACCACATAACGGAACAGCAGTTTGGTGCTACTTGACTGGCTGGGGTCATAGACCGCCAAAGCGCCATTGCTCATCTCGAGGCTTGGCACGCCCTGGGTGGTATCGATAATCACCCCTTTGGTCCAGGCCACTGCAATCTCAACTGTGTCACCGGCGTTGTAGTAACCGGCGTTGGCCGAGATTTGTGCAATGGCTGGCAACGCACTGTCGATATTCACTTCTGAACGATAGGCCAACGTATTGAGTTCGCTACGGATAGCGGCATTGACGTTGTCGCCCAACTCAGCGGTTGAAATGTCGACCTGGGGCTGCAAGCTGTTGTCGAAGCGCAGATAAGATACACCTGCCTTCTGCACCACTTGCACCTGGCTTAGGGCAGTAACCCCTGCCGCATTATCAACAATGTGGGTTTTAACAACGCTGTATAGGTTACTCAGGTCACTGGCTGACAGTGGATCTGTGGTGATTGTGGTGCCCGTCACATTGAAGGTTATGACGTCATCGACCACGGCATCATCTAGATTGACGTAGAAAAAGCCATCGCTGGTCTCGTTGAAATCGGACGAGGTTTTTATCTCTACCGCTTCAGCAGCTCGACCATAGAATTCAGTAATCACCGAACCCTCTTCGGCCAAGGCCAACACATCCAGGTCCTGGGCGTCGTAGTCGCCC
>CAYPPU010000106.1:0-3653 GCA_964412695.1 uncultured Alteromonadaceae bacterium | reverse complement strand
GCTACCGGGTGTGTCGGAACCTCTGGTTGGACGAACTGCGATCCAGAGAAGTGCGTCAGCGCTACGCTCAGGGTGAAATCGCCAGCAACAGCGACCTCGGGGTACAGAATGCTGACGGCTTTACCCGCTTGGAATTGGACAGGGTGGCTGACGCCATGGCACAGCTACCCGAAGAACAGCGCTCAGCGCTGATTTTGGTCGCTGTAGAAGGACGATCTTATGCCGAGGTGGCTGAGATCATGGCGATACCGATTGGTACGGTAATGAGCCGTGTGGCTCGGGCGCGCAAAGGGCTCGCCGACAAGTTGCAGGAATTTTAAACCCGAGAGTGTTCGGGCGGGATGGCAAAGAGCCACCCTAAACAGTACGCAAATGGAGTAACGGCCATGGCCGACATCAGACAGGTAGATTTCGCTGGATTAAAAGATGACGAGCTTTTAAGTCGCTGGCTTGATGGCGAGCTAGACGCAGGTCTCGCAACCTCGCTTGAGCAGCGTTTGAGTGCTGAACCCGAACTGGCGGCTAAATTACGTACTTTCGAACGCAACGATGACGCCCTGCGCGCTATGTATCAGCGCTCCGCTCAGGCCCCGTCGCCCGCCCTATCAGCGCGAATCCTCGCCAGTGACCTGCCCCGTATCGACACCCACACCAAAACCAGCTGGCGAAACATGGCCATCGCAGCCAGCATGACCCTGGCAGTCGCTATGGGCTTGGTGTTGCAGGGACAAGGGCCTGTGGATGCCTTGGCAATGGATCCGGTACTTGCTGAGGCCCTAGAAACGCTCCCCTCGCGCGCCGAAGGCTGGGAT
Organism: uncultured Alteromonadaceae bacterium; assembly: GCA_964412695.1. GTDB lineage: Bacteria > Pseudomonadota > Gammaproteobacteria > Pseudomonadales > Halieaceae > Luminiphilus. Next base: position 2,841 of record CAYPPU010000106.1, on the reverse strand, counting down.
AGCCTGGAAGACGGACGTGAACTGCGGGCAGTATTAACCTTTCCTGCCGCCGACGGGGCTTGGTGCCGAGAATTTATGACGGCTAGCCAAGAAGGCCACTGGCGGGGCGTGGCATGCCGCCATGAGGGTAGTTGGGTAACCCAAGTGATTGGCCGAGAGGTATTTTTGGAACAAAGCCAGGGCTACCAGGCCGCCAGCGCCCAGGACAGCAACGCCGTGGCGCGGTTTATCGATGCCACAGCCATCGACGTGGCACTGTCGGCATCACAAGAGCAGCACCTTCTCTCTGGCAGCTGGGCACAATAAGACTCGACGCATAGGCTCAGTTAAGCGCTTACTGCAGCCAAACGCGGTAATTTCGACTAGAATTAGGCCCCCGGCGCTGCCGCTGGGTCCTTCGAGTATTGGCAACCTGAGAAAATCATGGACTTCCCCACCCTTCCCCTAATCGGCGGCGGCCTAATTGGTACCTCCGCCATGCTACTCCTAGCCGGACTGGGCCGAGTGGCCGGTATCACTGGTATTTGCTGGGCTGCCGTGAGCGGGCCCGATCGAGGTTGGCGCTTTCTGTTCTTAGCAGGGCTGCTCGCGGGCGGGGTACTCGCTACCGAGCTGCTACATGTGCCCGTGCCTGAGATTCCCGAAGGCCCGCTGCCTATAGCCATCGTAGCGGGTCTGCTCGTTGGATTTGGCACGCGTCGTGGTGGCGGGTGCACCAGCGGTCATGGCGTCTGCGGTATCGGTCGTCAATCCCGTCGGTCTATTGTTGCCACCGGGGTATTCATGACCTTTGGCGTTATCAGCGTTTTTGTCTTCCACCAGGTATTGGGGGTCATGTCATGAGATTCCTTCTTGCCGTTCTGACTGGCGCCTTATTTGGCGCAGGCTTGGTCATTTCCGGGATGACTGATACCGCCAAGGTGATTGGTTTCCTCGACGTGACCGGTGCTTGGGATCCCACTCTCATGTTTGTGATGATGGGCGCACTGGCTATCACGGTGGTTTGCACACCCTGGATTATTAAGTGGCAACGCCCATTACTGGCTGAAGTATTCTCATTGCCGCTGCGCACCGAGATCGACGCGCGCCTCGTCGGGGGGTCGGCATTATTTGGACTTGGCTGGGGACTTTGGGGCTATTGCCCGGGCCCCGCATTGACGGCACTAACTTACGGCGCCACGTCGACTGTCGTATTTTGTGTCGCCATGCTAGCGGGCATGGGGCTGTCCGACCTTTTGGATCGCCGCAGCGATTCTTGAAATTTCAGGACGGAGCCTAGCCAATAATTAGCTCTTCGGGGTGCGCGAGTGCTCCATCAGCGCCCACAAAATGTTACTCGAGCTCACCTGACCCACCAGCTTGCCATCCTGGATCACAGCGTTGCGGCGTTGGTGCGTATCGATCATGCGTTGCGCCACCTCGACAATACTCTCCTCGGGCTGACAGGCATGCACCTCGTCGGTCATCGCCTGTCCCACCGTCATGTTTCCGGGGTTACCGTCGTTGTAGATGGCATTTAAGACCGCGCGGATGCAATCGAGCTCGGTAATCTTGCCACAGGGAGCGCCGGCATCATCCAGCACGGTTAACCCCGTTAATTTAAATTCCACCAATAGCTCGATCGCCTTTGTAAGTGATGCCTCCCTACCCACTGTTAGAGGATTTCGGTGCATACAATCTCGGATGCTGGTAGGTGATGACATAACTTTGGTCTCTATGGGGCTAATTGTTTCGTCACGTTGAGGCAGCGGACCGCCCGCTGTCAACCGTTTAAAGTAACTCCGACTAGCTTAGGTCGAGCGCAAGGGCTTTCAAACGCTCTAATGGCACGATATCTAGCGTGCGTATATGTGTGCGACGCAAAAATACACGCGGCGCCATACCAGCATTATCAGCCTCCAACCAACGCGCCGCACACAAACACCAGTGATCCCCATCAACCAAGCCCGGAAAACCAAAAGCTGCCCGCGGGGTCGACAGGTCATTGCCCACCATGGCAGAAAACCGAAGAAACGTGTCGGTCATGGCCGCGCAGACTGTATGCTGCCCAAAATCCTGGGCATCGGTGTGGCAAAATCCATCTCGATAAAAACCCGTCATAGGGTCACAGCCGCACTCCTCTATAGGCTCGCCCAACACGTTGAGCTGAACCACTCTCTCAGCCTGTCCCATTTAATATTCTCCAGTGTCTGCTGGCTCGTCAGCTTGCGTCACCGACTCCCGATAGATTGCCACAGAACGCCGACCGTTGGCGTCAATACTGGCTCGGTACATGCCCTCGGTGTTGAAAACAGTGGCCACATTACCGCTGGAGTCTACAGCCACGACGCCGCCATCCCCCCCCACCCTCAGCAAAACGTTCTCGATCACGTACTGGGCTGCCCGCTGCAATGACTCTTGCAGATACTCGACTCGCGCGCAGATGTCACTCGCCACTTGGTAACGAATGAAATATTCGCCGTGGCCTGTTGCCGATACCGCGCAGCTGGCATTGTTGGCATAGGTGCCGGCGCCAATGAGTGGGGAATCACCAATCCGTCCCCAGCGTTTCCCTGTCATACCGCCCGTCGACGTTCCGGCTGCGAGGTTGCCAAAACTGTCCAATACCACTACCCCCACAGTACCAAACTTCGTATCGACAGCCGGACTGGTCTGCGCGGCTTCGCTTTCTAGAAAACGCCTGAGATCTGCTTCGCGTCTGGGTGTGGTGAAATAATTGTTATCTACCAATTCCAATCCTTGGGTCGCTGCGAAGGCATCGGCACCGGACCCCGCCAGCATGACATGCGGTGAATGCTGCATCACTGCCCTCGCCGCTTGAATGGGATTCTTGATAGACCT
>CAYPPU010000105.1:0-3677 GCA_964412695.1 uncultured Alteromonadaceae bacterium | reverse complement strand
TCTATACCCGCCGACGCTCATCTAGCCGTGTTTGCGGCCCTAATGGTTATCAGTGGGCTGGCGTTTATCCTGGAGAAAACGCGCTTGGGGGCGCAAATCACCGGCACCGTGATGGTCATTTTGTTGGTTATTTTCGCATCCAATATAGGCGTCTTACCTCACAGTGCACCCGCTTACGACTTTATCTTTGAATACGTCGTCCCCTGCTTAATCCCCCTATTTTTATTTCAAGCGGACATCCGTCGTGTACTGCGGGAAGCCTCGCGGACGGCGCTGGCGTTTAGCTTCGCAACAGTGGGTACCGTCTTGGGGGTGATCCTGGCCGCGACACTCCTAGATCTTTCAACACTGGCCTCAGCTGCCACAACACCCCCAGAGCAACGCGAGGCTGCCATCGCGGGACTCTTTGCCTCCACGTATATTGGAGGATCGGTGAATTACGCAGCGCTTGGTGAGATGACGGGGTTGCGCAGCGATGCCTCATTTTTTTCCGCCGCCACCGCTGCAGATAACCTGTTCAGCGCACTGTACTTGAGTGTTTTGGCACTGCTTCCCGGACTGCGCTGGTTGGCCCAGCGCTTCCAAACTCACATCGCGTCAGAGTCCTCCGAAGAAGAAACCCACGCCATTACACCCCAATCGCTTACCCTTGCCATCGCGACCGCCGTTGGGTTGGTCGTTTTAACCGATTACCTGCTGATGTGGTTAGGCATACCCTACGCGCGTTACCCAGTCCTGACCGCCCTCACGCTGCTACTCGCAACTGGCCTCCCGCAGTGTCGACGCTGGTTCGCAGGTGGATTTGAGCTTGGCATCACGCTTTCGTTTACTTTCTTCGCTGCCATTGCTGCTGGCGCTGATATTCCAGCGATGATAAAGGTGGCGCCCTTGTTGATCGCTGTCGTTTGCATCCTGCTAACGACTCATCTGTTTGTCACACTGGCACTGGGTAAGGTGTTTAAGTTGAGTTTGCCCGAACTGATCACCGCGTCTAATGCGGCCATCTTGGGTGCCACGACAGCGCCGGTATTGGCGGCGGCAAAAGGTTGGCGGGATCAAGTCGTGCCGGGGATTCTCGTGGGCGTAATGGGTTATGCCGTCGGGACGTTCATCGGTGCCGGCCTCTATCACAGCTGGTAAGGATATCTAGCGCTACTGGGGCCAACCGTCTTTGGCTTGCGCAGATCTACAGTGACAACAAGCCGTAACCGTATATCTCGTCTCGACCTGGCGGTCCGAGATCAATGGCTGAGGTATACAATCGCTCTAGCACATCGAGGCCAGGCTCGCGGTGCTTGATACGGGCCGCGGCTGTGACCGCGAAGGGCACCGCAAAAGACGTACCCGATGAGGCGGTATAACCGCCGCCAGCTAGCGCATGCCGCAAGTTAACGCCCGGGGCGGCGAGGTCTAGGTAATCACCGCGATTCGCCAATCGAAAGGCTCTACGCTCGGCATCAACCGCGGTTACAGCCACAACGGTTTCATATGCAGCCGGGTATTTGGGCCGGGCCATGGGGCCGCCGTTGCCTGCGGCGGCCACTACCAGAACACCTTGGGCGTTAACACGTTTAAGTGCGACTTCGAGTAAGCGATTGGGTGGTCCCGCGAGACTTAAATTGACAGCATCAACCTCTGAGGCCAGCAGCCAATCCAAGGCCTTGACCAAACTCACGGTGCTGGCACTCTCCGCACCTTTATCATCGCGCTCGAACACGGATGCGCTAAAGAGTGTGGAGCGTGGCGCAATGCCTCGCACATCGTCGGAAGTCGAGACGTAGATCGATGCAATGGCAGTGCCGTGGAAATCAGGTAGATTGCCACCCTGACTGACGAAAGCTCGCTGACTAATCTGGGCTGCACTTAATGCTTCGTGCGTGGCGTCAACGGCACTGTCAATGATGCCAATACGTAATTCAGTATCAATACTGTCCTCGGGGAAGGGCATGGCATCCCATGGCGCGATACCTTCCTCAAAAGCGATCTGCTCCGGGGCTCCGGCGGTGTAGATATGGTTCAGGTCAACCTCGGCCCGATCGCTACCCACGACGTCCATAATGCCGTCGCGAGCCTTGGAAATATCAAAACTCGCTGGCGCCTCGACCTGGGCCAGACGCAAACCCAAACTGGGCAGGTCCGTTAGGTCATCAAACAAGTACCCTTCCGCCGCTAATTCCTCAAAAACTTGAGGCTCGGCCATAACCAACCATTGCCCTCGGTGGATTCGTTGATCATCCAACCCCAGGTCGTCTTCAATCTCATCAAGTACCTGCTCAATCTGAGATTCCATGATGCCCTCAGTTTGGCCCATCATGAATCCATCTAGGTCACTGGATTGCTCGGTCGCTGCCGCTATCTGCTCCTCGAGAGCTGACTCTGAACTCACAGCAACGTGTTCTTCAACCGACTCCGTTGACTGATCTGCTACCTGCTCCTCAACCGCGGCTTCACTGCCATCAGCAACCGACTGCTCAACCGTCTCCTCAGCGGAGTCAGCCACCTGCTGCTCGACAGTCTCTGCTGACTGATCAGCGACTTGCTCCTCAACTACAGACTCGCTTTCTTCCGCAACGGTATCCTCAACAGATTCCTGAACGGCCGTCTCGGTTGTGGCTGCCACCTGCTCCTCAACGCCCTCTTCAACCGTCGATTCAGCGGAATTAGCTACCTGCTCTTCAACCGTATCCTCGGTGGCGTCAGCCACTTGGTCTTCAACTTGATCCTCTGCGCTGTCTACCACTTGCTGTTCAGCAGCCTGCTCTGCTGAGTCAGCCACCTGTTCTTCGACAGCCCCCTCAGTGCTATCGGCGACTTGCTCCTCGACAGCACCTTCGGTGCTATCAGCAACCTGTTCCTCGACCTGCTCCTCGACCTGCTCCTCAACTTCTTCTTCGATACTTGGGCCGCCAAACGTTATTTGATTTTCAATTTGCTCTTCCGCCGCATCCACAACCTGTTCTTCGGTCGCATCGGTGATGGTGTCCTCAGCCTGCTCTTCGGCGGCATCAGCGACTTCGCTCTCGACCGATTCCTCAACCGCATCCTGGGCCTGTTCCTCTGCCACATCGGCAACAGAATCCTCGGCGGACTCTTCCACCGCCTCCTCAACCTGTTCCTCAGTTTGCTCCTCTACCAACTCTTCTACGCTGGAATCACCAAAACCAAGTTCAGCCGCCAATAGGGCATGGGAAGACACAATTAGCAGGCACAACAACGCCAAAGCCGCCAAGACCCTATAGGCGCCACTAATGCCTTGAAATTGTGTGAAAAATCCGGCCATCATTACCTTTAAGCGATAAACCACAACATGGATACCGCAATATAAGTACATGTCAGTATTAGGTTAACGGGCACCCGGGGCGCTCTATTCCCCCAGAAACCCACCGTTAAAATGGACTGCGGGGAATAAAACCCCCGCCCCAACCGTCACCATTTTACAGGCAAGCTATGGCTGCACTCAATCCGGGACAAAAAAGCGCTTTGATGGCCGAATTAGCGGGTCTCAAGCGCTACTGCAAGTCGCTGACCGGTGATGAAACCGACGCAGAAGACCTGTTGCAGCTCACGGTGGAGCGCATTCTCGAGAAAGGAATGCCCTCTGACGCCCACGTGGCGAAATGGAGCTACCGGGTGTGTCGGAACCTCTGGTTGGACGAACTGCGATCCAGAGAAGTGCG
>CAYPPU010000104.1:0-3722 GCA_964412695.1 uncultured Alteromonadaceae bacterium | reverse complement strand
ACCGTGGGTGCGGGCGTTGTTGCCAAAATCCTCGACTAAGGTAGATCGTAGATTTGAAAAAGCCCGCCTTGTGCGGGCTTTTTTGTGCCCGCGTCATCTCGAGTGACGGTATGAAGCCTCACATAGCATTTCTTGCGCCTTAATCGGCCGGCCGCCAGCACTTACTGGCAGTCGCTCCACGATATTCGCTTGGTGCCAGTAAGTCCCGGCCCGCCGGCCTCGTCTGCTCGCTGTGGAAACGGCCTCTGGCCGGTGCCGGGACCGTATAAAGGGGGACTGCGGGTTTATTCTTCCATTGGCTAACCGGCCAGCCGTCAGCCACTTACTGGCAGTCACTCCACGATATTCGCTTGGTGCCAGCAAGTCCCTGCCCGCCGGCCTCGTCTTGACTGTTTAAGTTCACTAAAGTTTCTGAGAGTAGGGGCTGCACCTAAGCACCACGGGTTGGCGTGTTGGGATGACGATTTATCAAAGGCAGTTGAGCAATATTTCCCCTAATACCAGCGTTACCAAAGCCCAGTTTTGATTTTTCGGGGCTGAATGTTCGCGTCTAAAGGCAACTGGCCTTTCGCTCGCATCACTGTGCAAAACCCGATCTATGTAGATGGAGTTAAGGCTGACGATGTTATGACCCTGAGGTGGCGGTTTGGGATAGTGTCTATCACTAAGCGAATATCGTGGAGCGACTGATAGGCACTATCGCGAGCCGCCAGCGATGCGGAGGCCATGCGAAGGGCATTCATCGCGGCTTGGCAGCTCCCTAGCGGACTACTGCTGTAGAGAGGGCATCCATCGGGCCTCATCGGTCAGCTTCTCACTGCCCGAAGTTTCTCGCTGAATTTAAGCCAAAAAAAACCCGGGCAGTGCCCGGGTTTTCTGTGTCGATGTTGGCTTAGAACTCAATGCCAAACTGGACACCGTAGTTACGACGCATGGTCGGGGTGTTAAACCACCACAGACCGCCGGTATCGTAGGGACGAGACAGACGACCACCGTCTTCCAGAATGTCCTGACCATAGGCAGTAATAGATACCATGGTATCGCCTACTGGGAAGGTGTAGCCCAAAGACACATCTAGCACGTCATAAGACTCGATGATGTGACGGCCTAATGCATCGGGACGGAAGTCCGCGGTGCGGCCGTATGAGTCATCGGTGTACTTCCAGTTGGTGTTGAACTTCAGCTCGCCGTTACCAATCTGGCGAGTGTAGTCAGCGCCAACGCTGATGGTCCACTCGGGTGCATACACGATCAAGGCATCACCAGCGATATCGGTCAGCTCAGTGGCACCGGGCTCTAGGTAGGGCAGCTCATCGTAAGACGCATCCAGATAGCCTACTGAAGCACGGAAGTTCAGGTCGTGTGCATCAAAGGGAGCCAAGGCACCTTCAAATTCGAAACCGTTGAAGGTTGCCTGTGCCGCGTTCAATACGAAGGTGTTAGTGCTGTTACCTTCGGGCACTACTACCGCTTCCTGCTTGTCCTGCAGCTCCATGAAGAACGCTGTCAGGTTCATACGCAGGCGATTGTCCCACCACTCAGAACGGATACCGAACTCGAGGTTATCAACGGTCTCGGGATCAAAGGGCGTGGACGCCGCTGTGATGTTACCGGGACGACCGGTGAAGCCGCCGCTGCGGAAACCGGTTGAGAACATGACATACGCCATCACGTCATCGTTGAAGCTGTAGTCAAGGCCGATGCGCGGGGTGATTTCACTCCAAGTGTCGTTGCCCTGGAAGGTGAAGCCACCGAACCAGTTGTTGTGATCAGCCGTTTTCTCTTCATCCGTCCAGCGCGCGCCCACCGTCAAACGCAGTTGCGGGGTGATGTCGTAGGTACCTTCACCAAACACCGAGATAGCGTCCACTTCTTGGTAGTGTTCGAAGCCGGTTACACGACCGACAGTCTTGGTGCGGTCACCCTTATTAAGCGACGGTGCCAATAGATCGGCGTTGCCGTCCATGGTGTATTCGCTGTTGAAGTAGAAAAAACCAGCAACAAAGTTGAACGGACCGTCAAACTGACTTTGAGCCCGCAGTTCTTGGCTGAACTGCTCGTAGGTGCCGGGACGATAGGGGTTAAACAGGTTGATCGGAGAGCCCGAGTTCTCGATATCGAGCAGCTCGTCAAAGTCCTGCATGGCGGTGATTGACGTCAGCGTGTAGCTGCCGATATCCCAGTTCATTTCGAGAATCATGTTCTCGCCTTCGATCGAACTTAGGAAAGGAATCGGCGAATAGCTTTCGGTGTAGTCTTTTTGAGCAGACAATTCAGCCGACGCTGAGCCACAGGCGACCGGATTGGCGATCAAACAGAACAAATCCAGTTCGCGGGGATCAACTGTAGATTGGTTCAACAGCTCTGGCGGATGTGACTGGTCATCGTAGATGTCAAAGGTGAACAGCGCTTCGAAGTTCTCCGCGGGCGTGAACAGCAATGAACCGCCGAACTGGCTCAAGTCGCGACCATCTACGTCTTCACCGCGAGTCACGTTGTACTGGAAGGTGTTGTTATCCAGGCTACGCGCAGTCAACTTGGCAGCTAAGACATCGGGGATGATGGGGAAGTTAACAACAGCTTTCAGATCGCGGTGCTCGTAGCGACCAATGTCGGCCATTAACTTGGCACCAAATTCGCCGGTAGGACGGGTACGCTTAATGTTCACCGCACCGGCAATGGTGTTACGGCCAAACAGTGTTCCCTGAGGACCACGCAGTACTTCCACGGAAGCTACATCGAAGAAATCCACGTTAGCGCCAGCGTTGGTACCCATGAACATACCGTCGATAGAAACACCTACGGCGGGTTCGAAACTTTTTTCCAGATCGTCAAACGACAGACCACGAATTGATGCACTCAGCGCACCACCGGCGAAGGCCATGATGGTGAACTCAACGTTGGGCACGTACTTCTCAATATCGAGCATGCTCATGACGTTGTTGTCTTCCATGAAATTGCCGCTCAATGCGGTAACTGCCACAGGAACATCCTGCATCGATTCTTCACGGTAGCGTGAGGTAACAACAACTTCTTCGAGGGCACCGGCGCCTTGGGCGTAGGTGAACTCACTGGTCATGCCGGCTGCGGTTGCCACGGAGATGGCGGCAGCAATCGGTAATTGCTTAAGGGATTTCATGCGTATGACGCTCCTATTGGTGGGAACATTGGCGCATTGCGCCAGTTTGTCGTTATACATAAACGAGATTATGTCTCATTCACCCGACAATCATACCTGCTTGTTTTTTCAGCAAACAAGGCTTTGCACACGACAAATTACCGTTTCCGACACGACTTATGTGGGGTGCTAAAAGGTCGCAGCGGTCTTGCGGATACCTACGTGCTCATGCTTTGATACTATACCGTCCGGACGGTATAGTTGGGCGGTATAAACAATGCCGTTATCCAAAGCAAAAGCCCCAATCTGAAACCCACATCGCCGCGCTGGCGATTGGGCGGAACGGGAACGTGATCAGCACGCGGGTTGAGCGAGGCTGCGCGAGGACAGAGAGGGGGGTGGATCATGCGAGCGACCTGGATGATGGACCTAGTGATGGGGAATAGGCAGGTGCAAAACAGTGGGTAGCCAAGATCAAAGCACTCCCGAGCGCATACGCCGCGCAGCTGCCGAGTTAATTCGACAAGAGGGGGCGGGTAACCTCACCTTGGCTGCCGTGGCAAAAACCGCGGGGATTTCAAAGGGTGGGCTCTTGTATCACTAC
>CAYPPU010000103.1:0-3765 GCA_964412695.1 uncultured Alteromonadaceae bacterium | reverse complement strand
AGCGGTGTTGACCGTGCGATTGTAGAGCTGATGGGCTCGGAATGTCACATGCGTAGTCGTTCAGCTGCTAAAAGTGCCGAAGGGCCAAATACCAGACTTGGTTAGGTACTGAGCTTGGGATTGAAAAAGTCAAAAAGCTCAGTGTCTTTAAAATCAAACCCCGTTTCCTCGGCGAACTCACTGATACCCAGATATTGGTGAAGTGCATGATGAACGTGTTTAGGGTAGATCAGCGTACCCGAGCTAGTTCGCTGCAATGAGCTGGGGCTGATGTGCGAGGCGTTCTGCATTTCGTCGGTGTGTCCCACCACGCGCCCACCCCAGGCCGGGTTGTTAGCCATAATGAGATAGGAGTTGATCGGCCAGTGGTCTTTTCCGCCATAGGAGTTGTACCAAGGCGTGCGGCCAAAATCGGAAGACACGATAACCGTCAGATCCTTGGCAATGCCAAGTGACTCGGCCAAGTCCCACAGGTAGGTTAAGCCATTGTTGAGCGCAGTGATGTTTAAGAGTTGGCTGAACTCACCATCGCCGTGGGTATCCCAATTGCCGCCCGCGGAGCACTCTGCGCTGGCGGTTAGACCTGACTTGAAGGCGAGTAGGCTTACTTGGATTTCTGCTTTTAGATTAGAACTGCCATCGTGGGTGCCCTCGGAGTTTTCAAGTTGATCGGGTAAAAGGCTGTGCAGTTCGTCTAACTGCATTTTCGACTGATTACTCAAACGATAGTTGCTGATCTTACGCTGGGCCCAAGGCGAGCGGTATTCTCGCTCAGTAACAAGATCCAGCCCGCGGGCTCGATAGCGTTCAAGCAGTTCGCTTTCCTCAGTGCTTCTCTGTGCCGTCAAACCTTTGATGCTGCCAGGGTGTGCAATGGAGGGTCGAATGATCCCCGCTGTTGCGGAGAAGCCGCCAAAGTTCAGCATGGGCAGCGGCAGGTCTGCTCCATTGGCGGCTGCAAATAACGCTGTAATACTCGGCCTGCCTTCACCGCTAGCTCCGGTCCACGTATGCCGCTCGCCGGTTTGATGTGCGTTGGTTTGCGTGTCGACGCCGTTTATGACCAACATGCGAGATGCTAGGGCGTCAAAGGTGGCGTTGTTGTTGGCAACCGGAGCAAATGCAATGTTTCCCGACCATTTGATGTCCTGCTCGTCGGACCAGTTGGTGATGGGCTCCAAGTTGGGTTGGTTTACCTTGGGGTCACAGTATTGTGAGAGATCCCAGCCTCCGCTGGCATGGATTCTGAGCAGATAAGGTCCCGAGTGGAATTTCTCCGATCGAACCCCGCTTGAGCGTAAAGATGCCGCCAGAGCAGCGGTAGAGAGTAAAAACTGACGCCTATTGATATGCATGGTTTTAGTTATGGACATAATCAAAGTGGGAGAACATGTAGTCGAATACGAAGTTCCACGCCGTGGTGTTGCGAAACTCTTCATCACTACGCTGTCGGTTGGCATCCAACCAGTGCCCTTGTTTTGACGCAGCAGCTTTGAGGGCGGCCAAATCATCAGTGGTGTTGATGCCGCACCAGCTCGCCGCCGGATTACCATCGAACGCCTCTAATAGTAAGTCAACGATCAGCGTTACGGCTGGATGTTGGGTGTCGTAGGTTTTGAAGTGTAGATTTTCGTAAGCCTCTACAACAGTCTGACGAAGTTCGGTGGTATCTTTGGGCGGCTCGGAAAAATCTATTTGATTAAGTAGCCGCCGATGTTCGGCCTTGGTTTCACGCTCGGCTTCGGTAAATGTGCGTGATGCAGCACAGGCGTGTTTATCAATTACCGTTGCCGACACGGCGGTCATATCTCGAGCGCGCTTTTGGACCTGGTAGGAATCGATACCACCTAAAGCAATATTGTTGTTCAACAGATATGAGACGGGAATGGGGAGAATCCCGTTATTAATAGTGCCAGGCTCAGCCGTCCCTACTCTTACGCCAATCAGCGCTTCAGTTTTGGCATCCAGCTCCTCAGGAGTAAGTAACCGTTTTTTCGCCACGCCAGCCGCTATGAGCGTCTCGGCGTAAGCGTGTCCGTTAGGCACGGCTTCAGCATTAAACCAACGCGAGGTCGCCATACTGCTAAGTAGCGATTTGAGGTTGAAACGGCTTTTTGCGAAGCCCGTGGCCAGCCGCGAAATTTCATCTCTCTGCAGGCTAAAGGCGAGGAGTTGGTCGTCATAATTGGGGAGGTTGGGGTCCTCGGGAGCAGATAAAACCGGTGTTCCCATGACGGCTGGCCACCAAAATTCCACCGTACCCACGGCAAACCGCGGATCATTGGCGATTTGTGCCGCGAGCCAAGGCAGACTGCTGTCATTGTCAGGGGCTGTTACCCCCTTAAAGCCCGGTGCGCGCATGTCGCGAAACCAAGTATCTCCCTCCTGATATATCGAGCCTTCCTCGGATTTATAGAGCCAGGGGAGCGCATCTGTAATATTCGGTCGAAATATCCCTTGCTCGTCATAATTTTGAAACGCGCCGGCCATGGGGTCCATGCCCTGATGACAGACCGTACAAGCGGGATTATTCATGGTGGGGTTGTTGGTGTCCGCTAGAGCCACGGGGTCCGTTGTTCGGGAAGCCGAGGCTTCAATGTCTAGACCCAGGAAAAACTTTGCTGTCCACCGTGCGCGCGCACGATTCCGATTGGTTTCTGTGGTCGGATAGCGTTGCATGAAGGCAAGTGTTGATAAGACCCCCGCATGTTGTTTGCGATGCCTTTTGAAATTCGTGTAGTAACATTCTTGCGGGGGCACGGGAACACAGGTCTGCTCACCGGTGGGATATTCAGCCACCCCTCCAGAGTCGATGCCCGGTTTAAATTGCATGTGAAAGTCGGTGTATTCGCCATCGTAGACCACGTCTTGCGACCATTTAATGTCGGCGTCAAAGATGTCCGCTGTTAGCGGCGTCATCATGGTGAAGTCGGCGGTCAGTATTTCTTTATACGAGCGGTTATTTTCGACAATGTAGGCGATAAGCTCGGCGGGCGCACGCGCGTGGCCATAATTGCGCGCAATCCAAAGTTCCCAGCGTGCATTATTGTTGTAACGCTCTTCACTTCTTCCGACACCTTCGTAAAGCGCGTGGTAGGCAGATCCAACGAGGGGGTAGCGATTTGAGTCAACCTGGACCGGAAATAAGCCATTCATGAAGGCGTCAGTCAGGAGCTGGTCATTAGCGCCGGTAATCAAAAATTCATGGAACCCCGGGCCCTGCATAAGCTGCTGTATGGCATCGTCTAGCGCTACGCGACCGGAGCGCACGGCTTCTAGTTGTTCCTCACTGGGTACGGTACGCCCAATTACAATAGCGGCCCGCCGATAGGTTTCGGTGTCATCGTTAAAGCTAACGCCTCGCCAAACAGCATCACTGATGCTGGCATTGCCTTTAATATTAGCGCTAGCAGAGCAAGAGGCCTGACTATCTAGCGCATTCACATAGTCACTGAGGCGCTGATAGTCATCACTAAAAGCACTCAGGATGGCGCCTCCACCATGAGCCGACCCTTGGGCCTTTGACAGCACGTATTGGGGCGATCTAGCAGCCACTAAGGCTTTAAACGATGCGTGATTTGCAGCGACATAGCCTGCCTTGGTATTCGATTTAAGAACGAGGTCGGCGCCGGCGTTAGGCGCTAGGCCGCCCTGGGCGTGGCAGGACAGACAGTTTTGCTGAATAGCCGTTGCCGCATTGTCATAGCGGGTGAGGGCATAGCGATCGCTGCCAGCGCCAGCAGCAGCGCGCGAACGGCAGAGTAG
>CAYPPU010000102.1:0-3881 GCA_964412695.1 uncultured Alteromonadaceae bacterium | reverse complement strand
GGGTTATTACTGGGCGCTGAGTAGCCCGTAGCCGGCAACCCATTCAGGGATGGGTTGATAAAAGCTCTGGTTGACTCGGTATTCACCAAAAACGCTGGCGGCGGCTGCCGCGGCTACCCAGGTTTTAATCTCGTGGGCAGAGCGTCCCCCTTGATCGGCGATGTCGGCGATGCTCATATAGCAGATTGTGGCCTTCTTAAAATCAGCAATTATCGTCACCAATGCCTGACGCATTCGAGTCCGACCGGCTGGCGGCTGGTTGGATATTGGGCAAACGGTTTGCCAGCCTCGATAATGCACGAGGTGAGCGCTGCGCGTTCCTCTGGGAGACTATCAGCCATAAGAGTTCTGTAGGCTCAATTGTTCGACCTTGTTCGGTATCGCCGATTTCAGAAATCATGGCGCGGTTTCTGCAATGCTGGTGTACCGGCTAGCGCCATGAATTGGAAAGGCCGCGCAGGTTTTGTGTAGCTAAAGTCTTGTTGGGGTCATGTTACTGTGCGGGCACAGATTATTGGGTACTAAACGTATGCTAAAGATCAATAAGCTAGCTTTGCTCTCTATCGCCTTGCTCGTCTTTTGCGCGATGCCCAAGGTCACAGCATCCGCCAACCTGCCTGAGCCGGAAAAACCGCGGGTTCTAGTGCTAACGGATATCGGTGCTGACCCCGACGATGCTGAATCATTGGTGCGCTTTTTACTGTATGCCAATGAGTTTGATATCCAAGGCATTGTCGCCACTACGTCAACCTGGCAACGTGACAAGGTTCAACCTCAGTTAATTCGTGAGCGCATTGCCGCTTATGGCGAGGTGGTGGCCGCGCTGTCGGTGCATGCAGAGGGCTTTCCCGCCGCAAAATATCTGCAATCGAGGGTGCGTAGTGGTGTTGCGGCGTTTGGTATGGTGGGCGTGGGCTCAGGCAAAGTCACAGAGGGCTCTCAGCTCATTATCGATCGTGTGGATGCCAGTGATCGTCCTCTCTGGATCACTGTTTGGGGCGGTGCTGCCGATTTAGCGCAGGCCTTGTGGACGGTTCGCGAGCAACGATCAGCAGCGGCACTAGAAACTTTTGTCAGTAAGCTGCGGGTCTATGCCATTTCGGACCAAGACGATGCTGGACCCTGGATTCGACGCCATTTTCCCAATTTGTTCTATATCGCCAGCGTGCATGGCTGGAATCAATACGCCAATGCCACCTGGGTCGGGATTTCGGGTGACCTGCTATTGGTGCCCAATTGGCCTCATCGAGAATTGGTGACGAATGAGTGGTTGGCGGCGAACGTGCGTCAAGGGCCCTTGGGTCGTCTATATCCACCCCATAAATTCATCATGGAGGGTGATACGCCCTCATTTTTAAGTTTAATTTCCAATGGTTTGAATGAGCCCGACTATCCCGAGTATGGCGGTTGGGGCGGTCGCTATGTCAGAGCCAATGTCACGGGCGGGCATTATGCTGACAGTACCGATCGCTATGAAGCTAAAGATGGCACCGTGTATTTTAGTAACCATGCTTCCATTTTTCGCTGGCGCGCCGCTTTTCAAAATGACTTTGCGGCTCGGATTGCTTGGTCTATGACCAAAGACCGAGGACAAGGCAATCATCCACCCGTACCCGTGGTTAATTCCTTGGCGACCTCGGCACCCATAGAGCTTACTGTGTCGTCAAATAAGGTTATCTTGGATGCGAGTGGGTCATCTGACCCCGACGGCGATGCGCTGCATTACCGTTGGTTTTTGTATCCAGAGGCCTCGGGCCTTCGTGATGCCCCTGCTGTAGAGATAGTGGCACAGGGTCCGCAGGTCGAGTTGATTTTTCCCGTTGGGCCAAAGCCCGCGGCGTTACACGTGATCTTGGAAGTGACCGATTCCGGGACACCGGCGTTAACTCGCTATGGGAGGGTCATAATCCGAGATGAGGAGTTGACGCATTAAGGTGAGGCAGTCTGTTACTTATGGGAAAGGCCTTCGACGACGTCAGTAGGATTTGGCATGCCAAGGATAGGCTCGTGCCTTTATACGGCGCGGGCGATGAGTTTGCCGAGGCGGCCTTGCTTTGCAGAACAGTAAAAAATGTAGTGACCGGTGCTGTCGTGCAAGCAACGACAGTTCATAACAATGGGTTGGGAAGGGTAGGCAACAAATGACCACGCAGGATGAGAACCCGATTGTTCCCTCTCAGACCGCCTTGCATATCGTGCTGTTTCAGCCTGAGATACCACCCAATACCGGCAATATTATTCGGTTGTGTGCTAATACCGGTGCGGGCCTTCACCTCATTGGTCCGCTTGGGTTTGAGTTGGACGACACGCGATTGCGTCGGGCGGGATTGGATTACCATGAGTTCGCTGACGTTCAGGTATGGGGGAGCCTCCAGGATTACCAGCAGCATTTCCCCGAACGCCGTTTGTTCGCCATCGAGACAGTGGGGACGCGCCGCTACAGTGATCAACAATTTGCCCCGGGCGACTCGCTGTTGTTCGGCTCTGAGACCAAAGGGCTGCCAGAGTCGGTGCTCGACGCGTTTTCCTCTGACAGTATTTTGAGACTGCCAATGTTGGCGGACAGTCGTAGTTTAAACCTCTCAAATGCTGTGGCGGTGGTGGCCTATGAGGCGTGGCGGCAGTTAGGCTTCAGCGATGCCACTTGATCGGCACGGTGTGCCAGCGCACGCCGCGCCAACGGTAGCTTACTGATTAGCGTTACCAACTAGAATACCTCGACTTTCTAACCACGCTAGAAATTGGCCCAGCCAGCGATCACTGGTTGTGTGCTGGGTTCGCGCGCCAAAGCCATGGCCGCCATTGGCGTACCAATGTAGTTCAGTAGAACCACCTGCAGCGTGCCAGGATTCAATCAGACCAAAACCCTCATGTTCGAACAATGGGTCGTCTGAAGCCATGGCCACGAATAAGGGCGGGGGATCTGCCGGTGGTGTGACAGCGGTCATGCTGCCGTAGATGGCTCCAACGAAAGCCGGCTGGTTCACGTCGACGTCTTCCAGCGCTACAGCCATAGCGGTAATAGCGCCGGCAGAGAAGCCCAGCACGCCCAGCCGTGTAATGTCGATATTCAATTCCTGCTGATGATCATGTAGGTACTGCAGTGCGGTAGCCGCGTCTAAGCGAGCTCGTACCACACTGTCGAGTTGATACAGCTCGGGTCCTCGGCCGATTCGGGGTTGAGTCATTGCATCGAGCAGAGATGCCTGGAATGCGGCTGGTGTTTCGGGGGTGGGGTCGACTCGATACTTAAGAATGAAGGTGCTGATACCCGCGTTAGCGAATTTTTCAGCCAGCAGCCAACCCTCATTGCTCATGGACACAAATTTAAAGCCACCTCCAGGGATGAGCAGGACGGCTGGGCTGGGGCCTTTAGACTGGCTGAGATACGGCGTGATTGAGGGTTCAGTAACGTTGTGCAGCCAAATTTGTTCGCCCGCTTTAACCCAATTAGCAGCTTTAACGGGAAGTGTCTTACCCAATTGCGGCAGCATAATGGCTGTTGGCTCCTGCGGTGTAGGCGCCTGCACGATGGACAATTGCCAGGCCGACTTATCGGCGTCTGGGCTTTCGGCGCCAACGCCGGCGCTGTTGATAACAGCGACCAAAGCGGCGAGAACGGTCATGGCTTTATTTCTGTTTGATTTGCCGCGGCTACACAGTGCAGGGGGTATGACAGAGGACATGGGGTACCTCGTTGATGTGAGTAAACAGTCCTAAAGCCGACTTGTATCAAGCTAGGCGTGGCTGTATCGAGTGCGGACTGAATTTTGTTAAGCTGGTGGTTAGTCAAGGTCACTGCGTAAATTCGTCACGGAAGGCGCGGGGACTGCACTGCATATGCCGTCGAAAAAATTTACTGAATTGGGCCGCGTCCTCAT
>CAYPPU010000101.1:1494-3912 GCA_964412695.1 uncultured Alteromonadaceae bacterium | reverse complement strand
CGAGGGGCATTCTTTTTCCCTAGCGCTGACCCAAACCGCATTACAGCCCCTCAATTAGGGGTAGCACCCTTTCCACAAAGAGGTTCCAGACACTAAACCTACGTAGTCATACTCTTCCTTTGCGCTAAAACAACGACCGGAAATAGCTCTCAAACTGAGCCACCCCCCTCTCTTTGGCGTACATATCGCTGCAATTCAACAACAACGCTGAAATCTAAAAGGGACCTTGCTGTGGCTGACAATCGCGAATTCGACATCATCCTATGGGGTGCTACCGGCTTTACCGGCTCCCTAGTGGCTCAGCACTTCGTGGATACCTATGGCAGCGAACTCAACTGGGCCATGGCGGGGCGTAATCTCGATAAGCTGGAAAAGCTCAGAGCGCAATTGGGGTGCACGCACATTCCGCTTATTCAAGCCGACAGCCACGACAACAACAGTTTGCAAATGCTCGCCCAACGGACGCGGGTTATCTGTACTACAGTAGGTCCCTACGCGCTTTATGGCACGCCCTTGGTGGCAGCCTGCGCCGAGGCTGGCACCCATTACTGTGACCTCACCGGCGAGGTGCAATGGATGTCACACACCATCAGCCACTACCAGCAGATAGCTGAAAAGACCGGTGCGCGCATTGTGCACACCTGTGGTTTTGACTCCATTCCCAGTGATTTAGGCGTTCTGTACACCCAACAACAAATGCAGGTCGCGCATCAGGTCTATGCTGATCAAATCAAAGCCCGAGTGGGCAAATTCAAAGGCAGCGCCAGTGGCGGCACTATAGCTAGCATGATGGTCATGATGGAGCAGGCCAGTAAGAGCAAGGATATACGCCGTGAACTCCAAAACCCCTACTCCCTCAACCCCACGGGTGAGCAAGTGGGACCCGATGGCCTTGATGAAAACCGCGCCATTTTTGATGACGATTTTTCGCAATGGACCAGCCCATTCGTGATGGCGGCCGTTAACGCCCGAGTGGTGCGCCGCAGCAACGCCCTAGCCGACTATCCCTACGGCAAAGACTTTTGCTACGACGAACGCCAGCTCACCGGCGAGGGCAAGCGCGGGCAAAAGAAAGCCAAAAATATCGCTCTGGGCAGTAAACTCACCCCCGTCGCCATGGCACTGGGACCGATTCGGAAGCTAGCTGGACGCTTTTTACCCAAACCCGGCGAAGGGCCGAGCCACGAGGAACAACGCTCCGGGCACTTTGAGATGTTGTTTCACGGTTATAACCACGGGCTTTCGAAAAGTATCAAAACCCGCGTCGCTGGTGATCGCGATCCAGGCTACGGTGCCACGTCGCGAATGCTGGGAGAATCCGCCGTTTGTCTGGCCCAAGACACCCTGAGCTGTGGTGGTGGCATCTGGACCCCCGCCTCAGCCATGGGTCAAACACTGATTGCGCGCTTAGAGGCGAATGCTGGCATTACCTTTGAGACCCTGTAACGGCGAGCGCAATCGCATTAACCAGCACTAATTGCCGCGCGGCGCGACCGCGCCCAGCATTTGCAAAAATATGCCGTCGGGATCCTTAAATACCGCGATGCCCATGGTCGACTGCTCACCGTCACAACAGCGAACAACCGGCGACACAAGTGGTACACCGCGCTTCTTAAGTAATGCCACATCGGCATCGATATCGGCACTGGCATAGTTAATGCGGTGAATACCCGGGTTGTTAATGGGTAATCCGTGGGGGGGCGTCAGATCACTGGGCGTCAGCCACTGCGTTAGTTGTAACCGCGAGCCATCACCCCGATGGTGCAGTAGCGCTTCGCGCACGCGAAACGGACTTGCGAGTCCGTAAGCTTTGGCTTCAGCCACCGAACTCGTTCGGTTAACCGTAGCGTCGGCCTCAAAACCGAGTGATTTATAAAACCCGAGCGAACGCTTTAAGTCACTGACGTTAATCATGAGGTGATCAATCGCCGCTATCCGGGTCTCTCCCAGCGGCTCCGCAGTTGAATCGCTACTGGCCAGTCGCTCACGAATTTCCACAAACGTACCAGCGGGATCGCGCAATACCGCAAAGGGCTCGCCGTTTGCCGTCTCAGCGGGCGTGTCGATAGGCTCATAACCCGCCTCTGCCATGCGCGCCAAATCCCGGGCCAGATTGGTCGACGCCAGCACCACTTTGGCAATACCTAAGCGGTTAACTGCACTGTAGGCCGGCGATACATTTTCTGGTTCGCGCCAGTGAATGAGATCGATCATGCGACCGGTTGGCTGGTGTAACCGCGTGGGATCGATATCATTTGGCCCCAGATAAATAATCTCAGCGTACATCCGATAAGGCGCATCCATACCCATGGAATGCGCCATCGCCAAGGTATTGGTCTCGGGGAAGGGACCAATGGCATTCACAAAGCCCAGACGTTCATAAAAAGCGCGCGTCTTGGCGTAATCATTGGTGTTGAT
>CAYPPU010000101.1:0-1394 GCA_964412695.1 uncultured Alteromonadaceae bacterium | reverse complement strand
TCACCCAACACCGCGGCCATGGCGTTACCCGCGGCATAGAGTCCCGGGATGGGATTGTCATTCCAATCCAGCACCTGCGCATCGCCATTGGTTTTAGGACCACCTGCCGTGCCCAGCGCACCGGCTTCCATTTTCACCGCATAAAATGGACCCTGATCAATAACACCGAGAGTGCGATAAGGCGCTTCAAAATCGGTATCGCCCCACATTAAGAAATTGTCGTAGCTGTTTTCACCGCGGTTAAAATCTTCATCGTGACCGTTCTGGACCATGGTATTAAAACGATCAACCGTACTCACCAAGCCTTGCGGATCAATGCCCGCTTTTTCAGCGAGCTCACCTAGGGTGTCCGCTTTCAGCATGTACGGTGGCGTATCAGTACCGCGCTTGGCGGTAAGTACGCCGTATTTATCGCGATAGCGCTGATCGATGATTAGCCAATAGGGCAAATTGGCATAGCTGTGGGTACCGGCATCGTAGGCATGCAAGGCTTTGCCCAAGGCGTTGTAATTTGCGGCCTCATTAACAAAGCGCTTACCCCTTCGGTTTACCAAGATAGCACCCGGCCGAGCACGCTCATCCGAACCCAACAGATAATTGGGCTTGGCATCCCTATGTTGGGGCTCAAACTCCAACACGCTCTGCATCCAATAAGCATGTTGCATGTTGCCCAATTGGGCACCCGCATCGATCGCCATCAACAGGCCATCACCCTCATTCTCGGGCACGCTCACAGGTCCGGTAAGCGGCCCACGCAAAAAGGTCTTAACCAGCTTTTCATTCCACTCAAAACCACCTGTGGCAATGACCACGCCGCGCCGAGCGCGCACACAATAGTCCTGACCATTTTCGTCTTCAGCGATCACACCGATAACGCGATCGCCGTCTTTAACCAACCGTCGTGCGCGCTTCTCGAATTCAACCGGAATTTCCCGGTCGAGTACGGCTTTGAACAGCGAACCGGCCAACGCCTGCCCCAAGCCCCGGTAATCCCCCTCTTCACGCTCAGCCAATGCTGCCTCGTCTAAAGTACCCTCGATGGCTTCCATGAGGCTTGCGCGGACTTGGTAGGCCATTTTGGTGGGGTTAACCCGGCCAGCCCATTTGCCCAAACGCTTGAAAGAAAAAGCGTCGCCATCTAGCGACCGGCCGCCATCGGGTTTGGCACCAGGAGCATAGGGTTGGTAGTCGGGAAATCCAGTGAAAACGTGAAACCGCACCGGAGTCTCATCAGCTAAATAGCGGATCATTTCTGGGCCGCTCTCCATAAAGGCGCTGAGCGTCTCAGGATCTAAGTCACCGGGCATTAACGAATCCAGATAAGCGACGATATCGTCGTCAGTGTCTTCAATCCCGGCTTCTATCTGATGATGATTGTTGGGAATCCAAAGCAT
>CAYPPU010000100.1:0-3915 GCA_964412695.1 uncultured Alteromonadaceae bacterium | reverse complement strand
CGGCGGGCCAAGCCCAGGGGCTTGTCTGTGCGCTTAAACCTACAGGTAGTGCAAGCCCAACTCTGCCAACGGCACGATCAGAGCGCCACGGGCAACCGCTTCGTCACTGGAGGCGTTGCCGTCCAGACCGCGTTTCTTGACGCCCTGCAAGATAGCAGCGAGACGGAAGAAGCAGAACACCACGTAGAAGTTCCAGTTTTCGATACCACTTCGGCCGGTGCGCGCGCAGTAGCGCTCGATGTACGCCTCATCTGAGGGAATGCCGAGTTCGGCCCGATTAATGCCTGCCATGCCGGCAATGCCGGCGGTACTGGGGAGCTGCCAAGCCATGACTTGATAGGCCAAATCGGCAATGGGATTGCCCAGTGTCGACAGTTCCCAATCCAGCACAGCCAGAACTCGCGGCTCGGTCGGATGCCACATTAGGTTATCCAGCCGGTAATCCCCATGAACCAGCGCCACGCGGCCATCATCCTCAGGCATATTAGCGGGCAGCCACTCGATCAGGGCCTCCATGGCAGGAATCGTCTCGGTCTCTGACGCCCTGTATTGTTTGGTCCATCGACTGACCTGGCGTTCAAAGTAATTGCCTGGACGGCCGTAGTCACTCAGGCCCACAGCCTCTAGATCGACGCTGTGAAGAGCGGCTAGAACGCGATTCATTTCGTCGTAGATCGCCGTGCGCTCATTGGCAGACAGCTCAGGCAGCGCGGGTTCCCACAGCACGCGGCCCTCCAGGTACTCCATGACGTAAAACATCGAACCAATGACGCTGTCATCCTCACACAGGGCAATGGCTTTCGGTACCGGTACATCGGTGTTCGCCAGGGCTGAGATCACGCGGAACTCCCTGTCCACGGCATGGGCTGATGCCAGGAGCTCACCCGGCGGTTTCCGCCGAAGGACGTATTGCTGTTCACCGCAGCTCAACTTGAAGGTCGGATTACTCTGGCCGCCGGCGAATTTTTCCGCTATCACAGGGCCCTGAAAAGTCGGGACATAGTCGCGGATCCAGCTATCAAGCCTAGTGATATCAATGGTTTGCGTTGACACGTCGAACTCCTGATGCCTGTAGATACAACCGGCCCCTGAAACAGATTGTTCAAAGATGCTGTATTCAATGTTGGAAAATTTGAACCTAGAGTATGCTGTGGTTATGCTGCCCGTGGCAAGGGATCAGGGTCTCAGAAAGCTACAGGGAATCCCCATGTTGAATAACGTACAGAAAGTCATAAGAGAGCACAGATGAGTATTATCGAGCACTACCATACCGCCCGAAAAATGGTGACAGCACCGGGAGGCCTGCTAGAGGTGGGGCGCGTTAGCGTTCGAGGACAAGAGTTGCTGGGCTATGTGCATGCGCCCACCAGTATGCGTGATCTCTGGCTGCTAGCAGCTAGCCATGGTGACAACGAATATCTGGTCTATGGCGAGGAGCGTCGCAGCTATGCCGACGCCGCAGTCGAGGTGGCGGGATTCGCCAATTGGCTTCTAGCGCAGGGGGTTCAATCCGGGGATCGCGTTGCCATTGCGATGCGCAACTACCCAGAGTGGATACTGGCGCATTGGGCAATCAACTCGATTGGCGCGGTGGTTGTCGGTATGAATGCTTGGTGGGTGGCCGATGAGATGGCCTACGCCCTAGGCGATTCTCAGCCGGTCATGTTGATCGCCGATGACCGACGGCTGCAGACGTTTGCGGAGATCGCTCCAGACTTCCCCGACATGAAAGTGGTCTCGGTGCGCGAATCCAATAGTCCTGTGCTAGCTACCGATTGGCAGCAAGCCATTGCCACCGGCGGTGAACTTCCCACGCCTGATATTGACCCGGACACTGATGCCTGTATTTTTTATACGTCGGGCACCACCGGGCGCCCCAAAGGCGCACAGTTGACCCATCGTGGCTGTGTTGCCAACGTCATGAACGTCGCGGCAATGGGGCAAATATTTGCCACCACGCAGGCGCTGTCTCGTGGTGCTGAGCTTGACACCCCTATTTCAGCGCCAGCACCTACAGCTTTGGTTGCTACCCCCTTGTTTCATGTGACGGCTAATAACTGCATCATGCAGGGCGGTAGTGTAGCGGGTGGCAAATTTATCCTCATGTACAAGTGGGATACCCAAGAAGCTATGCGCTTGATCCAACAGGAGCGGGTAACCACCATGAGTGCGGTGCCCATGATGACTCGCGAAATCCTGACCCATCCCCATCGCGATGAATACGATCTCACCAGTTTGACAGCCATGGGCGGCGGGGGTGCCGCCATGCAGCCTGACCTCGTTGGCAAAGTGGCCGCCGAGACAGCTAAGGCCAAGCCCACTCAGGGCTATGGGATGACCGAGGTGTGCGGAATCATCACCTATATCGCCGGTGATATCTTTTTGGAGCGACCCGACAGCGCCGGTCCACTGGTCCCCATCCTTGAGGGCCACTGTGTTGATGCCAACGGCACGCCGGTGCCGACGGGCGAGCTGGGTGAAGTGTGCGTGAAAGGTACCCCCGTTATTGCCGGCTATCTCAACCGCGCAGAGGCCACGGCCGAGACCATTGTGGACGGCTGGTTGCACACGGGGGACATCGGGTACTTCGACGAGGACGGCTTCGTTTATTTAGTTGATCGCGCCAAAGACATGATTCTGCGAGGCGGTGAGAATATTTATGGCGCTGAAGTTGAGAATGCCATTTTTTCTCACCCGGCCGTCCTCGAGTGTGTTGCGTTTGCGGTGCCTGATGATCGACTGGGTGAAGAAGTCGGTGCTGCGATTCATTTGCGAGACGGAGCGCTGCTTGATCCCGCGGGACTCAGGGAGCACCTCGCTAGCAAGTTGGCGGCTTTTAAAATTCCCCGGTATATGTGGTTTTTGGCTGAGCCGCTGCCGCGTAATGCCAACGGCAAGTTCTTAAAGCGTGAGTTACGCGACGTACTTGATCCCGCCAGTGCAGACTGAGCTTAACTGTGGTTCGGTTCTCACCGAGAGCCAGTGCGAGGCAGTGCTAGCGAGAGTTGGCGCTGATACGCAGCGTGCTGCTAGCTATCTCGGCGTAACCCTGAAGCTGTTGCCCGTTTATTTTGACTTAAAGGGCGCGGCGGCGGGTATGTTTTGCGCTCGTGAGCAAAGCCAGTGGTTACGCTTTAATCCCTGGGTATTCGCTCAGGATTTCAATTTGCATCTGGCGGATACCGTTCCCCATGAGGTGGCACATTACGGCATACACGCCCGTTTTGGTCTGCGGCGGGTAAAACCCCATGGGGTTGAATGGCGCGAGTTGGTGACGGCATTGGGTGGTACACCGAAGGCAACCTACCGCCAATATACAGCCGAAATACCGGTTCGCCGTCAGCGGCGTTATACGTATTATTGCGACTGCCGTCAGCATGAGGTCTCGGCGACCCGTCATAACCGCATGCAAGCGCGTCAAGCACAATATCGATGTCGCTTTTGCAATGGCGATTTAAAAGACTTTTCCGTCATCGGGCAGCTCGCTTCGATGACATTCAACTCATAAGCACCGAAAAAGGAGTAAAACCATGCTGGCTCGACCTTTCACAGAAGAACAGCAGATGTTCCGCGAGTCATATCGCCGCTTCCTGTCAGAGGAAATTGTGCCTCATATGGAGCACTGGCGAGAGCAGGGCATTGTTGATCGATCCGCTTTTAAAAAGGCGGGTGATAGAGGCTTCTTGATGGTCTGGCCAGACGAGCAGTATGGGGGCATGGGCGACTACGATATCCGTTGGGAGCAGATCATTATCGAGGAGCTCTCCTATGCACGGGCCGGAGATTGGTACGGATCACTACACAGCCGAATCGTCGGACCTTACATCACCCGATTTGGTAACAAGGACCAAATTGATCGGTACCTACCGGGTTGTGTTTCGGGCGACACCATTCTCGCTATCGCCATGACTGAGC
>CAYPPU010000099.1:0-4031 GCA_964412695.1 uncultured Alteromonadaceae bacterium | reverse complement strand
GGTGAATATTTCGGTAGCTGCCATCGCCATGCAGGAGTCATTGGGCTGGTCAGAGACTGAAAAAGGTTTCGTCTTGTCTTCCTTTTTCATCGGGTATATGGCGATGCAGATTGTGGGGGGTGTACTAGCCGATAAGTATGGCGGCAAACGTATTATGTTGTGGTCGTTGGTGGCGTGGTCAGTATTTACAGTACTTACCCCTATAGCAGCATCTGCTTCCTTTGCGATGCTGATTTTAACGAGGATAGGATTAGGTCTGGGCGAAGCCCCCTTGAGTCCTGCGGTACTAAGTCTTTACGGACGGTGGATCCCCGAGAACGAGCGTTCTCGGGCAGTAGCAATCTATTCCAGTGCGGCCATTGCGGGCACTATTGGAGCTCTGGTTATTACTGGTTTTGCGGTAGCCAAATTTGGTTGGCAGTCCATTTTTTATGCATTTGGTGCGGTGGGCCTTGCCTACGCCATGTGGCTGCGTCGACATATATACGAGAGTCCCTCGTCGCACCCCCGTATTTCTGCCGAGGAGAAGGCTCTGTTGGCAGGAAGCACGCCGGCTGATAAGCGTAGTTCAATTCCCTGGCGACGGCTCTGTACCTTACTCCCGGTATGGGCCCTGCTAATTACGTTCTTTTGCACCAGCTGGAGTCTCTACGTATTTTTGAGCTGGATGCCAAGTTACTTTGCTTCCGAGCACGGGTTGGATATTAGCAGCGCCGGTATTTATACAATGGCGCCCTGGGCGGTGATGTTTATCATGATGAATGTGGCTGGCTGGATAGCCGATGCCCTCATTGCGCGAGATTGGGACATCACGACTGTTCGGAAGCTGATGCAAAGTATTGGTCTTCTGGGCTCAGCCTTCTTTCTGTTTATCACTCGCACTGTCACGACCCCAGATATGGCACTGCTGTCTCTATCAGGTGCGCTTGGTCTACTGGCATTCGCCTACTCTGGTTCGGCCCCTAATGTGTTGGATATCGCGCCGCGTTTTGGCGGTGTGTTATTTGGTGTCATGAATACATTGGGAACGCTGCCCGGCATCATCGGCGTTGCCACTGCTGGCTGGTTGGTTGACGCCACGGGGTCGTACGACTCAGTTCTGCTGTTGGCGGGAGTGATTAGCGTAATTGGCGCAACGGTCTACGTACTACTGGGCACTTCCAAGCAATTGATTGACTAGGTACCCCGAAGAGCCTCAGACGGCTGAATTTTCGTTGTAATGATGGCAATGCCCTGGCGAAGCAGATCAGCAGCCAGTCTCGCAAGCCTGAGAGTTCACTTGATCGGGTTGAGAAAACGCTACCAACTTTGGTAACTGACCGGAGAAGGCGGTGACTTCTACCATGCAAGTGTGGGCGGAACATCCCTGCGCCAGTTTAGAAGTGCCGATATCGGGGGTGAGCACATTCGGATTTCCGTGCACCTCGAGCGCTTCTCCGTCCACCCGCTGCGGATCGAACCAGGCGCCTGTTGGAAGCTCGATCACGCCGGGCATAACGTTCTCTGAGAGACTCAGTCCTGCGAGGCAGCTGCCGCGGGCATTAAAAATCTTGATGATTTGATCGGTTTGTAATCCCCTAGTCATCGCATCGGCTGGATTCATGCGCGCAGTCTCGCGCCCGGCAATTTTTCCGGCCCGGCTCGTACGACCATGATCAAACTGGCTGTGCAGCTTGTGTTTGGGTTGATTGGAAACCAAGTGCAGCGGGTAGGGAGATGGCATGCCACCTAACCATTCGTCGCGGTTATACCAACGAGGGTGGCCCCCACAATCGTCATAATTAAAGCTCGCCACGGTCTCCGAGAAGATTTCGATCTTGCCGCTGGGCGTGGCGAGGGGGTGCTGATCGGGGGCGCGGCGGAATTTTTCCAGCATAAATTCGGCAGCGGGGAGTTGGTCGCCAAAATGTATTTGCTCACCCTCCCAGAATGTCTCGAAATCGGGTAGTGAGATCCCACGTTCGGCGGCGTTGTTCACGGTCTCTGCGTATAGATGTTCCACCCAGGCTTTTTCGCTGCGACCCTGAGTGAATGCCTCACCAAATCCTAGCCGCTCCGCCAAACCCGAAAATACGGCGAAGTCCGTGCGAGCTTCAGCAAACGGTGGCACGGCGGCACGCATGGGTGTGAGGTATTCGTCATAAGCGCTACCGCCAATGTCGTTCCTCTCGAGAAAGGTGCTGACCGGAAAAACGATATCCGCATGCCTGGCCGTAGCAGTCCAGAAGGATTCGTTGACGATGACTGTCTGAGGAATCTGCCAGGCGTCTCGGAGGCGGTTGAGATCCTGATGATGGTGAAAGGGATTGCCCCCAGCCCAATAGACGAGTCCGATATCGGGGTAAGTCAGCCGCTGACCGTTGTAGTCAAACGCCTCGCCGGGGTGCTCCAGCATATCGGCAATGCGAGCCACGGGAATGAACTGGTGTTCGGCGGCGACCCGCTCGCCCACCTCCTCGCCAAAAGTACCAATACGGAAGTTCGGTATCTTGCGTCCGCCAAAGCCCATGTTGTGGATACACCCATAGCCATACCCGATCCCGGCGCCTGGCTGTCCAATAAAGCCCAACATGGCACCCAGCACGGTGATCATCCACCAGGTTTGTTCCCCATAAATTTGGCGTTGCAGTGACCAACTGACGCTGATCAGGCTAGGCGCGCTGCTGGCCGCTCTCGCCATGTCAATAATGGTTGCTTCAGGGATGCCGGACAGTGCGCTGGCCCATGCGGCGGATTTGGGTTGTCCGTCCACCTCGCCCGTTAGGTATGGCAGAAAAGCCTCAAAACCAACGGTATAGCGGTCTAAAAATGCCTGATCATGGCGGTTCTCAACATAGAGCGTGTGTGCCATTCCCAGCATCACGGCGGTGTCGGAGCCCGGTCGGCAGGGCACCCATTGGGCATCTAACTCTTCAATCGAATCATCTTTCAGGGGGCTGATGTTGATCACCCGTACACCCGCGTCCCGCAAAGTGCCTAGCTGTGCCCGCGCCGAGTGATTACCCAGACCACCTGCATTCACCTGCGAATTTTTGATTGCCGCACCGCCAAAAAGAATGACCGTTTTGCTGTGCGCCGCGATCTCGGCGGGCCCGGGAGATTCCCTGAGGAGCGCAAGGAGCGGAAAACCCAGAACGTGTTTGATGATGACTTCGGCGGCCGCGGCGGAGTAGGAATTAACAGACGAAACGTAGCCGCCACCCAGGCGCAGGAAGCGATGGATCTGGCTCTGGGCATGGTGGAAGCGGCCGGCACTCGCCCAGCCATAAGAGCCTCCGTATAGGCTGTTGGGGCCGCGCGTCGTCCAGAAGTGATTGAGTCTCTCCGCTGCCAAGTCGAGGGCCTCGTTCCAGCTCACAGGAATAAAGGGATCTCGACCTCTTTGGCCGTCGGGCTGGCCCGTTGGATTCTCAAGGTATCCCTTGCGAACCATTGGTTGTGCGATTCTGACATCGGGATCACTGTTATCGAGCAAAGACTGGCCGATCTCGGAGGGTTCCTCATCGACGTCATAGGTCAAGACACGCGTCACTTGCCCGTTCTCTGTGGCGATCCGGTAGTTCCCCCAGTGGGAACAGGTAGGGGTCAGTTTTTCAGTGCCCACGGCTGGCGGAACCGAGTACTGGAATTTCATGGGAAGTTGGGGCGCCAGCTAATACGGCGATCACGCGGCCGCCTTTGTTGCAAGGTCTTGCCAATGCGTTAGCCGCTCGCGTAACTCCGCTCGATAGCGTTCTACCGATGCTAACTTGACGTGGCCGTAGCCCCTGATGGTCATGGGTAGCCTGGCGATGGTTCCCAATTTGTCTACTTTATCTGGTGTCAGTTGAGCGACTAAATCCTCAATCGCTGTTTTGTATTCCTCAATGAGGCGACGCTCCAGTCGACGTTCCTCTGTATAACCAAAGGGATCGAACGGGGTATGACGTAGAAACTTGAATTTAGCGAGCAGTTTGAAGGCGGGCAGCATCCAGCCGCCAAAACGGATTTTCTGTGGCCTCCCGGTGGCTTGATCTACCTTCGCGATCAGT
>CAYPPU010000098.1:0-4209 GCA_964412695.1 uncultured Alteromonadaceae bacterium | reverse complement strand
TCCAGAATCACTGCAAGTTGTATGAGGTGGCGAGGATCCATACGAAATTGGTGGTTTGGTCTTCCAAATTTGGATTTTACTTTTGATTGAAGGCCAAATAAAGTGTAAACGCGGTGCTGGAGCGCAGTCACCGCCCACCAAAACCAGATAGGAGACAAGATGAAACAGCTCAGCAAATTTCGGCGTGCCACCGTCGCGTTCGCACTGACCGCCGCGGCCTTTACGCCCGCAATGGCTCAAAAGGTTTCCATGGAAACGGCAACGGCAACAAGCGTTGTCGGCCTGATGCCGCAGTCCATGGCCCCCATTTGGTCGGAAGCGGGGATGGGTATCGAACTCGCGATGGGACAGACGCTAACCAAGTCACTGCTAAAGCTTGGCCAAGGAAGCTTGGACACGGCGGTTGTGCCTCCTCCCGCCTTCGCAAACCTGAAAGTTGGAAAAGGACCCTATGCGAAGCTTGGTGCCGAGAAGGGTGCTGAGCTGGCAGACAACACGAGGGCCCTTTGGGGGTTCACAGCATCCAACTATCATCCGATCGTTTGGGCTGACTCGGATGTCAAAGATTGGTCTGGCCTCAAAGGAAAGCGGATTTACACCGGCCCACCAGCTGGCGCTGCGAACGCGCAAATTAAAGCGCTCATCAAGCAGGGCTCTGGTTACGTGGAGGGAACCGACTACGAGGGTGTGAAAGCACCATGGAATGTGGCTGCCCAGGGTTTTAAAGACGGCCAATACGATGTCTTGATTTTGCCGGGAGCCCTTGGCAGTCAGGTGATCACTGAGATGGGGTTAGCCCGCAACATCCGCATTCTAGGACTGCCCGCAGACGCCACCCCACCGGCCGCGCTTGGCATGGTGAAGTCTGTGATTCCCAAAGGCACTTACCAAGGTCAAGTTAACAGCGATGAGTCACTCACGTCCTGGCAAACGGTGATGATGGTCATGGCAAAGAAGGACCTGGACGAAGCAACCGCCTACAAACTAACCAAGACTTATGTAGAGAGCCGTAAGCGACTCGCTAGCGGGAACGCGTTGTTGAAGGAACTCCAAAACGATGACCCACTGGGTGGTGTCATCGCGCCGTTGCACCCGGGTGCTGCTCGGTATTTTTCTGAGGCTGGCATCAACATCCCCAAAGCAATCATGCCTCGCTGATTGGCTTTTCAGTCTGTCGGATCGGCCCTGGTGCCGACCCGACATGACTGCCAAAACCCATCAAAAGTTATTGCACTCTGCGTAAGTCGTCGGAGAACTCCATGCGCGCCTCGCTGAATCGTTGGCTTGACCATGCGGTCAAGTTACTCGCGCTCGCGATCACCCTTTACGGTCTCGCAAACGTGATGCCGTCAATTGGCTCATTTCGGTTGGGACCTTTCCCAATGGAATTCTTTCGCGCCACGTTTTTCGCGCTGTGCCTGATAGCCGTAGGACTCGGCATCATCAGGGCCACCGGCGATACTGTCGACCGCTCGCGGTTCCAACGTGTCGCAATTCCGTTGACGGCAATTGTGAGCGTTGTATTCCTACTTTATGCGACGCAATCTTTCTATGTTGTCAGCATAGAACTTGATACAGCGATGTTCCTTTTTGGACCTCGCGAGGCGGGTATCGCGCTGGGCGCCAGTGCGGCTGTTCTGTTTTTCTGCTGGCGGATATGGGGCGCGCCAGTTGCGCTTCTCGGTGTACTGGGAATCGCCTATCTCTTGACGGGCCCCTACTGGCCCGGGCCTCTCAAGACAATACCAGGCGATCTAAATGAGCTGCTAGCCCAAAACCTTTGGTACAGCCTCGACACAGGCATCATGGGCGCAACTTTCTCCATCGTCATCACAACCGTATTCCCATTCATTATTTTGGGTGCGATCCTCGAGGGCGTAGGGGCTGGTGAGTCGATGATCCGTATCGCCTTTTCACTCATGAGAAGAACAGCGGGTGGCCCGGCACACGCCGCCATTCTGGCGTCTGGCCTTTTCGGAACGGTCTCCGGTAGCGCGGTCGCCAACGTGGTCGGTACGGGAGTCGTCACGATACCGATGATCCAAAGGCGTGGCTTCTCCAAAAACTTTGCTGGGGCTGTCGAAGCAGCCGCCTCGACTGGTGGGCAAATCATGCCGCCCATCATGGGAGCAGCGGCACTCGTGATGGCTGACTACGCCGGGGTCGACTATCTAACGATCTTGGTCGCCGTTCTGGTCCCGTCAATCGCCTATTACCTAAGCCTATTTTTCATGGTGATGTTCGAGGCCCGACGCCTCGGCATCAAAGCGGATGGCAGCGTATCGGGCGTGCTGCCGCCGACCCCACAGGATTATCTCAACCTCACTCTAATCTTCGCGCCACTTTTTTTAATTGTTAGTCTTTTAGTCGCCGGAATGTCCGCCTCGGGCGCTTCACTTTCGGCGATCGCGCTACTCATACCACTCAGCTTTATTAATCCGGCAATTCGCGCGAAGCCGATCAAATTGTTACATGCTTTTAGTGCTGGCGGCATCACCTTTGCGCAGCTACTTACTGCCATTGCTGCTGTTGGCATTGTCATCTCAACGTTATCGGCAACCGGTGTCCCAGTTAAATTTGGCGTTCTCATGGTGAGCGCGCTCGAGCAATCAAAGTTCATTGCATTGCTCGTTGTGGCCGGCGGTTGTATTTTGTTGGGTATGGGAATGCCGACGCTACCTGCGTATGTCACGGTCGCAGCGATCGCACTGCCATCTATGCAAGCGTTGGGGATGGAGCCTCTTGCTGCACATATGTTTGTTTTCATGATTGCAGTGGCGTCTACCATCACCCCACCTGTTGCGATCGCCGCGTATGCGGCTGCTGCAATATCTGGCGGACGTCCCATTGCCACCGCCGTCGCGGCTTCACGCATCGGGTGCATGGTTTTTTTGATCCCATTCGCCTTCGCATATGAGCCCCTCCTGTTAACTGTTTCGCAAGCGGGCGGCGACTTCACATGGCCACGGTATGTGATGCTTTTAAGTCAGCTTGTTTTATCGATCTATGTTTTAGCAAGTGCATTGATTGGTTTTGATAAGTCAACACTACCGTGGTACCAAGTGATCACTCGACTGACCGCTTGCATATTGATGTTTAGCGCCGATACGCAACTGGAGTGGTTGGGTATTGCGATCGCGATCATGACGCTCATTCACACACATTTTTTAGTTAAGAAAACGGAAACAGAGAGATGACCAATTTTGTCTTTATCGTCGCCGATGATTTAGGGTACGCAGACCTCGGGTGCTACGGCGGACGGTCAAACTGCTCGCCAAACTTGGATAAGTTGGCAGCCAACGGCATTCGGTATATCAATGGCTATTCGAACTCGCCTGTTTGCTCTCCTACCCGCTTTGCGCTGATGACAGCGCGATATCAATATTGGATTCGCGGTGCAAGCGAAGAACCGATGGCTGGTGCTGCAGTTGGAAACCCTGAACTGGGTCTTTTTCCAACCCTACCAACCTTGCCGTCGATGTTACGAGATCTGGGGTTTCACACCGCTTTAATTGGAAAGTGGCACCTCGGTTTTCGCCCCCATTTTGGTCCTGAAAAGAGCGGCTACATGCACCACTTTGGCCCGATGTCAGGCGGTGTGGGCTATTACAGCCACACGGCACGCAAGCCAGAAAGCGACCTCGAATTGGACGGAAAACCCTATGATGAACCCGGCTACCTGACCGATTTGATATCCAAGCGTGCCGCGCAATATGTACGTGACCGCGCCGTCGATAAAAAACCTTTCCTACTCAGCCTCCACTACACGGCCCCGCATTGGCCTTGGGAGACTCGCGCGCAAGGGAAAATTGACCCTGAAATCAGTCGTGATATTTCACATCTAGACGGTGGCAACGTCGAGACCTACCAAACCATGATCAGGGAGATGGACGAGGGCATCGGCTGGGTCATTGATGCGCTGAAAGAGACTGATCAACTTGACGATACCGTCATTGTGTTTACCAGCGATAACGGTGGTGAACGTTTCTCCGACAACTGGCCACTCGTTGGCGGGAAAATGGACCTGACTGAAGGCGGCATCCGCGTTCCGTACATTGTTCATTGGCCGAAGGGTATTACTGACCCTGGGCGTGTCAGTACACAACACTGCCTGACGATGGACTGGACCGCAACGATTCTTGACATCGCTGGTGCAATACCGCCGGCAGATCACAAACTTGACGGAATTTCGTTGGTATCGACATTTAA
>CAYPPU010000097.1:0-4473 GCA_964412695.1 uncultured Alteromonadaceae bacterium | reverse complement strand
TTGGTTTTTCCCAAGTCCATCAGCACTTGACGTGTCGATGCGCCGTATTTTTCAGCTGGGTTTAAAGCGTAAATTTTTCCTCTAGTCGGCCTGATTGCAAAGGGGTCGAGCTGCGTCACAACGTGACCGCTGGGGTGATCGGCAAACTCTGAAAATGCATAACTGCCTTTGTCAGTGCCGGGTGTGCCGTCTGCTGGTCGGGTGTTGTAGGCTCGGATAGATTCAATGTTTTCACAGATTGCTGCGCCAATGTCGGCGGCTTGCAAGCGCTCTACCCAATCGGTGGCGCGGGCTGTCATAAATGCTTGCGCTAAGAACGCGGCATATTCAAGTGGGTCGAGCGCTGATATGCCCTCTAAGCCCGGCACTGTCTCTAAGCGTGGCAAGTCCGCTGGGTAGGCACTGAGCAATACAAAACGGTCGGAAGCGGTGTAGTAGAAACGTGCCAGTGCGTCGTAGCCAACGACTTCACGACCTGCAGGTTCGTCAAACAGACCGCGGCGAATGTAGTCGTAACAAAATGGCAATTGCGCCAAATTGCTCAACGCCGACAGCGAGGTGCGCGCGCGTCCAGTGCGGCCAGTCTTGAGCTTTTGGTACAGCGCAGTGGCAATGCCCAATGAGCCACCAAATCCGCACATGACGTCAATCGTGCCCACATGTGCATGCTCTTCAGGCGTATCCATAGAGCCGCCAAAGCGGGTCATGATGCCAGTGGTGGCTTGCACCAAATCGTCATAGCCGAGATAGCCTGAGCGAGGGCCTGGCAGTGGGCCGCTGAAGCAATCAAGCTTGCAAAAAATCGCATCGGGGTTTAATTTTTTCAGGCTGACCTCGTCTAAGCCCATGGACTCAACTTGGCGGTCTGGCGCGTTCCATACGATGACGTCACTGGCTTTTATGAGGTCCTCAAGAATGGCGCGTCCCTCAGGCTTGGTGATGTCGGTGAGCAACGATTGTTTACCGCGCATGTGCGACATGCCAAAAATGACGGTGTTCCAGCAGTCATAAAACGGCTTGGCAGGGTCTAGCTTGATGACCTTTGCACCAAATCTAGCCAAGTAGGCGACCGAGTGCGGCCCGGCAATGACGTTGCACAAGTCCAGAATGCGTACGCCATCTAGCCAGCCATCTCTGGCATTTTTTTGACGTACGCGTGGCAGTTTGGTTTCGATAGCAGCCAGGGTTGCAAGCGCTGTGGCGTAGCTCACCATGCGGCGTGGTTTCGGGGTCACCATGGTGCGCGCGCTTTCCTCTAACCAGATCATTGGCCCTGGCTGAGTCATGGGGCCGTACACAGGGTCGTCAACTTCCAGCATGAGTCCCGAGGTTTCTGCGTGATCGTCGTTGATCCACTCTTGTAGCCAGCGGTGAGGCGCACCGGGAAATTTACCGCGTCCAAAAATGCGCTCCCACTCTTTGGCGGTGCGGGTGATGAAAACTTCTTTCATGCGAGCTGAGATGCGATCAGCCCATACTTTTGGTAGCGGATACACGCCCAGCGACACCTCGCGGGTCCATTTGGCGACTGGCAGGTATGTGTCCTCTTCCTCACCCAAACCTTCGGCCACCAGCTCATCGTAAATACCCAACGCTTGCAAGCAGCGTTTGGCATGGTGCTTGTGGCTTGGACACACGACATAAAACATGCGCCCGTCTTTGCACTTGTAACTGCGATAGAACGGGTCTAGTAATTCTTGCAAGTCCTCGTAGGACAGATTCATGGGCAAGCCTTCTGTGCGGCGGCGCTCTATTTCTTTTTCGCGCTGTGTTTTATAGCGCTCTGGACAGTTTTCAATTTTGATGGAGTTGTAGCTTAAGCCCTCCATCACAGCCGATGCCAATGGCACCTCCACTTGATCGCCAAGCCCGGTCCGCTCTCGTGCTTGCAAAGCCAAGACAACGGCAGACGCGGCCAACATAGTGCCGTAGGCAGAGGCCAGCGGCAATGGAGAAAACGATGGGTTGATACCCATCAAAACACGGTTGAGACCCATGTCTGTAAACACGCCTGACTGCGCATTGATGACGCTTTCAAATGCGCGCCAATCCCGGCGCAGCTCATCGTTGGATGCAAAGCCAGGGATCGACAGCGTGATCAGTTCGGGTCTGTCCACGCGCAATGCCGTGAAGTCGAGACCCAAGCGCGTCATCACGCCAGGGCGGAAATTTTCAATCACGATGTCGGCCTCTTCGATCAAGGCTTTGGCCTGCTCTAGTCCCTCTGCATTTTTTAAATCAACCGTGATGATGAGCTTGTTTCTGTTCAACGTGGCGTTGGCTGGGCTTTCCCACAGGGGACCACCCGGTGGGTCAATGTGCACCACGGTGGCGCCCAGGTCTGCCAAGATCATGGCCACCGCAGGGCCGGCCATGTATTGGCCAAAGTCAACGACCTTTAGGTCGCGCAGGGGGAGTGGGGAGACGTCTGTGGCGACCATGGCATGTAAATGTTGAAACGTTGATGTCAATAGACTGTAACGTCTATGCGTCTTTCACATTCACGACATAGCGCCCAACAACCTGAGCTTTCAAGAATTTGTCGAGATATTCTGGCGTTTCATTTAGCGATATTTCTTGTTGATAGTTTTCTAAGTTCGGCAATTTCATGTCGGTTGCGACGCGGTGCCAAATATGTTTTTTAGCTTCAAGAGGGATATAAACTGAATCGACACCCAGCAGTGAAATCCCACGGGTGATGAAGGGAATAACGCTCATGGCTATTTCCGGAGAAGCCGCCAAGCCAACAGAGGTTACGCCACCGCCAGGTTTCACTTGCTTAAGTAGGCCGGTGAGGTAGTCGCCGCCTAACGTATCAATCGCATGGGCCCATTTTGGCTTCCCTGCTAATGCATCTTTAACTTCCAGGATGGTCTCTCTGTTCAGGACTTCACTGGCGCCGAGCGCTTTTAGTTTTTCTGCTTGTTCGGGCTTACCTGAAAACGCCACCACCTGATAACCCAGTTGATTCAGCAAAGCGATGCTGATACTGCCGACACCGCCTGTTGCCCCTGTTACAGCCACAGGGCCGTCACTGGGTTTTGCGCCCATTTTTTCTAATTTTTGAATGCACAGCGCCGCGGTCAGTCCGCCTGTGCCATACGTCATTGCTTCTTTCAATGTCAACGTATCAGGGCAAGATACCGCCCATTTGGCGGGAATGGATATCTTTTGCCCCAGGCCGCCAGGTGTATTCATACCCAAGTCATAACCAAAAACGAGGACTTCCTCGCCAGGGCTAAAGGTGCCTGATTTATCACTCACCACGACGCCTGCTGCATCGATGCCTGGGGTGTGCGGAAAGTTTTGACTGATGCGTTTGTTACCGCTCGCTGACATCGCGTCTTTATAGTTCAGTGATGAGTAGTGCACATCAATGAGCAAGTCATTTTCAGGCAAGTCACTGATTTGGCGCTCCACCACTTTTTTGCTAAAGGTATGGTCGTCTTGCTCTTCAACGAGTAAGGCTTTAAAAACGGTATCTGTGCTCATGGGGCAACTCCTAATATGGGTTAGCGCGGTCGGTGCGCGGTCGGTGAGATCGTCTATTTAAATTTTAGACCGATCGTCTATTAAAATGCAAGTGCCACTCGTTTCAAACCGTACATGCCACTTATTGACTGGTTTCGATGCGCGGTTAAATAATCTACTCATGTCACCTACAGAAAACAATTTCCGCAAACGCGGGCGTCCACCGAAGCGCGATGCAGACGCGCACGAAACCCGCGACGTTCTGTTGCGGGCAGGTGTTGTCGCGCTAACCGAGAAGGGCTTCTCGGCAACAGGCATCGACGAAGTGCTGAAATCGGTTGGTGTACCGAAAGGTTCGTTCTATCATTTCTTCGCCAGCAAGGAAGCCTTCGGCGCCGAGCTGATCGCGCTGTACGCGGACTACTTCATCCGCAAGCTCGATCAGTTCTTGCTGGACGATCGCCTGACGCCGCTACAACGCATCGACGCTTTTTGCCAGGACGCAGAGCGGGGGATGGCGCGCTTCGGCTTCCGCCGTGGTTGCCTCGTTGGTAACCTGGGTCAAGAGATGAACGCGCTGCCGGAGGCGTTTCGTGCCCAGCTGACTGACGTGCTGATCGACTGGCAGGCCCGCACCGAGCGTTGCCTAGAGGCCGCAAAGTCTGCGGGGCAAATTTCGAAGCGCACCGACTGCGCCGGCTTGGCGGCTTTCTTCTGGATCGGGTGGGAAGGCGCCGTGCTGCGCGCCAAACTGGAGGGCCGCGCGGAGCCGCTGCGCATATTTGCCGACCACTTCAGGGCAATGGTGACGATCTGACGCGACCAGTGGATTGCAAATCCTGATCGGATGCAGTCAGCCCGGCGCGCTCGGAAAGGCGGGCAAGGTAAAAGGCAGCTCATGTGATGAACAAGCCCTTAGCAGTAATTAGCTCGCGTATTTCCAAGCGGGTTTTGTTAGGTCTTCCATGGCTACGTTGGGCGAATCACTCGGTTCAATCGGCA
>CAYPPU010000096.1:0-4516 GCA_964412695.1 uncultured Alteromonadaceae bacterium | reverse complement strand
ACTGGATTATGCTCCGGAGGGACCGGCGCCCCACCAGGAACACCTATGCCCGCGGTATAGGGCGGGAAAGGGTTACATGTCCGACAGTCACTAAATTTCTCATCCTCACCACCCCATTTGATATTCGCTTTGGCAATTAACTGCCAGTTATCCGAGATCAACCAGTCAATGGAGGGCTCAATAACGGTCGCACCGGCTTTGAAGTCGTGGGCCATGATGAATTGCGGACTCAAGCGGTCATTCATCCACCAGCCCTTGATCAGGAAAGTAGCAATAAAGTTGGTTTCCCAATCAGGCATACCTACCTCACCAAAATCAGGCACTCCTGCCTGACCAAAGGCCGACATTTGCTTCTCATGATCCATGATGTGCTGACCGAAAACCTGCGCTGACAGCAAGAAAGCTCGCGTTTCATTCAAGCTGCGAATAAAGACGTTTTTATCCGCGCCGATGACAAAGCGGAACACATCATTTTCGGAATAGAGCCGCTCTCTTAACGTGTTAGCAAACTCTTCGCCCTGGGTATAGGCCGCCTCAATACGCCATACGGTATCGATAGACTGCATATAGTAGTCCACCGAGCCGCCAAACATGGTGATGCGGGGGAAATACATGTCAAATGCAATCAAATAGGGCCAATTATCGCGAAGCTCACCATCGAACGGATTACGCACAGGGATATTGCCAGCGCGCAGTGACGGCAATTGTGAGCGATAGGTCATGGCGTTCACTGACCAACCCCAGTCACCGTATACACCCTCGACTTTCAAACCCAGCTGGGTGTTGCTCAGGCTCCAATCTGGCAAATGCACGTCACGAAGACCGATCACTTGCGGACCGAAGTTGGTCGCCAACAGACCCAGGCCCGGGTTGGATGGATCGAACGGGGCAAAGTTCGCGACGGTGCCACCGTTATCCCACAGGTTTTTCATGCCGCGAATAAAGCAGCCGGCATCCAAGATCACGTTGGGCGTACCACACTGGCCCAGGTTGTTCGGACGGAACTTATCGAAGTTCCAGACGATCTGCGCGTTCAAATCGTCAAACGCACCCGTGGGACCAAAGCGGAAATCGGTCTTCAACATCCACATGGGAATACGGATATCTTCCAGTTCGTCGTAAATATTGTTTCGCGAGAAATCAACCGGGTTAATAATATCGAGCACGCGGAACAAGTCGGTACGCCCCCAGATCACCTGCTGGCGACCCAAGCGGAAGTTGATTTCGTTATCACCCTCACCCAACAACGTTGCGTCAACATACAGCTCGCGCAGCCAATCGACACGGCTGCTGAAGATTTCTGGCGCCGCCAGTTCGTTCTTCTCAAAGTCGAGATAGTTGTTCAAGCAACCACGGCTATCGACGTCACAGGGACGCACTGGCACGCCAAAGGCGACACCTGATCCATGAGGGTGCAAATGCTCACCCAGGAGGATCATGCCCTCGTTAGGGTTGTTGGTGTAATTGTCGATAAAACTATTCGCGGCTAGCACACCGCCGGGGCCCGAAAACACCCCAGCAGGTAGACCGAAGAGGTTCTCTACGGCGCTACCCAAAATATTATTGGCCGCAAAATAACCCACGCCCAGGCCGCCCGCCGGACCAATGCCAGGGCCGTTAACGGGAATACTGGTCGGCGCGCCGATGTTAGCGAGACCCAGAGAGTTCAACATGACCGATCCACCAGCATCATCGCCGTAGTCGTCTGAGTTCATGTTGTACACGTTGTCGTAGGACGCGCGCAGCACCGTGTTAATGCTGACATTGGAGAACGGACCCACATCACCGACGAACTTGAGACCCTCCAACTGACCCAAGATACGGAACTTACTCAGGCCAATGTTGTCTCTGTAGTGAGTGGCCTGCTCAACAAAGCCAGCCCACTCGGTATCGTCAGCCATACTGCCCGAAGACAGTACACCCGCGCCTACCCCCAGTGCGGTTGTCAGTGCGATCACTGATCGTTTTATGTTCATAGGAAATCCACCTTTTTAGTGAAAGTTTTATCGTTTAACGCAATCTAACTGGGCAAGTGACTCCCAACTCAGTAGATCTTTTTTGTTAAGCCCGTTGCTGAATAACGCCATCGTCATCCAGCTCCAGACTTTCAACAAACTTGGGCTTGAATACCAGCACCCACGCCGGGATCAAGAACAACGCTGCCAAGGCATTGAGTACAACCATGACCGACAGCAACAATGCCGCATCTGCTTGGAAACGCAGATCCGACATGAATATCCACATAATAATACCGGCTATTAGCGTAAGCGCTGTGAACGATATGGCCAAACCGGTGGTTGACAGCGCGTTTTTCACCGCCTCCGCCAGGGAGCTCACCTTGAGCCGCTCTTCCCGGATGCGGTCCATCATGTAAATGGAATAATCGATACCGACCCCTACCCCAACTGCCACGATAGGCACAGTGTTAATGTTGATACCCACACCCGACAAGCCCATGTAGGCATAGGTCAGCGTGGTGGCGAACAACATGGCCAAAAACATTAAAAAGCCCGCATGCAATGAGCCATAAAACACCATGACTGAGAGGAAGATAAACAGGAACACCAGCGGTAGAACCTGCTTGTTGGTGTCAAATGCGGCCTCGTCCATAGCCGCGGTGACCCCGATGGTGCCACCTGCGAGGCGTATGGTTAGGCCCTCGACCTTGCCGTCATTCTCAGCGATCCACTGCTTAGCCGTATGAATGGCGCGACGGATCGTCTCGCCCTGGTGATCCTTGTAGTAGAACACCAAATTCGCCACGCGCTCGCTGGGGTCAATAAATTCTTTCAACGCACCGGGAATCGGGCTCGAGGCCATGTAGGCAAACATTAACCCACCGACGTACAAATCGTCTTTGGGCACCTGCTGCCAGCGCGGGTCATTGTTGTGTAACAGCCGGTTAACCTGCTTAACCAAATCGGGTACGCCCTTGGCACCCCCAACCTCGGGGTCGAGCATCATGTGCCGCTCAAGATCTGCCAGAGCCAGAAGAACGTCAGGGCGCTTAATGCCCCCCTCTTCCTCGGTCTCGGCGACGATATAGAGCTCTTCCGAGCCGGGAAAGCTGTCGTTGATCTTGCGCGAGCCGACGTTGTAGTCGTGGGTCTGGTAAAGAATCGGTGAGCCGGGCTCTGATTCACCAATAGTCACGTTGGAAGCCATGAAACCTCCCCCCACGAGACACACCGCCATAGTCGCGATGATCTTTCCGGGCATACGACTTACCGCCGCCGCACTGACCTG
This sequence comes from uncultured Alteromonadaceae bacterium, assembly GCA_964412695.1. GTDB lineage: Bacteria > Pseudomonadota > Gammaproteobacteria > Pseudomonadales > Halieaceae > Luminiphilus. The sequence goes on along the minus strand of CAYPPU010000096.1, from coordinate 1,270 downwards.
CCCGACAAGGCGCAGCGCATTTTTCTTGAGCGATTTGTTTTTGGGTGCTGGCAAGATGGACAGCAGCAAGGGCACAGCCACCAATACCGTAATGATGATACACAGTGCCCAGAGCGAGGCGTAATGCGCCAGCTTGGTGTTGAGCGGTATCGATCCGATAGCAATAAGCAAAAGGCCAATGGCATCGGAGACCACGCCGAGCGTGCCCGGCCTGAATAAGCTTTCAAAGGTTTTCCTGGCCGCCTCTCCGGATGTCTCAAAGGCAGGAAGCTCGGCGTAGTAACGCTCCACCAACTGAATACCGTGGGACATGGCCCGCGCTGAAATCAAAAAGGGAATCACCAAGCCCAGTGGGTCGAGGTTGTAACCGAACAGCGAGATGATACCCAGCCCCCAAATGGTTGAAACCAAGACCCCAGCCAACGGCACTAGAACACCGTATAGCGTGCGGAAGTGGAATATCAACAGGCTAATCATGATCAGCGCGGTGAAGGCCAGAATCTGGAAAATCTGGTTTTTGTAGTAGTACGCCCAACCCACCAGCACCGGCTGCCCAGTGGCGTGGATTTTTACGCCTGGCGTATCAAGAGCCTCGCGCACCGCCTGCAGCTGGTTGAAGGTTTCTTCGTAATCTAGCGCGCCCTCATTCAACTGCGCTTTGACGAGGGCCATCTTCATATCCGGCGACACCAGTGGCCCGTAGACGATGGGATTCGCCACGATTTCCTTGCGTAACGTAGCCAACTGCTCTTCAGTGAGCGCAGGATCTTGTGGTTTGTAGTATGGGTCAGAGACGATATTGCCCATTTCCGTTAACCACACTTTTCGCGTCGTTCGGTGCGTAAAGCTGGTCACCAGGTTGTGGTTAACACCCGGCAACTCATCGACGCGCTGGGTCACATGATGAATGAGCTTTAGGGTTTCGTTAGAAAAAATATCGCCGTCTTCTACTTCAACGCCCACGATAATAACGTTGGCGCCACCGAAGTTATCTTTAATTTCGTTATGCAACTGAATGTAAGGATGGCTTTGTGGCAGCAAATCGGCAAAATCCGAGTACATGCGCAATGTCGGGATTTGCAGGCCGAAATACACCGTTGCGGCTAGGATCAAGCCCAGAATGGCCTTGGGGTGACGGAACACGCTTAACTCAAGCTTGTGGAACAGATGCGTAAAGGCAGACATCAGAAGGCTCCCCCATCAACCGGCGCGGCTTGCACTGGGCTTACCGGCACCTCGAAAGCCACTCCCCAACCGCCAACTAAAAACA
>CAYPPU010000095.1:2232-4664 GCA_964412695.1 uncultured Alteromonadaceae bacterium | reverse complement strand
TTGAATTTGCCTGCGGGCGCGATCAAGAGCCAAGAGGGCGATATCCGGGTGCAGACTCGCGGGCAAGCCTACGAGCGCGCCGACCTTGAGCAATTAGTGCTGCTGACAAGAATTGATGGCACGCAGTTGTTATTGGGAGACGTTGCCCGTATTGAAGACGGCTTTCAGGATATTGATCTCGATATCGAGTTTGATGGCAAACCGGCGGTGGGTCTGTATTTTTATGTCACCACGTCACCCGATGTCTTGCAAACCAGTCGAGTGGTTCATGAGTGGGTAGAGCGTCGCCAGGCGGAGCTGCCGCCCGGCGTCACGCTAACGGTTTGGCGTGACAGCGCCGATGGATTCCGAGGGCGCGTATCGACGTTACTAAAAAACGGTATTGGCGGCTTGGTGCTGGTGGCCGCAGTACTGATGCTGTTTCTTCGTCCAAAGCTCGCGTTCTGGGTGGTCAGTGGCATCGCCGTCGCCTTTTTAGGCACGTTGTTCATGCTGCAATACACCAGCGTGAGTTTGAATATGGTGTCTTTATTCGCTTTCCTGCTGGTGCTGGGCATTGTCGTGGATGACGCCATTATCGTAGGCGAGTCGATTTACACCCATCAGCTGGCCGGGGACGGAGGGGCGGCGGGCGCCTATCGCGGCGTGGCCGCCGTCATCAAGCCGGTAATGTTTGCCGTGATTAGCACCATGGTGTTTTTCGTTCCCATGATGATGCTACCAGGGGAGTGGGCCAATTCCGCACTATCGATTCCGGTGGTGGTATTACTGGCGCTGACGTTTTCACTGATCGAATGTTTGTTGATATTGCCGGCACATCTGGCACACATGGGCCCCGAAAAACCCAGCCAGTGGGGCCCCTTGGCGTTACTCGATCGTTGGCGCCAGCGTTGCGCCGATGCCATGCTGTGGTTCGCTGCTGATGTCTATAAGCCTTTTCTAGCCAAGCAGTTACGTAATCCCTATTTGGTTGGTGCTACGTTTTTTGTGCTGTTCGCCATGAGCATTGCACTGTACGCGGGCGGTTGGATCCGCTCGGCTTTCTTTCCTCGCGTTAATTCAGACTATGTTTTTGTCACGGTAGACATGCCCGAGGGTGGCGCTTATGAGTCCACCTTACAGGTACGTGACGTGCTGTTGCATGCCGCCGAGACGCTGCGCGTTGAATGGAATGATCGCCCCGAATTTGATGGCGAGACTGCTATTGGTCATATCTCAAGTGTCACCGAGGGTACGTCTATCAAGATGGTGGTAGGCACTGAAATAGAAGGTGTCGACACGGAGCAATTTTCTCGAGAGTTACGCGAATTGGTAGGCCCACTGCCTGAAGCTAAAGAGATACGTATGGATTTCACCATTAGGGATCCCGGAAAGCCCATTAATTTGGTTTTCACCTCGCGCCATGTTGATGACCTCAAAACACTGGTTCCCGAGGTTCGCGCGGCGCTGGCAGCTTATCCGGGGGTGTTTGATATTAGCGACAGTTTTGACAGTCCTCGGGATGAAGTTGAGTTGGTGCTAAAGCCCGCTGCCGAGACGCTGGGACTGACACTTTCATCGGTTGCGCGTCAGGTGCGGCAGGGATTTTACGGGGCAGAGGCCCAACGAATTCCGCGGGGGCGTGAGGACGTTAAAGTGATGGTGCGTTATCCCGAGACCGAGCGCCGCTCCTTGGCTAATTTGCAACAAATGTATATCAGGACCCCTAGCGGTGCGCAGATTCCATTTGAGGAAGTGGCCGAATATCGCATTGTGCCAGGGTATCAAAAAGTTAAGCGTCTCGATCGTATGCGCACCCTCGAAGTGCGCGCCGATATTCGCTATGACCAAGGTAGCCCGCGCGCGGTTGTGGATGCGGTTCTGGCTGATTGGTTACCACAATGGCAGGCGCATTATCCGGGCTTGGGTTTGAATTTAGATGGTGAACTGGAGGAGGAAACGGCCTTCCGTACTGCTATGTTCAAATACATGGGCCTGTCGATGATTTTGATTTTCGGTTTGATGGCGATTGCGTTTCGCTCTTACTGGCAACCCTTATTGGTTCTGACGGCCGTACCCTTTGGCATTATGGGGGCCATTTTTGGTCATGCCATCATGGGTGTACAGGTCAGTTTATTTTCACTGATGGGGGTTATTGCCTGTGCTGGCGTGGTGGTAAACGATAATCTCGTGCTTATCGATCGTATCAACACCTTACGGGACCAGGGATTGCCGATGTGGGAGGCACTGCTACAAGGGGGCGAAGACCGCTTTCGGCCGATCATTTTGACCTCGCTCACGACGTTCATCGGACTGCTTCCCATTATGTCTGAGACCAGTGTCCAGGCTCAGTTCTTGATTCCAATGGTTACATCGCTGGCTTTTGGCGTGTTGTTTGCCACTGGCGTGACACTGGTGTTAGTGCCGGCGCTCTTCTTGATTGGCGATGATGT
>CAYPPU010000095.1:0-2132 GCA_964412695.1 uncultured Alteromonadaceae bacterium | reverse complement strand
CCACTGGCGTGACACTGGTGTTAGTGCCGGCGCTCTTCTTGATTGGCGATGATGTGGTGCTGTGGTTCCAGCGTCGACGTAAGCATCCAATGACAAATCAATCAGGTGCTTTGGAGACCTAACGCGTAAGTCGGACAGCGAGTCATGAATTAACGTTTGATATCGGGTTTACATGGGTACTGATGCGCCATCCGATAGCCAATGATTATCGCAACCGAAATCACCTCTGCTGTACTCGAAAATGTCCGCAAGACCGTAAGTCGGTTCCGACACGACGGTCACCATGGAAGCGCTCTTTAGTCTAAGCGCCCAGCGCTACCAATCATATGAGAGTCTCGGCTGCAGAAACTGGGTGCCAGGTTGCAATCGCGGACCATGGGAGCAGGCACATGGGCAATAAAAAAGGGGCTACAAGCCCCTTTTTTGTCCGTGCTAGCGCCGTTGCCAGCGTTGAGACTTGCTACCGAGGATCAGGCACGAGGTCCGGCGGCAACAATTGCCTCGCTGACGTCAAATTTGGTGAAGTTTTCCTGAAACAGCGCGGCCAATTTCTTAGCTTGTGTGTTGTAGGCTTCCTCGCTCTCCCAGCCCGCCATGGGATCGACGTACTTGGAATCGACACCTGGCACGCTCACAGGGAAGTCTAAGTTGAGCGCGTCTATATGGCGCGTCTCAGCACCGATAAGTGCACCTGACTGAGCCGCCGCCACAACAGCGCGGGTCACGGGAATGGGGAAACGTGACCCGCTGCCACCGGGGGCGCCTGAGCCGCCGGTCCAGCCGGTGTTGATCAGGTAAACCTGAGAGTCAAAGTCCTCAATCCGCTTCATCAGTAGTTCAGCATAGTCGCCGGCCGGGCGTGGCATGAACGGTGCACCAAAGCAGGTAGAGAAAGTTGGGTGAATTCCGGCTTCGGCGCCGACTTCGGTAGAGCCGACGCGGGCGGTATAACCCGAAAGGAAATGAAATGCCGCCGCTTCTTTAGACAGAATCGAAATCGGTGGCAGTACGCCAGAGACGTCACAGGTCAGGAAAATGACGCACTTGGGCTCACCGCCGGCGTTAGACTCGGTGCGCTTGGCGACGTGCTCTAGCGGGTAGCAGCAGCGCCCATTCTCCGTGAGGCTGGTGTCATCGTAATCAGCGTGACGCTTTTCATCGAGCACAACGTTTTCGATAATAGCGCCGAAGCGAATGGCATCCCAAATTACCGGCTCATTCTTCTGGCTGAGATTGATCGTCTTGGCGTAGCAGCCGCCCTCAATATTGAACACGGAGCCTTTGGCCCAGCCGTGCTCATCGTCACCGATCAAATAGCGATCGGGGTCTGCCGATAGCGTGGTCTTACCGGTTCCCGATAAACCAAAGAACAGTGTGGTATCGCCACCCTCGCCGACATTGGCTGAGCAGTGCATGGGCATGACGTCCTTCTCGGGCAGTAGGAAGTTCTGTACCGAGAACATGGCTTTTTTCATCTCGCCGGCGTAGCGCATGCCGGCAAGCAAGACTTTGCGCTGTCCAAAATTGATAATGACAGCGCCGTCAGAATTAGTGCCGTCGCGTTCAGGGTCGCAAACAAAGTTCGCGACGTTAAGTACTTTCCACTCGGGTTTGTTAGCCGGGTTGTACTCGGTGGGACGGATAAACATATTGCGACCAAACAGCGACTGCCAGGCCGTCGCAGTGGTGACTACCACGGGCAGGTAATGATCGCTGTGCTCGCCAACATGCAAGTGTTGTACGAAGGTATCCGATTCACCAGCAAACGCCTTGACGCGATCCCACAAGGCGTCAAATTTATCCTCATCAAAGGGGCGGTTAACCGAGCCCCATTCGATGGCGTCCTCTGAGGATGCCTCCTTGACTACAAAGCGGTCAGCGGGAGAGCGTCCTGTCCGGGCACCCGTCTCTACGCGCAATGCACCGGTGTCAGATAGCACAGCCTCGCCACGGGCGAGCGACAGTTCAACGAGTTGGGCGTGGCTTAAGTCAGTCAGTCTCTGAGGCGCGATCGCCTCGTGTTCTGTGGTCATTCGTGTGTCCAAGGTCAAATGGGCTTTTGGGTATATTGGTCTAGTTTTTAGGGCGCCTAGTCTAATGCAGGATCGGTGGCTCTGCGAGTCCGTTTAGTT
>CAYPPU010000094.1:0-4711 GCA_964412695.1 uncultured Alteromonadaceae bacterium | reverse complement strand
GGGGCGCGATATTTTGGTGGCGGGGCAAAAGTCCGGTGAGGTCTTTGGCCTCAATCCCGATACCGGGGAGGTGCTGTGGCGCAACAAATTGGGCCGCGGCGGTATTCAAGGGGGTGTGCATTTCGGCATGAGTGTCGACGGTGACGTGCTCTATGTACCCATGTCAGATTTCTACGGCGGTCCCCGCTGGCCCGGTACACCGTACCCGGGCATGTTTGCGCTTAACGTCGGTACCGGTGAAACCCTCTGGTATACCCCCACCGACAATGTTTGTGACGGGCTCCAGTTCTGTGATCCGGGTTTATCGGCTGCCTCCTCGGCAATACGGGGTGGCGCAATAGGGGGGGCACTTGATGGACGTTTGCGCGCCTATGACCGTGAAACCGGCGACGTGGTGTGGGAATTTAATGCCCTGCAAGATATCGACGCCCTGGGCGGCGCCACTGCCCGTGGTGGCTCTTTTAGTGGAGCCAGCGGCCCGGTATTCGATGACGATATGCTGTTTGTGACCTCAGGGTACGGTATTTATTTTCACATGCCCGGCAACGCGTTGCTGGCGTTTAAGCGGACAGCGCCTGCGGGGGAATAACAGCGGATGGAGCTGATTTATCGCATTAGGTTGTTGGCGTCGAAAGTCATGTTGTTTCGTGATCAACGCCTTCAGGCGTTAACCGCTGGGTGCGCGGAGCGCTCCAGAATTAGCGCGGTAGGAAATACGGTAGTACGTATCGGGGCAGTGGCGCTGGCTTGGTTGCTAGCGTCTGCGGTGGCGGCTCAAACTTATTCACCCAATGTGGCGGAGCAGCGCACCCAGCTGTACTGGGGGGATCTGCATTTACACACGGCGTTATCGGCAGATGCGTATACGCTCGGCGCGCGCGCCACGCCCGATACGGCGTATCGTTTTGCCCGGGGAGAGACCGTGACCGCAGGTAATGGCATGCCCGTGCGGGCACGCTACCCCTTGGATTTTCTCTCGATCACCGATCATGCCGAGTATTTATCAGTGTATGCCTTGCTCGATGCCGAGGACCCTCGCTTGGATGGATGGGCGGTGGGTGATGCTTGGAAGCAATTGCTGCGTGAGGGCAAGATGGGCGAGCTTACCATGGCCTTTGCCGACGCCTTCCAAAACCCCAGTCCTGAAAAAATGGCACCGCCCGCGGTTATTCGCGGTGCGTGGGATGACGTGGTCGCCAAAGCCGATGAATACGATGAGCCGCACCGCTTTACCGCGCTACCTGGTTACGAATGGACCTCGACCATAGCTGGCGACAATTTGCATCGGGTGGTGATTTATCGCGAGGGTGCGGGCTTTGCCGATCGTCTGGTGCCGTTTTCATCCCAAGACAGTAACGATCCGGAAAAACTGTGGTCGGCGCTGGAGCGCTATCACCGTGAGATCGGTGGGGGTGTGCTGGCCATTCCCCACAATTCCAATGTCAGTAATGGCCGTATGTTCTCGCCCACTCGCCACAACGGCGAGCCTTTCGACAACGCCTATATGGTCATGCGCAAGCGTTGGGAACCGCTGCTGGAAGTGAGCCAAGTAAAGGGCGATTCCGAGACCCATCCGCAGGTATCCCCCACTGACCGTTATGCCGACTTTGAGCGGTGGGATGAGGGCAATATTCAATTAAGCCAGCCCAAAGCGCCCTGGATGTTCGCACAGGAATATGCCCGCCCGGTACTGCAAACCGGCTTAGCCTATCGCCAAGCCCAGGGGGTGAACCCGTTTGAGTTTGGTTTGTTAGGTAGCTCCGATTTTCATACCGGTTTTACCGCGGTAGCTGAGGACAATTTCTTTGGCAAGTTTCGTCGCAGCGAACCCTCCGCCGAGCGCATGTTTACTCAGATGGCCGATGTGCTGAACGACAACTGGCGGCTGTCCGCCTCAGGCTTAACCGCGGTCTGGGCCAGTGAAAACACCCGTGAGGGCATCTTTGATGCTCTGCGTCGGCGTGAAGTGTATGCCACTACGGGCTCGCGTATTTCTCTACGTTTCTTTGGCGGTTGGGACTTTAGTGAGACGGATCTTGCGGCGGTGCCGGTGTCCACTGTTGGCTATGCCAAGGGTGTGCCTATGGGTTCGGTATTACCGGCAGCGGCAGTTCCCAGCGGCGCCCCGAGTTTTCTGTTGGTTGCCATGAAAGAACCCGATGGCGCTGACCTACATGCCCTGCAGGTGGTAAAGGGTTGGTTGACACAAGCCGGTGAGCGCAGAGAGCAGGTCGTGGATGTGGCTCTGGCAGGCGAAGCCGAAAGTGACGGTGCACCGGGTTTGTCGGGGGTTTGGCGCGATCCAGAATTCAATGCAGCCGAAGACGCGGTTTATTACGCCCGCGTCATTGAAGTGCCCAGAGCGCGCTGGACTACGCGGGACGCGGCGTACTTTGGGGTGGAGCGCCCTGAACAGGCGCCCGAGAGCATTCAGGATCGCGCGTACAGCTCTCCCATTTGGTACTACGCTGACGCAAACGTCTCGCCGTAACTAGCGCAGTACACCGTGTCTAAGCCTGGCGGTGAGCCGGTGCTAGTACGAATGCGCGTTCATTGGCGGCCTCGCTAACAGAGCAAGGCATGACGCTCATATCCTCAAGCTTGATGCTCTTGTCCTAATGCCCTCGTGTTGCAGTGCCTACCTTATGCCGTGACAAGCGTGCTAGACGCTTAGCGGATCAAACCACCTCGATCAAATCCAGCGGCGTGGCATACAAACTCTCACAGCCATCTTCGGTCACGATGAAAACGTTCTCCATGTGCGAAGGACCCAGTTTACTTCCGAAGTACAAACAATCGATGCTTATCGCCATGCCGGCTTTGACTTCAAAGCCGTCCCGCGCCGCGGGCCAGCCGGTACCGGGGTAGGGCACTGGACTTTCTAAGGGCACGTGGCCCACGGAGTGGGCAACGATGAGCAATTTCTCAGGTGCGTTGAGCTGTTGTGTAGCCGCAATGTTGTCTATACGGCAAATCTCGGCACTGTTGGCGCCGGGTTTTAAGCGCCCAATCAGTTCCTGATAAATCTCCATTAATATTCTGTGCTGTTCGCGGTACTCGGGACTGGCTTCGCCAATGTGTGCGGTGCGGTTGATGTCAATCCAAAAGCCGCGGTAGCGCCCTTGGGTTTCCATGATCGCAATTTCACCCCCTTCAAACGGGCGGTCGTACTGCGTACGAAATAAATCGGAGCGAAACACCAAGTCGTAAGCACCACCGAAGAGCATTGGACTGCCCGGTAAAGGATCGACACCTTCATCGATCATAAATTTCGCCACGGATCTCTCCACCTCGCTCCAGACCTTGCCTATACCAAGCTGGCTCACTGTGTGGGCGATGATGCGATCGGCAATGGCACCGCTCTCTTTGAGTTTGGCTATCTCATCGGGCGTTTTAATCGCGCGACTAGCGAGCATGGGTTCAAGTGCATCGCCCCACGCCTGCCCACAGCTGGCGTTCAGTCGCGTCGCCACCCGCAGATCGTCAAACAGCACCTTTTGGCCCGTTAAATTGTGGTCGGTTAGAAAGCTCTCCATCGAGATCATGATGTCGTGGCCACAGTCGCCCTCAACTTTCTCGATAATGCCGCTGAGCGCGTCAGTGAGTTCCTCGGGTAGCGCCAAGTGGGCGTCCTGTGCACGGGCGGTTTCACAAAAGTTCAGCATGTCATAGGTGCGAATACGCTCGTAAAACACCGGATAGCCGCCGCGCTCAGAGGTGATGATCGACACCAAACTGGCTTCGGGCATGAACAAGGTGACAGCTTCATCCGCGGCAGTGGGTACATACACCGCGGCAATGGGTTCAATTAAGTGCCAACCGTCCATTACCGAGCTGAATCCGGTGGTGTAAAGGATATTGTCGGTGGTGGTTAGCATGGCTCCGACAGCCCCTGTCGCAGCCAAATGCCCCCGAAGCTGCGCGATTTTATCTAGGTAATTCATAGTGTTATCTCATTGTGACGTGATGGACCAACCTGCATGTTAAAAACAGTTGTCCGGACAGTTGCACTGCTCCGAAATTTATAGTTACTATCCTTGTTAGGCACAAGCAAGTCAAAGCCTGAAACGAGTCTATTGTTTTAGGCGCGCCGTATAGTATCTAGATGCACAGTCAGTTTCATAACAAAAACCACGGAGTACATCATGAAAGCACTCTCTAATACCGGAGCACAGCGTCGGTTCCCACTACTGGCCCTACCGGCCGCGATCTCCATGTTAGCAATGCCGCTGACCGCTATGGCTCAGGGTGGTAACGCTGCGCTAGAAGAAGTGGTCGTTACCGGTACCAAGCGAGATGTCGCCCAGCAGGATTTGCCGGTGGCAGTCAGTACTATCACTGCCGCGCAACTTGAAAAAACCTTCCAGAACGATGTCACCGAATTGGGGCAGTTGTCGCCCAATGTGACCTTAACCCCGCAAAACGGGTTTAACGCTATCGCTGGCGGTATGCGCGGTACCGGTTTTATTTCTATTTTGGTGACCAAGGACCCTTCGGTCGGTTTGACGGTGGACGATTTTGCTTTCAACCACGTGCAGTCGCAGTTTGTAGAGGTCTTCGATATTGAGCAGGTGGAAATCTTCCGCGGCCCCCAGGGTACGCTGTTTGGTAAGAACACCACCGGTGGCGCTATCGCCTTTACCACTATCAAGCCCGATGTCGGCGGTGAGCTGAGCGGTAAATTCGAGGTCAACTACGGTCAGTACAGCTC
>CAYPPU010000093.1:0-5025 GCA_964412695.1 uncultured Alteromonadaceae bacterium | reverse complement strand
GGTTTCGTTGCATCACCGGTTCGAGTGGTTGCCTACGTCGATTTGGACAATGACGATGTCAGGGACACCAATGAACCTCAGTCGGCATCCAATGAGCTGGTCATCACATCAGGGCTGCCCGATCAAGACTCTATCAGTTTGTCAGCCAGCTTTTTAAACGTAGCCGGCGCCTGGGATACTGATGGCAAAACCTCCGAACTCACCGTTCGCATGGCAGACAAATTCAACAACCCAGTTCCGGATGGCACTCAAGCCGCCTTCATCACCGAATACGGTTCGATTGTGGGCCGATGTGCAACTGTCGATGGCTTGTGCACCGTAACGTGGACGAGTCAGGCGCCTCGACTACCGGCATACGTTGATCCTGTCACGATATACAACGACATCCGTTATGACTGCGCCAGTCATAATGTGGGCGAGCCTAATAGCCCTGGAGGCCCCTGCCCAACACCCATTGCCGGCGCCGGCTACCCCTTGGGTGGACGGTCAACGATCTTGGTCTATGCAGTGGGTGAAGAAAGTTTCGTAGATACCAACGGTAATGGCCGGTATGACGAGGGTGAATATTGGACCAACTTACCTGAGGCGTTCCTCGATGAGAATGAGGATGGAGTCCACACACCAAGCCAGCGGACTAACTGCTCGAATCCCAACAACACAGACTCAATTTGTAAAGCGGGTTTCGACGAGTTCTACGTCGACTTCAATGAGAACGGTGTTTACGATTTGAATGACGAACCCGAAGCAGCGGCGGATTCGGACCTACCTGATGGTCTATACAACGGCGTGCTCTGCCGCCGTTCGGACGCTGAAACGGGCCTATGCTCAGATCAATTGGTTAATGTTCGCGATCAATTGGTCGTGGTGATGTCGCCAAGCGATGCCGGCGCCTATTACGCCATGGTAGTGAAGGCGACCACGAGACCCGCCCGAGAAGAAACCTCGCTGGACGATACGCAGAATTATCGACTCTATGTATCAGACGTTTACAACAATCCGCCACCGCCTGGATCAGAAATCACCTTTGAGGGCAGCGGTCGATGCGATGTGCTAACACCTGCTCCCACGATTGGCGACACGAATGCACCCGTCGCTTTTGCCATGGGTCTGTCGGTTAGCACCGAGGATTGCCAAGACCCGACAGCAGACCCGGATAATGTCTCCATTATTCTCAAGCTGCCCAATGGCTCCCAAGCGGTGTGGACTTACGGCTGCATCGTGGACAATCCCGGCACGACTGCCTGCCCGTCTGCCTAGGGCGCTGACGCACGCCTAATCCCTTAAATACGGGGCCTTGGACGCATGGCCGGGGCCCCGGCTAGAGTAGAAAGCCAGACTGTTTACCGCAGCGATCTGATTTTTTTGCGTCGTGCTATTGCCTGATGACAGTGGGTTTTTTATCGTGACGGCTTCTAACAATACGAAGTAAGCCTCCATGCTATTTCATCAACCCATTGATTTTCACGCCGACCGCTTCCCGGATAACCCCGCCATCAGCGCACCAGACCACCGATGGAGTTATGCCGAACTGGTTGGCTACTCTCACAGTATTGCGGGATATTTATTAGCCCAGGGTGTTTCCCCAGGCGAGCGCATCGGCATACTGGGCCTCAACTCTGCTGTTCACTTTGCCATTATGCTGGGCGCCAGCCGTATGGGCGCCGTGACTGTTGTCGTCAACTTCCGTTTGGCGCCGGCTGAATTGGCCTTCATTTTGGATGATGCGGGGATTGAGCAACTCTTTGTCACCGATGAAAGCTTAGATGACGCCGTATCGGCTGTACTGGATCAGCGTGAGGGAGGCACTCACCTAGTGGCCGCACGCGCCGATGCGCATACATTGCTGACCGACGCTCTAGCGTTCTCTAGCACTAGAGAGCTGCCTGAACTGCCCTTCGATGAGCAAGCACCGGTACTTCAGCTGTACACCAGCGGCACCACAGGCAAGCCCAAAGGCGCGGTATTGAGCCATCGTAACATGGGTTCACTGACCCATATGACCAGCATTGGTAATGACGGTATTTACACCAGCGATTCGGTAAATTTGGTGGTCGCACCGTTCTTTCACATTGGCGGTGTGGGTATTACCTACAACGGACTAGCCCATGGCGTACACAACATTGTCTACGCTGCATTCGATCCCGTCGAGGTTGTTGAGAGTATCCAGCGCGACAAGGTCAACAGCATGTTCATGGTGCCCGCCATGATTCAAGCCATTGTAAAAATGGTGCCTAACGTGCGCGACTACGACTTTAGCTCGCTCGATATCATTGCCTACGGTGCAGCCCCAATTAGCGCAACGTTGTTGGAAGAGGCAATGGAAGTGTTTGGCTGTGACTTCGGGCAGGTCTATGGCATGACCGAAACGACCGGGGCCGTGGTATCGCTACCACCCGAAGACCATGTGCGGGCGGTAAATGGCCAACCCGAACTACTGACATCCTGTGGCAAAGGCTACCCCGGCTGCGATATAAAAATCATCGACGAAGACGGCAATACCCTAGGACCCAATACCACCGGTGAAATTTGCTTGCGATCGGCCAGCAATATGCTGGGCTATCACAACCGCCCCGAAGCCACCGAATCGACAATTCGTAACGGTTGGGTGCTGACCGGTGACGCCGGTTACTTGGACGAGGCAGGTTATTTGTACCTACGTGACCGTCTCAAGGATATGGTGGTCAGTGGCGGCGAAAACATCTACCCGGTAGAGGTAGAAAATGTCCTTGCTGCACTACCGGGCGTTATTGAAGTTGCTGTTATAGGCATTCCCGATGAACAGTATGGTGAGGCACTGCTGGCTTTCTTTGCCTTACAACCCAATACCCGCTTAAGCGTCGACGACATGGTCGCTTTTTGCCGCGACAAATTGGCCGGCTACAAAATTCCTAGACAGCTGGAAATCGTTCCTGCGCTACCGCGCAATCCCTCTGGCAAGGTGCTCAAGACCACTTTGCGTGAACCCTATTGGCAGGGTATTGATCGACGGATTTCTTAGGCCATTACTCGCAGGGAAGAATGTCGTAACCAATGGTTATCCGTTCACTTGCCGTCACCAAGGGCTCGGTGCCATGCCACAAGTACGACGGAAACATCACTAACTGACCCGCGCGAGGTTTAACCCAATACTCTGCGGGCAAAGGCTCTCGCGCACGAAACCCAGGTTCTCCAAACTTGATCCAGCCCTCGCCACCCCGATCAACCGCATCGGGGACGCGAATATAATAGGCACTACTGAGCCAGCCGGCTGAATGGTAATGATTTTTGTGGAACCCCTGACGATGCAATCGAACCGACCAGGAATCTGAAAATCGAAAATTACCGAGATTTCGCTCGTACAAGGGATGATCTATATCTCGAGGTAGATCGCTCAGCACGCTCAGAATTTGTTCTGTCAGAGCACCTTGCAATTGCAGTAACTCGGGCTCGACTCGGCTAAACAAGTCATCCAATGTCTGTGTGCCACCCACCATCGACTGCTCAATTGGGTGTTTGCGGGTAGTATGAAGACGCAGCAGGCATCTAACCCAATCCTCGGGCACGGCAGAGCCTACCGAGGCGCCGGGATCGACCACCCGAACCTTAACCATGTGTTGGTAGTCCACCAACTTTGTATAGTCTGCCCACGATTCGGTATACCGCAGCGCCGTTGCATACAGGGCCAATATGCCCTGATCGTGGGGGAATTCGGAGTACAGCTCTCTCAGAAGGTCAAGGGCTTCGAGGTAGTCTGCACCTGAGGCCATGAGTGCTGTCGCCAATTCACGTCGAGTGGTATAGCTCGTAGCATCTTGTACCAAGGCCGACCTTGCTACGGCAGTCGCCGTAGAGAATTCAGACGTCTCGCGCAGTACGTGACTTCGCTCACACAGTAGCGAGGCATTATTGGGGGCATGGCGCAAGCAATTATCCAAAACAGCCAGCGCTTCATCAGCTCGGTTTAGCAACAATAACTTACGAGCCCAAGGGGCGGCGAGCTCGGCAGCTGCAGGTTGTACTTTCAACGCTTGCCCATAACTCGCCAAATGCTCTGGGTGATCAATCACGCCCAAATAGCCATTACACCACTCGTGCAACTCAGGGTTTAAAGGATCGAGTGCAAGGGCTTGTTGATATGCCGCCACCGCCTCTTCCTCTCGATCTGATTGTACATAGGCGCTTGCAAGATTGACCCAAACCTCGACAGCCTTAGGTTCCTGGCGACAGGCCTGGGTGAGCACTTCAACAGCATCGTCCGCAAAACCCAGAACCTTGAGAGAAATCCCCATACCGTTTAGCGCAGCCACATGCGCAGGCTGCGCCGCCAGGACCTGCTGAAATGCGTCTATGGCCTCGGCCTGTCGGCCTTGCTGCTGCAAAGCCTGGGCCAAACCCAGACGGCCATTGACGTGATCTGGAGCCAATTTTAAAACACGAGAGAAGCTCTCCTCGGCCGCCGTCAAACGGTCTGTGGCAAGCAGTGACTGCCCCCGATTCACTTCGGCGGGGAGGTGGTCTGCGTCAAGCTCAAGAGCTCGTGCGTACTGCGACAGGGCCTCCTCATGCCGAGCTTGTTGACGGTACAAATTGCCCAAATTAGTAATGACGTGAGCCTGAGATTGCAGCCTTATGGATTCAAGAAAAGCCACCTCGGCATCGACATAATGCTCTAGCTGCTTTTCAGCCAAAGCCAGCAACTGCCACACATCGGCGGATTGGGGGTTAGTATCAGCCATTTCACGCAGTAGCCGGCGCGCACCCTCTGCGTTAGCGTCTCTCAGCAACGCCAGCGCACGCTGAAGTCCGGTCGCCAAATCCTCTGCCATACTGAGTAGCCCAATGAACAATGCCGGTAACCATAGCGACCGGGAGGATGCGCCACAAGAGCGCCGTTGCGGCCGAATCCACGATTAAAACAAGGCTTTCACTGCCGGCGCCGCGCCCATTCGTGCTAGGGTGCGTTCATCCACACAGAGGTCAACCACATGTTTTCTATACCCGCCGACGCTCATCTAGCCGTGTTTGCGGCCCTAATGGTTATCAGTG
>CAYPPU010000092.1:2379-5103 GCA_964412695.1 uncultured Alteromonadaceae bacterium | reverse complement strand
CCATCCAGGCTCACCCAGTGACAGAGGCAAGCTCGTGGAAATATCGACTCTACACAACATCGCGCTAAACATTCTTGAATGGATCACCCTCCTTTTGGCGTTGGGAGTGGCCATTCTGGTTGTCGTGGTTATTTACTTTTACATAGTGGACAGCAGGCAACAAACCCATACGATCCGACGTAACTACCCGGTAATTGGTCGTTTTCGTTACCTATTTGAGCACTTGGGAGAATTCTTTCGGCAATATTTCTTTGCAATGGACCGCGAAGAACTCCCCTTCAATCGCGCTGAGCGCTCTTGGGTATACCGGGCTGCAAAGGAAGTGGACTCCACTATCGCTTTTGGTTCAACCCGACCCATGGATCAAGAGGGGGATATCAACTTTCTCAACAGCGCCTTTCCTATCCTCGATGATCAAGCGCTTCCCGCCAAAACTATTATTGTTGGAGAGCATCACTGCCCCCAGCCTTATCATGCAAATTCAGTTCTTAATATTTCTGCCATGAGCTACGGCGCTATCTCTGCGCCTGCTGTTCAAGCACTCTCTCGAGGAGCACGCATGGCCGGCATTTGGATGAATACTGGAGAGGGCGGTCTTTCACCCCACCACCTCCATGAAGGATGTGACATCGTTTTTCAAATCGGCACGGCCAAATATGGCGTGCGCGACAACAACGGCGGACTCGACGACGCGAAATTGCTTGCGATAGCTGCTCATGCGCAGGTACGAATGTTTGAGATCAAACTGTCTCAGGGTGCCAAACCTGGCAAGGGTGGCATTTTGCCCGGCGCAAAGGTGACCGAGGAGATTGCCCTTATTCGCAATATTCCAGCCGGAACGGACTCTCTAAGCCCCAATGCGCACCCAGAATTTAAAAACGTAGGCGACATCTTAGACATGGTCGAGCGTGTACGAACGGTCACCGGCAAACCCACCGGTTTGAAATTCGTGGTGGGTCAAACCGACTTCCTTCATGCTTTATTCCAAGAAATACATCGCCGGGGCGTCCCCTCGGCACCGGATTTTCTCACCATCGACAGTGCTGACGGCGGGACAGGCGCTGCTCCACAAGCGCTGATGGATTTCATGGGTCTGCCCATTCGCGAGAGTCTACCCTTAGTCGTGGACTTACTGCACGAATACGGATTACGAGAACGTATCAAGGTCATTGCCTCAGGCAAACTTATCAGCCCGGACAAGGTCGCCTGGGCACTGTGTGTCGGGGCTGATTTCTGCGCGTCGGCACGCGGATTTATGTTGGCCTTGGGTTGCATTCAAGCTCTTCAGTGCAACAAGAATACCTGCCCAACGGGCATCACAACGCACAACAAAGAATTGCAAAAAGGCTTGGTAGCCAGCGAGAAAGCTAAACGGGTGAGTGCCTATGCTAAACACGTTGCCGCTGGCGTAAACATGATCGCGCATTCATGCGGTGTCTTAGAACCGCGTTCCTTGGGAAGAGAACACGTGACCATAATCCTGCGCAAAGACAGCTCACGTATCATGCGAGAGTTGGATCCGATTCCAGCCACTCGCAGCGAATACACCCAGCGGCATTGACGCGTCATTTAACGCTTTGCAAATACCTTTAGCGAAAGTCTGAGCGCTGAGTCGACACGGAGAGATTTTCTAATAGCCGGTTGCTGCGAGCTTCTCTGCCACAGCCATTAGCTGCTAACCTCAAGATAGAAGTTACGGAACTAGTATATGGATCCTCTAAGCCAAGCGGCGCTGGGCGCTGCTGCTGCCCAGTCACGAAGTAAGCACGGCACGCTCGCGCCCGCACTTTGGATTGGTGCGTTAGCCGGTATGGCGCCCGATTTGGATGTCTTTATCCGCTCAGGTACCGACCCTTTGCTGTTTTTGGAGTTTCATCGGCAGTTCACCCACTCGCTATTGTTTATCCCTATAGGCGCCCTGCTTTGCGCTGCGGCTTTTTATCCGTTGGCCCGCCAACGTCTGAGGTTTGGTCAGGTCTATCTGTTTGCACTGTTGGGTTATGCCACCCACGGGCTGCTCGATGCCTGCACCACCTACGGCACACAGCTGTTTTGGCCCATCACTGACCACCGCTACGCCTGGCATAACGTATCGGTGATTGATCCGCTGTTCACCTTACCGCTGCTGGGCTTGGTCATCATCGCGTGGCGCAAACAGCGCCCTATTTTGGCTTCGGTAGGATTGATCTGGGCGTTGGGGTATTTGGGCGCAGGCGCCCTTCAGCACCACCGCGCACTAAGCAGTGCTGAGCAATGGATAGCCGCGCAAGGCATCTCACCCCAACGTTTAGAGGTAAAGCCCAGTTTCGGCAACATTATGGTGTGGAAGCTCATCTACGAGGTAGATGGCGTTTTTTACGTGGATGCTATCCGCGCCGGTGTAGACATTGAGCGCCTGCCGGGCGATCGCATCAAACGCTTAGATATCGCCCGAGATTTTTCCTGGCTCAAGCTCTCAAGCCAGCAGGCACAGGACGTTGAGCGGTTTCGCTGGTTTTCCGATGACTGGCTCGCTGTTGATCATGACGACCCTCAGCTTATCGTGGATATGCGCTACTCAACCTTGCCCAATAGCACGCGTGCGCTGTGGGGTATTCGTTTAAATCCCAGTAAAACCCAAACTGACCACATTGATTGGACGCCACGGCAACGCACCAACCGCCAAGAAGTCGACCAGTTCATAGCCATGATCACTGGCCGACGCGATTTACCCTGGGAACCCCT
>CAYPPU010000092.1:0-2279 GCA_964412695.1 uncultured Alteromonadaceae bacterium | reverse complement strand
CATTTCGCCTAGCGTAGATTTATCGAAACCGGCGCTGCCTAGCGCAGCCTTGCGTAGGGTTTATGTAAACGGGCGCGCACCTAGGCGTCGTAAACAATCAATAGGGTCAATTCGGCAATTGATAGGGGCAGTGTATGCGCGGCAAATTTAACAACATCGTGGAAACCGTGGGTGATACGCCGGTAGTCCGCATCAATAGACTGGCACCCAACGGCGTCAATCTCTGGGTCAAGATTGAAGCCTTTAACCCCTTGGGTTCGGTAAAGGATCGCTTGGCCATGGGTATAATTGAAGCAGCTGAGGCCTCTGGCGCGCTGAAACCTGGGCAAACCGTTATTGAAGCCACGTCGGGTAATACCGGTATTGGGCTTGCCATGGTCTGTGCCGCTAAGGGCTACCCCTTTGTCTCCGTGATGGTAGAAACCTTCTCGGTTGAGCGGCGAAAGCTTATGCGCTTTTTGGGTGCCAAGGTCATTCTCACGCCGAAGGAAGAGAAAGGCATAGGCATGGTTAAAAAGGCGCGCGAATTAGCCGAGGCCAATGGCTGGTTTATGGCCTCTCAATTTGAAAATCCAGCCAACCCCGATATTCACGCCAGCACAACCGCACAGGAAATTTTAGCTGCCTTTAGTGATACACCGCTTGATTATTTTGTTTCGGGCTATGGCACAGGTGGCACCATCACGGGCGTCGCCCGAGTATTAAAACAACACAGCCCGTCGACACGCATCATTGCCACCGAGCCCGATATTGCACCGCTACTTAGTGACGGCCGCAGCCAAAACCGCACGACTGACGGTAGCCCAAGCGAAAGCCACCCCGCGTGGACACCGCACACCATTCAAGGTTGGACACCTGACTTCATTCCATTGGTTGCTCAAGAAGCTATCGACAAGGGCTACATTGATGAAGTCATCCCGGTAACGGGCGAGTCGGCTGTGGCCAATGCCAAAGCGTTGGCTACACAAGAAGGCATTTTCTGCGGCATTTCCTGCGGCGCCACCTTTGCTGCGGCCTTGGCGGTAGCCGAGCGCGCTGAGCCGGGTGCCAACATACTGTGCATGCTTCCCGATACCGGTGAGCGCTACCTCTCAACACCGCTATTTGCAGAGGTAGAGGCCACCATGACCGAGGACGAGTGGGCCATTGCACGCTCCACTCCCAGTGCCATTTGGAATCCAGAAACTTAGCGAACGCCCAACGGCAGGTAACGCTTTAAGGTATACCGAATTACTGTCGCCTAGGAGACGCAGCTCAAAGACTCCGTGTTCGCGTTGCGCTAGGCGCGGTAGCTTTCTAGCGCATTGAGCGTCTCATAAAACTCATCTCGGATCCGCGCAAAGATCTCCGCCACGGGCTCAACGCGATCGATCCGCCCACACACCTGCCCCGTGAGTGCAATGGCTGACTCCATATCGCCGCCAAAATACAAGTCCTGGGGATTGCCAAACTCCTGCATACCGCTTCGATTTTGATCTTGCTCAAGCGCCGTGGTGCGCTCCGTGCGGAGGGCCCGAAGTGCTGGCGGCGCGAAGCGACTGAGAAATACCGTATCGGTCTCTCCAGCAGAGCAGATGGCATTTTTCCAGTTATCGTGTACCGGTGACTCCAACGCTGCCACCATACGTGTGCCCAGTTGAATGCCCTCAGCACCCAAACTAAAAGCGGCCGCCATTGAGCGTCCATCCACAAAGCCACCGGCAGCGATAATGGGTACGTCAACTTTGGAGCGAATGAGTGGCAACAACACCATTGACGCCACGTCTTTAGGGTTTTTAAAGCCGCCGCCCTCCGCTCCTTCCACCACCAAACCATCGACACCACAAGCCACCGCTTTTAAGGCCGCTGACAAACTGGGTACCACGTGGAAAACCGTTAACCCGGCTTTTTTTAGAGGTTCAGTGAAACGCTCGGGAGAACCAGCTGAGGTAGTCACAAAACGCACACCTTCATCGATAATGAATTGCGCAATACCCTCGTCTCGGACAAAAGCCTGGGCGATATTCACCCCAAAAGGCTTATCGGTCAGGGTGCGCATGTTTTTGATTTCCTCACGAATGGTATCGAGCTCACCAGAGGAGGTTTCAATAATGCCCAGCCCACCAGCGTTAGAGACCGCCGAAGCCAATTGTGAGCGGGCGATCCAACCCATAGGGGCCTGAACGATGGGTAATTCTGTCCCAGTCATCCGAGTAAGTCGGTTATCAAACGGCACGTCATTGACTCCAGTTACGATGAAATAGTTCTGTTAACACAAACCCGCGAAGTCGACTAATAGC
>CAYPPU010000091.1:0-5159 GCA_964412695.1 uncultured Alteromonadaceae bacterium | reverse complement strand
CATAGCGGCAGTGTGCGCAACAGATCTGGTTGCGCGAGTCGGGTTAACCAATCCAAATGATAGAAACCCATGTGAAAAGGTGCCTGGGAGCCATAATCTAAGTTGGGATTGCCAAAGGGCTGAGACCCAAATCCATACTGCAAACCGTGCTCAGTGCCGTTGTTCTCATACAGGCCAATATCCATGCCGAAATCGGGCTCATCGCTGCCACTGGCCACAACGTGGGCGGCCTTGACCGGCTCTCCCTCCATCAGAGGCCGGTAGCCAATAGACTCGTGGGAACTGCCAACGCCCAAAAAACTCAGGTCAACCCACGACAGCGGCCAGTCGACTCCTTCAGGATCATCAACGGTTTGTTGCCGGTACAAAAGAAACGGCAACCGCGGATTGACACGGATAGCCTGCAAGAAGCTTGCGCGTTCCACACTGCCCGGTTGTAAGCGCAGGCCTGCGGGTGTGGCGGGATAATGTTCAACATTGGCTATCGACCAAGCCTCATGCTGGTCTAAAACCGCAACCAAACCGACTGCCTCTGCAGCAATGAAAGCGTCAAGAGACTCCGCACTCACGGTTTCAGCCAGCCCGGGCAAGCTGCGCGCCAAGGGCCACACCAAGGAAGCATGATCAGACCACGCCCGGGCCTGTAAAACCGGTAGCAGTAGTGCAATAACAATAGCGACAACCTTGTACATGGACATCTCCTCTTTAGAGCCCAGCAGACACCGTTTCCAGCTCACAATCAACCGGGGCCAAGCTCACCGACCTATGTATAGTGACGCCCGCTTGTGCATCGTAACGCCTGTTCATGTATCGGGACATGAGTCAGGCCAATTGAGTCCAGCATGGATCGCGCACTACACTGTCGACACCCATACCGAGAATACGTCCATGATACTGCACATCCTAAAGCGTTTTGTCGCCACGTCCGTCGTTTTGGTCGGCCTCAATGCCTGTCAGGCGGACGAAAGTCGCTCAGGCCATAACGATGCCGTGACGGCTATTGCCGCAGGGGCATTACTGATCGATGTGCGCACGCCAGAAGAATTCAGCGCCGGCAGCTTGCCCCACGCCATTAATATTCCTCATGGCAGCATCGTCGATGGCGTTAGGGCGCTGGGGATAGATCCTCATGAAGAGATTGTGGTGTTTTGCCGAAGTGGTAACCGCTCGGGTAAGGCGCTCGCCGCCTTGACCGATAACGGCTTTAACTCGGTCATCAACGGCGGCAGCGTTCGGGGCTTACAAGCCGCCCTCACTGCCGCGGAGGTGCAGCCGTAATTACCGCGCTGCCCAATAGCTCGCCCACAAGTCGCCGCAACGGGATTCGCTCTCCTAATGTCTGAAGCGCGTGCCATGGGTTTTGGGCTCGGCGCCGTGCTGCTTTGGAGCACCGTCGCCACGGTATCAAAACTCAGCTTAGGTCACAGTACACCGCTCGCATTAGTGGCTATCGCCACGCTAACCTCTTGGCTATTTTTCGCGGGAATAATTAGCGCACGCGGGAGATGGCCTGAACTACGGGCCGTACCGCGACGGGCTCGTAATCGCGCACTGGCACTCGGTCTACTCAATCCTGCACTTTACTACTTGTTGCTGTTTGCAGCCTATGACCTGCTGCCTGCACAAGATGCTATGGCCATTAACTACAGCTGGGGCCTGACTCTAGCGCTACTAGCCGTGCCGATACTCGGTCAACAAATAAAAGCCCCAGAGATCGTGGCCGCATTCATAAGTTACGTCGGCGTCTTTGTAATCGCCACCAATGGCAAGTTAATGGCACTGGAATTCAACAGCCCGGAGGGCGTCGCGCTGGCACTGGCAAGCACACTGCTGTGGTCACTGTATTGGTTGTTTAACCGAGACACGGATCTGGACGCCATTGAGGGTTTGTTCCTCAACTTTACAGGTGCCCTACCCGTTTTAATCTGCGCTGTGGTGATACAAGGTAGTTTCGCCACGCTCGCTTTACCGGGCGTGATCGGCGGGCTCTACTTGGGACTATTTGAAATGGGCGTGAGCTTTATTCTTTGGCTCAATGCGCTTCGCTTCACTCAACACACAGCGCGTATTTCCACTCTGATATTTTTGTCACCACCGGTGTCTCTGCTACTTATCTGGCAGGTACTGGGAGAGCCCATCAGCAAGAGTACACTCGTTGGCCTCGCGCTCATTTTGATCGGCCTTGCTGCGCTCAACAGTCAGCGTACCAAGACAGCCTAGCCGGCCAAACTCACCGACTTCACTAGGGCAAAAATAGGTCTGCCCTGGGTCAAGGCCAGTTCGTCTCGAGAGGCTCGCGTTATGCGTGAGCGCAGTACGCTGGCGCCAACGCTCACTAAAACATCGACACTGACACCGTCATTATGATCAGCCATATCCACAATAGTGCCCGCAAGTACATTGCGAATCGAAATGCCCTGGGGTCTTTCTAGCGCCAACGAAATATCGCGAGCATGCACTAGAACACGACGCTCACTGCCTAGATTGGCCGAAAATGCTGGCAACCACAGCGGCTGGTCCCCTAACGCAACTTTGGTGAGTCCGTATTGTTCCAAGTGCTCAACCACGTTAACCCGTAATACCGATCCAGACTCGGCACCCTCATTCAACTCGCTGATATCGAGTCGAGACAGTATCGAGGTCGTCTCTCCCGACGCGATCACTTGACCGTGACGCATGATCCACAAGTCGTCAGCGAGACTGGCCAATTCATCGAGGGAATGCGAGACGTAAACCGCAGGTAGAGAGAACGCCGAAAATACTCTGCGCAAGTAGGGTACTAGCTCAGCGCGTTTTGTGGTGTCTACCGCCGATAACGGCTCATCCAGCAATAACAACTGTGGACGTCGCAACAGCGCACGGGCGAGTGAGACGCGCTGCCGCTCACCACCAGAGAGAGTTATGGGAGCGCGGCTCAGCAATGGCGACAGCGCTAAGACGTCAATAACTTCATCAACAACAATTTCGGGGCCGGCACTGTCGGAGCGTGTTTGGGCAAAGCTAAGATTGCCTGCGACATCCAAATGCGGCAGTAAACGCACGTCTTGGAACACCATGCCAATAGCCCGCTGATATGCGGGTAAATACTGCCCCGCCGACGTATTGAGCCAGCACTGGTCACGCCAAAAAATATTGCCCTGCACGTCGCCGCCTAGCCCCGCAATCGCACGCAATAATGTGCTTTTACCTGCGCCACTGACACCCAATACACCCAACACGCCGTTGCCCGACCACTCGTTATCAAGGTTGAGCACAAAATCTCCGCGTTGAAATCGCAGCGAGAGGGAGAGCGTCATCGCATCATCTCCCGAACTTCCGCCCGTCGACGACCGCCAAAGAGTGCCCACAGCACCAGCAACGAAAGTGCCAATAAGATAAGCGATAGACCGTGGGCACTGGGGTAATCGAGGGTTTCGACTGCTTCGTAAATCGCAATGGACACCACCCGTGTTTCGCCTGGTATGTTGCCACCAATCATGAGCACCACCCCGAACTCACCCAGGGTATGAGCAAACGCCAAAACGCCCGCGGTCAAGTAACCGCGTTTTGATAGGGGCAACACAACCGAGACAAAGCGGTCCCAGGGCGACGCACCCAAGGTGGCTGCCGCCTCAAGATAAGCCCTATCGACAGCGCTAAAAGCTACCTGCAGCGGCTGCACCGCAAAGGGCAGTGAGTACATCACCGAGGCTATGACGAGTCCTGCAAAAGAGAACGTAAGCTGACTGCCGGTGAGCGTCACCCACGCTTGCCCGATAAACGATTGCGGGCTAAACAGCAGCAGCAAATAAAACCCCAATACCGTAGGCGGCAGCACGAGCGGCAGTGCCACCGTGGCCTCTACTAGCGGGGCCAATCGATGTCGGGTTCGCGACAGCCACCAAGCCAACGGTGTTGCTATGAGTAACAGTAATAGACTGCTGGTCAGCGCCAGTTGCAGACTCAGCCATAACGCAGCCCCGTCAATCACGGATCGCTCCCATCGAGATCACTGGCAACAAGATACCCGTCGCCCGAGATAATGTCTTGCGCTCGTGACGACCTCAAATAAGCAAAAAATGCTGCCGCCGTAGCATAGTTCACGCCCCCTGTTAACAGCACCGCCCCCTGCTCTACTGCCGGTGCTACGGGGGGCTCAAGGATCAGGTACTCACTCGCATCGATATTCGACGCCAACACCGTGGTCAGCGCCACAATACCCGCTTGGGCATTACCGCTGGCAACCATTGTGTGCGCGGCCGTTACGTTTTGCGCCAAGACCAGCTGCGGTTGTAGTGATGACCACAGCCCTGCCTGCGTTAAGCTCGATTGGGCCGCCGCCCCATAGGGTGCAAGAGCTGGATTGGCGATAGCAATGGGCCCTGAGAGTTGCTGTATAGCTTGTAACGTAGGCGGCATGGCACTGTTGGGTAACCACAGCGCCAACAAGCCGCGGCAATAAACGGTGACAGCATTTCCGACCGCCAAACCCGCGTCAACTAAACGTTGAGGGCGGGCCGTATCTGCGGACAGAAATACATCGTAGGGTGCACCCTGACTAATCTGGGCGTACAGCTGACCACTGGAGCCAGAGACCAATCTCACCTCTGATCCGTCATGGCGGGTAAAATCATCGACCAAACGCTGGGCTGTTCCCAAGAAATTGGCTGCAACCGCGACCACCGCGGGGTCGCCGGCCTGCAAGGGGGTTGATAGGCAAATACTTAGTGTTAATAGCCAGCTAAAGGTTCGCGACCCTCTACGCATACTAGTGTCTAAACGGCGATAACCGGTCATGAATGAACTTAAACAACGACGCCCAGTTCTCTCAATCGCTCATCAAGGTAACTCCCTGCCGTGTGGCGGTCTGACAGCACTACCTCGGGACGGGGATGTAGGAACAGCGGCAGCGACATACGACCGGCCGTGAGCGACTCTTGTGTGGGCGTGGCAACTTGATGGGTGGTAGACGGAAACCAACCATCGGTAATCTCTTGCAGCATGTCGCCAATGTTCACAAGGACTTGTTCGGGACGATTGGGTACCGCCAGCCAGTCGCCACTCTGGCGTCTAATTTCCAAGCCGGGACCATCAGCGGCCGGCAAGATGGTCAGCAAGTTGATATCTTCATGGGGCGCCGCCCGCAATACCTTCTGACCGGGCTCTACCGGCGGATAATG
>CAYPPU010000090.1:0-5277 GCA_964412695.1 uncultured Alteromonadaceae bacterium | reverse complement strand
GCTGCTTTGGCCAGGCTTTCAGCTGTGAAGCGCGGCGCAGCTGCAGGCTCGATCACGACGAGTGCCTTGATGAGCTCAGGTACGCGCTGCACAATATCTAACGCAAAGTTACCACCCTGACTGTGGCTGATTAGAATCACCGGCCCCGTCCGCCGAAGCGCCTCGACATAGGCTGTCAGGCTCTCTTCAGCGTGGTCCGTCCATCGCGGGACAAACTGGGCGGCGAATTGATCAAAGTAGCCCACGGGAAATTGCTGCTTATTAAACGCAACGCGCTTTTTTGGGTCGGTCTGATACCCATCAGCGGGACCGAACCTGAACAAACTCCACGCTTCATTTGAGGTGCGAAAGATTGGCGCGTCTTTGTAAATGTCGGGATAAGGCGACCATCCGGCACGTCCCCGCTCATGGGCATCGCACACATAAGTGTCATAGCCCTGCCGCAGAAAATACATTTGCCACCCTGCACGCCCGTCAGGTGTGGTCTCCCATGTCACCCCTGACATCGCACCCCCGTGCCAAAACATGACAGGGAATGGCTGATTGCGGTCGGATAACCGAACAAACTGTACATAGCACTGCCCTGTCACGTAGTCCCCATTCAGATCGACTATACGATCCGGGCCGTTCCTGGCAACCTTCACCCGCTGGCAGGGGCGATCAGATAGCGTCACGGTGCGACCGCCCGCCAAGAAGCTACCGAGCTCGCGGATAGACAAGGCTGAAGTCTTATCGTCGACCTTAACAGCGGCTGGATACGTCGCGTTCATTCGGTCGTCCTCCCGGCAGGTGGAAAATCAACTGCAGAGAGCGTCGATTGATCAATTGCAAAGCCCCGAAGACGAACCGCGCTCTGAAACTGGACGTTGAGTACGTCAGCCAGCTCAGTGAGCACTTGCGTAACGCGCTCTTTGTCGCGAAGCGGTGTCGCTCTGAATTGCAAATCGACGTAGATCAGATAAGGGCCCGATATATACGCGCCCGGCTGCAGTATGACCTGTGGATTAGCGCGTTCGGAGGCTAAGCCAACTGCCAAAATATTTGAAAGTGTCGGTATCAATGCGGCCGCTCTGGCAGCTAACTCAGCAGATAAGCTTTGATCAAAGGAAATTCTTGCGATTGGCATATTTAACTGCTCCTCACTGTCCATAGACCAAATTTGGAAGCCATAAAGAAATAATCGGGATGTAGGTTACTGCTATCAAAAGCGCAAGCAGCAGCAGCAAGAAAGGCACTGATCCCACGATGACGTCTCGCAAAGGGGCACGGGAAATCGACGACAACACGAATAGATTTAGACCAATTGGCGGCGTGAGTAGCGCCAATTCCATGTTGATCGTCATCAGCACCGCAAAGTGAATGGGATCAATACCTAACGGCCCCAGTAATGGCAGGATGATGGGAAGTGTGATCAACATAATCGCGAATACCTCTAGGAAGGTACCCAAGATCAGGAAGATTACGTTGACAAAAATTAGAAATTGCCAGTCCTTCAAATTCGACGACACCGCCAAATCTGCAAGCTGTTGCGGCAAGCCGGATCCGGTAAGCCAATGACCAAAGCCCAATGCAGAAAAAATAATGAATACGATCGCCGCGGTACTCTTCATGGAGTCACCTAAAAGGGGAACGACTTCTCGAACTTTGCACCCTTTGTAGACAAAAACACTCACGACGATCGACACCAAAGCGGCGAGACCAGCAGCTTCAGAAACTGTCACGATGCCGCTATAGATGCCTCCTAAGATGATGACCGGTACAGCGAGAGCGGGTATCGCGTGAAAGTTCACCCGGCGGAAAGCATCAGCAGCCAACGGTGTTGTGCGTGGGTACCCGTGCTTGCGCGCGACATAAACGCTGTACCCAATAAACAGCGCCGCTTGGATCAAACCCGGTATGACACCTGCCAGAAACAACCGAGGAATAGATTCACCCGCCACGATAGCGAATACGATGAAAGCCAGACTCGGTGGAATCAAAATACCCAGTGTGCCTGAGGCGCCCACCAAACCGATTGAGAATTTCTTGTCGTAATTTTGTTGATTCATCGCGGGTATGAGGATCAACCCCATAGCCATGGCGGTAGCGACAGATGAGCCGCTGATCGCCGCGAAAATCGTAGTTGCGACGACGCAAACGATCGCAAGGCCCCCCTGGAATCGGC
Source organism: uncultured Alteromonadaceae bacterium (assembly GCA_964412695.1). Lineage (GTDB taxonomy): Bacteria > Pseudomonadota > Gammaproteobacteria > Pseudomonadales > Halieaceae > Luminiphilus. The sequence goes on along the minus strand of CAYPPU010000090.1, from coordinate 3,113 downwards.
CAATCCAGGCATTAGCCCAATCAACCAATGCTTGCGCAATTCCACCGCGTTGCATGAACGTAGCGGAAATAACAAAAAAAGGAATAGCCAGCAAAGTTATTGAATTAAGGTGATCGATGTAAAGCTGGGCTAATGAAATAAGTGGAGTGCCCTCGTGCCAAAACAACAATGCAGCCAACATACCCAATACAACGTAGATCGGCATGCCGGCTGCTAGGCCACCTACCAAAATGATTCCGATGAGGATGGGTGACATATATCAATCTCGGTTAAAGCTGTGCCCAGACGGGACGGGGTTAGCGGTACGCTGGCCAATCATTTCCGCCCTCACCCGCACGATGTAACCAAGACACTGAAGCGCCATACCAACGGGCAGAGCGGCGTAATAGATAGATTTTGGGATTCGCAGCGTTGAGTCACTCTCCTCGCCGATCATCATTGAAAATTTCACAACGTCCGTCCCAAGTACGAGGAGGAGTAAGGAGAAAGCCAGTCCGAGCACGCTAGCCAGCATGGCAACTTTGAGCCTCGCTTGGGGGTTGAGTCGATCGATGAACAAGTCAGCATGAACATGCTTGCCGTCGATCACGAGTTCACCAGCTACCAGAAACAAGCCCCAAACAACCAGGTAGGTCACGACCTCGGTCGTCCAATCTGATAAATGCTGGGGGTAAAAATATCGAATAACTACATCGGAGCACAGAAGGGCTAACGCAACGCCAGCAACGATGCCTGAGAGCCATTTAGCCCCTAGCGCTAAACCGATGATTAGCTTGTCTAATGTCTGCATGATTGATATGCGGCTAAGCGACGTCGGTCACAGAATGCCGATATAAGTCGGCTTTCTGTGAGGTATTTCTTGGTAATTTCCGAGCCTTTAATTGGCTCGCGCCTTGGACAATTGGGCCTCTGTCATCGCGATAAACGCAGGATCGATTTTCAGCGCTTTGACGATACCCGCCTGCTCTGCCATGAGCTTAACGCGCATCGCAGAGAGATCTTTCGGATCAGGGTCGACGGTACGTATGCCGTTGGCGGTGCCTGCAGCTCGGGCTTTCGACTGCACATCACTTGCGACAGCCCTCACGCTATCGATCATGTCCTCCCAAGTGGTTGTGATCAGGTTTTGAACATCTGAGGGATATGAATTCCAGCGGGCTAAACTAATCATGGGTACATATTGCAAATATGCCTGCTTATCCTCAAACGCAAAACGCAAACCTGCATCCCACATCTTCGAGCTTGCAACGGTCTCTTGCGTAGACCAAATTCCATCAACAGTACCGCGCTGTAATGCTTGCGTCACATCGGGCAAGGGAATCGCTACTGGACTCGCACCAAAAACTTTATAGCGTTGAACGTTGGCTGCACCGCCTGGCACGCGGATCTTCATGCCTCGCATGTCTTCGGGCTTGATCAGTTCTTTCTTCGTTGTAAAAGTAGTGCCATAACCAAGGTCGAAATAACGACCGATAACTTTCACGTTGAGCTTTTGTTCGATCCGCTTGTTCAGCTCTTTTCCGACGGCTCCATCCCAAACGGCGTATATCTCAGTTGGAGTTGCGCCATAAAACATTGGCAGCAAAACGGCACCAGCCTCAGGCACCACACTACTCAGGTGTTGGTGCAAGGGCGCGCCCATGTCTAGTGCGCCTTGCGCCAGCGCTACAGGGACATTGGCACCCTTATATTTTGAAGCGCCATGGAATACGCGTACCTCAAGCTTTCCTTGCGATCTTTTATTTAATTCATCCGCGTAACGCATGATAGAGACATTACGTACGTGGGCCTGTGGCGTATCAAGTGAGATGTCCAACCGATGCTCAGCGGCTTGCGCAGCGGCAGTCATCGCCAGCGCCGACACAGCAAGTACGGACAACTTTATGAATGGTGATACTAAATTTCTCATGTCTGTCTCCTATTCGTTATGAAGAAAGTTTGATGCACAGGCGGCAAGGATATCCACACGTCAAAATTACGTAAAATAATCATTTTTAAGATCTATCATCATTTATTTTGATGGGAAGGGACTTACGAAATGTTTCGCTCGAGAGATCTTTCCCTCTTGCACGATTTCTTGGTAGTGTGTGAACATGGCAACCTCACACGAGCTGCAGACACCCTGGGAACCGTGCAATCTGGCGTGACCCAACGCATCAAACGACTTGAGGAGGCGGTGGGTGCAAGGCTACTCGACCGCCACTCTCGCGGCGTTCAACCCACTGCGCAAGGCCTGATTCTGAGGCGTGCCGCGACAGAGATCCTTGCGCGGATACAAGATGCAAAGGCAGAGATTGAAGCTTGGGAGGGCTCACCTCGCGGAGCAATTGCCGTCGGGTTACCGCCCTCGGTCGCTACCGTACTCACGACACCGCTCATCGACGTGATGAGCAAAGAGATGCCCAACGTTGAACTCACAATCGCTGAGGCTTTTTCTGGCTACCTATGGAATTGGCTGGATACTGGCGAAATTGACTTTGCATTCGTTTTCGACGCCACACCCACTGCAAGTGTTGACGCAATCGATATGCTTGAGGAAGATCTCTACTTGATCGTGACACCAGCGCAAAGCCATGCGTTACCCAGCGTGGTGACCATACAGGACATAGCCAAACTTCCGTTGATAACTTCCAGTCGTAAACACAGACTCCGCACGGACGTCGAGGCCCTGGCTCGGAAAGAGAATGTCCAGCTCAATGTTCGAATAGAGGTTGACGCGGGTTATCAACTAATAAGAGAAGTTTTACGCGGCACCGGCTCTGCAATCCTTGCCCGATCATCAGTCATGCCCGAGCTTCAAGAAGGCAGACTTGTTGCCCTCCCGTTCGCGAACAACCCTCTAAGACGAAGAGTTGCGTTAGCAGAGCGGCACGATCAGAAGAAGGCGTTTCTGCGCAGCCGCGTCCGGGAAATCATACAAACTGTAGTGAAAACGCGCTTAGTGGACGGGAGCTGGCCGGGCGAACCAATCAACCCCCTGGCGTAATTAGTTCAAATGGGATTTCCCCGGACCGCTGCCCCTAGGAGGGTAGGAGAAGCCTACGTTGGCTTATCACTGGTGGGTGGTACAGGGTTTGAACCTCTCGCCATCAATTCAAGGCCAACTGCAACCG
>CAYPPU010000089.1:0-5316 GCA_964412695.1 uncultured Alteromonadaceae bacterium | reverse complement strand
GTCGATCGACTTCTCAAGATTCTGCCCACCCGTGACACAGCTTCAGCCAGCTGGAGAGATTACGGCGAAGTCATCGTTTGCGATACCTATCAAGAGATGTTGGACCAAGCAAACGAAATCGCATCGGAGCACGTTCAGATCATGACTGATCGCGACGATTGGTTCTTAGAACACATGCACAGCTACGGTGCCCTCTTTCTGGGCCCGCGCACCAACGTTTCCAACGGTGACAAAGTAATCGGCACCAATCACACCCTTCCAACAAAAAAAGCGGGACGATATACCGGTGGCTTGTGGGTCGGTAAATTTCTGAAAACTCACAGTTATCAAAAGATTTTGACCGACGAGGCGGCAACCCTAATCGGTGAGTATGGAAGCCGGCTTTGCATGTTGGAGGGATTCGTTGGTCATGCTGAACAGTGCAACGTTCGTGTCCGCCGCTATGGCAAAAAGGATGTGCCATACGGTACGCCGGCACTATGACTCCAAAGGCACTAAAGGGCGTCACGAAGCCGCTGTCGGATGCTGGCGTCACGGCAACACATGCGTCCTTGTGCCACGCGCTTCGGGCGTTTGTCTCCCCGGACGCGCAGATTCATATGTGCCACCCCTTTGGTGATCTTTCCGGGCCAGACGCTTGGTTCACACATTGTTTTGCCCCTCTTATGGAGGCAATGCCAGACTTAGAGCGGCGAGAACTGATCTCCCTTGCGGGTACAACGTCAGCAAACGACAACTGGATCGGGATCTGCGGAAATTACCTCGGTACGTTCACTCGTCCATTCCTGAGACTCCTACCGACTGGGCGCATCGCTCACATGCGATTTCATGAGTTCTACCGAATCAAGGATGACGCTGTCGTAGAGATACAAGCGATTTGGGATATTCCTGAGCTCATGATGACCGCTGGTCAGTGGCCGATGGCCCCACAGCTTGGCGATAGACTCTTGACACCATCTCCGATGACGCAGGACGGTCTGCTTGCGGCAGATGTATTTCCGGGCCAAGGCCAAGCTACGCAAGCACATGTAATCGCAATGCTGACGGACATGTGTAGACACCCCAGCCAAGGGGGTCCCGAGGTTATGAATCTTGAGCGCTACTGGCACCCGCGCTTCAATTGGTATGGTCCTGCGGGTATCGGTACATCGCGAGGGATACAGGGATTCAGAGACTGGCATCAAATCCCATTTTTAAGGGCGATGCCAGACCGCGCACTAGACCCAGAAGGCCTCGTATCCCATTGGTTCGCTGAAGGCGATTATGTATGTGAGACGGGATGGCCAAATATGCGGCAAACGCTGTCCGTTGGTGGCTGGCTGGGGCTCCCACCGACGGGACAAAAAATCGAATTGCGAAGTCTTGATTTTTGGCATCTTCAAGACGGCCTCATCCGGGAAAACTGGGTGCTCGTTGACCTGATGCACGTCTACCATCAACTTGGCGTCGACGTGCTTGAACGGGCGAGTGAATTTAACAAGGCGCGAGGTATATGAAAATTCCACGGATACCCTCATCACGGCTCGATGGTAAACGCGCATTGGTCACAGGCGCCTCCTCTGGGATTGGCTTTGCGTGCGCCGCTGCCCTCGCACAAGCTGGCGCACATGTGGTGATGGTATCGAGAGGCGGTAAAGGCTTAGTCGATGCCGTCGCTGCGCTCGCGGCTGAAAACCTGTCGGTAGAATCTTTGGTGCTTGATGTGTCAAAGGTAGCGGCGATCGATGAAGCACTTGAGGGCCAAGAGGCCTTTGACGTGTTGGTCAATGCAGCAGGGATGGCAAGACACAGCCTGGCGGTTCACACCACAGAGTCTGACTTCGACGCGGTTCAAGCTCTTAATTTCAAGGGCGCGTATTTCATTACCACCGCGGTCGCCCGGAAGCTTATTGCTTCTGGAAAGCCAGGTAGCTTGATAAATATCTCCAGCCAAATGGGGCACGTGGGTGGCATTGAGCGCGCGCTTTACTGCGCGACAAAACATGCCGTCGAGGGCATGACGAAGGCGATGGCTATTGAGTGGGGGCGAATGGGGATCCGAGTCAACACGATCTGTCCAACCTTCATACTCACACCGCTGACACAAGCCACCTTCGACAATCCCGAGCGACGTGCGTGGGTAGAAGACAAAATCAAACTGGGTCGGGTCGGGCAGCTCGAGGATGTTATGGGTTCGGTCGTCTACCTTGCGAGCGATGCCAGTAATTTGGTGACTGGTACGGCCCTCATGGTCGATGGCGGTTGGACGGCTGACTAATCCCAGATGAACTTATGAGCGAACCAAAGGTCACCTCCTCTGCCGTCGCCAAGCGCGCGGGCGTGAGTCAGTCGGCTGTGAGCCGTGTATTCACACCCGGCGCGAGCGCTTCAGTGGCGACAAAAGAAAAAGTCATTAAAGCAGCCTCCGAACTGGGTTACCGCCCAAACCGTTTGGCGAGAGGCCTTATAACCGGCCGTACCCGAATGATCGGACTGGTAGTCGCGTATCTCGATAACCAGTTTTATCCACTGGCGTTGGAAGGCTTAAGCCAAGCACTCCAAGAAAAGGGCTATCACATCTTGGTTTTCATGGCGAAAAATACACCTGCAAGTGTCAGCAAGGTGGTGCAAGAATTGATCGACTACCAAGTCGACGGCATCATTGCAGCGAGTGTCGCGGTCAGCGGCGACTTGGCAAAGCGCTGCGCAAAAGCAGGGATTCCAATCGTGCTGTTTAACCGCGGACAAGACGAATCAAAGCTATCAGAGGTCACTTCTGACAACGTCGCAGGCGGGCGGAGTGTTGCCAACTTTCTCGTCGCTGGCGGACACAAACAAATCGCTCATATCAGCGGTTGGCAAGGGTCATCAACAGGGCGTGATCGCGCCATAGGATTTACGCAAGCGCTGAAGGTGCATGGCATCACAAATATTCCGCTTATCGACGGTATGTACGACCGGCAAGTTGCCGCTCAGGCCACGCGCGATTTATTCAAAGCGCGCAAAAAGCCAGACGCGATATTTGTCGGCAACGACCATATGGCCTTTGCCGTCATGGATGTCTTACGATCCGAATTAAATCTATCGATTCCAGGTGATGTATCCGTCATCGGCTATGACGACGTTCCGCTAGCTGCATGGCCATCGTTCAACCTTACAACTGTTCGCCAGCCGCTGGATCAGATGGTCGGCACTGCCGTCGATCTGCTGATGAGCTCAATCGATGGTTTAAACGAGAGCGCTGCAAAAATCCGTATTCATGGACCGCTGATCGTCAGACAGTCCGCGCGCATACCCAAAGGAGATTGGAATCATGAAGGGCTTTGATCCGCATTACCAGGATTTTCCAGACTACATCCTAAAAATCACAAAAGAAATTTGGGAGGACCGTGGTGTCAGCACACTCCACAAATACTACGCACCAGATATCGTGGTGCGATCCCCAAGCGGTATAACCCTTGGAAACCAAGCAGTGATCGGTGCCACCTTGGCAACACTTGCTGAATTCCCGGATCGCGAACTGTTGGGCGAGGATGTCATTTGGAGCGGCACGCCTGAGACTGGCATGCTCTCCTCTCATCGAATTCTGTCAACCGCGACCCATCTAGGCGACGGCCAGTACGGCCAAGCAAGCCAGCGCAAATTGAAATATCGTGTTATCGCCGATTGCCACGCCATTAACAATCAGATTGATGACGAATGGCTGATCCGTGACAGCGGCGCCATCGTTAGGCAGCTCGGCACAACACCAGAGGTCTTTGCTCTCGCACAGATCGAACGCGAAGGTGGCGCCAGTCGCTGCGCTACCCCCTTTAGACAAACCAACGATGTCTCCGGCCCATATCAGGGACAAGGTAACCAGAGCGAATGGGGGCAGCGGTACGCCCAAACGCTGCAGCGAATCATGGCTGCGGACATGACAACAATAAAGCGCAGCTACGACCGTGCTTGCCAGGGCGAATATCCGGGAGGAATGAGCGCGAACGGTTGGGCAGCTGTGGAAAGCTTCTGGCTACCACTAAGGTCTGCGATGCCTGATGCACGGTTTGAAATTGCGCATTGCATTGGCAACGAAGGTGGCCTCATGCCCCCGCGGGCAGCGATACGGTGGTCACTCTCTGGCAAACACGGAGGGCCAGGCCTATTCGGTCAGGCCAGCGGAGCGGACTTGTACGTCATGGGCATTTGTCATGCAGAGTTCGGGCCGTGGGGTATTCGCCGTGAATTTGCTTTGATTGATGAGGTTGCGATATGGAAACAAATACATCTGCACAACTCAAAAAGTAGTTCTAGCTCTACCTCGTAAAAGGATCACCATCACATGACAATACTAACCACACACGTCGGCAGTTTACCCCGAACGCAAACAGTTGTTGATTTCATATTTGCGCGGGAAAAAGAGAAGCCCTATGAGCAAACGGCTTTTGATGCCGCCATGAAACAAGCGGTATCAGAGACCGTCAAACGACAAGTTGAAGCAGGTATTGACATTGTTTCCGACGGTGAAACATCAAAAATATCGTATGCCACCTACGTCAAGGATCGCTACACCGGATTCAGTGGTGACAGCGAGCGCAACGCCCCTGCTGATCTAAAGCTTTTTCCAAAATTTTTACAGCGATTAGCAAACGATGGCGGTACACCCCAATACGCGCGACCGCAGTGTGTCGATGAAGTGAAGTCCAAGGGACAAGACGAACTCAAAAAAGATATTGACAACCTGAAGGCTGCAATGGCCCAGCATGGCGCGAAGCGCGGGTTCATGAATGCGGCATCGCCTGGGGTTATTTCCCTATTTCTTCAAAACGTGCACTACCCAACAAGGGAGGCCTATTTATTGGCACTGGCCGATGCGATGAAGGAAGAGTACGAAACAATCGTCGCGGCGGGGCTTGACTTGCAACTGGATTGCCCAGATCTCGCCCTTTCACGTCACATGTTGTTCACTCATTTGACAGATGACGCATTCGTCGGCGTGGCAAACCTGCATGTCGAGGCGCTTAACCACGCGCTGCAGAACATTCCAATGGATAAAGTGCGTCTGCACATTTGTTGGGGCAACTATGAGGGGCCACATATTTGCGACATACCCATGAGTAAGATGTTTAAAACACTCATGTCGGTCAAACCGCAATACCTGTTGTTCGAAACCTCTAACCCACGCCATGGGCATGAATGGACGACATTCAGAGACCGTCAATCAGAGATACCGCAGGACAAAGTGCTCGTGCCGGGCGTGATCGATTCGACAACCAACTTTGTTGAGCACCCTGAACTTGTCGCGCAGCGTATCGAACGCTTTACAAGCATCGTTGGTAGCGACCGCGTTATCGCTAG
>CAYPPU010000088.1:0-5378 GCA_964412695.1 uncultured Alteromonadaceae bacterium | reverse complement strand
CGGTAAATGCGTTCGGCACGGCCGCCCCGCATGAAACCGATACCTCCCAAAATCTGTAGCGCTTCACGGGCGCAAAATTCCATCACCTCACTGGCCTGCACTTTTAACAGCGCAATATCCGCAGGATTCGGCGTACCCGATGCAATGGCCTCGTTACAAATGCGAATGTAGGCTTGCGTAGCATTAATTTTCTGCTTCATGGCTGCAATTTTATGGCGAATCACCTGGTGATCGGCCAAGCGCTGCCCAAAGGTTTGACGCTCCTGCGCCCAGGCTACAGCCTCCTCAAGACAAACCCGCGCATAGGCCTCCATCTGCACCGCCATGCCCATGCGCTCGCTGTTGAAGTTGGTCATGATGACCTTAAAACCCTGGTTCTCCTCGCCGATCAAATTTTCCACTGGCACGCGCAGGTTGTCGAAATAGAGAGTGGCGGTATCTGAAGCCCACCAGCCCTGTTTTCGGTCCAGCGCCGTGCGTGAAAACCCGGGTGCGTCGGCGGGAATCAACAGCATAGAAACCCCGCCCGCTCCGTCGCCACCGGTGCGGACCGCGGTCGATACCCAGTTAGCGCGCATGCCGCCGGTGATGTAGGTTTTAGAACCGTTGACCACAAAATGATCGCCGTCGCGAACGGCCGTGGTGCGCAAATTCGCCACATCTGACCCGCCACCAGGCTCGGTAATACCCAATGAAATCCAATCTTCACCGCGAAGCACAGCCGGCGCTATAGCCGCTTTCATCGCCTCGGTACCCCAGTTGATGATGGGGGGCAAACCAATGGTATGCACCATGAGGCTGGCCGGAATACCACCCACACCAATGCGTGCCAGTTCTTCTGAGGCTATCTGGCTGAACCAAACATCGCCGGGTATGCCGCCGTAGGCCTCGGGGAAGCCCAGGCCCAGAAGACCCACTTCACCGGCCTTTGGCCAAAGCGCGATAGGGATCTCGCCTTGCTCATCCCACTCCGCCGCGTAGGGCATGATTTCAGTATCGATAAAACGGCGCAGCTGCTCGCGCCACGCCTCGTGATCGCTGTTGAGGTGGGGGTTGGGCAACCGGGCACTATCAAAGGTCAGACTCATGCCTACCAAGCTCTCATTATTTTTGGGGCCCCCTGTATACCACGGGCAGAGGCCAAATCAACCACCCCAAGAGGGGCCGTATCCCCCATGTTTTGCACGGGTAATAGTCATAGCGAAGCCATTGGGGGCCAGCTGGTGCGGAGAGGGGTACAATAGGGCTTATCAACAACATCCGCCTTTAGCCCGCACGCGTATGTTGGGCAAGAGTTTGACAGGAATTGGCATGAACTATCGCGGTATCCCCTCCTTCGATCACGGCCAGGTAAGCCGAATTGGGGTGTTGTTGACCAACTTGGGCACTCCCGACGCGCCCACGCCCCAGGCACTGCGCCCCTATTTGAAGGAGTTTTTGAGTGATCCCCGCGTGGTCGAGTTTCCGCGATTGCTCTGGTGGTTGATTCTCAACGGCATCATTTTGAATACCCGCCCGCGGCGCTCAGCCAAAGCCTACGAAACCGTGTGGACCGAGCGTGGCTCGCCACTGCTCTACCACCTAGAAGACCAGGTAGCGGGGGTCAGCGCGCAGCTCAGGGCGGCTTACGGCGACGCTATTTTGGTGCGCGGCGCTATGCGCTACGGCAACCCCTCCATTCCCAACGTGCTAAGCGAGATGTTGGATGCGGGGGTCGAGAAATTGGTTGTATTACCGCTCTACCCACATTACAGCGGCCCCACCACCGGCAGCACCTTTGACAAGCTCAGCGAAACGCTGTGCAAGCAGCGCCGGGTGCCTGACTTACGCTGGATTGCCAGTTATCACGACCACCCCGACTATATTGCCGCTATTGCCAACAGCATTCGCTCCCACCGCGCGCGCCACGGCGACGCTGACAAACTGGTTTTTAGCTATCACGGTATGCCCGAGCGCTACCTACAAAATGGCGACCCGTATCACTGCCAATGCCACAAAACCACACGGTTAGTGGCTGAGGCGCTCGAGTTACCCCAGGGAAGCTACATGACCACCTTCCAGTCGCGCTTTGGCCGAGAAGAGTGGCTAAAGCCCTACACCGATGAGACCTTAGGCGGCCTACCCGAAAAGGGCGTGAAAGCGCTACAGGTTATTTGTCCCGGATTCAGCGCGGACTGCTTGGAGACCATTGAGGAAATCGGTGAGGAAAACCGCGACATCTTTTTGGAAGCCGGTGGGGAACGCTACGAGTACATTCCCTGCCTCAACGCTCAGCCAGATCATGTAACCCTACTATCTGACCTAATTGCCGCCGAGCTCAAGGACTGGACCACAACCGGCCGCGACAGCGGGCAAACCCGTCTGCTAGCACTCGCCCAGGGTGCGGATCAGTAAAAGCAGCCTGAGAGTTGCGCCGTTAGTGCAGACCGCTGCCGTGGCCTGACTCAACCATACCAATGGCCCACGCCATAGCAATGCCGACCAAGAACACCCAGGTTAGTTTGACGCGGTCGTGGCTATGAAACTGTATTTCAGGCAGTAAATCTCCCAGCGCAATACAGATAAAGGCGCCCGCCGAAAAAGCCAGTGCCGCGGGCAGTAGTACATTATTGGGATCCAGGGGATCAATCGCCGACCAAAACAACAGCGCCGCCAATGGCGCCAGTAATGAAAAGCCCACATTCACCAGCCGACGCTGCGCCAAGGGCGCAGCGGCTACAGCCATCACGGTTTCAATGGATAAAGAGTCCAAGGGTTTGTGCAGCAGGATGGCCAGAAACACCCCAAGTCCTAAAATACCAGCGCCCGAGCTAGGCTCGGCGCCCATCACCGCACCCAGGGCAATACCGTCGACTACGGTGTGGATACTGAGGCCGAACAGCAACCCCACCCACGTGGCAGAGCCCGTAGGTGGGTGGGCGTGATCATGGGCATCTCGATGATCATGATGATCGGCGTCACCGTGCTGGCACTGCTCCAAGGTCGCACCAAAGTCGTGCTGATGAAAATGAAACAGGCGCAGTAACAACAGCATAAAAATAAGCCCCGCGACCACGCACAGCATGGTGAAATCGACCCCCTGAGCACCGCGCCCCACCGCACTGTGGGGAATCAAGTGAAAGAAGGCCACGCCCAGCATGAGGCCGGCCACAAAACTCATGGTGAGTTGGGTTCGAGTGTGGGTCATCTCGACACGGCGAGGTAACCAGCCCCCCAATAACCCCGCAGCGAAGACGGCGGCGGCGTAGAGCAGTAACAATTGAAAATCCACGATTACACGCTCACCATATTGTCCCGATGAATCATCTCGGGATCACCTCCGTAACCGACTCGGACTTCAATATCAGCCGACGCGGTGCGAACCAGCTTTTTGGCATCGTCAGCACTGTAATTAACCAAGCCTCGTGCCACTTCGTGACCGCCGCTGTCAACACAAGAAACCAGGTCGCCGCGAACAAATTGACCACTGACTTCGACCACACCGATAGGTAACAGTGAACGACCCTCGCCAGCGATCTTGCTCACGGCACCGTCATCCAACACTAAACGTCCCTTTGGGTGCATCAAACTAGCCAACCACTGTTTGCGGGCACTTTGAGGTTCTCGATCGGTGGTCAGCAAAGTACCCAAGGTCTCTCCAGCGGCAACTCGCGGCACCACATCGATCTCTTTACCACTGGCGATCACGGTGGCGGTACCCGACCTCGCTGCCAGGCGCGCGGCCCGCAATTTGGTCACCATGCCACCGCGCCCAAGGGCGCCACCGTCTCCAACCATGCCATCCAATCCCGAGTCATTAACCTCGGCCTGTGGAATCAGTGCAGCCGACGCATTCTGGCGCGGATCAGTATCAAATAACCCTTGTTGGTCGGTCAAAATTAGCAGTGCATCGGCATCAATGAGGTTTGCCACCAAAGCGGCCAGCGTGTCATTGTCACCTAATCGAATTTCCTCGGTTACCACCGAATCATTTTCGTTAACCACTGGCATCACGCCCATATCGATCAGGGTGCCTAAGGTGCTGCGGGCATTGAGATAACGATCGCGCGCGCGGATGTCATCATGACCTAGTAAAACTAGCGCCGTGGTGATGCCATGCGGTGCCAAGGCATCTTCGTAAGCGCGAATTAAGGCCGATTGCCCAACCGCCGCTGATGCCTGCAACTGGTGAATCGTCGTCGGGCGCTGACTAAAACCTAGGCGAACCATGCCCGCCGCGACGGCGCCGCTAGAGACCAATACCACTTCGCAGCCGCGTTCTCGCAGGGCAACCAACTGCTGCACAAGGTTGTGCACCATGCCCAGGTCAAGTCGACGGCCATCCGCAGTGAGCAGAGCGCTGCCCACCTTGACCACCCAACGTTTGGCGCTCGAAAGTTGCGATCGTGCGTCAGTCATTAGTGCCGGTACTCCACGTCCACGTCGTAGTCGTCATCGTCTTCGAAATCAACGGCCTCACGCTGCGCCTTCCGCGTTGCGGCGCGACCTGCCCGCAAGGACTCAATACGCTCACGCGCCTCTTGCTGCATCTGGTCTTGGCACTGACGCTCCAGGGCGAGAGCTTCGGGATCTTCGCGTTCTAATTCGTTGGCGGCCTCAATAGCCGTCATTAAATCCCCGCAGACCCTTTGAGTGCCCTCGGCACGAATCGCGGCAATTTCATAGACGGGGCCGTCGTGGTTCAAGGCGCTAAGCACGGCAGCTCGGCGTTCGCCACGGGTATCGTCATCGAGCAAATCGACTTTGTTTAAAATCAACCAGCGAGGTCGCTGTGCCAATGTGGGGCTGAACCGTTCGAGCTCCTGCACAATGGCCCGCGCCGCCTCGGCGGGGTCACTCTCATCCAGCGGCGCCAGATCGACAATATGTAGCAGAATACGGTTGCGAGTCAGGTGTTTGAGAAATCGAATCCCCAAACCCGCACCGTCAGAGGCGCCCTCGATCAAGCCGGGGATGTCGGCCACCACGAACGAGCGATGGGAATCGACCTTGACCACACCAAGGTTAGGAATCAACGTGGTGAACGGGTAATCCGCCACTTTGGGAGTCGCAGCTGAAACCGCACGAATGAAGGTCGATTTACCGGCATTGGGTAACCCCAACAACCCCACGTCAGCCAGCACCTTAAGTTCCAGCTTCAGACGGCGGGCTTCGCCGTCCGTGCCGGGTGTGGATTGCCGCGGTGCGCGATTGACGCTGGATTTAAACCGAGTGTTACCCAAACCGTGAAAGCCACCCTGAGCCACAATGAGTTGCTGCCCGTCCTCGCGCAAATCACCCAAAACTTCACCGGTGTCCTCGTCTAATACCGTCGTGCCCACAGGCACGGGCAGGTACAAATCCTGCCCCGCCTTGCCGGTGCAATTTCGACCGCGCCC
>CAYPPU010000087.1:0-5384 GCA_964412695.1 uncultured Alteromonadaceae bacterium | reverse complement strand
ATTTGCCTGCCGATGAGCGGGTTATGGCTCAGGCGCTCTTAGCTGCGTCTTCTGAGGATCCAACGCTGTTGGCACCGGCCAAGGCGCATTTAAAGGACCTTTTTGCCACCTTAGCAAGCAGTCCTTCAGCGACCGAAGCGCAGTCCATCTTATTGGCCTCCCAGGGCCTGCAGCTATTGGAGATGTTAGGTCTTTTGTCATTGTCTGAGGTCGATCGCCAGCGCGTCCGCAGTCACCTGAAAACGCGAGTGAGAGCTCTATGATGCCTTTATACCGCAGGGTTCAAGTTTGTCCGCTTGCTCGCAAAGTCGTTGCCGCACTTGTTTCCCCCGTCCTCTTAGGGACTGCTATTGGCATCATGGCAATGTTGGCTGCCTGTGGTGGAGAGGCGCCGTCTGCTCCCGAGCAAGCCCCACGACCAGTACGGGTTCATTGGGCAGCGCCTGCTGAGATATCGCTTCAGCGTCGCTTTGTCGGGCGGGTTGCCGAGGCAAACCTGGTTGATGTGGGTTTTGAAATCGAGGGTACGTTGTTGTCGCTGCCGCTTAAGGAGGGCAGTGCGGTGACCAAAGATACCTTGCTTGCCCAATTGGATCCTCAAAACACAGAGCTGGTGCTGGCAAGAGCCAAGGCCGAGCACGATGGCGCCCAAAAGGCACTTGATCGCCTAGAGACCTTGCTAGCACAAGGGATGGCCTCGCAAGCCCAATATGACGAAGTCTACACCCGTGCTGAAATTAGCCGAGTCGAGGTGGATGCCGCGTTGAAGCGATTGCGGGATACGTCACTCCGAGCGCCCTTTGATGGGCAGATCGTTAAACACTATGTCGAACCCCACACGCCCATCAAGAGCTTGCAGCCGGTCCTTCAACTGCGACCCACTAACGCCATCGAGCTAGAGATAGATATACCGGAGCGATACGTGGCGCGCTGGGATATGACAGCCCCCCCCGGTGCTTGGGCGATTTTTGATCATGAGCCGGGCGTGCGGCGTGCATTGCACTGGCGAGAATATGCCGCAAAGGCCCATCCGCAGACACAAACTGTCGCTATGACGTTGGTGCTTACCGATTTGCCCGAGAGCACGTTACTGCCTGGTATGACGGCGACCGTATTACTGGAAGACAAGAGCAAAGAAGACCCTCAAGCACTGGCTATTCCCATCGAAGCCTTGCAAGCAGACGCGCACGGTGAGCCCTTTGTTTGGGTGGTAAAGGGTCAACCGGCGCACGTTGAGCGGCGAGTCGTCGATGTGGCAGCGGCGGAGGCCGGCTGGGTTAATGTCGTATCCGGTCTGGCAGTGGGTGAGCAGGTGGTTTCGGCTGGGGGTGCCTGGTTATATGAGGGCATGCCTGTGCGCCTGTTGGCTGAGGACTAAAACGTGACACGCAGGTCACTAACAGAGTTTGCTCTGGCCAATCCTCTCTACGTTTGGCTGGTGGTATTGGCGTGTATGGTGGGTGGGGTGCTGGGCGTTCAGTCAATTGCGCGTCTTGAAGATCCGCCATACCCGATCAAGATGGCCTATGTATTTGTTGAATACCCGGGTGCGTCTGCTGTTGAAGTTGAGCTCGAGGTCACTGAAGTGGTCGAGCGCTCGCTGCAGGAACTGCCCTGGGTAAAGAAGTTAGTTTCGCGTTCACTGCCTGGCCGCTCTGAGATTGAGGTCGAATTAAAAATGTCTGTCGCCTTGGCAGACGCGCCTCAAATTTGGGATGAACTGCGCCGACGAGTATCGGAAGCGGCAATGCAGTTACCTCCGCAAGCCTCGCCACCCCTAGTGGAGGACGATTTTATTGATGTCTATGGTTTGCTCTATGCCGTTAGCATCCCCGAGGGCTATCCGATTTCAGCCGTTAATGACGCGGCCCGATTACTGCAAACCGAACTCAAGCGCGTACCCCACGTGGGCAAAGTCCGTGTCGATGGTGTTCCCAAGGAGCAGGTTAACCTCGATATCAACTACGAGCAGCTGCGTCGTCTTGGCATACCGTTTGAGCGGGTAGTCGCGGCGGTCAATGGCGCCTCGGATTTATTTCCCGCCTCCGACATGTTGTCGGCAGGTCGGCGCTTGCGTATCGATCAGCCTTTGACACGCGATGAACGTGCACTTGCCGAACAGTTCATTTCATCCAAGGCCGATGGCACATTGCTGCGCTTGGCCGATCTGGCCCAATTCTCGCGCACCGAGGTGGATCAGCCGCCATTGATTATTCGCCACCAAGGTCAGCGTGTTTTCACTGTGGGAGTATCAATTGACCAAACCCAAAACGTGGTGCGCGTCGGGCAGGCAGTTGAGCGGCGCCTGGGCGAATTGCAGTCGCTACTACCAGCCGGTATGGAGCTTAGGCCGCTGTTTGAGCAGCATCATGTGGTTGATCAAGCCATCGATACCTTTTTGGTCAATCTGGCCGCCAGCGTCAGCACGGTCATTGGTGCTCTCTGTTTGTTCATGGGGTGGCGCGCAGGGTTCATGGTGGGCGCAGTGTTACTGGTCACAGTGTTTGGCACCATCGCGCTAATGGCAACAGCGGGCATCGAGCTACAGCGTATTTCGTTGGGTGCCATGATGATTGCCATGGGGATGTTGGTAGATAACGCCATTGTGGTGGCTGAGGGCATGGTAACGGGAATTCGTACCGGTCAATCGCCGCGCGATGCCGCTATAGATACCGTACAGACAACTCGAATGCCTCTGCTGGCGGCGACGGTCATTGGTGTGGCCGCCTTCGCCCCGATTGGGTTATCCGCAGACTCCACTGGCCAGTTTCTCGGTTCCTTGTTCACGGTCTGCGGCATATCGCTGCTACTAAGTTGGCTCTTGGCGATTACCTTAATTCCCTCTCTGGGCTTGTGGTTGTTGCCGCCGACCAGCGATGCCCAGGAAGAGGCTTCCTTATATGGCGGGCCGATATTTTCGACTTATCGATGGCTAATCTGTCTGGGTATCCGACGCAGGCTTTGGGCTTGTCTATTGTTACTCGGCATTATGACAGCGAGCTTTGTGGGTTTTGGCCAGCTGCGGCAGGGCTTTTTCCCAGCAACGAGTACGCCGCTGTTCTTTGTCGACCTGTATTTACCTCAGGGTAGCGATATTGCGACCAGTGATGCGCTGGCCGAGACCGTGCGCAAGCAAGTGGAGACTCTGGACGGAGTTGTTGAGGTGTCCACGTGGGTGGGGCGCGGTCCCATGCGCTTCACCATGATTTTATTGCCCGAGCGGCCAGATCCTGCCTACGCCCAATTGGTGATTCGCGTTGACGACGTGCAACGCATGGACGCCATTATGTCTGCCGTTGATGCGTTTATGTGGGAGCAGCACTCAGGTATCGCCCACATGGTCCGGCGGATGGAATTCACCACGGGTACGGCGACAAAAGTTGAGGCACGGTTTTTCGGTCCCGACCGTGCGGTACTGCGCGATTTGGCCGAGCAAGCTATGGCGGTGTATATCGAGCATGGCTTGCGAGATCGACGAATTGATTGGCGTGAGCAGCGGTTAGCGTTGAGCGTGACGCCCGATGCGGCGCGCGCGCGGTTGGCTGGCATTGATACCCTAAACGTCGCCCAATCGCTGCAGGCCAATACGGTGGGGAGTCGCATCGGCACTTTGAGGGATGACGACCAGGCTGTGCCGATAGTGGCGCGGGTTGTGCCTTTCGCCCATTCGGCTCAGGAACTCGTGCAACGGGATCTTTGGAGTGAACGGGCCCAGGCATTCATTCCTGCGGAGCAGGTGGTGCGCCAAGTCGCATTGGCGTTTGAGGACAGCTTTATTATGCGGCGGGATCGCACGCGGGTTATCACCGTGCAGGGCAATGCCTCGGGGGGGCAGGAGACGACTGGCGCCTTCAACCGAATTCGCCCTGACATTGAGGCTATCCCCTTACCCCCGGGCTATCGTCTTGACTGGGGCGGCGAATATGAGGCCATGCAAACGGCCAATGATTCCGTGGTGGCGCGCTTTCCGATTGCCCTGTTGGTCATGGTTTTCGCGACCCTTGTGCTCTTTGGCAATATTCGCCAAACACTGGTGATTTGGCTCACCGTACCTCTGACCATGACCGGGGTGTTTTTGGGTCTACAGGCCGCAAACCTGTCGTTCACCTTCCCGGCGTTGTTGGGCCTGTTGAGCCTGATCGGTATTTTGATCAAGAACTGCGTGATTCTGGTGGAGGAAGTGAATTTGAGGACACGCCGTGTCTCGTTGACGGTGCCAGTGTTGGTTGCTGCCTGCGTGAGTCGTCTGCGCCCGGTGCTGCTTGCCGGTGCCACCACGGTTGTCGGGATGGCGCCGTTGTTGCGAGATGACTTTTTCCGCGAGATGGCGGTATCGATCATGGGCGGGTTGGCGTTTGGTTCGGTGTTGGCGCTCGTGGCCGTGCCGGTTTACTACGCCGTGTTTTTCAGGGTGCCCGAGCACTAACGCGCCAATCAGGTGGCGCCAATGCTTGAACCCCTTATCGCTACCGTCTTAAGGCGTCGCGCCGTTGCTCTCGGCGATTTGCGTATTCAGTGTGAACAGGTCGTAGATAATGCCCAGGCCGAACACGCCTAGTGTGAGCAGATAAACAACGCCGCTTATCGGCTTACCCAGCATGAAGCGGTGAATACCGAACATGCCCAAAAAAATCAGTAACACCCAGATCAAATTGTAGTCGGTCGGCCCTGCTGGCCAGTCCTGGCGCGCGTCCTCAGCCATGTCGGGGATGAGAAATAGATCAAAAATCCAGCCGATAAAAAATAGCCCTAAGGTTAGAGCCCAAATGGCGCCTGAGATGGGCTTGCCAAAATAGAAGCGATGTAAACCAATAAAGCCGAACACCCAGCAGATATAACCCAGCAGAGTGCTATGGTCCGAGCCCGTCTCGTCTTGCATGTGCTGTCCCCCTATGACGCCAAAACCATAGCACGGGGCTAGATGAACGCACACCCAGTTTCGGAACTTGGGTGTTCGCTTGGTTGGGCGCGTGCTGGCCTGAACAATCTGTTTGGTGGCACGGGGAGGTCAAGGTAAGGCTCTGAAACGCGATTTGGCACCACGATTTTGGGCACCCGGGGGATTGTTATCGGTTGCTGTGGCTATAGAAAAAGGGACAGCTGATTGGGCTGGCCCAGATGGACGTTTCTGCGCATCACACTCATCCCGAGACGGCGGCTGGCTGAGGGTGCATCATTTTGGTGCGAAAGCAGTCGCGGGCGGGTGTTTTCTGAGTGGAACTTGCTCGATGCAATCCAGCCACATGCCGCAGGAATTGTGACTTTTTGGCAACTAGGCGCTTTTCACGTTTTAGGCCATAAATCTTGTTGACACCCTTAGGGGCCATGACTATAGTTCGCCCTCTTTTTTTCGGGGCTCCCGGGCGGAGTGCCGGCTTTTTCAG
>CAYPPU010000086.1:0-5494 GCA_964412695.1 uncultured Alteromonadaceae bacterium | reverse complement strand
TTGTCGACACCACTGGGATTTAATCCGCCAGTATTCCCGGCCACCGAATAGGTGGAATACACGGCTGACGCATTCATGAGTCCCCATGAAACCACATGAATGGGTACACCCTCGTCTTTAATGGTATTAGCCAAGGCGATAAAGCGGTTTAGTACTTCGACGTTCTGATCTTGCTCGGACATGACGGGATCCTGAAAAAATAAAGGCCGCAGTGTAGCAAAACCCGCCTCTTGGCTCACCCAATATCAATTGAGCTTTGGGAGAACTTTGTTTAGCCTGCGAACTATGTATTTCTGGATTCGAGACCTGTGGCATTTTTGACCGCCCCCAACCTATCACCCCGCTCCATCCGACTGATGCTTTCGGGCTTAGTGCTGTCCGCCTCTGTTCAGGTTCAGGCCCAGACCGAGCTATCCGCGGAGTTCTCGCTGGGCATTGAGCACGACAGTAATGTGGCGGTAGAGGAAGTGGATACTTCCAGCGATCAAGGCGATGAAGGTACCGTAATGTCAGCCGAATTTGAGCTGGCACACAAGTTCACAGACAAAACCAAAGCCTCAATCAGCTACAACTACAACCAAATAACCTATGACACCTTTGATGATTTGAGCCGGACCACCCATATGCTGGGCGCCAACTTCAGCACCGCCGTGGGCAAGGTCAATACCGGGATCAGTTATTTTTATATTGATGCCTTACTCGATGGCGACGATTTTCTAACCTACCAACGCGCCTCTCCTTGGGTATCTGGATTCGTGAGTAAGCGGTGGTTCTTGAGGGCCGCCTACGTTTACGGCGATAAAGAAATCGCCCGCCGCCCTGGCCGTGATGCCAAAAACGACTCGGCGGAGTTTGATGCCTATTATTTCTGGCAAGGCCTGCGTCGCTACTTCAATCTGGGCTATACCTATCGCTCCGAAGATAGCCAGGCTGACCGTTTTGATTACGACGCCCACCTCTTCAAGCTGCGTTTCGTACAACGCTTTCAATTATTTAGCGCGCTTTCAACATTTGAAATTGGCGCGCGTTACGAACAGCGAGATTACAGCTCGGTGACGCCCTCGATTGGCGAGGAGCGGGATGACGACAAGGTTCGCTTCAAGGCAGAGCTGGAAATACCGCTGGGTGAAAAACTCAGCTGGGAACTCTACGCGGGCTATAACGACTACCAATCCAACCTCCCCTCGGCCGACTATGATCAGACGGTGGTAGGCACCAGACTGGTTCTCGCCTTCTAGCAAGGGTTGTTATCAATCGCACCCAGCTCAGTGGGTAGTCGACGACTGCTGCTAAAAGCTTCTGCCGAGCGCTCGGAAAAAAAAACTATTCGGTTGATCAATCGAACCTTGGTTTGACAGTGCCATATCCTGCCGAGGACCTAAGGACCTAAGCACCTAAACACCTAAATACCGAAGGCAAGAAAAACTGGAAGAAGGCTATCGGCCGCGCGCGGTGGCGCGGCCAGCTGGGCTTAGATACGCAAACCGCCGTCCACTTCAAAGACGCGACCTGAAATGTAGTCGTTCTCAAAGATGGTCAACGCCATCGCAGCAATTTCGTCGGGCTGACCCAGGCGCTTGAGCGGGATGCCTGCGGCCATTTTCTCCAGCGCTTCGGGTTTCATCGCCATGACCATTTCGGTACCCACAAACCCGGGGGCAATGGCACCGGCTCGAATATTGTAACGGGCCAGCTCCTTAGCCCATGTTACAGCCATCGCGGCAACCCCCGCTTTGGCTGCTGAGTAGTTGGTTTGGCCAAAATTACCCGCCATAGAAATGCTTGAGATGTTGATGATGACTCCCTCAGAGCCCGTCTTGATCATTTGCGCCGCCGCCTCGCGCCCACACAAGAACACACCGGTCAGGTTAACATCGATAACCATCTGCCACTGGGCCAGACTCATCTTGTCTACCAACTCACCGTCTTTGACCTTCAGCATCAGGCCATCACGGGTTATACCTGCGTTATTGATAAGGCCATTGATGGCACCAAACTGCTCCACGATCGCAGCGAAAGTGGTCTCAACACTCTCTTCGTTGGCCACGTTGGTGACAAATGTAGCAACTTCAACACCCGTGGGGGCAAGCGCCGTCTTGGCTTGCTCTAGATTATCGGCATTGATGTCCAATAGCGCCAATTTGGCACCTTTGGCGGCAAATACCTTTGCCATGGCCAACCCCAATCCCTGAGCGCCGCCGGTAATCACTACAACTTTGTCTTTCAAATCCATGTTAAATCCTCGCTTCGCTTAGGCCTGGCCCTTGATAAAGGGTGGGGGTGAGTTTGAAGGGGCGCATTCTACACAAAGCAGTAGGGCTTTTGCCGTTATGACCCGTGAGTTTGCCAAAATCCCAAAACGCGGGCGCTGATATCGGGAAAGAGTTGGCTGTCAGCAGCCGGCAGCCTTCACTGACGGGAAGTGATGTGCACAGGTAACTGCGTTAGCGCTCGGAGGTTTAAGCTGGGCAGGTAACAGAGGGCATCCTCCTCGATGACCAAACTCAGTGATTCGCAGCGATTCAACAATGCACTAAATCCAATCCGTAACTCTAGCCTGGCTAAAGGCGCGCCAACACAATGGTGTATACCCGAACCAAATGCCAAGTGAGAACCGGCGTTGGCTCGATCCATCGATAGCAAATCGGGGTCGATAAACTTACTGGCGTCGCGGTTTGCGGCTCCAAAGCGCACATGAATCAAGGCACCCTCGGGTATCTCAATGTCGGCAATCACCGTCTTTTGGGTGGCCACCCTAAACAACCCCTGTACCGGAGAAGCCAACCGCAGGACTTCCTCTACAAAATGGTTCATAGCGCTGTCGTCGCCCAACCGCAGTTGCGTCATGAGCGAGGGCTGCCGACACCACTGCAAAATACCCTCCGCCAAGGCATTGGTGCTTGTCTCGGCACCTCCTACCAACAAATCCGATAACAAGTGCGACACAATCTCGGCGTAAGACAATTCACTGCCATCTGACAACCGCATATTGATCAAATCGGATAACACCGTCTCATCTGGCTGCTCGCGTCGGCAAGCGACAATGTCTCGGAAATGGTGTTGGAACGCAATTTCTTCCCGAATGCAGGCCTCTTCCTCCTGCTCTGACAATCCCATGCTGAAGCGCCGGGTCCAGGCGTCGGTCCAGGCTTTTACTCTGGGAATATCTTCTTCGGCAACGCCTAGCTGACTGCAGATCACAGCGAGCGGAAATGGGGCACAAAAGGCAGCCACCATATCCACGATGCCTTCATTTGCCATTTGATTTACCAAATCCGTTGCCAATGACTTAGCTTGCGGTTCAATCTGGCGAATGCGGGCTTGCCGAAACGCGTTGGTGAAAAGCGCCCGGATTTCAGCGTGACGTGGGTTATCCATGAGGGACAGCGTGGGTGTAGGCACCCAGCCCTCCGAGTTAAATAGAGCCTGCTGTCGCGCCTGCTTCTCGGGCGATAGGGAAGCACGCATCACCTCAATAGTGGCAGCACTGCTAAAGAGCTTGGGCTGGGTTAGCACGTGACGAATGTCGTCATAACGCGTCACCACAAAAAAGCCGGTGTCGGCGTCACGAAAGACAGGAGCTTGTCTATGAAGCCATTGGTTAAACGTATGTGGGCAACGCAGCGCGCGCTCATTCAATAAGTCTGCGGAAACTGCAGACGGTGACGGAGTGGTACTTCCCTCTGTTTCGTGCATAGAACTAGAACTCAGTATCGTCCACGTAATAAATCATAGCTTTCAAACGTCCCGACATAGCCTAAGGCATATTGCAGCCCATGTATTGCCACTGACCCACTCCCCGCTTCTGTTAACGCCCTCAATGTCTCTCTCGCTCGGCCTTACTTTAGCGCGGCAACAGTTGCTAACGACTGTGCACGCGCGCTCGGTGTACAAAGGGTTCGCTGGCCGGTATCACACAGGCGTCCTCGTGCAGATCTACGTAAGCGAGTAGTTCGGGCAAGAAGGTCGTGAAGTCCTCATGCAACCTATCCTCAAGCCGCGTTAATTCGGTACTGGCCTGCCCCAGGGGGCTAGGGCGAGAGAGTCGCGTTGCTACCCCTTTAAGCGCCCTATCAATGCCGGCAATCGACTCATAACTGCCCAGCAAGTCGCTGGCCACAAAGTAGTGTGCAGTGCGCTGCATGTTTGCTGGGAGCTCGCGCTGACGCGTCTTCACGGCAGCATAAACTCGGTTTGAGAACTCATCCAAAGGCTGAGAAGCGTGATGGCTCCAGTCGCGCGCGAGAAAATGGTCATAAAACATGTCGACCAAGATACCCGCATAACGCCGATAGCTGGGGTCTAATCGCTGCTTACTGCGCTTTACGATAGGGTGACTATCGGTAAAGGAATCGATGCGTCGGTGCTGAATAATACTGGCATGCATAATGGGTGGCAGTGAAGGGTCCACCTCGCCCTTTACGAAATCCCCCATAAGGCTTCCCAAGATCGCATCAGGGCTGTCGCTAGCAAGATACAAATGCGCAAGATAATTCATAGCGTTGTGGTTCACGTGCCTGTCGTTTGGCTAGCACAGCGTAACACCCTGCTCGAGAAATTTGTCGGCACTGCGATGAATTAAGACTAAGGATTGGCGTACTATCAGTGCTCATGCTGCTCACGGATGTTCTCATGACACCGATTAGCCGACCACTAGGACTGCATCAAATCACGGCGATGGAAGCGCCTCCAGCGGAGTTAATCTCCATCGCGCGCCAAGTAGGCTGCTGCGAGGTGTGTGTATTTACTCACTTGCCACAGTTAACACCGGAGCCAGACAACACCGAGTCGCCGTTCCCGGTGATTACGCGAAGCGACTTACCGGAAATCAGGGCGCGCCTGTCCAATGAGGGCATTACCGTAGCTAATGTCGAGTTTTTCTCGCTAACGCCCTGGATGAATTTTGATGCCTATATCCGCGGATTAGAACTGGGTGCTGAATTAAGCGCTCGCTGTGCTGTTACCCACATTATGGACCCCGACGCCCATCGAGTCCGTGATCATCTATCCAAACTTACCGAACTCGCCGCGGCCTTTGACCTGAAACTCGCTGTGGAATTCATGGCTATGTCACCGGATTGCAGTTCAATCGGTGCCGCGGTGGATCTAGTACACAGCGTGGGTACTGACAATCTTGGCCTAGCAGTAGACATGCTCCATCTCATCCGCTCTGGAGGCAGCCCAGCGGACATAGAGTCTGCCCCCCCGGAGCGAATCTTCTACGCGCAAATCTGCGATGGCAGCCACAGGAATGTCACTGACGATTACATGGAGGAGGCCATCAACGACCGCTCGATTCCAGGCAGCGGCGTTTTCCCCATTACAGATATTCTGACAGCATTACCCCCCGATATTCCCATAGACGTTGAGGTACCCCGGCTTGCTGATCAATTGGCAGGCGTGGGCCCGCTAGCACGCGCGCACGCGGCAGTAAGTGCTGCTAAAAACTACTTGGTTTGATAACCAAAAAGATTCCCCGCACCAAACGGTGCAG
>CAYPPU010000085.1:0-5622 GCA_964412695.1 uncultured Alteromonadaceae bacterium | reverse complement strand
CACGGGTCACTTACGATATTTCGGGTAAGCCGCCTGCTACGATTGAGTGGGAGTAATAACAGCCCCGCATTAGTTGTAGGTCGATAGTTTGATACAGATTGGGGCTATCGAGTTCTTCAGTGAAACGACCGCGGCTCAGTCGATTTTTTATCCGTGCGCTTTGCGATAGGGCACCATCACTTCTTCGGCAAACCGCTGCATGTTTTCAAGTTGCTCATCCATAGGCCCGAATGGGTCGGCGGTGAATCCAGACACTATTTGGTGCATGCCCGCGTCTTCATACGCTTTTAACTGATCCATGATGAAGTTCACAGAACCGGCTAGGGGAAGGTTTTCTACCCCTTCAAATTGCGCTGCACCATCGGTAATCACAATGGGGTTAAAGTCATAGAGTTTGGGTCGCGCCGGATCGTGGCCTGCAGCTTCGGCTTTATCGCGCAGTTCCTGCACGATGCAGCGTGGGAGTGAATTTTTGCTGCGTATCACCCATCAAATTTGCGATCGAAGCAGCTATGGACCTAACCAATTTTTCGGAGATATAAAGATCGGCCACAAGCTCCCAAAATCATCAGTCCAAAGGATTTCTGCCAAGTTTTGATCCCAGGGAGTCCAATGTGTTTCAAGGGCCGCCGAATCGAAGAATGTTGCGCTCTTGGCGATCAAGACCCAGCTGTTGCGCACCAATAAATCGCGACCGGGGTTTTCGTCTTTTGGCTCGAAATCTACCAGTCGGGCTTCATAGCCATGGCTTTCAGCCAGCGTTTTAACTACAGGCCTTAAGTTGAGATAACGATTGGAGATATGCACGGCAAGTACGCCATCATGCGCCAAGTGCTGTTCATACAATTCGAAGCTTTCCTTGGTTAAAAGGTGCATTGGAATGGCGTCACTGGAGAAAGCATCGATCGCGAGGATGTCGAACTGTTGCGGGCCCATTTCCATCAGTTCCCGTTCCAGCATGACTCTCGCATCACCTAAAACAATCGTCTTGTTCGTAGGACAGCTGCTTAGGTACGTGAAGTACTCGTTGGCGGCCGTTTCCACGTCAGGATTAATTTCATAGAAGCGTATCGTGTCCTGCGCTCTCCCATAACTGGCGATAGTGCCTGTTCCCAGGCCGATAACGCCTATGTGCATGGGGTCTCTAGTCTGCACAGTTCGTTTTGGGTGGTTCAAGATGGCGATACCAATGCCGCTATCCTCTCCGTAGTAACTACTTGTTGAACATGGCCGCTCTTCGTCTAGAAACTGATAGCCATGGGCGATTCGGCCATGTTGAAGCGTTCGGTATTTCCCCGGGTCGATTTCACTCTCTTTCACTGTGAGTACGCCATAGAAATTTCGGCTTGAATCTAGGACGTTGCCGCGCCCCTGCCAGATATGGAATGCGAGCCCTTCAATGATGAAGCAGACAAGGGTGACTCCGGCCCATGCAGTGATAGATCTGCCAGCAAACAAAGCGGGGTCTTTGGCGTAGAACCATGCAATCAACGTTACCGCGACGCATCCTATTAAACCAACGTGATACTCGAAAAAGCCGGTGAATATGTGAGGTGCGACCCAGGCTGCGAATATTCCACCCAGCGCACCGCCGACAGAGATGGCGAGATAAAAGCCGGTAAGGTAATCACTTGTTGGGCGGCTTTTTGCTAGTTCACCGTGGCAGGTCATACAGCTCACAAATAAGGTCGAGCAATAGATGAGAAGCTGAACCACCAGCGAAATATGGGTACCTCGGAGTAGACACCATACCGCCAGACCACTTGATACATAAAGGGCGGGCGCGAATAGTCGGCGTGAGTACCATTTATCGCTATCAAAGCAGAGAATAAAGGAACTCAAATATAGGCTAAGGGGTATAACCCAGAGAAAAGGAACTACCGCGACTTCTTGGCTAATTTGATTAGTTGTTGCGAGCAACATAAGGGAAGGCATCGTTGACAGACCTATCCAGATGGCAATCTGGCGGGGCGCTGGGCGACTCTTTGCCTTTGAGCTATCAGAAGTTTGACGGGTAGCAAATTGGCCAGGATTGTTGTTTGTCACTGTCCATGCGCAAGAGGCGCTCAGGCAGGCGTAAACAATGAACGCCAGGGACCATCCGATCATTTGCGAATGTACGCTTAAATAAGGTTCGAATACGATCGGATATGACAGTAAGGCTAGAAGTGATCCGGCGTTTGATAAGGCAAAAAGGCGGTAGGGCGAGCGGTTCGGGTAGTTCATGGCGAACCAGCGTTGCACGAGTGGTCCAGTGGTGGACAGCAGTAAGTAAGGTAGTCCCACCGACAGGGCCAGCAACGTCAGTATGCGCAAGGACGGGAAATCCGAGTCCACCGGCTTCAAATCGAGCGAGGGTTCAATAGGTAAGGTTAGCAGCGCTGCTATCAAAAGCAGGACGTGAATCCATCTCTGTGTTTTGCTGTCATATTGGCTTAGGACGTGGGCATAGGTATAGCCCAGTAGCAAAAGCAATTGGAAAAAAAGCATGCAGGTGGTCCAAACTGCCGGACCTCCGCCAAACCAAGGCAAGATTTTCTTGGCGATTAGGGGTTGTATCTGAAACAGCAGGCAAGCACTCAGAAAAATAGTCAGCGCGTATCTCATCATGCTGGGGCCACCGCCGCTGCGTTGTCTTGTATTGGTCTAGCCACGCCGATAGGGCACCATCACTTCTTCGGCAAACCGCTGCATGTTTTCAAGTTGCTCATCCATAGGCCCGAATGGGTCGGCGGTGAATCCAGACACTATTTGGTGCATGCCCGCGTCTTCATACGCTTTTAACTGATCCATGATGAAGTTCACAGAACCGGCTAGGGGAAGGTTTTCTACCCCTTCAAATTGCGCTGCACCATCGGTAATCACAATGGGGTTAAAGTCATAGAGTTTGGGTCGCGCCGGATCGTGGCCTGCAGCTTCGGCTTTATCGCGCAGTTCCTGAGCAATGCCGGCAACCTCTTCTAGCGGTGTGATGATGCGAAACAGTCCGTCATAGCGTGCGCCGCGATTGAGTGCCGGCTGGCTGGTGCCACAAGCAATCATGGGGAAGGCGGGTTTCTGGTAAGAGCCGGGGAAAAAACCTGCGCCGGAGAACTGTATGTGCTCGCCCTCGTAAGACAGAATCCCGCCTTTACAAGCCATCTCAAAGACATCGAGATACTCATTCAAAATCTTGCCGCGCTTCTTGAACGGCACATCCAGAATTTCAAATTCTTCAACCCACCAGCCCGGCGCAAACCCAAGGGCTAAGCGTCCTTTTGATAGATGATCGATAGTAATTAGCGATTTGGCGGTGGCAAGCGCGCCGCGAATGGGTACGACCAGGGTAGAGGTGCCCAGTACAATTTTTTCGGTATGCGTGGCCAGTGCGGCGAGGCAGACCAGTGGGTCATAGACGTCGGCGTCTACCGGCAGTGGCCAAGGCGCCCCGCCAATGGGGTAGTAGGACTTTTCGTAGCTGTCAGGGGTAATGACGTGATCATTAATCCAAAGCGCCTCAAAGCCCAGCTCTTCGGCTTTTTTCGCCACAGTGATCATGGTCTCAAGGTCGTTGCCGCTTCCGGGCGCACCCATGTCCCATACTTGAACCCCAAATTGCAGCATCTGAATTCCTCACCGAATTGTCCACGTTAGGGGTTGCTGTCGCTCTCGCCGAGCATGAGTGCCGCCCGTCGCGGGCGCGCTCTATCCAATTCCCCGCGATCTGAAACCTCCACATACTGCCATGTTTCGGCGCGATCCAGCCAGCCGAAATGGCGAGCTGTTGGCGATTGGCCGTATTCGAGCCAATTCATGCGAATTTCGAGAAAATTATGGACTTTTCCCCCCCTTAGCCCTTCTGCCAGAGCGCTCAATGTGGTCAAATCGCGACCCAAATGCGGACGGTCGAATTGGCGTTGCGAAAACGCGGTCTACGGTCCCTAGATTTCCTGTTCAATACCCCGTGATTTGCCCTGTTGGTTATGGGTCTGGCGGACTCGTAAGTGTCTGATTTAATAGCACTTATGGTGGTCTCGCCAAGAGTTTCTGGGCGTTGAGCACTACACAAACCAAAGAGACGAGAGCAGCAATGTCAGATCTATCTCATTACCGCAATATTGGTATCTTCGCCCACGTTGATGCCGGTAAGACCACCACCACCGAGCGAATCCTCAAGCTGACCGGTAAAATCCATAAAACCGGTGAGGTTCACGACGGCGCTGCTACCACCGACTTCATGGAGCAGGAGCAGGAGCGCGGTATTACCATTCAGTCGGCGGCCACCACCTGTTTCTGGAAAGACCATCGTTTAAACATCATTGATACCCCCGGGCACGTGGACTTCACCGTTGAGGTTTATCGCTCACTTAAAGTACTGGATGGCGGTGTCGGTGTGTTCTGTGGCTCAGGCGGTGTTGAGCCCCAATCTGAGACCAACTGGCGCTACGCTAACGACTCAGAAGTCGCACGAATTATTTTTGTTAACAAGCTAGACCGACTCGGTGCCGATTTTTACCGCGTTGTCGATCAAGTGCGTAACGTACTGGCTGCCAACCCACTGGTCATGACCTTGCCGATTGGTCGTGAAGACGAGTTCTGTGGTGTTGTCGATGTTTTGACGCAGAAAGCCTACGTCTGGGACGACTCGGGTCTGCCCGAGAATTATGAAATCACCGATATCCCAGCAGATATGGTCGATGACGCGGCAATGTATCGGGAGCAGCTGATCGAAGCCGCTGTCGAAATGGACGACGACGTAATGATGGCCTACATGGAGGGCGAGGAGCCTTCAATTGAGGACATCAAGCGCTGTATCCGCGAGGGTACCCGAACCCTGAAGTTCTTCCCAACCTACTGTGGCTCGGCATTCAAGAACAAGGGTGTTCAGTTGGTGCTGGACGCGGTTGTTGACTACCTGCCCAGCCCCACCGAGGTGGATCCCCAGGACCTCACCGATGAAGAAGGTAACCCCACCGGTGACAAAGCGATCGTATCTACCGAAGAGCCTTTCCGCGCTCTGGCATTTAAGATCATGGACGACCGCTTTGGTGCCTTGACCTTTATCCGTGTGTACTCCGGTAAAGTCAGCAAAGGTGACACCATCCTTAATAGCGCAACGGGTAAGACCGAGCGCGTGGGTCGAATGGTGGAAATGCACGCTGACGAGCGTAACGAAATCGAGAGTGCCCAGGCTGGCGATATTTTTGCCTGTGTCGGCATGAAAAACGTACAGACCGGTCACACTCTGTGTGATCCCAAGCACGAATGTACGCTTGAGGCCATGGTCTTCCCTGAGCCTGTGATCTCTATCGCTGTTGCACCCAAAGACAAAGCCGGCGTTGAGAAGATGGGTATTGCTATTGGCAAAATGGTGGCAGAAGACCCGTCATTCCGTGTTGAGACCGATGAAGATTCAGGCGAGACCATCCTCAAAGGCATGGGCGAACTGCACCTAGATATCAAAGTCGACATTCTGCGTCGTACCTATGGCGTTGAACTGATTGTCGGCCAGCCTCAGGTAGCCTATCGCGAAACCATCACCCAGATGGTTGAAGACAGCTACACCCACAAGAAGCAGTCGGGTGGTTCGGGCCAGTACGGTAAGATCGACTACCGCATCACCCCCGGAGAGCCCGGCAGTGG
>CAYPPU010000084.1:3710-5677 GCA_964412695.1 uncultured Alteromonadaceae bacterium | reverse complement strand
CTTTACCCTGAGCCCTTGGTGCCCACCTGCGCTTCGACTTGACGAAGACGGCTTGTGTCAGCTGCACAGCCGCTACCAGCAATACAACTCGCTCTATGACAAAGGCGTGGGGGGCTTAAAAACTGGCTTGCCCGCTTGGCGCGAGGGTTTTACACCTCAGCAAATTGATTTGGGGCGGTATTTGTTTTTTGACCCCATCTTATCGGCCGACGGCACTGTGGCCTGTGCCAGCTGCCATCAGCCCAGCAAAGGTTTCAGTGACGGGCTGGCGCAGAGTGAGGGCATTAATAACGGCATAACCCAGCGCTCTGCACCTTCGCTATGGAATGTGAGTTTGTTTCAGCGATTGCGCTGGGACGGCGGTGCCGTGTCACTAGAGGAGCAAATGCTGGGGCCGCTGTATGCCGAAAATGAAATGGGCAATACGCCGGCACAGTTACTCACCCACCTTGTCGATTCACCCAACTACCCCGGCCTTTTTGCCCAAGCCTTTGGTGACGCTACCATTACCCATGAGCGGGTCTACCGTGCACTGGCCGCTTTTGAGAGCTCGCTAATCTCGCTCAACAGTCGCTACGACCTGTACGCCCACGGTGTACACGATGCGCTCAACGCGCGCGAGGTTGAGGGGCTTAATGTCTTTCGCTCCTTTGTGGCGCGCTGTGCTGAATGCCATACGCCTCCGCTTTTCAGTAACCAACAAATCGCCGTCATTGGCGTACCGGAGCGCAACGGCAAGCCCTTGGATCCCGGTGCACAGGCCATCACACAAGACCCCAGCCAACGCGCCGGCTTTCGCGTGCCCAGTTTGCGCAACGTGAGTCTCACAGCACCCTATATGCATGCCGGTAACTTTGCCTCACTAAAAGAGGCGGTCCGCTTTTATACCCAGGGTCGCGGTCATGCGGTACCTAAAGGGGAAGACTTAAAGATTCACTGGCATATTTGGGAGCCCCAACTGCGTGACGATGAGCTCGATGCCATCGTCACCTTTTTAGGGAGCTTGACCGATCAGAGTTTTATGCCTGAAATACCCCAATCCCTGCCTTCGGGCTTAGCGCCCGT
This sequence comes from uncultured Alteromonadaceae bacterium, assembly GCA_964412695.1. Lineage (GTDB taxonomy): Bacteria > Pseudomonadota > Gammaproteobacteria > Pseudomonadales > Halieaceae > Luminiphilus. Next base: position 4,612 of record CAYPPU010000084.1, on the reverse strand, counting down.
GAGCACCGCTATTCAAGACAACAATAATCTAACCGCCCATCGGGGGACGCCATGACCGATCAAACACGGCAACGTTTAACGTTTGTTCTGCTACTTATTCTTAGCGCACTCACTACGCTCACTGTCATATCGCCCAGCCAAGCTGCCACTTGGGAGGTACGCGAAGGCCAGTCTATTCAAGCGGCGGTCAAACAAGCTGCCGATGGCGACACCATTTTGGTGTACCCCGGGGTCTACAGTGAAACCGTCTACGTGGATAAAGATGACATCACGCTCAAAGGTGTGGTGGTGGAAGGCGAATGGCCCAACCTCGATGGCGACCACCATTTAAATGACGCCATTTTGTACTCGGGCAATGGCTTTAGCGTGGAGTGGTTCAAGATTACCCACTTCAAAGGCAACGCCATCATGGGTCAGGCGGGCAACAACTTTTCTATCCGCAACAACTGGATCGTGGACACCGGGGTATACGGTATCTTCCCGGAGTTTGGCGAGAACGGCCTCATTGAAAATAACGTGGTGAGTGGTATTGAAGATGCCGCCATTTATGTGGGCATGAGTGATCACATTGATGTGCGTAATAACCACGTGTTCGATAACGTTGCGGGCATTGAAATTGAAAACTCCCGCCACGCGCTCGTAGAGGGCAATATTGCCCAGAACAACACCGGCGGTATTTTGGTGTTTATCACCCCGGGGCTACCCATCAAAACATCTTACGACGCCATTATTCGCCGCAACACGGTTATCGATAACAACACCCCCAACTTTGGTATCCCCGGCTCACTGGTGTCTACCATTCCCGCCGGTACCGGCATGATTGTGCTAGCTGGCGATGACGTGATCATTGAAGACAACATCATTAGCGGTAACAACACCGCCGGCATCATTGTTACCAGTCA
>CAYPPU010000084.1:0-3610 GCA_964412695.1 uncultured Alteromonadaceae bacterium | reverse complement strand
ACCTTTGGCTTGGGCGATTGGCAGGACTGTGACAGCCCCACTGTGCGGGCCGCCGACGCCGTGGCCAGTAGCCAAGCGCCCACCGGCACCAGCCGGGATATCCTCACCAAGATGCTGCCCGAACCCGCGGCACCTCGGGTGATTACCGTTGACGCCAGCGGCGCCGAATTGGTCTACCAAGGAATTTGTGCGGGCTGTCACACCTACAACGTGCGAATGATTGGTCCGCCGGTACTGGCTATTCAGGCGCAATATGGCAATGACGCCACCGCGCTGGCAGCCTACATTGCAGCGCCGGTGAAACACCGCCCCGACTTCCCCGCCATGCCGCCCCAAGACCATTTATCTGAGGCCATGCGCCTGAAAGTGGCCGAGCACATGCTGGCGGTTAGTCAATGAAAAGGCGATAAATCGTTGGCAAAGGCGGCGGCAATGGGTAGTGTTGTCGCCTTGGAAAATAGCGCGCCGAAGTGAATTCGTCGCGATGACGTTACTCGCTCACCCTCTACGACGATAAGGTATTACATGGACACTCAAGCTCTTTTCTCCCTAGCGGGCCGCACGGCTCTGGTTACTGGCGGCTCCCGCGGTATTGGTTTGATGATCGCCAAGGGCTTTATTGCCCAAGGCGCCAAGGTGTACATCTCCTCACGCAAGGCCGATGTTTGCGATGCCGTGGCCGCTGAATTGGGTGATAACTGCATTTCGCTACCCATGGACGTCTCCACCGTGGACGGCTGTAAAGCGCTGGCCGCAGCCTATGCCGAGCACGAGTCCAGCTTGGATATTTTGGTCAATAACGCCGGTGCCGCCTGGGGCGCTGAGTTTGATAGTTTCCCCGAGGAGGGCTGGGACAAGGTCATGGACTTAAACGTGAAATCTTTGTTCTTCCTGACCCAAGCGATGCACCCCGCCCTCAATGCCGCCGCTAGCGCTCAAAAGCCGGGCAAGGTGATCAACATTGCCTCCATTGACGGCCTGCGCCCCAATCCTTGGGAAACCTACAGCTATCAGGCGTCCAAGGCTGCGGTGATTCACCTGACCAAGCGCATGTCGGGTCGGCTCATTAAAGATCACATCAACGTCACCGGCGTGGCGCCCGGCGCGTTTGCCTCAGACATGAACCGCGTCGCGCGCGATTTTGGTGACGCTGTGGGTGAATCGGTGCCCGCTGGCCGCGTAGGCTGTGACGAAGACATGGCCGGGGTGGCTATCTTCTTGGCCTCCAAGGCAGGCGATTATGTGGTGGGTGATACCGTGGTGGTCGACGGTGGCGTGGTTTACGCCGCACTCGAGCACACGATGGACCCTTAAAGCATCTCGGATGCGGCCTGCTGGGGACTGAGACTGCCCCAAAACCTTTCCAGACCCCGATTTTGGGGTGATTTACCAGACAAATCCTGACAACAAGCGCCCCGAACCGGGGCGCTTTGCTTTATACTGCGCGCCCTCCAAGGCACCCCGCGGTAGAGAGAGCGTGCGGCGCCCTGCGAGAGTCCCCTTTGCAACAACCGCCGATACTGGCGGCCGTACATACCAGCAGGAAGAATCATGCTCAAAGTCCGCACCTACAACGCCATCTCTGTCAAAGGTCTCGACCGCTTCCCTCGTGAGTGCTTCGAAGTGGGCGGTGACATTGCTCACCCCGACGCCATTTTGCTGCGCAGCCACAAACTGCAGACCGAAGAGATTTTGGACTCGGTAACCGCCATTGCCCGCGCGGGTGCCGGCGTTAACAACATTCCGCTGGATTACTGCACCCAGCACGGTATTCCGGTATTCAACACCCCCGGTGCTAACGCCAATGCGGTGAAAGAGCTGGTGGCGGCAGGCATGCTACTGGCCTCGCGCGATATTTTGGGCGGTATTAACTTTGTTAACGGCCTAGACGCCAACCTCTCTGCCGAAGAGATGGGCCCGCTGTTAGAAGCTGAGAAAAAGAAATTTGCCGGCTCTGAACTAGCCGGTAAAACCCTGGGCGTTCTGGGCTTGGGTGCCATCGGCAGCCTTATTGCCCGCCTAGGTCTCGATTTGGGCATGGACGTTGTCGGCTATGACCCGGCGCTGTCAGTGGAGGCGGCATGGCGACTGCCCAGCGAAGTGCGTCGTATGGAGAACATGCAGGCACTTTTTGCCAAATCCGATTACATCAGTTTGCACATTCCCGTTTTGGACAGCACTCGTGGTTTGATTAATGCCGAGAACCTGGCGCTTTTCAAAGACGGTGCCTGCTTGCTGAACTTTGCTCGCGAGCAAATTGTCGACACCGATGCCGTTGTAGCAGCTCTCGACGGCGGCAAGCTGCGCGCCTATGTCACGGACTTCCCGCATCCGCTGCTCAAGGGTCGTAAAGACACCATCTTGATGCCTCACATTGGTGCCAGCACCGAAGAGGCCGAGGAAAACTGCGCGGTTATGGCCGCTGATCAGATCCGCGCGTTTTTGGAGCACGGTAACATCCGCAACTCGGTTAACTTCCCGGCTATTGAGCTTGAGCGCACGCTGGGCTCTCGTATTGCCATTACCAACAAGAATGCACCGGGTATGTTGAGCCACATCTTGACGCTTCTGGGTGATGCCGGCATTAACGTGATTGATCTGCTTAACAAGAGCCGCGGTGACATTGCTTACAACCTGATCGACCTTGAGGTTGAGCCCTCTGAAGAGCTCATGGCCCAGCTTCGTGGTGTGGAAGGCGTTATCAACGTGCGCCAAATTGAGCCCACCGCCTGCGCCTAATCGGCAACTCAACGCTATGATCTCGCCGCGGGTTCCCGCGGCGAGCGAGCGCAACGCTCGAATTTTTAAATAGGAGTGGCTGCTAGCCCGTCAGAATCGACGCGCTACCGCCACGGCGAGACGTGAACCCAGCCCGACCACAGCGCACCAAATTCGCAGGGGGATAGATCGCCCCAGGCCGGCCAGGGCCGCGGCCTCATCGCGATGATCAATTTCATCAGATCGGCACTTAGCCATGAGCGCCCGCAAATCGGCATAGGGCCCTTTCGGACTGAGTCTGGCCACCTGCTCGCCATAATGAATGTCCACAAACTCTTCAACTGACTGCACCGTAGAAAAAACGGCTTTAGGTCCGAACAACGCAGGTATAAACCCGGTCAGCCAGCCCAATAATCGCCACACCGGTAGTAGTCGGGTACGGTCGGTGTCAGCGACCAACACTTCCATTAGCTCCAAATGCGCCTGCTCGGTAGCCAAATGTGACTGGGCAAAAGTACGGACCTGTTCGTTACGACTGCCGGCCAAAATTCCGCGGTAAATCATCACAGCACCGGTCTCACCGGCGTGATCTGAGCGCAGGGCGCCTAGAAGCCACGCTGGCAGAAGATGCACATCGGCATTGGCCGCCACGGGCGGATTTTGCGTTAACTGGTGGGCTCTATTGCTCATAGCGCTGCCTTCCCCACAGGGTATTTGCATGAGATTCAGAGATCTATACGCGGGGAACGTCGTTCTGGCTTAGAACAAAACGGCTTAGATGCGCGATCCAAAGTTACCATTTGGTCTGCCATATTCTGCTAGACTACGCGCCCTTCACGGGCCCATAGCTCAGTTGGTTAGAGCAGTCGACTCATAATCGATTGGTCGTAGG
>CAYPPU010000083.1:0-6266 GCA_964412695.1 uncultured Alteromonadaceae bacterium | reverse complement strand
CAGCGTTTTACATCCGCGTGGCGTTTCCGTGGATTATGGGATTAGATGCCCAATACGGTCGCGGCAGTGGTTGGAAGCTGGATAGTCGGCCTATCAAGCTTCCTGAGCGCAGCCAGCGCCCTAACATTGACTAGCACATTGAGGCGATAACCATGTCTGACACTGCTTCGAATCTAACTCTTAAGCCACTGGGTAACGTGCATCACGCTGCCTATCGCTGCCGCGATGCGGAGCAGACTCGCTGGTTTTATGAGGAGGTGCTAGGGTTGCCCCTGGAGGCCGCCATGGTCTTTGACCACGTTTCGGGTACTGAAATGCAGCGCGAGTACATGCACTTATTCTTCAAGTTGGCCGACGGCAACTTCGTGGCCTTTTTTGATGAGCCCGCCACCGCCAATGCCGATTCCTTTGAACGCAAAGACTCCTTTGACGTTCATATTGCGCTGGAAGCCGAGAGCGAAGAAGCCATGTTGGCATGGCAAGCGCGCATTAACAGCATGGGCAAAAGCTGCTTAGGTCCCATTGACCACGGTTTCGTGAAGTCATGCTACATGTACGATCCCAATGGCATTCAAGTTGAAATTACCTGCAAAGCAGACGACTACGACGCCATTATGGAAGAAGATCGAAATCAGGCGGCAGCTCAAATGGCGGCTTGGACGCAGAAAACGCGAGAGCAGAAGTTAGCTTTATTTGGTGAAGAGGCACTCGACCAACGCGGTAAGTAATCCCATCTATCAGCATCACCCCCTACAGGGCTCCTTAAGGAACGACCATGGCAAGTTACGAACGCATTCCCTACCTCATCATGTTTGAGGACAAAGGGCCCTACAAGGACACCTACGCCGGCGAGATCGGCAAAGTCGTGTTGAAATCCCACTTACTAAAGCCCACTGGTACGAGCAGCAAAAGTGTCATCATCTTGATGCACCCCATTGGTGGCGGTGAGTACTTGCCTATGACCATAGCGCTGGCAAAAGCCGGCCATCACGTGATCTATTGTCAAAGTCGTTATCCCAATAACGATACCGCTCTGATTATGGAAAAGGTGGCTATCGACATGGGGGCTTGCGTGCGCGATGCCAAGGAACGTATGGGTTATGAAAAAATAATCCTGGCGGGCTGGAGTGGCGGCGGCTCGCTATCGCTGTTCTACCAAAGCCAAGCGGAAAACCCGACGGTGACCCGCACGCCTGCAGGCGACCTACCCGATCTCACGCTACAAGAATTCATCCCCGCCGACGGCATCTTGTTGCTGGCAGCGCACACCGGACGCTCGCATACCCTTACCCACTGGATGGATGCCTCGATAATTGATGAGTCTGATCCGAGCCAAAAAGACCCCGAACTCGACCTGTACAATCCGGACAACCCTAATCAGCCGCCCTACTCCGCGGAGTTCATTGAGCGTTATCGCGCCGCACAGGTCGCACGGAACCGTAAAATCACCGCGTGGGTTGAACAGAAGTTGGCTGATTTCAAGGCCGCTGGCGAGGACAAGCGTGAATTTGGCTTCGTAGTCCATGGCACCATGGCCGATCCCAAATGGTTAGACCCCACTATTGATCCCAACGATCGAAAACCACAATGGTGCTTTCTGGGTGAACCCGAGGTGGTTAACAACAGCCCAGTCGGCTTGGCGCGCTTCTGTACACTGCGCAGTTGGATGTCACAGTGGAGCTTTGATAAATCGAATGCCGATGGTATTCGCTGCGCCCAACATGTGACCATTCCTGCGTTTGTGTTGGAGAACAGTGCCGACGATGGCTGCACTCCCGGCGATACTGACAATCTCTACAACGCCCTCGCCTCGAGCGACAAAGAACGCACCGAAATTAAAGGCGCCAATCACTACTATTTTGGCCAGCCTGAGCACCTTGCCGATGCGGTTGCTCGGACGAGTGCCTGGCTACACAAGAAGGGCTTTGCCGACTAAGGCTGGCACTCAGAAAGCGTGGGGCGAGATTTAGCCTCAGCTCCACTGCTCTGCTTTTTCGATAGCCTGTCTTACTGCGCCTAAGCCAGAGCCCATGATAACAATGGCAAGCGGGCACAGAATGGCGGTGGCCAGCGCCAGCGACCTACCTAAGGCCGCATCATCCATGAATACGTAGTCGGTGATACTGGCCACTACGGTCGGCCCCAAGCCCAAACCGAGCAAGTTTGCTGTCAAAAAGTACAGCGCGACAACCTGTCCACGCATTTCGGCAGGCGCCATCAACTGTATAACACCGCCAGCAATACCGCCCTGAAAGGCGGCGAAAAAGAGCGCTGCAGTCAGGCAGGTAATACCCAAGACGTCGCTGTCCACGAATCCCAGAGCCACGCCAAAAGGAATCACCGCAGCAGCCGAGAGAATGATGAGTCGACTATAGGCGTCGCGTCGCCCTCGGGCATACCACTTATCGGCTATCACGCCCCCTAGTAATAATCCCGATGTGGCGCCAATCATGAGAACGCCCCCCATAGTGAGGCCCGCTTCTGCTGGGCCATAGCCAAATACGCGAACAAAGTAAGCTGGGCCCCAAATATTGAGACTGAACACGATCATGATGTAAATCGACATGCCCAAAACGTGAGTCAATATTGCACGCTGTCTCGAGCGCAGGAACTGCAGCACTTCAGCAATGGGCACACCCTGTGCAGCACTGTCATCGGCACGCCCCTTGCGCTGCGGCTCTCGCACTGTGGTGAACATTAAAGCAGCCACTAACAATCCCGGCAGCCCCACCGCCAAAAAGGTCAGTTGCCAGCCCTGCATTAACCCAAATATTGGCACTTCAATTTCACCTAAGGTGGAGACCCACTGCACCACGCGGCCTCCTACTAAATAGGCAATACCCGAACCCAAAGTGACCCCCAAGGTGTAGACGCTAAAAGCTTTCGCTAGCGCCTTCTTTGGAAAGTAGTCGGTGATCATGGAATACGCAGCAGGTGACAACGCCGCCTCCCCTACACCCACGCCGACGCGAGCTAGAAACAGGGTCCAAAAGCCCTGCGCTAAACCACATAGCGCCGTCATCACACTCCACACCGCAATGCCTACCGATATCAACACGCGTCGACTGCTGCGGTCGGCTATTCGCGCCAGTGGTAAACCCATAACGGCGTAAAACACAGCAAAGGCTAATCCCGCCAACAAACTGAACTGGGTATCAGTAATATCGAAAGCTTGCCGCACGGGGCCGACCAACAAACCCATGATCATGCGATCGATAAACGAAAAGGTCTGAGCCAGCATGAGTACCGACACCACGTACCAGGGATAAAAACCGACCCCCGCTGTTGGCTCTAACGAGCTAGATGCTTGTGTCGTCATCGCGCTTTCACCTTATTGTTATTCGTTAACTAAACTGACAATAATGCCGAGTCTACTTTATACTGCGAGCGACAGCTATTAGGGTTTTACGGGCCTCGAGCGCCCAGTCATCGACACTGGTTGACGAGACTGCGCGCGAGGTTCTTATAGAGACCTCTAGGTCGCGGTGTTAGCACAAGCGCCAATAACAAACCCATGGGCAAGCCAGCAAACGCATCATGACAATCGAAACATCAATCATCACGCTCGCTGACATTCCGAGAGAGCACGCCGCCAAAAGGCCCGATGCCCCTGCGCTGTGCTTTAACGAACGAACCACCGACTTCGCCACACTCAATCACCGCAGCAACCAGGTGGCCCATGCACTGCGTTCAGAGGGACTCGCGGCCGGCTGCAATGTCGCTATTTTGAGCCAAAATACCGATGCGTTTTTCCCCATTATTTTTGGCTGCGCCAAAGCGGTCGTAGCACTCGTCACCGTTAACTTTAGACTCACGCCCCGCGAGATTCAGTACATCCTGTCAGACAGTAATGCCAAATTATTGTTTGTAACCAGAGACTTACTTGAAAATATTGAGAGCATTGCTAGCGAGCTGGGAGGGCTTAATCGCATTGTCGTTATCGATGACGACAGCGCCCAAGGCCTGACAGCCTGGCTTGCCAATCAATCCATTGAGCAGCCCGTGTGGACACCACCGGGCGCGGAAGACCGTGCTATACAAATGTATACCAGCGGTACCACGGGTAACCCCAAAGGCGTTGAGCTCAGTCACCGCGCCATGATTGCCGCCGCCCTCGAGGGACTCACGGTTTGGCCGGCCATGCAGACCCCAGACTCAGCCGTGCTAGCGATCATGCCCTTGTTTCATATTGCAGCAGCCAACCTGGGGCTAGCCGGTTTATTTGCCGGTGCTCGCGTGGAGATCCTCAAAGAAGCCTCACCGCGTGAGATCGTCGCCCTCATTGCCGAACGTGGTATTCGAGTTGCGCCACTGCCTGTTCCCATCATCCATGCCATTGTTGACTTACCTGACATTACCAGCTTCGATCTGTCAGGCTTCGATACCCTTTTGATTGCCGGTTCCGGCATCGCGGTAGACCTACTGCAGCGTGCTCAGGCTGCGCTCAACTGTGGCTTCGCCCTGTCTTACGGTATGACCGAGTGCTGCGGCGGGGTCACCTACCTTGGACCCGAACAATGCACACCCCAAGCGGGTGAGCGGCTCAAGTCGGCGGGCCAGGTGTTAGGCGCCTGCGAACTCAAAATAGTAGATCAAGACCGTAAAGCGCTACCCCCCGGAGCCGTCGGTGAGATTGCCTGTCGTACTAACCGGCTCATGACCGGCTACTGGGGACGACCGGACGCTACCGCCGAGGTTGTTGAGGCCGGCTGGTATTACTCGGGCGATGCGGGCTATCTCGATGAAGACGGCTTCCTCTATGTAGTCGACCGAATAAAAGACATGGTAGTCAGCGGTGGCGAAAACATTTACCCCGCTGAAATCGAAAATGAGCTCATGCGTCATCCAGACATCAAAGAGCTAGCAGTAATCGGCGTTCCCGATGAAAAATGGGGTGAGGCGCTGTTAGCGTTCGTGGTCATGGAGGATGGCGTAAGCTTGGACAGCGAAGCGCTTATCGCCTTTTGCCGAGACTCCCTAGCCGGCTACAAAATACCACGGCATTATCAGGCCATTGAGGTGCTGCCACGTAACGCTACAGGCAAAGTGTTGAAGCGCACGTTGCGCGACCAAGTCCGCGTCTTAGCAACCGTTACGTCATAGCCGAGGTTTTATGTCAGTCGATACCTTTTCCATCAGAGCACCGCTGTTACACGAGTTCATACCGCTTCATGCGCGCTGGTACCCGGACAAGATCGCGCTGATAGATGAGCAGCAATTACTGACCTGGTCTGAGCTCGAGATCAGTAGCAACCAGGTTGCCAATGGCCTTATCGCCGGAGGCATCAATAAAGGTGACAGCGTTGCCATTCTGATGAGCAATACCGTGGAATACGCCGAAATCTTGTACGGCATATTGAAAGCAGGTGCTGTCGCGGTGCCACTTAACTTGAGCGTTAATGCTGCTGGCATCCGCAATATGCTGGCAGATGCGGCGGTGAAAGTACTATTTTTTGACGGCCAGACCGAGACACTAGCGAAAGCAGCCAACACCGAATCCTCTTCAAATGACATGCTGCATTTTCAGCACGGGGGCTCAGACAACAATTACAGCGCCTGGCGCAACGCGCAGTCGGCTAGCGCAAGTCCAGTCAACGTTGCAGAAGACGATATTGTCAACATCATCTACAGCTCCGGCACCACGGGTAGTCCAAAGGGCATTAAGCACTCGGCCCGTCGTCGCACCCAATCCATGTATGAGCTGGGCATGGCACACCGCTACCATTTTGGCGCCATCTCCATCTGCCCTATTGGGCTTTATTCCAATATTGCTTGGGCGTCATTGTTCTGCGCGCTCATTGTGGGCGGCACCTGTGTTATCCAAGACGGTTTTACCCCCGCGAAGTGGATAGCGGCGGTTGAGCAACATGGGGTCACCCACACAATGGGCGTGCCGCTGCAACTGCAAAAAATTATTGATGACCCCAGCTTCAAACCGGAGCGCGTCGCCTCTATGCAAGCCATTGTCTCGGGCGGATCGCCACTCTACGCCGGCCTGAAAAACCGTCTCATGGAGGCCATGGGATGCGCCATTATCGAACTGTACGGCCTCACCGAAGGGTTTATGACTACTCTGCAACCTGAGGAGGCCGAGGGCCGACTCACTTCTGTGGGCAAACCGGTGCGCGGCCACGACTACGTCATTGTCAGCAACGACGATAGCGTACTACCCTGGGGCGAAGCCGGCGAAATTTGCGTCCGCAGCGTGCATTGGATGGTTGAATACCACAATAAGACCCCCGAGACCCAAGACGCCATGTTCTTTG
>CAYPPU010000082.1:0-6300 GCA_964412695.1 uncultured Alteromonadaceae bacterium | reverse complement strand
GCCCCCGCTCGTTAACGGCTGAAATGATCCCTGATTGTCGAGGTGTAGGTGTCATATTTATGATTGTTTTAGTGAAATTCGATCTTAAACGATTAAAAAAAGTGAAAAACTAGGGTTAATACGTACAAAATCGAACTAAAAGGAACAATATACTTCCTTATCGAAAATTTACGAACCTAAAAGCTCAGACACGATCAAATGCAGCTGGAACTAGAAGAAATCGAGCAAAGGGTAGGCTCTGACGTTCATCTTTACAGGCAAAGCTTGAAGCTAACGCCCGGGGTGATCAATGTGCTACTCGGAGCAACCAAAGCGGGTAAAACCAGCCTGATGCGCATCATGGCTGGTTTGGATCAGCCGTCCCATGGACGTGTGCTGGTCGATGGTCGGGATGTGACCAACATGCCGGTCCGCGAGAGAAACGTCGCGATGGTTTACCAGCAATTCATCAACTACCCGGCGATGACCGTTGCTGAGAACATCGCTTCACCACTCCGGTTGCGTGGTGAGCCGCCGGCGCGTATTCAAGCAAAAGTGCGTGAGTTGGCCGAGCGCTTGCACATCGAAATGTTTCTCGAGCGGTTACCCGCGGAATTGTCCGGTGGGCAACAACAACGTGTGGCGCTGGCTCGGGCCCTCGCGAAGGATGCGCCTTTGATCCTTTTCGATGAGCCACTGGTCAATTTGGACTACAAGCTTCGCGAGGAGCTGCGGGAAGAATTGACATTGTTGTTTGCGAGTAGTGGATCCACAGTGGTGTACGCTACAACTGAGCCGGGCGAGGCGCTCATGTTGGGTGGCTATACCGCGGTCATGGATGCAGGTGAACTGTTGCAATATGGCCCGGCAGCTGATGTTTTTCACCGCCCATCGTCGTTACGCGTCGCGCGGGCTTTCAGTGATCCGCCCATGAATTTGATTGAGGTAACTCAGTCGAGCGAAGGCTTGCGATTTGGTTCGGGCGTCACCGTCGATTGGGAACTAGCGGAAGGCTTACCCGAGAGTATGTTACTCGGGGTGCGCGCAAACGCAGTCGCACTGCAACCAACGCAGCGAAGTACTGCGCTTGATGCGCACGTTGAGTTGGCCGAAATATCGGGGTCGGACTCCTTCTTGCATGTCAAGACCGCAGTCGGCGACTTGGTTGCGCAACTTGCGGGTGTCCACAACGTGGAGATCGGTTCCGCGATTCAAGTACACATCGACCTCGCCCAAGCGTATTTATTTGACAGCGCAGGGCCATTATTGCAAATGCCTACCGCCTTGAAAGGAGGGCGTTGATGGCCCTGATTGAGCTTGATCTTGCGCATGCGTATGGCGCTAATCCACAGAAAGATGAGGACTACGCATTGTTGCCCATGCAACTGCGTTTCGAGGATGGTGGTGCGTATGCGCTTTTAGGACCATCAGGATGTGGCAAGTCGACCATGCTGAATATCATTTCTGGCCTTTTAGCGCCGTCACATGGCACGGTTCGCTTTGACGGTATTGATGTGTCGGCGCAAAGCCCTCAACAGCGCAATATCGCGCAAGTTTTTCAGTTTCCGGTCATTTACGACACGATGACCGTTGAGCAGAACTTGGCTTTTCCGCTGAAAAATCGAGGCTTATCTCCGGAGCGTATTCGGCAAAGGGTGGGCGAGGTCGCGGAGATGCTCGAAATCAGCCATGAGCTGAATCGCAGGGCTGCTGGTCTGAGTGCGGACCAAAAACAAATCATTTCACTGGGGCGTGGACTCGTTCGTCCTGATGTTTCCGCCGTCTTATTCGATGAACCATTGACGGTCATCGATCCCCATTTGAAGTGGAAACTGCGTCGCAAACTGAAGCAGATTCATCATGAACTGAGGCTGACGCTGATTTACGTGACCCATGATCAGATTGAAGCGCTGACTTTCGCGGATGAAGTTGTCGTGATGTCCCGCGGGCGGGCCGTACAGGTGGGCCGGCCTGAGGATTTGTTTGAACGTCCAGCGCACACTTTCGTTGGGCACTTTATTGGGTCTCCAGGCATGAACTTCTTGCCGGCAGCTGTGGATGGGGCCTCCTTAAAAGTGCTTGATGTGGTCCTCACGCATGATCGCGATCTGCCTCAGGGTGACCTAACGCTTGGTATACGTCCGGAATATCTGGAAATTGTGTCACCGCAGACGCCAGAGAGCGTTGCTTTTGAGGTTGATCGCATCCAAGACATCGGTACTTACTTCCTCGTGGCTTGTCGCCGCGGGGATGTGACTGTCAAAGTTCGCATGGGACCAGAAAAGAGTATTCCAACTGCTGGTCAAACCGTCGGCCTGCGACTGATGAGTGACCGAACCTGTTTTTATCGCAATGAGGAGTTGGTCGTATGAGTGGACCAATTAAACCCGTCAACCAAAAAGCTTGGTGGCTCGTGTTGCCTGTCATCTTGTGCGTGGCATTTTCCGCAATCATCCCTTTGATGACTGTCGTTAACTATTCTGTTCAAGACATTATTTCCCCTGAACGCCGCGTGTTTGTTGGCGTCGAGTGGTTTATGGAAGTGCTACGTGATGAGGACTTGCATGAAGCACTGTTTCGACAAATCCAATACTCTCTCTCTGTTTTGTTGATCGAGGTACCACTCGGCATTGCGCTGGCATTGTGCATGCCAGCACACGGGTGGAAGTCTTCTGCTGTGCTGGTTGTCGTGGCGCTCTCATTGTTGATTCCGTGGAACGTCGTTGGGACGATCTGGCAAATTTTCGGACGCGCTGACATTGGGTTGCTGGGCTATACGTTAGAACGAATGGGAATCGAGTACAGCTATACCGGTAACGCAACGCATGCGTGGATTACCGTGCTGGTAATGGATGTATGGCATTGGACACCACTGGTTGCGTTGCTTGCATTTGCAGGGTTACGAAGCATCCCCGATGCTTACTACCAGGCTGCACAGATTGACGGTGCTAGCAGAATCGCTGTGTTTCGCTACATACAGCTCCCGAAGTTACGGGGAGTCCTGGTGATTGCAGTGCTGCTGCGTTTTATGGACAGCTTCATGATCTATACGGAGCCCTTTGTGCTGACGGGGGGCGGTCCGGGTAATGCAACCACTTTCTTATCCCAATACCTCACGCAAAAGGCCGTGGGTCAATTTGATCTGGGACCCGCAGCGGCTTTCTCGTTGATTTACTTCCTCATCATTCTGTTGTTCTCCTTCGTTCTGTACAACTGGATGCAAAGTGTGGGTACGGCAGATGCACAGGAGAAGAGTCATGGTTAAGAAAAGATTCAAGAAACGAAATATCTTTCTGGCGGCGTATCTCGTATTCGCACTGCTACCAATTTATTGGATGCTCAATATGAGCTTCAAAACGAATGAAGAAATCGTCTCTTCATTCAGTTTGTGGCCACAAGACTTTACGTTTGCCAATTACATGACCATCTTCACGGACGTGTCTTGGTACTCGGGCTACATCAACAGTTTGATCTACGTATTGATCAATATGGTGATATCCGTGGGAGTTGCGTTACCCGCTGCCTACGCATTCTCTCGGTATCGCTTCCTAGGGGATAAGCACGTATTTTTCTGGTTGCTGACTAATCGGATGACGCCACCCGCAGTTTTCTTGCTGCCGTTCTTCCAGCTATACAGCACGCTTGGAATGATGGATACGCACATTGCTGTCGCACTTGCGCACCTTTTGTTCAACGTCCCACTTGCGGTTTGGATTTTGGAGGGATTTATGTCTGGAATTCCTCGAGAAATCGATGAAACCGCATACATCGACGGCTACAGCTTTCCCAAGTTCTTTCTCCAAATCTTTCTACCCCTGATCAAGGCTGGCGTAGGCGTCGCGGCTTTCTTCTGCTTCATGTTCTCTTGGGTCGAACTGTTGCTGGCACGTACGCTAACCAGCGTGAATGCCAAGCCGATCGTTGCCACCATGACTCGAACGGTCAGTGCTTCGGGGATGGACTGGGCGACGCTCGCCGCTGCGGGTGCGTTAACGATTGTTCCTGGTGCGATTGTGATTTGGTTTGTCCGCCATTACATCGCAAAAGGCTTTGCGATGGGGAGAGTTTGAGCCATGTTTGATTGGATGTACTGGACCACACCTGTGGCTGTGTTTTTTATCTGCATCGTTTTGATGTTGATTGGCATGACGGTATGGGAAATTAAATCGCCAACAACAATGAGGAAAGGTTTTCTCCCGATTGCAACCACGAGGGGAGACCGTTTATTCATTGGTCTTTTGACCATGGCCTACGTGAATTTGGCTTTTGTAGGTTTATCCGAACATTTCATGGATTGGTTTGTGTTGGATCAGGAACCCAGCGTATGGGTGAGTTTTATTTCATCTCTTGCGCTACTTATTTTGATCATGCGCAAGGGATGATTTTCAGTATTCAGTTTTCGCAGAGTCGAGCCTATTTTTGTCCCAAGGTTCGTACTCATCATTCAATCGGGACGGAGATTTTCCAAAAGGAGACATCATGAAAATGCGTCTTAAAGCGCTAAGCGTGGCGATAGCCATGGCGACGGGCGGCCATGCTGCTTTCGCCGATGAGGCAGCTGCAGCTCGTTGGATTAACAATGAGTTTCAACCCTCGACTTTGAGTAAAGCAGAGCAAACGAACGAGCTTAAATGGTTCATTCAAGCTGCGGCCAAGCTCAAGGCTGCCGGTGTAAACGAAATCAATGTGGTGTCGGAGACGATCACGACCCACGAGTATGAGAGTAAAACCCTCGCAAAAGCTTTTGCTGAAATCACTGGAATTAAGGTCAATCATGACCTTATCCAAGAGGGTGACGTCGTAGAGAAACTGCAGACGTCGATGCAGTCTGGCAAGTCTATTTATGACGGCTGGATCAGTGACTCGGATTTGATCGGAACGCATTATCGCTACGGCAAGATCATGAGCCTGACAGACTACATGGCCGGCAAGGGTAAAGCCTACACCAACCCCGGTTTGGACTTGAAGGACTTCATCGGTACGAGCTTCACGACTGCACCCGATGGCAAGATGTATCAGTTGCCTGATCAGCAGTTTGCCAATCTGTATTGGTTCCGTGCGGATTTGTTTGAGCGCGCCGACATCAAAGCGAAATTCAAAGCCAAGTATGGCTATGACCTAGGCGTTCCGCTGAACTGGAGTGCATACGAGGATATCGCTGACTTCTTTACAAACGATGTTAAGGAAATTGACGGCAAGGCCATCTACGGGCACATGGATTACGGTAAAAAAGACCCGTCCTTGGGCTGGCGTTTTACTGATGCATGGTTATCCATGGCTGGAACTGCTGACGTTGGCATTCCAAACGGTCGACCAATCGATGAGTGGGGTATTCGTACCACACCCGACGGCTGTACACCGGTAGGTGCTTCAGTTGAGCGCGGCGGCGCGACCAACTCGCCAGCGGCGGTCTACGCCCTGACCAAGTACGTCGACTGGATGAAGAAGTACGCGCCAAAAGAGGCAACAGGTATGACCTTTGGTGAGGCGGGTCCCGTTCCAGCGCAGGGTCAGATTGCTCAGCAAATTTTTTGGTACACAGCGTTCACTGCAGACATGACTAAACCCGGTTTGCCCGTGGTCAATGCAGATGGAACCCCGAAGTGGCGCATGGCTCCCGGCCCCAATGGTCCTTATTGGAAGCAGGGTATGCAGAACGGCTATCAAGACGTGGGCTCATGGACGTTCTTTGAAAATCACGATGCAAATCGCACAGCTGCAGCATGGTTGTATGCACAGTTTGTGACAGCGAAGACAGTCTCGCTCAAGAAGACCATCGTCGGCCTCACACCTATCCGTGAGAGCGATATCCAATCGGATGCTATGACAAAGATGGCGCCGAAACTGGGTGGTTTGGTCGAGTTCTATCGCAGTCCCGCCCGCGTGGCTTGGACACCGACAGGCACCAACGTGCCCGACTATCCCAAGTTGGCTCAGCTGTGGTGGAAAAATGTGGCTCAAGCTGTAACTGGTGAGAAAACACCACAAGGCGCGATGGATAACTTAGCCGAAGAGATGGATAAGGTTATGGCTCGTCTGGAGCGTTCAGGTATGGCCCGTTGCGCGCCCAAGCTGAACCCCAAGAGCAAGCCATCCAAATGGTTGAGTAACGACCATGCACCATGGGCGAAGTTGAGCAACGAGAAGCCGCAGGGCAAGACCATTGCGTATCAGACATTGCTTGACGCATGGAAGGCGGGCAAGGTTCGCTAATCTCAGCTTGAAAAAAGCTGCTTAAACCCCGGGCCGTTCGGCCCGGGGCCTCCAAATGAATCGAAACGAATCTTTATATGCACTCGCGCATACGGGTGTAGTGGACCT
>CAYPPU010000081.1:0-6318 GCA_964412695.1 uncultured Alteromonadaceae bacterium | reverse complement strand
GGCTTCGTCATAGATTGAATGACAGTGGCTGGCTTAGCCATCTTAATAAACTGGTTGCCGTCTTGATGGTATTGGTGGCGGCATTAGTATTTGTATAGCTGGTAACCGAGCACTATTGGTAGCGTTTATTGAATAGAGCCCGCTACGCTTGCAAATGACCCTCCCTGTGCAGGGCACGGCCTTAGCGTGGGTGGTCATGGGTCCGCACTGTGGTCTGGGGGGCATGATGAAGTTAGGTCGACCATTCAAAGCGATCGGCATCTTTATGTACGGGGAAGCGCTCGCGCCATTGCCGTAGCGCATCGGCGTCTAAAACGGTGGTTTTAACGCCTGCCTCACTGCCCATGTCGAGTGTAGTTGTGCCCCGTGGATCAATGACTAGGCTGTCACCGCTGTGGGCAACACCATTGCCGTCGTCGCCAATACGGTTAACGGCCACGACATAGGCGGCGTTTTCAATAGCGCGAGCCGGCAATAGAGCGCGCCAATGCTGTGCGCGCCGGGCGGGCCAGTTGGCGACGTAGAGCAATACATCGTAGTCATTTTGGTTTCGGCTAAAGACCGGAAAGCGCAAGTCGTAACAGACTTGCAGGTTAATTCGCCAGTCTCGCCAGTTCACTATCCGGCGCGCTGAGCCTGGTTTGTAGTGCTCGTGCTCGCCACCCATACGGAACAAATGGCGCTTGTCGTAGTGCTGGATACCCTCGGGTGTGGCAAACAGCAAACGGTTATAAACAGCACCGTTCTCGGCAATGGGCAGACTGCCGGCTATGGCGGTGTCGTGGACTCTGGCTAACCGACGTAGCCAGTCGCAGGTCGTTCCGTCCATTGACTCAGCTTGTTGTGCCGCCTGCATCGAAAAGCCTGTGGTGAACATCTCAGGCAGGACAATCAGATCCGCCTTGTTGCCGCAATGCTCAATAAGCGTTTCAAAGTGCTCGCGGTTTTGTTGCGGCTTTTCCCAAGCCAGCGCGCTCTGTATCAGGCTGACAGTCAAATCGCGCATAGCAACTCCGCGGCGGCGTCTAGGGTCTCGTTGGTCTTGGCAAAGCACAGGCGCAGCAGGCGCTGGTCAGCGGGCGGCGCGGCGTAAAACGGCTCGAGCGGTATGGTGGCAATACCTTGATGCTGGGTCCATTTCAGCGCCAATTCCAAACCGGTTTTGTCACTGATGTTGCTGTAGTCGATCAGTTGAAAATAAGTACCTGCGCTTGGCCTTAACGTAAAGCGTGAGTCGGTGAGTTTGTCGACTAGCCGATCTCGGCGCGCTTGATAGGCTTGCGCCAAAGTGCCCGGATAATCTGGGTGTGCGGCCATAAATTCCGCCAGTGCTGCTTGAATGGGTGTGACACCCACGAAGCACACAAACTGATGGATTTTCCGCAATTCTGCCGTTAGCGCCGGTGGGGCAATGCAGTAACCGGTTTTCCATCCGGTAACGCTGAAAGTTTTGCCAAACGAAAATAATGCGAAGCTTCGCGCGCGCAGCGCTGGGTAATTCAGCACACTTAGGTGTGGCCGCTCGTCAAAGACCAGGAATTCGTAAACTTCGTCACTGCAAATTAGCAAATCGTGTGTCTCGGCCAAGCGTTCAAGTTCCACCATGTCGCTTTCTGACCAAACGCTGCCGGTGGGGTTGTGGGGTGAGTTAATCACAATCATCCGCGTGCGCGGGGTGATGGCATCGCTAATGGCTTGCCAATTGGGGGAAAAATCCATGGGGTTTAGCGGCACATGAATGGGCCGTGCGCCGCTCAGTAATATCGCGGGCTCATAACTGTCATAGCAGGGGTCGAGCAGAATAACGTCATCGCCCTGACGCACTGACGCGGTAATGGCGCAGTAGATGCCCTCGGTTGCACCGGGCACCACCGTAACCTCTTGGGTTTCATCTACTACGATACCTCGGTATTTTAGGACCTGGGCGGCTATGGCTTCCCGGAGGGCAGCCAGGCCAATCATGGGCGGGTATTGCTGTTGGTTACTGCGCGCCGCCGATACCAATGACTCTTGCAATGCAGCCGGCGGCGGGAAATCGGGAAAACCTTGAGATAAGTTGAGCGCATCATGCTCGGCTGCCAGTGCCGACATGGTGGTAAAGATGGTGGTGCCCACCTGCGGTAATCGGGACTGGATCACAATGTCTGTCTCTTCATCGAATGCGGTGTCTGGCTATTTCCTGAACGGTTTTTTACTAGAGCGCGCTGCGCTATCACCCACGGGATTTTCATGGCAGGCTCTAACTCACACCTTGTCACTGTCATGAGGGTACCCCAAACGTGTGTTTGATTGGACTGGCTCTGAATCATTTTCCGCAATTTCCCATGGTAATGGTGGCCAATCGCGATGAATTCCACGCTCGCCCCACCCAGTCTTTACATCGCTGGGACGGACCGGCTCAACTGTGGGCCGGTCGTGATCTGCAGGCGGGGGGAACCTGGCTCGGCGCGACCGCCAGCGGACGAATTTGTGCCCTAACCAATCTGCGCGGTGAACCCGCGGCAGGCTTTAACGCCCCCTCCCGCGGTGAATTAGTGGCAGGTTTTTTACAAAGCCAGGCCTCGGCCCCGGAGTGGCTAGCCGACTTGGAAACGCGGAGCACCCACTATGCCGGTTTCAATTTACTGTTGAGCGATGACGCAAGGACCTTCCATTTGCTGAGCAATCAGGGCGACCGACTTCTTTTGTCCTCGGGAGTCCATGCCATTTCTAATGGACGCTGGGGTGAGACGTGGCCCAAGACTGAGCGCCTAGTGGACAACCTAAAGTCTGTGACGGCCCCTGAATCGGCAGATGCATTGGCAGCGATGATGACCGATGAGACAGTGCCACCTGATTCGGCACTACCCGATACGGGCGTTGGGATCGAGAATGAAAGGCGGTTGGCGCCTGCGCTGATTCGCGGGGATGAATACGGCACGCGATCAACCTCGGTACTGCAGTTAGACAGCGAGGAAATGTTGCGTATGACGGAGCTAACACGTGACCGAACAGGGCAGGTGGTGGCAACTCAGACGGTTACATTGCCTCTGGCGTTATCTGGGTGGTGATTGGTGCTGCTTCTCTGGCTCATGTGTCCTGGTTGGGCGCAGTGAGTGCAAGCGACGCAGGAAATATGGGTAGTCTTTTCTCCGCGGACAAATCGTTAGCGGGATGTCATCGTTTACGGAGCTTTCGCCACCGTTTCACGAACATGGCAGGAGTATTGTGCCAGTGAAGCAATCTTTGGTGAGTCAGGCGATTTTATGGGGAGCAGCCATTCTTGCAGTAGCAATTTTGGATGATGCCAGTAAGTCGGTCCCACTCTTAGCGGTGTTGGCGACGATTGCCTTAGGGCTCGCAAGTCGGAAGGCGCCCACTGCCTGACTGTGCTCAGTGGTAATGAGACAGGTGATCTGATATCCGGCGCAGTGTTGGTCAACCGACAGGCATTGGCGAGGATCTACTGTGCACTCAATTTTTGGTGCTTGCAGAGCCGCTAGGAGTCGAAAGAAAGATGGTACCGGAGGCCGGACTTGAACCGGCACGCTTTTAAAGGCAACGGATTTTGAATCCGTCGTGTCTACCAATTCCACCACTCCGGCAGGGATTTGGGGCGCGCAGTATAACAATAGAATCGAAAACGGCAATGCATTGCTGTTATGAAACGTGCTTTGGGGTAGAATCCGCGCCGACTCTGAAGCCGGACCCCCGTCCGCGCTTGTTTTCTGAGTACCCCTAATGGAGAAAAGACATGGCTATGAAACTTGTAAAAAAGACCGATGAATACAAAATCTTCCGACGTGGTGACGAGCGCTATGCCGTTCAGGACGGCGCCGGCAAGCCCGTTAATGGCGAGGAAAAAGTGCGTATCTTGCTCGCTGAGGAGCTAATCACTGCTGTGCTTCCTGCTGCACCGGTTGAGGAAGCGCCCGCTGAGGAAGAGGAAGCTGTAGCTGAGGAAGCTGCTGCTGAGGAGGCCGCTGACGAGGCTCCCGCGGCGGAAGACGCGGCCGAAGAAGCCCCAGCCGCCGAGGATGCTGCTGAAGCACCCGCTGCTGAGGCGGAAGCTGAAGAGGAAGCCCAGGGCTGAGGTCCCGGGGATTCTACTGAGAAGCCGGCAGCAGCCGGCTTTTTTGTCTTAAAGACTGTCTTATCGATTCCATGCGGCGCCAAGAATTTCACTTTGATCTGCCTGCGGAGCTGATAGCCCAGGTCCCCTTGGCTGAGCGCAGTCAGTCTCGGCTGATGGTGCTTGATGGCCGTACTGGTGATGTTCAGCACCAGCAGTTCACTGACATTATCGATCTGCTGGCGCCCGAAGATTTATTGGTTTTTAACAACACTCGAGTGATGCCCGCGCGACTGTATGCCTGTAAGCAAACCGGCGGCCGCGTAGAAATTTTAATCGAGCGGTTACGCGCCGATGGCAGTGCCTTGGCACATATGCGCTCAAGTAAGTCGCCCAAACCCGGCAGTGCGGTGCTGATTACACCGGATCCCGACAGTGACGTCACCGAATTTTCCGTTAGGGTTCTCGATCGAGAAGGTGCCTTGTTTGTGCTTGAGCCCGAGGTAGGGACGTGGCCTGAGTTACTGCGGCGTTATGGGCACATGCCATTGCCGCCCTATATCGACAGAGCCGACGCTGCTGAGGATCGTGAGCGTTACCAAACCGTTTACGCCCAGCGCGACGGCGCGGTGGCAGCACCGACCGCGGGCCTGCACTTTGATCAAAACCTGTTGGCGGATATTCGACTTAAGGGCATAGAAACCAGCGAATTGACCTTGCACGTGGGTGCGGGGACTTTTCAGCCGGTTAAAGTGGATGACATCCGTGATCACGCCATGCACACCGAATATTTAGAGGTGCCAGAGGCGGTGTGTGAAGCCGTCGTGCGCTGTCGCGAACGCGGCGGGCGGGTGGTGGCTGTTGGCACCACTTCGGTTCGGTCTTTGGAAACCGCTGCACAAAGTGGTGTGCTTCAACCTTTTCAGGGCGAGAGTGATATCTTTCTGTACCCCGGTCAGCCCTTTCGGGTGGTTGATGCCATGATCACCAATTTCCATTTACCAGAATCCACTTTAATCATGTTGGTCTCGGCATTCGCGGGTCAGTCGGCCACGCTCGCGGCCTACGCCGAGGCGGTGCGTAACCGTTACCGGTTTTTCAGCTATGGTGACGCCATGTTTGTAACACCCAATGAAGATGTTATGGCCATGAGGCGGCAATCGTGAAGTTTGAGCAGTTCTCAAGTGATGGCTTGGCACGGCGCGGCCGATTACAGTTTGAGCGCGGTGTTGTAGAGACGCCCGCCTTCATGCCCGTGGGCACCTACGGCACCGTAAAGGGTATGTTGCCGCGCGATATCGAGGCCATTGGTGCTCAAATTATTTTGGGTAATACCTTCCATCTCTGGCTGAGACCCGGCACCGGCATCATCCGCCAACACGGCGATCTGCATGATTTTATGGGTTGGTCTGGCCCTATCCTCACCGACTCCGGCGGCTTTCAGGTGTTTAGTTTGGGTGACCTGCGCAAGGTGGCGGAGGAGGGCGTAACGTTTCGGTCGCCGGTCAATGGCGATAAGGTGTTCTTGGATCCAGAGCGGTCCATGCAGATTCAGCGTGATCTTGGCAGCGATATTGTCATGATCTTTGACGAGTGCACGCCCTATCCAGCGACTCGCGAAGAGGCGCGGGTTTCAATGGAGCTATCCCTACGTTGGGCGGCGCGAAGCAAGGCGGCTCACGGTGATAATCCGTCTGCGTTATTTGGCATTGTCCAGGGCGGCATGTACGAGGACCTGCGACGAGAATCCTTGGCCGGTTTAGTGGATATTGGTTTTGATGGCTATGCCATTGGTGGCTTGTCGGTAGGTGAGCCCAAGGACGAGATGATGCATGTGCTCGACACGGTGGCGCATCAATTGCCGGCAGACAGACCACGCTATTTAATGGGTGTGGGAACGCCTGCCGACCTGTTGGAGAGTGTGCGGCGTGGCATCGACATGTTTGATTGCGTCATGCCCACCCGCAACGCACGTAACGGCAATTTGTTTACCAGCGCCGGTGTACTCAAGCTACGCAATGCTCGCCATAAAACCAGTACCCGTCCCATTGACGACAACTGTGACTGTCACACCTGCCAGAATTTCAGTCGCGCGTATCTGCATCATTTGGATAAGTGCAATGAAATTCTGGGCTCGCAACTTTGCACCATCCATAATTTGCGTTACTACCAAAAACATATGGCTGATATACGCCAAGCGATTGAATCAGGGCGGCTTGACGATTTTGCCCTGGAATTTTATGACCAGCAGAATCAGGTTGAGCCCT
>CAYPPU010000080.1:0-6372 GCA_964412695.1 uncultured Alteromonadaceae bacterium | reverse complement strand
CGCAGCGTATCGAACGCTTTACAAGCATCGTTGGTAGCGACCGCGTTATCGCTAGCAGTGATTGCGGCTTTGGGACATTCGCCGGCTTTGGCGCAGTGGACCCCGACATTGCCTACGCGAAACTCGCTGCGCTAAGTGAAGGCGCGCGCATCGCCGGTAACCCAGCAGGTCTGGGATAACGATCCACGGTTAGAGAAACGCACACCCTAGGGAAAGTCCTGACGCACCAAGGCAAGACGAGGAATACAATCTAACTATGCATACGTATGCATAAACGAATTGCAACGCCAAAGTAACGAAACCGCCCAGATGCAACAAGCCCGGATCAAAGACCGTATAGCGGTCAAGCATGCGACGTCACACGATGTGGCGGCGCTTGCTGGGGTTTCTCAATCGGCTGTATCGCGCTGCTTTACACCGGGCGCCAGCATCGCACATGAGACTAAAGAGCGCGTGTTGAAGGCTGCTGCGTCCCTTGGGTACCGGCCCAACGCACACGCGCGCAACCTCATCACAGGACGGACCCAAATTGTTGGGGTGGTTATGGCACATCTCGACAATCTTTTCTATCCCCGTTTCCTACAAGCGCTGACTGAAGGTCTTCAAGCTCAGAACATGCAGGTGCTGCTTTTTATCGCAGATGGTGATCGGCAGGCTGAATTGATGGAGCAATTACTCAACTATCGAGTCGATGGGATTGTGTTGGCAGCCACAACACTGAACGCGGAACTGGCGCGTGCGTGCACAGCGGCAGGCATCCCTGTCGTTTTATTCAATCGCGTGCCTGCAGACGACGCTGACCGCTCCTTTCACTCGGTGCAAACCGATCAAAAAACAGGTGTTTTGGCGCTAACAAACCTCCTCATTGAACGCGGCCATAAACGCATCGCTTATCTCGCTGGAAGCCTTCAGTCATCAACAAATCAAGCCCGTGAGCGCGGCTGTCGATCGGCACTAGACAAAGCAGGCATGCCACTCTTTGCATACGGCATTGGTGACTATGACGAAGCCAAGACGATCGCTGTTGTGCGGGGTTGGTTTTCAACGAAACGGGGAACACGCGCATTGAAAAACGTACCCGATGCCATCGTAGCGGCGGACGATCGAATGGCAATGACTGCAATCGATACGCTGCGGTATGAGCTTGGACTCTCCGTACCTGAACAGGTATCGGTTGTGGGGTTCGACGATGTACCGCAAGCGCGTTGGCCCTCATACAACTTGACAACATACGCGCAACCATTGGCCGAGATGATCGACGCGGTCTTAGCACTTCTAACGATTCAAATACAAGCCCAAGACAAAAGAGCCACGCTTACAAGCAAAGGGCGGACTGTTGTTTTAGAAGGCCAACTGTGCATTAGAGGATCTGTGCGTGGCGCACTTCCGTAAATGCTTTCTGCACCCTCGGGTGCTTTTTCCCGTTGCTTGCTTGCAAGCGAATTTTTTACTCACAGGAGACAACCATGATGAATAGAAGAGAAATGATGCAGTGGTCAGCAGCGGCTGCAACCCTCGGGCTTCCGAGCCTAAGCGCATTTGCGCAGAGCAGCTTATTGAAACCGGGGAAGCCGTATGCTGGTCAAACTGTGAACGTGCTCAGTGTTGTTGCGCCCCAGTTTGCTGCACATGAGGCTCGCTTGGCCGAGTTTGAAGCGCAAACAGGCATCAAGGTCAAATACCAATATGTGCCATTCGCCAACACACGTGAAAAGTTAACGGCTGAGCTTGTTGCCAAAACAGACCAATATGATGTGCTCAGCGTCATGGATATTTGGGGCCCAAGCCTCTACAACCTCTTTGAACCACTCAACGGCAGATTGGCTGAGAAAAAAATCGATATGGCAAGTCGGTACCCGACTGCCCATCTGCGCGCTGCACGGGATGGTTTCGGTAATGGTCCAAACTATCTTGGATTTCCCATCCGCGGTCACGTTCAGTTATTGTTTTACCGAAAAGACGTATTCGCGAAATTAGGAATCAAACCACCAGAGACCTGGGACCAAATGGTTGAGGCTGGGAGAGTGATCCAAGACAAGACAGACATGTCGGGCGTAGCCATGTATTACGGCAAAACTGGCGGCCAAAACCTCATGATTTGGATGAACTATCTTTGGGGAATGGGTGGTGACCTCATTGACGCGCAGGGAAATCCGATATTCAACTCACCACAAGGGATTGCGGCCACACAGGCGTATCTCGATGTGTTGCTTAAGCACAAAGTCGCACCAGCTGCCAGTGCAGCATTCAACGAAACGGATGCTGTCAACTCGGTCGCTCAGGGGAAAAGCGCGATGGTTCCAGTCTGGTGGTGGCGCTATGCAGGGCTAACGGATCCGAAGACATCCACATTGAATCGAGATCAGGTGGGCTTTGTTGCGTTGCCCTCAATGCCAGGTAAGGACAATACGACCTACACCAATAGCTGGTTTTATGGCATCAACCGCAACAGTAAACAGAAAGACGCGGCGATGGAGTATCTCAGCTGGCTGACGCAGCCCGCTATCGAGCGTGACCTTCTGCTGGATACGACAAAGAACGAGGTCGTTGCTGTCCAAACAGCCAACCTGATGGACGCCGCTGTTAATGATCGTTTCGGAGGCATGCACCGTGCCGGTGCCCAAGCACTCAAGGGCGCACGTGGCGTACCGCTGTTCCCGCAGTGGCCACAGTTCTCAGACCTGCTCGAGGCGACCATCAACGAGTTAGCCAGTGGCCAAGGTGATGTAAAGACAGCGCTTGATAACGCCGCATCGCGTGCGCGGCGAATCATGCGTAGTTGATGGCTCGATTCATATGTTGCTAAAGCGCGTACCAGCCTGGGTTTGGTTGCTATCACCAGCGATATTATTCGTCTTGGCGATGGCCATCTTCCCGTTAGGCTACTCCTTCGTTCTGAGTCTCCGCGAGTGGAAATTAGCGCGAATGGATGAACCAGGAGCCTGGGTGGGTCTGGAGAACTACATTCTCCTGCTGACCGATGACCCCGAGTTCATGGACTCTGTGAAAGTGACAGCCATCTTTGTCGGCTGGGACGTGCTCGCAACATTGATACTCGCCCTTGGCGCAGCGCTCTTATTAAAGCGTCAAGGGCGCGTTTACTCACTAACGCGCATCCTATTGATCCTCCCATTCGTTATGAGTCCGGCGGTAATCGGTATTTCTTTTCGCTTCTTCTTGAATGCTGAATTCGGAGTCGCGCAATACCTAATCGGCTTGCTGATACCGGCTTTAGAAGGAAAGGTTTGGCTATCCGACGCAACGCTGGCAATGGCGGCTGTCGTCGCGTCAGACGTTTGGCACTGGGCCCCCTACATGACCTTAATAATATTAGGCGGACTGGCGTCTGTCCCCAAAGAAACAGAAGAAGCTGCCCGCATTGATGGTGCGGGCCCTATTCGTGTTTTCATCGACGTGACACTACCGCAAATTATGCCGGTTCTGGCCGTCGTTGCGATACTGAAGTCAGTATTCGCGCTAAAGGCCTTCGACACCATTTTCACATTGAGTAACGGAGGGCCAGGCACCTCGACACAAACCCTCGCCTACTACGTCTACAACACCGCTTTCGGATATTACGACCTGGGATATGCCGCTGCAGCGGCCTACATTCTGACCGCGATCTTATTAACAATTGCCATGTTCTACCTGCGACTGGTGATTCGAAAATGAACCACTTACCTGCCAAAATGCCCTCACCGAGTACCATGCTCGCGCGCCGGTGGAGTTTCGAGTTCTTACATGGTGTCGGTATTCTCCTCATCGCGGGCACGATCTTACTGCCCATTTTTTGGATTTTGCTCACCGCTTTCAAAACGCCGCGTGACGTGTATTCGCTGGCCACCGCATTTGTCTTTACACCAACGCTAGAAAATCTCTCCACAGTCTTTGCGCACCCATGGAATTTGGGTAACAAAATTGTCAATAGCTTACTCGTGGCGGTTGGCACAGTAATTATTGCGATTCCTATCGCAACCATGGCCGCATATGCCTTTTCGCGATTCAAATTTCCATTCAAGCGAACGCTTTTTTTACTGGTGATTGCATCACAATTCATCCCAGCTGCGGTGGTTGTATTACCATTTTTTCTGATGTTCAAGGCGTGGGGACTGCTGGATACCCGGTTCGCGCTGGTACTCGTGAACCTGTCCATCGTTCTGCCCTACGCTGTCTGGATGATTAAAGGCTTCTTAGATGCCGTGCCTATCGAAATCGAAGAATCTGCAATGGTTGATGGCGCCCACCGGTCACGAGTCATTTGGGAAATTGTGGTGCCTGCAGCTTGGCCCGGAATCATTACATCGGCTGTCTTCAGTTTCACCCTGACATGGAATGAATTCTTATTTGCCCTCATTTTGGGTAAGCAAAATGCATTGACCTTACCGATAGGCCTCATTGGCTTCCGAACAGAACGAGGCGACTTATGGGAATTGATGGCAGCTGGCGGCCTCCTCATCACGGTTCCGATGTTCATACTCTCATTGCTCGTACAGAAACATTTTGTCGGTAGTCTGACGGCGGGTTCAGTACGCTGATATTCCATTAAGAACTTATGGCACTCATTGAATTAAAAAACCTAGACAAGCGGTTCGGCAACACGCACGTTGTCAATGCGCTTAATCTAGATATCAAAGATCGTGAATTTTTGGTCCTCTTGGGTCCGTCAGGTTGTGGGAAGACGACGACCATGCGGATGATCGCAGGCCTTGAGGAGCCCAGTGGCGGTGATATTCTTTTTGACGGCGTTCGTATCAACGATGTGCCGACGCAAATGCGAGACGTCGCCATGGTTTTTCAGAACTATGGCCTCTATCCGCATATGAACGTTTTTGACAATATCGCCTATCCGCTTAAGCTGCAGAAAAAAAGTATGAGTGAACGGCAAGCGATGGTTAATCGCGCTGCTGCGCGTGTTGGACTTGAGCCGTATCTGGCAAGAATGCCAAGAGAACTATCTGGGGGCCAACGGCAGCGTGTCGCGCTGGCAAGATCAATCGTCCGAAACCCTCAGGTGTTCCTAATGGACGAACCACTGTCAAACCTTGATGCGAAATTACGAGTTACGGCACGCGCCGAGATCAAAAATCTCTCCGAAGAATTGGGCGTAACGACAATTTACGTCACTCACGATCAGGTCGAGGCGATGACGCTGGCGCATCGCGTCGCTGTTATGAGCGATGGCGTGATTCAGCAATTGGGGCGCCCCGAAGATATCTACAATGATCCCGCGAATGCTTTTGTTGCAGGCTTCATCGGCTCACCTGCGATGAATCTCTTACCGGTGTTAGCGGGTGAACAAACGGTCTGCTGTGAGAAGGGGCCCGTCATAAATTTGAAAGCACCGCAACCGGGTGCGCTTCTATTGGGCGTGAGAGCCGAAGACATGGAACTCTCGACCGAAGAGTCATCGCACTTCAGTGCTCCAATCTACACGTTCGAACTCTTAGGTGACAGTACGATGGTGAATCTAAAGCTCGCGGACAACGTTTTCTCTGTCAAAGCGACAAAAGATTTACGCCTAACGCGTGGCGAGATCGTCCACATCAAACTTCCGCTTGATCGTTTGTACTGGTTCGATGCAGTCGACGGGAGTCGACTTCGTGGCTAACGCCCCCACCCGCCTTTTATTGCCTGGCTCGTTGTGTGATGAGCGGATTTTCCGGCCACTCATTGACGCTTGGGAGCGGCGATCAGTTTATCCAACCGTACGAATCACAGACATGCACGCAACGTCCCTGGGAAGTGATGCGTGGTGGACAGAACAGCTTGAAGGCTGCACGGATCAGATCGACCTACTCGGCTTTTCACTCGGAGGCGTGCTCGCGGTGAATCTGATGCGGCGGGCGCCAGAGCGGATCAGGCGTGTCGCTCTGGTCGCATTCAACCCCATGGCTGGTAATGAAATACATGTTGAACGTACCCGCGCGCAACAGCAGATTTGGCTTGAGCAAGGACCTGCCGCCGTTGCAGACGCCGTCATCGAACAAGCCAGCCCAAATACGGGGGATTCAATTCGTCAGACGATTCGGTCGATGGCCATCGACACACCGACCGCTGCCTTCATTGCTCAGGGCAATTTGAACGCATCGCGCGCGGACGCGATACCCATTTTGGCCAAATGGGACGCGCCGCTGTTACAAATTAGCGCAGAAGAGGATCCGTGGTGTGGTACTGACAAGCAGATAATGATTCAACAGGCGAGGCCCAACACAGAGTGGCTCTCAGTTCCAGCCACGGGGCACTTCATTCCACTTGAGTGCCCATCCGTACTGGCCGATACCACTGGCACTTTTTTTGAGCGTTAATCCATTCGTTAAAAAGCAAAACATTTGCAACGACCTTATGACCAAGAACAAACAAGAATTAGCCACG
>CAYPPU010000079.1:2112-6386 GCA_964412695.1 uncultured Alteromonadaceae bacterium | reverse complement strand
CGAACCCACGTCTAAAGCTTGGGAAGCTTTCGTTCTACCATTGAACTACACCCGCGGGGGTACCAAACCTAAATTAACGTAGACCCGCGTTGATACTGTCGAGAAACTTTGACCCTGGGCACAGCTCCTGCTCATTCATAGTGTTGAGCGGTCGGCGCGCGGTTCCCAAGACATCGTGTAGCTCTTCGCTGTCGCGATTAATATACAACAGCCCTGTCAGCACCTTGCCTTCACTCTGGTAATGAGAGATTGCCTGCAGAGCTGACTGCCGATCTTCAATATCGTAGTCATTGCCCTGTTTATACAAGCGCACCATAGAACCGTCATGCATCACCACTTCACAAGTGCTACCCGAGTCGTAGGTGGCGGTGATTTCCTCACGCATGGGTACAAAATCTACCGGCATGGCGTCATTGCTATTCCGCACATGCTCATAGCTCTTGGTCGAACCTGAGTGATTGTTGAAAGTCACACACGGCGAGATAACGTCCAGCAGCGCAAAACCGCGATGGCTGATCGCCGCCTTGATTAGCGGCACCAGCTGCTGCTTGTCACCCGAGAAACTGCGGCCCACAAACGTCGCACCAATTTCTATGGCAATTCGGGCCACGTCGATCGGCGAGTACATATTGATATCGCCTTTCTTGTTGGACGACCCGGTATCCATGGTCGCCGAGTCTTGCCCCTTGGTCAGACCGTAGCAGCCATTGTTTTCCACGATGTACGTCATGTTGAGGTTTCGTCGCACAACGTGGGCAAACTGACCAAAACCAATCGACGCGGTATCACCGTCTCCAGAGACGCCGATATAGATCAAATCACGGTTCGCCAAATTGGCACCGGTCGCCACCGACGGCATCCGTCCATGGACCGTATTAAAACTGTGCGACCCCGATAAAAAGTAGGCCGGTGTCTTGGAAGAACAGCCAATGCCCGAGAGCTTCGCCACACGATGAGGTTCAATGCTCAATTCAAAGCAGGCATCAATTACCGCCGCACTGATAGAATCGTGTCCACAGCCAGCACACAGGGTCGACAAACCGCCCTCATACTCCTGACGAGTACGACCCAATTCATTGGTCGGCGCGTTGGGATGACGGAACTGGGGCTTAACATAGGTCATGCGATGGCCTCCTCAGGAGCGCTTTTCCGCGTGATCGGTGTGACGTTACCGTGGGTGATGTAGTTGCGAATCATGCCGGCAATCTTGCGTGCCGTGACGGGTAAGCCGTCGTACTCCAATATCGGAATCATCTTCTCTTTAACCGGCGCACTGGTCTCATTGAGCATTAAACGACGCATTTGACCGTCGCGGTTCTGCTCAATCACAAAGATGCGGTCATGATTGTTCAAGAAATGCTCCACATCCCGATTAAAGGGGAAAGAGCGAATACGCATGGAGTCGAGACTGATACCTTCGGCTTCCAAGATTTCAATAGCCTCGTAAGCCGGGGATGCTGTGGTGCCGTAGAACACCGCGCCATAGCGGGTTTCAACCTCAGCCTCCTTGATCTTCGCTTCCGGAACGAGCGTCTTGGCGGTTTCAAATTTCTTCAGCAAGCGATCCATATTGCGCACATAGGCCGCGCCGTCCTCGGAGTAAGCGGCATACTCATCTCGGGAGCTGCCGCGGGTAAAGTACGCCCCCTTCTCCGGATGGGTCCCCGGGTACGTGCGATAGGGAATGCCGTCGCCATCAACATCGAGATAGCGGCCAAAGCGCTCGGTCATGTTCTCCAACTGCTGGGCGTTAAGGACCTTACCGCGATCATAGGCATGGCTGTCGTCAAACTCGAGCGGAGGCGACATCCACTCGTTCATGCCTAAGTCCAAATCACTCATGATAATCACCGGCGTTTGCAGTCGCTCGGCCAAATCAAATGACTGCAGCGTCATGCTAAAACATTCAGCCGGTGTCGCTGGGAACAGCAACACATGCTTGGTATCACCATGGGAAGCGTAGGCTGCGGCCAAAACATCAGATTGCTGGGTACGCGTAGGCATACCGGTTGAAGGGCCGGCGCGCTGCACATCTACCAGTACGACGGGTACTTCGGCGTAATACGCAAGCCCCAGAAATTCACTCATCAAGGACAGACCGGGGCCGCTAGTGGCGGTAAAAGCCCGGGCGCCGTTCCAGTTAGCACCCACCACCATACCCATCGCTGAGAGCTCGTCTTCGGCCTGGACAATGGCGTAGTTACGCTTTCCTGTACCGGGATCAATGCGTAGACGTCGGCAGTACTTATCAAACGCCTCCACTACAGAGGTGGATGGCGTAATGGGGTACCACGCCGCCACCGTCGCACCGGCATAGACCGCACCCAACGCTGCTGCGGTGTTGCCATCCATGAGAATGTTGTCGAAGTCCTCAATGTGCTTGGCCACTTTGCGACCACGCTCCAAATGAATGCCCAAGGGGCAATCAAAATGATTGCTGGCATACTGAAAGCCCAGCTCCAGCGCATAAATATTGGGGGTGATCAGCTTTTCTTTACCCTTGAACTGATCTGCAACCAAATCTCTGAGTACACTAAAATCGATATTCAAGAGCGCCGCCAAGGCGCCTACGTAGATCACGTTTTTAAATAACAAGCGCTGACGCGCATCGGTGTATTCGCGCAAACAAATTTCGGTGAACGGGATACCGATGTAATGCACATCGTCGCGGATGTAGCGCAAATCTAAGGGCTTGGTCGAGTCGTAGATGAAATAGCCGCCGGCGTCCACTTCCGCAACATCTTTAGCCATACTCTGCGGGTTCACGCAAACCATAATATCGGTTCCGCCGCGACGGCCAAGATAGCCATCTTCACTCACCCGCACCTCATACCAAGTTGGCATACCTTGAATGTTAGAAGGGAAAATATTGCGCGGGCTTACGGGAATACCCATGCGGAAGATCGCCTTGGCAAACATGCCGTTGGCACTGGCTGAGCCGGTGCCGTTGACGTTAGCAAACTTAATAACGAAGTCGTTTATCGACTGTTTGGACTGCATGAGTTTCCAGCCTTAGTAACAGAATAAAGGAAGCGCTGCATATCCCAAGCGCCCGTAGGGCATCGCTCGGCACACAGTCCGCAGTGAAGGCAAACATTCTCATCTTTGACCATGACTCGACCGGTTTGTACCAGGTCTTCAGAGACATAGAGGTCCTGCGCCAAATTGCTGGCTTTCATACGCAGCGAATCTCGTAGCACGGGTTCCTCGGCATTCGAGATAAAGTTGATGCAGTCTGTCGGGCAGATATCCACACAACCATCACATTCAATGCACTTGGCTGTTGTGAACACTGTTTGCACATCACAGTTTAAGCAGCGCTCGGCCTCTTGATAGGCCACTTCACGATCAAAGCCCAGCTCGACTTCAACCTTGCGGTCTTTCAATGCAACGGCTTTGTCAACATGCGGCACTTTAAAGCGGTCATCATTAGAGACCTGGCTGTCATAACTCCACTCGTGCATGCCCATCTTTTGACTGATGAGATTAACGCCAGGCGCGGGGCGATCAGTGACACTCTTACCGCTGAGAAACAGGTCAATCGAAATAGCCGCCTGATGACCATGTGCCACCGCCGTGATGATGTTTTCGGGACCAAAAGCGGCATCGCCACCAAAGAAAACATTCTTACGACTGCTCTGGAAGGTCGTGGTATCGACCTCCGGCATATCCCATTTACCAAATTTAATACCCAAGTCGCGCTCAATCCAAGGGAAGGCATTGTCTTGTCCGATAGCAATGATGACCTCGTCAGCCTCAAAGAAGACTTCCTCACCCGTGGGCACCAAATTACGCTTGCCGGCGGCGTCATACACCACGTCTACCACAGTGAAACTCATGCCCTTAAGCTTGCCGTTCTCGTGCACAAACTCTTTGGGTACGTGGTTGTTGATGATGGGAATATCTTCGGCAATGGCATCCTCGATTTCCCAAGGTGAGGCTTTCATCTTGCTGAATTCCGAGCGCACCACGACCTTAACGTCCTCACCGCCTAAACGGCGAGCGGTTCGGCAGCAGTCCATAGCAGTGTTACCACCACCCAATACCAAAACGCGTTTGCCGGCTTGAGAAAGGTGCTCAAACGCAACCGAGGCCAGCCAATCAATGCCGACATGAATACTGGTATCACACTCGGCTCGACCGGGCAGCTCTAAGTCACTGCCGCGAGGCGCGCCGGTGCCGATAAACACCGCGTCATAGCCTTTATCCAAGATGCCTGACAGGCTATCGACGTAGGTTTGGAAATGCTGGTTAATGCCCATCCCCAGAATAAA
>CAYPPU010000079.1:0-2012 GCA_964412695.1 uncultured Alteromonadaceae bacterium | reverse complement strand
GGGAAGACGTTAGACTCCCAGTTAACCATATAGGCGTCTGAGTAACGCTCATTGGCGATTAATCGGATGTACTCGGGCACAGGCGTATGCGCCGGGCACGCGTACTGGCAATCCACAACCTTGTGGAAGTACTCGGGGTCAGCAATATTTGTCGGTTTCACAACGGGTTCGCAGTTAATAATAATTTTTCACAATTCTGTCACAGTCGTGAACCAATTGGGACTCCAATGCGTAGCGAATCGGCGAATTTTTTCGCCTTTTTTTGGTGTTATGACGGGTCACAGCCTATGTATGAAAAAGAGTTGGACACCACACCCTGTCCAACCTTCAAGTCAGCAATGCGCGACGATCTGATTAAAAAGCCCGAGGGGTATTACGGGCAGCATCAAAGGGTGCATCAAGCTTGCTAAAGCGTGGCCGAAATTGTACAGAAACATACCGATTGGGCGTCTCGACTGCGCTGGCTCCAGCCTCTAGGGCGCGCCGTGAGGTGAGTCTGCCAAGTTACGCTCGAACAACTCCAAGATCCGCCGATACTGGTCGAGCCAGCTTTCGGGGTGGACAAAACCGTGGGGCTCAAGCGGATAGGAAGCCAACTCCCAGTTAGGCTTCTCTAATTCGATCAATCGCTGCGCCAACATGACCGAGTCTTTGTAGAACACGTTGTCGTCCAGCATACCGTGGCTGATCAGCAACTTTCCTTGCAAACCCTCGGCATACTCAATGGGCGAACTGCGGCGATGGGCATTGGGGTCTACCGAGGGCGTGTTCAAAATGGCCGAGGTGTAACCATGATTGTAATGGCGCCAATCGGTTACCGGCCTAAGTGCGGCACCCACCGCAAAATCGTCGGGAGCCTTAAAGAGCGCCATGAGTGTCATGAAGCCGCCGTAAGAACCACCATAAATACCGATGCGGTCGGGATCAACGTTGTGTTCGGCGATGAGCCAAGCAACACCATCGCGCAGATCTTCTAACTCAGGCGTACCCATTTGGCGATAAATAGCTGTACGCCAGTCTCGGCCGTAACCCTCGCTGGCGCGGTAATCCATATCTAAAACATGATAGCCACGCGATGTCAGCAAGTTATGAAACATCTGCTCACGAAAATAATAGGGAAAACTGTGGTGGGTGTTCTGGGTGTAACCGGCGCCGTGAACAAACAGCACAGCTGGGCGTTTGCCCTGGTACTGGCTATCTGCCGCATAGAACTTCGACCAAAGCGGCTTACCTGCACCGTGCAGTGATGGCACGGCGACATAGGCCGGCTGCTGCCAGGTGATCCTCGAATACTCGGGAGTCCGGGTATCGGTCTGCAGCGACAACTCGCCATCCTCTAAATCCACCACCGCGGCTTGCATCGGAACGTAGGAGGAGGAGTACCGCAGCGCGGCGCGCTGTCCATCGGCACTCAAGCGAAAATCTTCAACGCCTTTGAGCGTTGTCAGTTGGCTCAGTCCCTTATTGGCCAACTCCAACTCATATAAATCCCATTCAGTGGGGTGAGCCCGGTTACTGATCGCAAAAATACTGCGACCATCCGCAGCCGGCGTTACCTGTCGAAGCTCAAAGTCACCGCGCGTATGCTGGCGAAGGCCGCCATTCAGGCCTGCCGTATACAGATGGTTGTAGCCACTTTCTTCGGATAAAAACCACGCCGTTTCCGTATCCGCCAACCAGCCCAACTCGTTGTGATACCAATTAACCCAGGCCGGATCGTGCAAACGATGCAGCTCATGTAATTTGCCCGAGGCGGCATCAACCCAGGCAATCCAGCGATCTTTGTTGTCTACCGCGCGCAACTGCACCAGTGCTATCTGTCGCGTGGGGTGCCACTGCAGCGATGTCACCCGCAGCGGCCGAGGGTTATCAGCATCGTGAAGCGACAACCCTTGTTCGGCCTTCAGTGTTGCCAACGGATCTTGATCGCGGCCACTCAAACCCACCAAGGCCAACCGAGTCAGCTCCCGACTGGGTAGATGCAATAACCACAATTGCTGATCACTAGGGGC
>CAYPPU010000078.1:0-6632 GCA_964412695.1 uncultured Alteromonadaceae bacterium | reverse complement strand
CAGCACACGCGAAAACGCATACCAAGGTGAATGGGCGCCGCACCCCAAATTATGTTGGCCACTTGCCTCGGCGCTGAAGCCTTCTAACGCTACACTGCCGCCATGCTTATCAATACCCAGAATTCGGATTCTCGTTTCGGTCGCCGGCTATTGGCCGCCACCCTACAGCTTGTCTTGCTGACGTCTCTGCTCATCAGCGCGCCTAGCCAGGCCTGGTGGGACATGGGCCATGCCGCCGTTTGCGATGCGGCTCAAGGACAGCTCAGTCCCTCCGCACGTGCAGTACTTGATGATCTTTTACAAGGTGAGCGCTTTGGCTCGGCCTGCAGTTGGGCCGATCGCATTAAAAAAGAGCGTCCTGAGTCCCGTAGCTGGCACTACCTGAATGTTGACAGCGATACCACGAGTGTTCGGCTAGTCACTCCACCGAAGGACGGTGACATCATCACAGCACTGAAGCGTTATCGCGCTGTGCTGGCTAACGCTGCCGCCCCCCGTTCCGACCGCGCCGAGGCCCTGCGCTTTGTGGCGCATTTCGTTGCTGACATTCATCAACCGCTGCACATTGGATTGGCTGAAGACTGGGGAGGTAACCGCTACCCTGTGGCGCTATCAGAAGCCTGGCAGCATTTTTTTGGCGAAGAAGACAGAGATAGCACCCGCATACATCAGGTTTGGGACGGCTACCTGCCGCTTTATGCCGTTGCCACTCAGCAACAATCGCTGTTGGCGCTCACCCAAGCGGCAATGCCCACCAGTGCGAGTATTGATCCTATTGAATGGGCTGATGAAAGTTTACGCCTGAGTCAGCAAACCAGTCTCGGTTACGTCAACGGTGACCCGCTGCGATCACTTAATGAGGCGTATCTAGAAAAGCATAGCGAGCTCGCCATAGCGCGGCTTGGCTTGGCGGCGCGACGCTTGAGCACCCTGCTTGAACAGGCTCTTGCCACTCCAGACCAATAAGGCGTTGAGGCCGGGCCCTTTGGATGTTTTAGTGAACGGCCCTTTTACCGGCTGCGCACCCCAAAACACCCCATTTCAACCGCTAGCTGCTGAACGTAGCAGAAAAGGGGGGGCAGCAATTCTCCGTGTTTAGTCAGTCGGCGACATAAAAAAGGCGCCCCTTTGGGCGCCTTGGATTGTTGCTTAGCTCTGGATTAGAAGCGGTAGTTCACACCCACGCGAATTTCCCACAGTGACGCATCACCAATACGAGACTCCGCACGACCCGCCGCCTGATCGGCCAAGGTAACCCCGTAGGGGAAGTTGGGTCTCTCCATCACACCCCAATCGTCGTTTAAGAAATTCGTGAAGTTATCAATAATCAGGAATGCACTACCGCGGTGATCGGGGCTAAAGCCAGGAAATTCCTGAGATACCCGCAGATCAACCTTAGTCCACCAGCTACCCTCCTCCTCGTTGCGAGAGCCGGGCTCGATCAGCACGTGCTCGATAAAGTCCAAGTAAGGGGTAAAACCATAAGCACCAATGGTGCCATCACCACCCTCGAGTACCAAGCTATAAGGTACACCCGAGCTAGACTGACCAAACAACGAGATCCGCGTATCGTAGTTACCAAAGAACTGCGTGGTGTAGTTCAACACGGCGGTGATGCGATGCTCAACATTGTAGTTTGAGGTCGACAACACTTCTTCTTCGGGATCGTAGAAAGTTCGGTTGGCATAGTTCGAAAAGGCCACCGACGAAGTCATGGGATTGACGTCTTTGGCATCGGTCCAGGCGTAACCCAACCGAATATCCAAACCCGACTCATAAACCTTAAACACGCTGACGGCGAAGGATTCAGACTCGTTACCCACTGAACTGTTGGTCAGCACAAATGTTGGGGCCCGGTTACTCTCGTAAATGGGATAGCCATTGCCAAAGTTATTGTATTGACCGGTAAAGTCTAAATCACCGTGCTTGTAAATGGCGGTATCGTCACCCCGGGTGATCTGTGCGTCTGCTGTAATGATATAGCCGCTATCGAGCTCCCATGTCACACCCAAGGCATACTTCCACTCTGATGGCGCTTCAAAGTCAGGATCTAGGTAGACAATTTCGAAGTTACTACCGTCACCTGCGGCCACCTGATCGGCCAGATCCGAGGGCACGCCCCAACCGGGACCGCAAACTGGTACACCGCTCTCACAGTTGACATAGTTCTGCGCGAACAAATCAACGTTACGTGCCGACACCTGAACAGCAGTTGTGTTGGTATTGCTATACACGTTGGAGTACCAAACGTTGGGATTACCGCCGGAGAACAAGCCCGCGCCACCACGGATGGTGACAGACTCGTTTAGGTCATAAGTAAAACCAAAACGAGGCATTAACAAATCGACACCATCCAACGTAGCGGTATTAGAGAAACCGTAGTCGGCGACAAAGCCTGGGTTTTCATCGGGACGATCGTTGGTTGAGTATTCCTCATAACGCAGACCAAACGTTACATTCAAACGATCGTTTACCTGCCACCGGTCTTCGATATACATCGTATTGATGTCATATGCCCAGCGCACACCGGCATCGAGCTCGTTGTTGCTAAGCGCATTACCGTAGTAAACCCGACTTGCCAAACCGGCTGCAAAATTATCAATACCGCTGAAGCGCACTTCCGTGTCGGTATGCTGGTAGAACAGGTTGTAAACGTCAGTCGTGTCTTTTTCATAACCTGCTGTAATACTGTGGTTACCCAGCACGTAGGTACCGCGAATTACCAGCTGCTCCACTTCGTATTGCAGATCATTGGCCTGACGGCTGTCATCCTGACCTAGATAAACATCAACCTCATCCAACTCGACTCGGAATTCGGCGAAGTCTTTGCCCGCTACAGCAGCCTGTAGAAAATCAACGTCGCTGTATGAATAGCGAATCTCGGTTGAGAAATTATCAGTCCAGTTAGAGTAGAGGCTCAGGTTATACGACGTCAGTTCAGCACCACGCTTGTAGAAATGTTTATCAAATTCAAATTCATCCAAATCACCATCTGAAGGCGTGTAGTTGAACGAGTCGTTGTACATATAAGTGAGTGCTAAACGCTGGTCATCATTGATGTACCAGTCCATTTTCAACAGGTACTTCTCGTCTTCAAAGTCAAAGGCTTCAGACACAGAGCGACCGGGCTCGAAACCGTAAACTTCTCGCGAGATACGGGCGATCTCGTCAAGCTCTGCTTGGGTAACTGGCACTTCGTTCACGGCACCGCTGCCCAGTGCGCCGCGCTCATTTAAGTCAGCACCATCGTACTTTTCGTAAGCAGCATACAAAAACAACGTGTCGGGAATGAGTGCGCCACCCAGCTCGAAGCCCCAGCGGGTCTCACTGTAATCCTGTGACTCGATGTCATCGCCTTCCAGTTTGTCACCGCGCAGGGCATCACTACCGTAGTCAAAGAAGAAGGAGCCGTAGATTTCATTGCGGCCAGTCTTGGTGACGGCGTTGATATTACATGCAGAGAACCCCCCGTAGACCACACTCATTGGCGCAAGCTCTACCGCCACGCTTGAAATAGCGTCATAAGGAAACGGCATACGCTGGGTTGGGTAGCCGTTGCTGTTTAGGCCAAAGCCGTCATTCAAGCGAATACCGTCAACGGTCAAACTGTTATAGCGAGGGTTAGCACCATTACACTGAATAGCGTCGACGTCACCGCGAGACTGATCCACATACAAACGAGGATCCTGCTGAATAATGTCATTAATGTTGCGGTTAACTGAGGGAGAATCTTGCAAAGCGGTCAAGTCAAAGACTGCGTTCGGGCCAATAGCGGTATTGGCAACCTCCAGCTTTTGACCCAACACCAGTACTTCCTCTTCGGCACTGAGCGAGTAATTGAGTACCGCCGTTTGACCCACCGTTAAAGGCTGATTTTGGGTAATCGCTTTCTGTAAGCCCGGTGCGTCAGCAGTCACGGTGTAGACCACACCCGCAGGCAGGTTACGCACGTAATAGCTACCATTGCCATCGGTCGTTACTTTACGGGTAATGCCCGTACCCTGGTCGAAAATAGTAACCTCGGCATTGGCCACGGCGTTACCCGCCAAATCGGTTACCAGACCGCGAACCACCGCAGTGGTCTCTTGGGCTAGCGCGGAAGTCGCCAGAACGGTTAAACCGGTAAAGGCAATACCTGCCAAGGCATTAGCCAGTGGCCGTCGGC
This sequence comes from uncultured Alteromonadaceae bacterium, assembly GCA_964412695.1. Taxonomy (GTDB): domain Bacteria; phylum Pseudomonadota; class Gammaproteobacteria; order Pseudomonadales; family Halieaceae; genus Luminiphilus. Next base: position 2,467 of record CAYPPU010000078.1, on the reverse strand, counting down.
GAAAAGTTGATGCAGCTGTACTCATAGAAATTCTCCTGGGAAATAGGATGTCGCGTCGCAACGCGAACCAAATTATTACTCAGAATGCCGGCGGGATGGGTTAAATCTCGGTGTCATTTCAGTGACAGCTTTGTGACATCGGCAAACCCCTACCAGCTCTTATGCCAGACACAACCTGACCGGTCACTCTCAAAAAAAAACCTAACTCGCTGAATTTTGTAAAAATCTCCTTTTATTTGAACGCCTGCGGCGAGGCGAGTCATCCGTCGGCTCGATAACGGATCCGAGCAGCCAAAAATTTCGTAACAATTCACAATTGGCTGCTCAGCCTTGTTATACGACTCGCTACTCAAGCCCCGACAGGAATTTAAGCGCCCATGCGTCTGCTGCACTGGTTTCAAAACGACCTACGGGTCGATTACAACCCAGCATTTACCAGCATCCAAGGTGCCGAGTCGCTGTTGTGCGTTTACCTGATGCCCCGCCCCAGACCCTGGTGTAATGTGGTTGGGCTTGGGCCACAGCGTGACCGTTTTTTGCGAGAGAGCCTCGCAGACCTCACCGAACAGCTTGCCACCCGCGGTCAGAATCTCATGGTTCTCGAGGGCTCGCCCGAGCTGGTTTTGCCCGACCTGATCAACCGTTTTGGCATAACCGCGGTCAGCACCCAGCACAATGCTGGGTATTACGAGCGTCAGACCCGCCGGTATTTAGAAGAAAATCTCCCGGTGCCGTTGACTGTGTATCAGGGCAACAGCCTATTTGAGGCGACCGATCTGCCTTTTGAGCTTAGCGCCATGCCGGGTGTGTTTTCGCCGTTTCGACGTAAAATTGAAGCTCTAAAGGTTCCCGCACCGAGTCCTTGTCCTGAGCTACTGCCACCGCCCCCCGCCGCCGCTTTTGACCGATTGCCGCCTGCCGAGTGCGATCGGCATCCCGCGCTGCCGCTCCCAGGCGGACGTAGTGCCGGCATACGGCGACTTAAGCAGTTCCTGTTCGATGAACAATCGGTACTCAGCTACAAGGAGACGCGCAATGATTTAGACCCCTTGCGCGGCAGCAGTACACTGTCGCCTTGGCTGGCCAACGGGGCGCTGTCGGCACGCGAAGTCGCGCATACATTGTTTCGCTTTGAACGCGAGCACCGCCAAAACGAATCCACCTATTGGCTGTACTTCGAGTTACTCTGGCGCGAATTCTTTTACTGGCGCGCTGTGCTCGACGATCGAGCGCTATTTCGACTCAATGGCAGTGGCAAGAAAATCCTCACCCAAACCTTTGATCCTCGACAGTTTGCCCGTTGGTGTGCCGGCGATACCGATTATCCGTTGGTGAATGCCCTCATGCGGCAACTCAATGCCACAGGTTGGATGAGTAACAGAGGTCGCCAAATCGCAGCAAGCTGTTTGGTCAATGAATTGAATTTGGACTGGCGTTTTGGTGCGGCGTATTTCGAGCAGCAGCTCATCGATTTCGATGTCGCCAGCAACTACGGTAATTGGCAATACATTGCCGGTGTGGGCAGCGACCCCAAGGGCGGCCGTCGATTCGATTTAGCATGGCAGGCTGAGCAGCATGATCCCGAGGGTGTGTTCACAGCCAAGTGGCAGGGTAACCGTCCCGCCCAACCCCTTTATGTCACCGACGCTGCCGATTGGCCTATTGAGGGTAAGCCCTAATGGCTCAGCGCAAAAAAGCCGACTTCCCAAGCAAGATTTGCCCCGTATGCGAACGCCCTTTTAGCTGGCGCGCGCGCTGGAAACACCAATGGGAGGCTATTGTGTACTGCTCTGAGCGCTGTCGTAGCCGACGGTACACCCTCAAAAACAAGCCACTAGATCACTAAACGTGCCAGCTCGCGCTCGGCCCAAGCAATAATGCCCTGCCGCTCGGTAGCATCCCGCTTGCGCCAGTTCGCCAAAATCAAACCCATGCGTGCATTACGCTCTAAATAGTCAGTGTGGCGATCTATGAAGTGCCAATACAAACTGTTGTAAGGGCAGGCACCCTCACCGGTGGTTTTCGCGGGGCTGTATCGACACTGTTTACAGTGATCGCCCTGCTTCTGAATGTATTTGCCGCTGGCAGCATAGGGTTTACTGGCCATGGCGCCGTGATCGCCGTGTAGCGCCATACCCAAGGTATTGGGAAGCTCCACCCACTCATAGGCATCGACATACACACCCAAATACCAATCGCATACCTGAGCCACATCCAATCCCGCCAGCAACGCGAAGTTGCCAATGACCATTAATCGCTGGATATGATGGGCGTAGCCCAAATCCAATGACTGCTCGATGGCACGCTGAAGACAGCGCATATCGGTATCCCCGCTCCAAAAAAAGGCAGGCAGCGTTCGATTAGCAGCGAAAGTATTGCGCTCAGCGTATTCAGGCATGAGCAACCAATAGACGCCCCGCACGTACTCGCGCCAACCCAAAATTTGGCGAATGAAGCCCTCAGCGGT
>CAYPPU010000077.1:4901-6694 GCA_964412695.1 uncultured Alteromonadaceae bacterium | reverse complement strand
CCTTTTCGGCTATTCCACTCATTGATGACTGTTGCTGGCTTTTCAAAGGCATTTAGCGGGAGGGCAGCCAGTGGCAACTCGGGCCGTTCCTTTCGAATGGCCTCTAGCTCCACTTCTGAGGGGTAGAGCACCAGATCAAAATGATCGAATAGCGCGTATTCTTTTTTACGCCAAGCAGCGGCTTCCCTGGCGGTGGCACTATCGCCACTCACGGCGGCTTCGCGCTCGAGTCGCAGGTAGTGCAAGTCGTGACCGAAATAGATGCGTCGAGGGCGCGGTGCCATGGCATCAATGGCGTCGACATAGTCTGCGGCAATGTGAGGACGCATTAGGTAAGCCACATCAATATACGGCGCGTTATCCGCCAGCCAGCGTTTCATGCCGCGGCGAGTGGTCTCGCCGTACAACACCTCAATGCCCAATTGTTGCAAGGCGGTGGTATAGGGTTCGTGACGGTAAAAGTTATCGCCCAAGAAAATCACGCGGCAGCCTAGCTCCACCAGCACTTTGAGGTACTGGTAAGTCGAGCGCGAGCCGGCGTCTTTATCAAAGTGCGGTACGTAGTGATCAATCACTAGAACAGTGGTTTGCTCTCGCGAGCGATCCCGCGCCGCGAACACATGCTCGGCGTTGGCAAAGTGGAAGCCCTGCAGGGTCTGGCGCCACTTGGCGAGAAACTTATCGCGATTCTCACGTTGATACTGTTTCAGGCCCGATGACTCATCGGTGCCGTTAGAAACGCCCTCGAAGTGCACCACGTTAGAGAGGGGTTGCAAGTAGACCTCAAGGCCGGCAGCGCGCACCTGAAAACACAGATCGGTGTCTTCGTAATAAGCTGGGGCAAAGCGGTCATCGAATTTACCCAGTTGTAAAAACAGCTCGCGCCGAATCATGAGCGCCGCCCCGGAGACATAGTCGCAGGGCTTTAGGTAGTTAAACGGGGGTTCGTCGGGGTCTTGATTGCGCCCAAAATTCCAGGCCGAGGCGTCGTTCCAGACAATGCCCCCGGCTTCTTGAAGTTTGCCGTCGGGGAACAGTAGTCGCGAGCCCACAATACCGGTGTCTGGCTTTTGCTCAAAAACCGCCAGCAAACTATCGAAAGTTTGGTCAGTCACTGTGGTGTCATTGTTCAGGAAATAGACGTATTCCCCCGAGCAATGATCCACTGCCGCGTTACAGGAGCGTAAAAATCGCAGGTTCTCAGGGTGACGGACTATTTTTAGTCCGGGCACGGTGCTTAGCAGGTCGAAGGTTTGATCGGTTGAGCAATCATCGGCTACTACCACTTCGTAAGCCACTGAGGGCGGATAGGCCTGAATGGATCGCAGGCAGGCTACTGTATAGGCCAGTTGGTTATAGACCGGAATCAGAATCGAGAGCGTCGGGTCAGCATGCGTTGGAAACGCCAGGCCGCTGATGGAGGGCGGCTCTGAGGTCTCACCTATTGCTGTGGGCGCCTCGGCCTCGCGTTTATTGAGTAAGGCCTGGTAAGTACCCACTACTTGATCGGTTAAATCGGGGCGCTGAAACAACAAGCGACCGGCATTCATTAGTCGGCGCGGTGTCACCAAGCGGAGCATGGCTAGGGGGTGAGCCAGTGCGCTTCGTAGTAACGATAACCAGCGTAAGGCCTGGGGGCGGTGTTGCAGCCAGGGCAAAATCCAGCGGCTCAAGGGTTTGCGAACGGGGTAGGTGAGTGCGCGTCCCAGTCGGAATGACACCGAGTGCAAAATTTCTTGATGCTTGGCATCGAAATCTCGCAAATGCTGCTGATAGGCGGCTCTTTCATCAGC
>CAYPPU010000077.1:2784-4801 GCA_964412695.1 uncultured Alteromonadaceae bacterium | reverse complement strand
CATCTTCTAGCGTATCGGCGAGGCCCTGTGCCTTGGCGGTTTCGGCATCGCGCTCGGCCTCGGCGGTTTGAAAAGCGCTAAACAGACGGCTCTTGTCGGCAACCTCGGCCTCCAGTTCTCTAGCCAAGGCTTGACTCGTTGCCGTTTCAGTCTGCAGTGCGGTGTTTGCGGCTTCGAAATCACGCTGGGTTTGGGCAAGAGCAGCGGCTTGCTCTTCTGCCGCGCTTTGCAGCATTTGAATATGCTGCTCGCGCTCGATTTTTTGTTGCTTGAGATCTTCTACATCGAACTGCAGGTGCTTGGCTGTGGTGTCGGTTTCCCGCAAGCGCAACTCTAAGTCTTCGAGTGCTGCCATGCGGGCGGCCAGTCCGTGACGGACCAGCGCAAGCAGGGCGTCTTCACTGGGTAACTCGGCTGTCTTTGCCGACAAAATAGCCGTGAGCGGTGTGTCGGCCGCCTGAACCGCCGCCTGCTCAAGAACATCAAACAGCGCGATGAGAGGGGGCTCTACCTCAGTCGTTGCCAACGCCTCCCGACTGGCACTTGAGTGGCGCAAGCTGCTATCTACAAAGTCAGCTAAAAATGCCGCTTTTTGTGCGCTTTCAGGGGATATGCTGAGCCAGTTTCCTAAGCGCGCTAGGGCGTGTTCTGGATCATCAAGCAGCGCGTCATACGAGACCACCAAGTCGTCGTCAGAGGCACTTTGCAACATTTGTTGCCAATGCACGTGGGTAAGCGTGAGCGACTGGGCTTGGGAGAAGTCGTTTCGTTTCGCAAGGCTTGCCGCCACATCCAACGGGTTGCGCGCCACAAAGCATAACTTGACGGGGCAGTCGGCCGCTTTGGCAACCGCTTGCCAGAAAGGCAGCAGTAGGCAAACGCGGGGGTCCTTGATGGCTAGCTGCGGGCTGTTGGCCAGTTTTGTCTTCAGGAGCGATACGCCCGATGCAATATGGTCTGCATCCCAGACTACCGCCTTACCCAGCGCCACCGGCGGAATATCCCAAGCTGCACCACTGGCTTCTAGGATCCGATTGTTAAGTGCCACGACATCGAGATCTTCAAAAAAGCCCTTGGGGTTATCGGTGTTGGCGGCCATTAAATTATCGCCCAGACCAAAACCGAATAGCTCAAACGCCTTGGTGATCAGGCTGGTACCGCTGCGGTGCATGCCGCAGATTAAAAGAAGTCGGGTGTCAGTCACGGCGCAGAATTCGCCTGAGGAGAGGGGTTGGGGCCGCGGTCTTTGATGATGGCTGATAAATCTGCCTGTGCTTCTTTGTCGATAGAAAATCTATAGTGGTTGAGGGTCTCTTGCGCCTCGCCCAACATGCGCACGGTTCCATCTTCTATCCAGAGCACGCGATCACACAGGTCTCTCAGTATAGGAATGTTGTGGGCGACTAAGATGACGCTTCGATCGGTTTTGATTAGTTCCCGAATCGCGCGGTGAGACTTATCCCGGAAAGCGCCATCGCCCACGCTGAGTAACTCATCGACCAGCAGCACTTCCGGTGCGGCCGCCAATGAAATGCCCAGCGCGAGCCGGGCCCGCATGCCCGAGGAAAAACTGCCCACCTTCTGCCGCGGATCCACGTCCAGTTCGGCAAAGGCCATGATGTCATCGTAGCGAGCACTGATATCGCTGCGCGGCATGCCCAGGAGCATGGCGCCTAAAAAGACATTTTCTCGGCAGGGTAGGTGAGGCACAAAACCCATATTCACCGTAAGTAACGCCGTTTTCAGATTGGCGTCTCGAGATATATCGCCAGCATCCGCCGCGGTGATGCCGGCAAGCGTTCGCAACAGCGATGTCTTGCCGGCGCCATTTCGGCCAACCAAGCCCAACACTTCACCACGTCGCAGCTCAAAATTAATCCCTTGTAGCGCCCAGCCATCGCGTCGGGGGAAGTGCCGATAGCGGATACCCAAGTCTCTGACCTCGATCACAGACTCCGTATTCTCGATATCAGTTGCACTCATATCAGCACCTTAGCGACTTGCTGATCTAGCCGAC
>CAYPPU010000077.1:1608-2684 GCA_964412695.1 uncultured Alteromonadaceae bacterium | reverse complement strand
AGGGTGAGCAGAAATTTGGTGCTGCTGTTAGCCAGGGCAAACGTGGGGAACAGCCACTTGGGTAGATAGAGTTGCTGAATCAGTCCCCGGGCATTTTCGATGCTGTTACTGCTTTGCGTAATGGCCGAGGCGGTCCACTTCCAATGCACCAGTGCCACCAATAAAAACGGTACAAAATCGTCGCCACCCTGGCGTAAGCCGAAGCGGAAAATGCCGTAAAAGGCCGCCAAATACAGTGCCGGCTCCAAAATCCACCAGAGCATACCCAGAAAATAGCCAGAGGCCTCAGCCTTGAGTTCGGCAAAGGTCTTGTAGAGCACTAATTCGGCATACCGACGAGGCGGCGCGGGTGACTGCATAGGGTGAAGGGCCGTGATAAATGGCGGAAAATCAGGAGTTTAGGCGCCGAAAAAGCCTAAGTCCAGAAAGGATCGTGTGCATAATCGTGTGGCTGGTGGCCTACCCAATCGCTTGATTAGGCGCCTGGCAGGTCGCGTGTAGCCTGGCCGAGTGCCTGACACAGATCTCCGTTCACTGACAAAGAGTCTTCCTTGCATTAGTCAGAGCGCGGGACTGCTGCGCTAGCGGTTGTCATAACGACCGTTCAATGGAGTGTAGAGAGGCGAGGGGCGTTTTGAACGAGTAAACTGGGCGCTGGACCGATTGCGGGGAAAGTCTTGCGGGCTGGGCTAGCAATAGATTTTCCGGCTAAAAGCGATTGTTGTCTGTGGGGTTCCCAGCTGCGTTATAGGGTGTAAGGCGATGATGAAAGCCATGATTTTGGCGGCAGGTAAGGGCGAGCGTATGCGACCGCTGACCCTGAGCACGCCTAAACCGCTGTTAGAGGTGGGTGGGCGACCGCTGCTGGAACATCACATCCTCAATCTACGCGATGCGGGGGTGATGGACATCGTTGTGAATGCGGCGTGGTTAGCCGATCAGATCATTGAATTTTGTGGCGATGGCAACCGCTGGGGCGTCCGCATTCAGGTCTCCCAAGAGGAAGCGCCTTTGGAGACGGCCGGGGGGATTATTCAAGCGCTGCCCTTACTGGGCGATTCGCCGTTTTTGCTAGT
>CAYPPU010000077.1:0-1508 GCA_964412695.1 uncultured Alteromonadaceae bacterium | reverse complement strand
GCTCTTCGATAGAACACGATAGCCATGACCGATTACCTCATTGCCCCCTCGATTTTGTCCGCCGATTTCGCTCGTCTCGGGGAAGAGGTCGACAATGTCCTCGCTGCCGGCGCCGATATTGTGCACTTCGACGTCATGGACAATCACTATGTACCCAATCTCACCATTGGACCGATGGTGTGTGAGGCGCTTCGCAAGCACGGCGTGACTGCTCCCATTGACGTGCACTTAATGGTGCAGCCGGTGGATAGCCTTATTGGTATGTTCGCCGATGCGGGCGCGACCTACATTACCTTTCACCCCGATGCGTCTACGCATGTCGATCGCTCATTGCAGTTGATCCGCAACGCGGGTTGTAAAGCCGGATTGGTCTTCAATCCCGCGGCCCCCTTGGATGCGCTGCGCTATGTCATGGATAAAGTTGACATGATTTTGCTGATGTCGGTGAACCCGGGCTTTGGTGGCCAGAAGTTCATTCCTGCAACTCTCGATAAACTGCGCGAGGCGCGGGCATTGATTGATGCCAGCGGTTTGGATATTCGGCTAGAGATCGACGGTGGCGTCGGTCCGGCGAATATTGCCGAAATCGCCGCCGCCGGTGCCGATACCTTTGTTGCCGGTTCAGCCATCTTTAATCAGCCCGATTACAAGGCCGTGATTGACGCTATGAGGCAGCAGCTCGCCGGCGTCAGTTCATGATTGATCAAGTTAGTTTTAACCGCTTCGTCGATGAGGGCTACCGGCGCGTGCCGCTCACGCGGACTGTGTTGGCCGATACCGAAACGCCACTGTCGGCCTATCTGAAGCTTGCCCAAGGACCGTACTCGTTTTTGTTTGAATCAGTGCAGGGCGGTGAAAAATGGGGTCGCTACTCCATTATTGGCTTGCCCTCACGTCGCCAAATTCGCGTCTATGGCAATCGGATGGAATTTTGGGTAGATGGCGCCGTGGCGGAGAGCCACGAGGCCGAGGACCCACTGGCAGTTATTGCTCAGCTACAAGCCGAGTTCAATAGCGCCCAGTCTGAAGGTCTGCCGACCTTTCATGGGGGCCTCGTGGGGTATTTTGGTTATGACGTGGTGCGCTACGTAGAGCCCAAGTTAAAAGACAGCTGTCCGCCCGATGCGCTAGGAAACCCGGATATTTTGCTGAGTCTAGCCGAGGAGGTGTTGGTCTTTGACAATCTGGCCGGCACGTTAACTTTGGTGATTAACGCTGATGTGTCTGAAGCTAATGCCTATGAGGCGGCCATTGCGCGACTGGACGCGATTGAAGCCCGACTGAGCCAGCCTTCCGCAGGATTGGCGCCCATTGCCATAGGAGCCGGCGATACCGCCAGTGTGGAGGCTTCGGCGACCTATCAAACCACCCAAGTGGAATTCGAGGGCTGGGTTGAGCGGATACGTGAATACATTCTCGATGGTGAGATCATGCAGGTGGTGCCCTCTCAACGCATGAGTGTGCCGTTTAAAGCCGACCCCATCTCGCTGTATCGGGCTATTCGTAAC
>CAYPPU010000076.1:0-6709 GCA_964412695.1 uncultured Alteromonadaceae bacterium | reverse complement strand
CGCGCGCTTTATCCGCGTCTGTCATCACCGTATCCAGAAATATCATCCCACCCCCGGATGATTGTAGCGCGTGTTCGAGGTCGCGGTCTTGCTCGTCAAAAACCCAAAGATCAATCAGTCCCGGGTAGGTCGCCTGCATGTATTGCATCCAGCCTTGGGCGCTCACGGGCATATTCATCTCGGCCATGAGCTTGGCCAAGGGGCCCTTGATGGCTGCACCGCCGACAATGGGGCATACCGCGACACAGGTCTTAGCTTCACTCAACAGCGCGAGCATGCCCGGCACTCGAAATATGGGATCAATACTGAGTAAGGGATTCGAGGGGCCCAACACCAAGCAGTCTATCGGCGTCTGACTAAAGCTTACCAAGGCATCTGAAGGTTGGGCATCCTGCGCAACGCTAAATTCAATAGCGCTCACTTTGGGTTCGCAGCGGCGCGCGACGAAATACTGCTGGAAATCCAAACGCCCTTCATCGGTCTCAACTTGCGTACGCAGCTGTTGATCGGTAGCGGGCGCAACAGCAATGTCAGCGATGCCCAACGAGGTTGCCAGCCGCGCGGTGACCGCCGAGAGCGACTCGCCGTGTGCCAGCCAATGACCGCGGTGTAAGTGCAGGGCAATATCTAGGTCGCCCAAATTAAACCAGCCGGGGCCACCCATGATTTTTAACTCATCGAGAACGCGCCAGCTCTCGTTAGCGCGGCCCCAGCCGCGCTGGGGATCGATTAGCCCGGATAACGCGTAGAGCACGCTGTCGGTATCAGGACAAATAGTGAGCCCCAAGTGCTCAAAATCATCGCCCACGTTGGTCACAACCAGCGCGTCATACTGACCGCTGAGCTGGCCCAAGCCGGCGGCCAATTTAGCACCGCCACCGCCACCGGCAAGCAACGTTATGCGCGGTCGCTTACTCACCGAAACATATCCTGTTCGGGTTTGCGTAACAGTGCTCCAGTGCCACGGGAAGCGTCACGCTTTGCAGGACAACCGCGCACCCACACGACCGGCGTGCCCTCTCGACCCTCGCCCTGTAATAAGCAAGCCGCCGCCGCGATAGCGTCGGCACTGGCCACCTCGGTGACGCGCAGTGGCTTGTCAAATAGATCCAAGTCACCGACCTGGTTCCACAGCGGATCGATACCGTAACAACCGATAGCGTGCCCGACTGTACCCATTCGCCAGGCGCGACCAATGCTGTCATTGATAATCACCGGCAGGTCGATACCCCAGTGCGCACTCAAGGCCTTGGACAGTGCTTCTGCACTGGCGTCGGGATCGACTGGCCACAACAACACCTGATTGGGGCCATCACCGCGGGCAATGTTCGAGCCATCAATACCGGCATTGGCCAAGATGGTGCCCAAGCGGTGTTCCACCACAATGACACCGGGTTTTACCCGCATCACCGCTTTGGACTCGTCGAGAATCAGCTGGGCAAGGCGCGGGTCTTTGTCCGCTTGAGCGGCTAACGCCTCCGCCTCGGCAGAGACTGTAACCTCTGAGAGCGCCATCAAGCGCCCCTCGGCTTTGGACACAATTTTCTGCGCTACCACCAAGATGTCGCCGGGCTCCGGCTGGTAAGCGCTGGTCGCGGCTGCCTGAACAATGACGTCAACCAAGCTGTCCCCCGATTCAATCAGGGGAATACCCTGCAAACAGCCCAATTGCATTACCAGCGATCCGCTCAGTGCGTCTTAGTCAGCAATACCCGTGATCTTAATGCCCGCATGGGTACTGTACTGCTTGTTGATGTTGATCAAGATCGACGTCAACGCCTCGGCGGCGGCGGCGTTATTGATCAGTCCGGCGTGATACCCGGTAATGCCGATATCAGCCAACATGTCGATCACTGTCTGACGCGCCGTTTTGATGTTGCCCGAGACCAAGACATCGCAGTTGATAGGCTCACCTGAATTCAAGTGGGCCGCCGCCACGTTTTGCAGCGCACTCACCACGTGAACTTCCTCTCCGAGAAGATCTTGAGCAATTTGCCCAGCACTGCCGGCTTCAGGGAGCTGCACCCGGGCCACTTTGGGCGGCACGAGCGGCACGGTGGCATCCACAACCACTTTGCCATTAACAGCCGCCTTGATCGACTCAAGCGTAGCGGTCTGCGCCGAGAACGGCACGGTGACAAAGACCACGTCTGCTGCCGCTGCCGCCGCCGCGTTGTCATGGGCGGAAATCTTCCAGTCGGGTCCCTGTGTTAATAGTTCGGCCAGTGCTGCCTCGGCCGATTCCTGCTGGCGCGAACCCAACTTCACGGTATAACCGGCGCCGGCCAATCGCTTTACTAAACCGGTGCCCAATGCGCCGGTACCGCCGACGACGGCTACCGTGGGTTTTCCTGATGCTTCCACAACACTCTCCTAAGATAATGGGGGCCAAAATCTGTGCCCCTTGAGATCACTCTCGGGTTAACTATCTGCTCGCCACCCATTGCGGTGGCACGATGAGAACTTTTGCTCTCTAGATCAGACTGCTGCCGACAGTCACTGGCGCAAATCCTCACCACTTTTACGTCTAATGTGGGCCCGCCAGCTCACTTAACTGCTAATCAACCCGCAATTACGGGTAACGGCTGAGGAGTTCGCTAAGGGCGGTGGTGGCACCACCATCACGAGCGGATCAAAGAAGATGTTAGCAGAATATCCAAACTTACTTGTCTCCAGCAAGTTTTTGCGCGATGATTTTTCGCGCGCACATATTAGCCGCAAGGGTTTTAGGTGTTTGATCTAGCAATCAGGCCCCTTAAGCTGCTGGGCATGTTCAAAAATATTGATAAGGAGCAGCGCCATGGATAAGCAAGAAACAGATTACGACGCGATCGTGGTGGGCGCAGGCTTTGCCGGAATCGCCCTCATCCACTACCTGCGTGAGGCCGGTCTGTCGCTAAAGGTGTTTGATCGGGCACCTGATATCGGCGGGACCTGGGCCTGGAACAAGTACCCCGGTGCAGCCACCGACAGCGAGGGCTACTACTACTGCCTCACCTTCTCCAAGGAGGTGCTGCAAGAGTGGACCTGGTCTAAGCGTTACCCGGGTTGGCAGGAAACTCAAAACTACATGCGCTTTGTGGCCGACAAATTTGATATGTGGCCGCACATTCAGTTCAACACCGAAGTCAGTAAAGCCGAGTACCAAGATAACGGCACGTGGTTAGTCACCACTGGGGACGGCAAAACCCACAGCTGTCGCTACTTCATCAGCGGCATGGGCATGATTTCAGAGCCGCAAATTCCCAAGCTCAAGGGCGTGGACAGTTTCAAAGGACCCATCTTCCACTCCTCACGCTGGCCCGAGGAGCTGGAATATGAGGGCAAGCGCATCGGCATCATTGGCGCGGGCGCCACCACGGTGCAGATGCTACCTGAGCTGGCCAAGTCGGGTGCTGACGTCACTGTGTTCCAGCGCACCCCCAACTTCGTCATGCCGGCCATGCAAAAACCGATGACGCCCGAGTGGGAAAAAGAAATTAAAGAGAACTATGACGAGGTGATTGCCAAGTGCCGCAATCATATCTTTGGCATGGCGTTTAACCCGCCGCCGGGACGTACGGTCGCCGAGAGCTCACCCGAAGAAATCCAAAAGGTATTTGAAGAGCATTGGCACGGTAGCTTCCGCTGGGTGTTTGAGACCTTTGACGATCTCCTCGCTACCCCCGAGGCCAACCAAGCCGCGGCTGATTTCATCATTGAAAAAATGATCAAAGCCAAAGTGGAAGATCCTGAGCTTGCCGATTTGCTAACGCCCAAGGGCTATCCGCTGTTTGCCAAGCGTCCGCCCTTGGATCACGGCTACTACGAGGCTTTCAACCGCGACAACGTCCACCTGGTGGACATTAAAGATCGCGAGCCCATCGTCGAGATCACCGAGACCGGTATTCAGACCAGCCAGAATCACTACGAGTTTGACATCATCGTATTGGCCACGGGCTTTAAGGCCTACACCGGCGCGCTGGAGGCCATCGATATTGTGGGTGAAGGCCAGCAAATTCTGCGTGATAAGTGGCACGAGCGATCCAGCTCTATCATGGGTGTGGCCGTCGCCGGCTTCCCCAACTTCTTCATGGTGACGGGACCTCAGGCACCGTTTGCAAACTTGCCCACGTCCATTGAGCAAAATGCCATGTGGATTACCGATTGCATTAAGAAAATGCGCAGCGACGGCAAGCAGGTGTTCTATCCCGATCAGCAAGCCGAAGACGAGTGGACCGCCCACGTGGCTGAAATCCACGAGCAAACACTGATGGCCGAGGGCGATAAAGTGAACTCGTGGATGATGGGTGCCAACCGCGAGGATAAGAAACCCCGTGTGCTCATTTACTTTGGCGGTGCCAATGTGTACTACGACCGACTCAAAGAATCCGCGGAGAACGGTTTCCCTGAGTTGAAGTTCGCCGATCAAGCGGCGTAGTGCTGGCCACGGCGGCAACAACCGCCGGGCGCTGCATCCCTAAGCCCAAAAACCGCCGCCAACCCAGGCGGCGTTTTTTTCTGCAACGCTTTTACAAAAAGGATAGACCATGAATTTTGATCTGGGGGAAGAATACAGCCTGTTTCGCGACACCGTTCGCAACTGGGCTAACAACGAGTGTCCCAAGGATTGGTGTCGAGAACTCGAACGCCAGGAACACCAATACCCCCAGGCGCTTTGGGACAAACTGAGTGAAGCCGGCTTTAACGGTATTGGCATTGATGAAGAATACGGCGGCCTAGGGGGCGACATCATTGCCCAGGCGCTTTTTATGCGTGAGTTTGCGCGCAACGCCGCGGGCTTGTGCTGGATTTGGGGCGTAACCTCGTTCTCGGGTAGCAAGTCAGTGGGCTATTACGGCACCGATGAGCAAAAACAGCGCTTTTTGCCGGCGATGGCGCGGGGTGAGATTCGCACCGCCATGGCCTTTACCGAACCGGCTGGCGGTACCGATCTGCTGGGTGCGTTGCGCACCACCGCCACACGCTCGGGTGATGGCTGGCTGATTAACGGCGAGAAGGTCTGGAGCACCACGGCAGATACTGCCGATTATTTGTTGGTGATTGCCCGCACCAGCCCGCCGAGTGAGCGTCGAACCGATGGCGTTTCCATCTTTTTGGTGCCCCGGGAAACCGAGGGCGTCACCATTACGCCGCTACCGAAGCTGGGCATGCGCTGCCTGTCATCCTGCCAGGTGCAATTTGACAATGCCTTGGTCAGCGAAGACCTGATGCTGGGACCCGAGGGCAAGGCCTGGAAAGACACCACCCAAACACTTAATAACGAGCGCATCATGAATGCGGCCGCCTGCGTGGGCATGCTGGACGGTGTGCTGGAAGACGCGCTGGATTACATGGGCGTGCGCGATGCTTTTGGTCGCAAGATTGGCGAGTTCCAAGCCTTGCAACACTACGTGGCCGAGATGGCCATGAAGCAAAAACAGGCAGAACTCCTGCTCTATGAGAGCGCTTGGCGACAATCGGAAGGCCTAAGCTGTGCCATTGAGGCCACCATGGCCAAGACCGTGGCCTCAGAGTATGCCTGCCAGGCTGCTGACAAGGGCATTTCGATTTTGGGCGGCATGGGCTACTCGGCTGAAACCGATATGCAACGCTATTGGCGCGATGCGCGGCTGATGCAGATTGGTCCTATCAGCAATGAGATGGCGCGCAATATGATTGCCCAAGGGCTGGGTTTACCTCGCTCTTTCTAGCTCTGCCACAACGGCGATTTGCGCTGCTGGCACTTTCAATCTGGCGCTTTTAACTACTGATCTATTTTGAGGTGCCGGCTTGAGTGCGCGAATGCTAACGGCTAGCCTCTAACTTTATTTCCACACTTGCGAGGCAACGCCGGCCATGGACCCACTGACTTGTGCGCAACGCTTTTATGCCGCCGCTTTGGCTACCGACTGGGAGACCGTGGCCAGCTTGCTGCACCCTGATTTTACGGTGGTGGAATCCTCGGGCTTACCCTTTGCGGGTACCTACCAAGGACTGGAAGGATTACAAACACTGGGGGGAAAGGTTTATAGGCACTTCAAGCGCTTCTCGGCAACGCCTGTGGAATTTACAGCAGGCGAGAACAGCGTTGCGGTACTTATCAAAGCCGAAGGCATTGGGCGCCAAACCGGCGAGGCCTTTGAGACGCAAATTTGCGAGTGGTTACACATTGAAGCGGGGCAGATCCTCAGGATTACCCCGTTTTACTTTGATGAGAAGCTCATCAACACCGTTTGATTGGCGCCCATCACTTCGCTGGTGCTTCGGCCTCTTCCACCGCGTAGCTGTGGGTTACGTTCACCCCAGCCTTGGAGAGCATGATTGAAGCCGAGCAATATTTCTCCGCTGACAACTCCACCGCGCGTTTCACCTGCGCTTCTTTGATGCCAAAGCCAGTAACCACAAAATGCAAATTGATGGATTCAAAGACGGCGGGCACGGCATCAGCACGTTCAGCTTGTAGCTCTACGCGGCAATCGATTACTTGTTGTCGCGATTTCTTGAGCATGGAAATCACATCGTAAATGGCACAGCCACCGGTACCCAAAAGCAACATTTCCATGGGTCGCAGTGACTGATTGCGACCACCGAGATCTTCAGGTCCGTCCATGACCACCGAGTGGCCGCTGCCCGATTCGCCAATGAACATGGCGCCATCGAGCCATTTAACTGTACCTTGCATGAGGTGTTCCTGCTTTGTTCCAAGGGGCGCGAAGCCTATCACAGC
>CAYPPU010000075.1:0-6979 GCA_964412695.1 uncultured Alteromonadaceae bacterium | reverse complement strand
TATATCCAATACGCTCAGCGCTTTAAGGCAACACTCTCGCCATGCCGAAGTGGGAAACAACGACTCATCGAACTGGCCATACAAGAACGGATACGGATAGGTTTGCCAGTTACTGGGCTTGGTGATACTGCGTTGCGCGCTGGGACGTTGGCAAAATCGAGAGGCCCAGTCAACCCCAACGGCGGGCGTCGTTTGCGCGTTTGAAGGGGGCGCCGTCTTTTTGACCCGCTCTCCCAAAATGGTGGGACTGACGAAATGGCCCTTACGCTCTTTTGAGACCAGATAGCCCTCGTCGGCCAGCTGCTGATAGGCCAACACGACCGTGATGCGGCCAACACCTAAATGCTCAGCAAGCACCCTGCTGGAAGGCACTGCTTGATCGGGCTCCAAATGCCGATCAAGGATCGCTCCGACCAGCATCTCCCGGATCTGGGCCTGCAGCGATAGATTTTCTCGAGCCGTGCGAAGCATCAACTGCTTCCACATGGCTCCTTGCAGTGTCTTTGCCATAGCGAGGTTTACTCAAGGGCACCTAAACAGGTACTTAAGGCCTCTATTGTGACCTGAAATAGTGCCAATGAGTATCCGGTAATTTACGCAAATTGAGGGGCCAATTCGGCACCAATTTCAATCGCCGCGTCCAAAAGGATATCCAAATCGCTGAACTGAGTTCTGTGATTGGTGATGTTGACCCGAATGGCGGTACACCCTTTTAAAAGCGTCGTCGATGGCGCTGCGATGCCCTTGAGCTGCAATTGCACAACGATCTCCTCATTAAGCGCGTTCAATTGGGCCACCCCATAGCCGGGGACGACATAACGGAAACAGCAAATGTTCATAGCGACCGGCGCCAACAACTCGGTCACTGGGGCTTCTTGGACTCGCTGGGCGAGGTAGCTGGCTTGCTCACAGTTCCGAGTGACCATCTCGCCTAGCTTATCAATGCCGTGTTCGTTCAATTGGGTCCAGATCTTCAATGATCGGAAGCCACGTGACAGTTCCGGTCCGTACTCAACCGGCCAGGGGTTACCAGCTGCCAAACCGCGCTCAGCGCCTTTTAAGTAATCGGGACGTTCAGAGAAGGCTTTTCGGTGTGCCACTTCAGATCGCATCAGCACAAAGCCCGCGTCGTAGTTGACGTGTAACCATTTGTGGAAGTCGAAAGCCAACGAGTCGGCCCGCTTGATCCCGCTCAAGCGGGGCTTGAGGCGTGGACTCAAAACGCCCAACGCGCCAAACGCGCCATCAACGTGGAACCAGAGTCCTTGGGACGCGGCAATGTCAGCCAGTGCCTCCAAGTCATCTATCGCGCCCACGTTGACCGCGCCGGCTGTGCCGACAATGACAAAGGGCGTAAAGCCTGCAGCCTGATCCGCAGCGATCGCGGCTTTCAAGGCCTCGGTGTCGATTTCAAAGCGGTCATTCACGGGAACCTTACGCAGGGCATCAGCCCCCAGGCCCAAAATATCAAACGCCCGGGCGACGCACGAATGGGTTTGCGTTGAGGTGTAGCCTGTCAACTTCGCACCCGCCAAACCCGCTGAGCGACTGGCGAACTCAAGACATTGATCCCGTGCGGTTTTCAGCGCAATGATGGTGGCAATCGATGTGCCGGAGACCACTAAACCACTGGCGGTTTCGGGAAATTCGAATAGCGCACGACACCATTGGTTGACTTGCTTCTCGACATACATCGCACCATGGTCGCGTCCACCTAAGTTGGCGTTGATCGCTGCCGCGGCAATGTCTGCAATCAGGTTTCCAGGCGTACCGCTACCGTGAACCCAGCCGAAAAACCGCGGATGCGTGTTGCCGACACCATAGGGTAATAAGCCGGTAAGCATCGTCTGCGTGGCATCACCGCCATGACCTTGCATGGGTAAAGGCGCGTTGAACGACGCCTTTAGTGAAGCGGGTGGCTCATGCCAAACGCGACCCTCTGTGGTGGATGCCATCTTGTCGATGGCGGCGTCGACCATCGCATGGGCACGTGCCCTGAATGCGGCCCAATCAGTCGGATCAAGTGTCTCTTGCTGGGTATGCAAGGGTTCGTGTGGCACTGTCATTTTGAACTCTCAGTCATGGCGACCCGCACAATACGACCGATCATCTCGCAATCGGCATCAGTCATTGACAGTGCGATCCGCATGTCGCACAAACCTTGCATCAGTGCCAGTGAACGCGGCAACGCCTGCGTTTCGCGCATGTAGTGCCAATGGGTGTAGTTGCTCGTGAACCCCTGTGGCTCGTCACGACCAAACCACTTGATATGCAACCCTCGGCTGTCGCAGCCCGCCAAAAATTTCAAGATGGCAGGCGTGTCCAAGCTCAAGGTAAATTGAATAGAGCTGGCGACGTATGACTCGCGCGGGTCGCGAGGGGGCACCACTAAATTAGGAATACCCGCGAGGGTCTGCGCCAATTTCGCATACAAGCCATTCCAAACTTGGGTACGCCGCGGCATGTCGGCCAGCTGTGGGCGCAACATCGCAGCGGCTTGATTAGACATCCGCAAGCTGAAATTAGGGGTTTTATAGCGCCAACGCTCGAACACCTCAGCAGGCGGCGCACTGGTGTGTTGGCTGTAAAGCATGTAGCTGCCTGAGAACAGAATGGCTTGCGCGCAAACATCGGGGTCATCCGTGACCAATAAGCCGCCCTCACCCGAGTTGATGTGCTTGTAGGTTTGCGTGCTGAAGCAGCCAATCTTGCCCCAAGTGCCAGTAAACCGACCATCCCACGCAGCGCCCATGGTGTGCGCGCAGTCTTCCACAACTGCTACGCCCTGCGCATCACAAATCTCACGGACGGCTTGCATGTTGGTGATGTGACCGCGCATGTGAGAAATCAAAAAGACCTTCGCCCCACTGGTTTCGACCTTTAACTTCAGATCTGCCAAATCAGTGGTGTAGTCGGCTGTGGTCTCAACCAGAATGGGCTCGGCACCCGCATGCGCAATCGCGCCGGGCACGGGTGCCAGCGTGAAGGTGCTGGTCAGCACCCGATCACCCGGTTGCACACCCAGCGTCTTTAAAGCCACAAACATGGTCGCCCCGCATGAGCTCATGGCCACGCAGTATTTCGAGCCAACGTACGCGGCGTAGGCCTGCTCGAGCAATGAGGGTTCTGGATCGCCCCCACCGGTCTCACCATAGCGATGCAGTCGACCGATATTCATCAGTTCGACCACACGGGCGATACCCGCCTCGGGTATCGGTTCTGGCTGGCTCAGGTCTTTACCAAACCACAATCCATCGGGCGCTGTCTGCGGTGCATTCATGGCGTTACTCCCTCATCAGTGGTGAGCGTTACCGCCCAATGTACCAAGCTCAAAAGCCTCTTCAGGGTAGTACTTCTTCAAGCGAATGTCGCCGGTGCGTGCGTGACCTTCCATTCCCTCTAAACGAGAGATGCGTGCCGCAACCTGACCGACCTCGCGTGACGCTGCGCGATCCAAACGCTGCCACGTGACGGTCTTGATGAACTTGCCGACTGACAAGCCACCCGAGTAACGGGATGCACCTTTGGTCGGCAAAATGTGGTTGGGGCCACTGCACTTGTCGCCATATGCCACCGTGGTCTCTTCGCCCAAGAACAGTGAACCGTAGTTACGCAAGTTGTCCAGCCACCAATCAAGGTCGGTGGCCATCACCTGCAAATGCTCGCAAGCATATTCATCGCTGACACGCACAGCCTCCTCGCGGCTGTCGCAAACCACCACCTCGGCGTAATCGCGCCAAGCACTGGTCGCAGCGGCACGAGCCAAATCAGGCAGTGCTTCAATGAGTGCGGGTACCCGGGCAATCACGGCCTCACCGAGTGCCCGCGATGTCGTGATGAGCCAAACAGGTGAATCAGGTCCATGCTCGGCTTGACCCACCAAGTCAGCCGCGACCACTTCAGGGTCAGCTGACTCGTCGGCGATGATGGCGGACTCGGTTGGTCCAGCGATCACATCGATACCCACCCGTCCAAACAAGGTGCGCTTGGCTTCTGCAACAAACCGGTTACCGGGACCAACGATCACATCAGCACTGTTACCCGTGAACAAACCATAAGCCAATGAGGCAACCGCCTGCACACCACCCAAAGCCAACACATGATCGGCGCCGCAAAGCTTCATCGCATACAGAATCGCAGGGTTGACGCCATGCTCTTTGTGCGCGGGTGATGTTGCGACGACGTTCGGCACGCCGGCAATTTTGGCTGTACCCACACTCATGATCGCACTGGCCGCATGGGCATAACGGCCACCAGGGACGTAACAGCCGGCGGTCGCCACGGGTATGAGTTTCTGCCCCGCGATCAAGCCCGGGCGTAATTCACTTTGAAATTCGTGCAGTGAATCACGCTGCAACTGCGCAAAGCCGCACACGCGATCACGGGCGTATCGGATGTCTTGCTTCACCCCTTCGCTAAGCGCTTTCTCGGCCTTTGCAAACGCCTCTTCACCGAGGACGATGTCACCCGTCCAACCGTCGAAGTCGCGCGCGTAGCGACGCACCGCCTCCTCGCCCCCAACGAGAATTTCGGCGAGCATACGCTGCACCGTTTCGCCCGTTTCGGTATCGATCTTCTGTACCGGTGGGTTGGCTTTCTTGAGGTATTCGGACATGGGGACTCCTTTTGAGGGGTGGTGGTTGGCATCAGCACGGTCGTGCATTCACCGCGATTTTAGGTAGCCTGCAACAGCACAATAAGGCCAAATAACGTTTATGATTAAAGCCAGAATAACCGAGCCGATAGCAACCACACAAAGCGCATGTCACGTCCCCCTAGCACTGCCGACCTGATGTGGCAACGCCTTTACAAACGGTTGGATGGCATCGCACCAACCCGCCAGGGGCAGCTGCGAGACACGCTGGTGCAAAGCATCATGGACGGCTTTTTGCAACCCGGTGCAGCAGTGCCTGCCAGCCGAGTTTTAGCGACAACGTTGGACCTTTCGCGCACCACCGTCACGTTGGCTTTAGAGGCGCTCGTTGATCAGGGGTTCTTGGTTGCCAAGCCGCGCAGCGGGTTCTACGTCGCAGAGACACCACCGATCCGGGTCTCGCCCGTCGAGGCCGCGAAAAAGGCGGAATCAGACCCAACCGCGGGTGATGCCGATACGGCAACTGCCAACCACTGGGATCATCGTTTGCAGGTCACCCCGTCCGGACAGCAAAACATCGAGAAACCGCTGGATTGGCAGCAACAGCCTTACCCATTTGTATTTGGTCAATTTGATGCCACGCAATTCCCGTTTCGCAACTGGCGTCGCTGCATTCTTGAGACCATTGAGGCACGTTCGGTGCGCACATGGGCGCCGGACCACCTGGACCGTGACGATCCCACTCTGATTGAGCAGATCCATTCGCGCTTGCTTCCCGCGCGCGGCATTTGGGTGGATCGCGATCAAATCTTGGTAACCAGTGGTGCGCAGCAAGGTCTATTTTTGTTAGCACAGTTGCTGGTGGGTGATCAGACCCACGTCGGCTTGGAGACGCCTGGCTATCCCGATGCACGCAACAACTTTGCGCTCAGGACACCTCACCTACATGACCTTGACGTCGATCACGACGGCTTGATTCCAAATGGAAAAGTCACGCCATGCGATTACGTTTTTGTAACGCCTAGTCACCAGTGCCCCACCACAGTGACTTTGTCCTTGCCACGCAGGAACGCGCTGTTGGAAATGGCGAGTCAACATGACTTTGTGGTGATTGAGGACGACCACGAGAGCGAACTGAATTTCTCCAGCCGGCCCACACCGGCCTTGAAAAGCTTAGACACACAAGAGCGCGTGATCTATTTAGGTAGTCTGTCTAAAACACTGGCTCATGGCCTGCGATTGGGCTTTATCGTTGCGCCCGTGCCGTTGATCAAAGAACTGCGCGCATTACGGCGTTTGATGATGCGCCACATCCCCTCTAACAATCAGCAGGTCGCTGCGCTGTTCGTGGCCCACGGTTTTCATGAAGCCCATGTTCGTAACTTGGTCAAAACCTACCGAGAGCGATCATTGGTGCTTAAAAACGCCCTCACTCGCTACGCCCCTGAGCTGCAGTTCACACCCGCAAAGGGAGGGTCCGCGCTGTGGGTTACAGGGCCTGATGGTTTAGATACCAAGCTTTTAGCTGCAGACTTGTACCGCGCCGGTGTCGTGATTGAGCCTGGTACTTACTTTTACCCACGCGGGCAAGGCGTTTGCGCCAGCATGCGAGTGGGCTACTCATCTATTCCCGTGAGTCAGATCGAACCGGGCGTGCAGCTTTTTGCCAAGCACCTTAACCGACTAACGCAGCACAATCAGAAGCAAGCTGAGGCTTGACATCACCATCAATAAATTGAGTACGAACTGTCGGAAATCGACCGAAACAGCTCGGTGGAAAAAGCGCTGCCCCATATAAATCCCAAGAGCCATTGGTATGCCCAACGCGATGCCCAGCTTCAGGGAGTTGCCGTCTATTAAAGTGTTATTGATTGGCAAGTCAAGCCAAGTGGCCAAGACCATCGCGCTGATGACCAGTGCGTCCGCAAACAATAAGTACAAAATCATGGTTGCCCGTAAACGGGCGCTGGGCATACCACTGGCGGTCATTGTCAATGCCGCCACCACCCCACCACTGGCAGCGATACCGTTCAGCAGACCAGAACCGGCGCCGCACAGGCGCCTGAGCAAAGGGGTATCCTCTAAATTGGACCGGACCACGAACCTGAGCGCAATCGCTGCGATCAGTAACAACAACGCGACCACCACACGAAGCGGCTGAGATGGCAAGAAAAGCAACATGGCCATACCAATGGGCACGGTCAGCAAATTGACCCGAACGATCGTCTTTAGCCAGCTGCGATCGGCGCTGGCCACCGACCCGCGCCACATCAGTACGCTCGCTGTCATTTCCAGCACCACGATGACGGGCACGACTAACGATGGGCTGACGCTCCAGGTCAGCCCTGCCATACACAGCACAGAAAAGCCGAAGCCTGCATAGCC
>CAYPPU010000074.1:0-7092 GCA_964412695.1 uncultured Alteromonadaceae bacterium | reverse complement strand
TAGCGCCCATTATACCCCGGACTTTAGGCGGGCATCAGGTAACAACTTCTCAAGGCTCTACGTCACAACGCGGTAGCTAAGTACTATCCAAGCGGAACGTCATGACTTACTAGAGGACGAGGTAGCCAGAAGGGTGTGGAGGGTGTCTATTAACGCCCTGCGGCTACCATAACCGGGCGCTTGCCGTCCTTGCCGTAAAGATTCACCTTCAAGCTTGAAATGGCATGCACCAAAATGATGGGCTCGATTTTCTGCTTTCCGGTCCAATGAATGTTGGGGAAGCGATCCAAAATGCGCTCATAGGCCATGCTGAGCTGGAGCTTGGCGACTCGATTACCCAGGCATTTATGCACCCCGTGACCAAAGGCCAAATGTTTATCCACATTATCCCGAGTCATATCAAACACATCGGGATTAGGAAACACATCGGGATCTCGATTGGCCGCGCCATACCACATGATCACTTTCTCATCCTTGGCAATGCGTTGACCCGCCAATTCGGTATCTTCCATGGCAGTGCGCCGCATATGCATCACCGGTGACACCATGCGCAACGCTTCATGGGACATAGCATCGATCATGGACGGGTCATCCAATATCATCTGACGTTGATCGGGAAATTCGGTTAATAGCCGGATGGTGCCCGACAACGAATTCCGCGTAGTGTCATTGCCCGCAAAAATAATGAGTAGCCACGAGCCATCTAGGTAGTCTTGTGAGAGCGGCTTATCAGCCAGGGTGGCATTGGCAATCGTGGTGAGTAGGTCCTCTCGCGGATTCGCAATGCGGTCGGCCATAACCCGCTCACCGTAGCTGAACATATCGTGGAGAATCCCGTTAAAGCGAAACGGGAACATCGGCTCCGCCATTAGCATGCGATAGGGGTGAGTCAAGAATTGAGGGGCCAACTCCAAGTAATGCATCCATTTCACGATGTCATCTCGGTCTGCCTCGTCAACACCCAGCATCTCGCATAAGGTGAACATCGGTAACTGCTGGGAAAACATCTTTGCGAAATCAACGACCGGCCCCTGCCGCTCCATGTCATCCAGTAGCTGGTCTATTTTTTCGCCAACCCGCTGCTTCAATGTCTCGACATACTTGGGAAAAAAGAAGTGGGACTGCTGCGTGCGTAAGTCTCGGTGTAAATCAGCGTCGAGATTAATCAACGAATTTTGTGCCGCGTATAGCAATCGCTCGGCTTTATTATTCTCCTTCGCCAAGATGCTCATATTCATGCTGCCGCGCTGTGATGAATAGATAGCAGGGTTGAGCTCAACCTCTTTGATATCGGCGTAACGAGAGACCGACCAAAAGCCTGACGAGGGCTTTTTCATGGTGGTCCACATCACCGGCGCCTGTTCCCGCATCCGCCGGTAGTAATCCCAAGGTTGGCCGCGAGTCCATGAGTTGGTGACGCCTAATTGAAAGCCTTTCAGACGTGGATAGGCCTCAGCGTAGACTGGGTCTCGGGCCCCCGTATCAATCAGGATATCGTCGCTAATAGATGGGTGGTGCGCTATCGGCTGGTGGCTGTTCATACATGCCTCGTGGGACGTTGTAACGACTCGAGGCCGCCACTGGCGGCACGATATCGTAGCTATTGTTGCACTGAGTATAGGACAGTCTACGCGGTGTCGGCAGCAGCAGATTTGCGGGCCGACAGGCACTTCACGGCTCACCACTTGGAGGTCCACAGGCCAACCCAGCATGCCGAAGAATTAAATAGCCTCCACTGGGCCAAGTTGCTATGTTTGGGCTACACAACCCTGTTCAATAATCAATTGTAGACTGGTGTCATTGACCTCCGGTCTGAAAATACAAAGGGAGCGGCCATGCGCTATTTTTCTATTGTGCTTACTGCACTACTACTGTTGTCTCCGCTGTCTAGCCTAGGCGCTGAACAACTGCCATACGGTATTAGAGATGCGGTAAAGCGCCAGACCCAAAATATGGGCGAGATTGAGCGTGAAATCGAGAAAATGCGCGCCACAGTGGATGCAGGTCCGAACCTGGCGCAACAGGCACTCATGGCGCAGTTTCAGCAAATGCTGGCCGCCAATCCGCAACTGAAAGCACAATTCGATGCCGCCACGCCGGAGCAGCAGGCCGCCTTCATGGCCCAATTGGGCATCACGACTGCAGCACCCGGAAGCGGCATGATGAATCAATACGGCTGGCTCGAGCAGCGCTTAGATGGCGTTCAAGC
Source organism: uncultured Alteromonadaceae bacterium (assembly GCA_964412695.1). Lineage (GTDB taxonomy): Bacteria > Pseudomonadota > Gammaproteobacteria > Pseudomonadales > Halieaceae > Luminiphilus. The sequence goes on along the minus strand of CAYPPU010000074.1, from coordinate 4,883 downwards.
CGTCATCGATAGAGCACCCGCAGATCACCCCGACATCATTGCACTGGCTCAACGCGTCGATGCGGCTCGAGCTGCCATCAAATCAACAGAGTCCGACGACGCCGATAATGCCAATGCCGCACTGGCTGCCAATGATCTGAGCGACTTCCCCAATTTTGAACAGGATCTGGCCACCGCCAACGCCATGACCAGCGAAATTGCTGATGCAGTAAATGGCACCAAGGCGGCTTCCGCGCTGGCGGGGACACGCGGCGACGCGAGTGAAATGTGGCTATTGAACAACAGTCTCGATTTCCGGAAGTTGACGGCGGTCAAGCGCGGTCTTGAGAACGCGGCCGGCTACCAACAACAAATCAACGCTTGGCAGCAGCAATACAGTCCTCTATTCGCGCGCAGCCAAGTGTATGCCGCGCAGTGGAATCAAAATGTGCAGTACCTACCCCAGCTCATCGCCGGCTTAAACAACCAGGCACCCGCGGCATTACAGCTACTGGCGCAAAACGTGGAGCACAATACCCAAGTATTGGATGCCATGGTGCAGATGGCCATCGACAAACGCGTCGCTACCTATTTCGACGGCGGTATTAGGCAAGTCCATAGCGCCATCGACGCCGTTGTGGAGGTGTATCCTGATGTCGCGCTGCCCGGCACCACGCCGAGAGCGCAAATAGTGACCATGCAACAACAAGCTGCCAACCGAGTATCCCAAGGCCTAGCGGGCCTGCAAGATTTAGTGGTCGCAGAGCAGCGCATGCCCCCTTCCAAGTATGAAGGCGATGACGCCGACGAACTTGAAGAGAAGGCCATCGCGTTTATTGAGCGCCGCTTCCCCCGTGAGGACATACTAGACCTCAGCTTATGTTGTGACTGGGACGTCACCCAATACGAGGAAATCGTGGAGGTACACCCGGGGCAATGGGAGAAACGGGTTCACGATTATCGCGATATCTGGATTGCGGTGTTAATGCCTCGGAATGATGAGCGTGCGGTCATCCGCGTAGTGGGTATCCGACAAAATTTTGTTACCGACAAAGAAACCGTTGAGTTGATACGGGAGCGCGAAATGCTCGTGGAAAATATCTGAGATCCGTTACACCTCCATGGCTTGCATGTCGGCGAGGGTTTGCTCGAGTAACTTGCGGCCCTCGCCATCCTCACCCAGTAATCGGTGTACACGGCGGGTGGTTTGCCAAACGTTATCCACTCGCCGCCATTCCCAACGGCTAACGGACAATCTAAAGAGTTCATAGTGACCCTCGGATTGGATAAAGAGCCGGTGATACCCCAACCCTAGCGCTGCATCTCCCTGAATCTTAAGGTGTGGCAAGGTCATGGTGTGAGCACAGCCGCTGGCCACTAATTGACGATGGTAGTCCGCATCAAATAAGGCTTGAATAGCAGCGCGTCCCTCAGCGTCAAACTGGGGGTCGCCAATGTCATAGACACCCTCCTCGGTCCATAATTGGGCCGCCATGCTCGATTGCAGACTGTCCACGGCCGGGCCATACAAACTGACCTGCTGATACAGTGCTAACTGCGCCTCCGCCTGGGCGACGCGGCGCTCTAGGCTCTCGAACCGCTCAATCCATTGGGCGGGTAAGACAGACTGATCAGTCATGCTGGGCTCCTCTACTAACGATCAACATGTTGCTAGCGACAAAAAATTCAAATGTATTCCAATGGTTCTAAATATTACCGACCGAATGAGCTTACTAGTTGGTGGCGAGGCCGACATGCCCAGCCGAGCCAGCTTGCACCTAAGCTACTCAGCAAATGGCGTCAGCTCCTGAAACCAGTCATGCTACTCAGAGCGACAAAGAAAACTGGCGGCCAAGCCCTACATGGCGAGGCAAGGCCGAAGACTATAACGCCAGAGACACCGTATTTTAAAACCAATGGGCCCCGGCACATGGCGTTCTATAAGGGACAGCGCTAAGGTAGCGCCATGTCCACGCTGCCCATCTTATATTCGTTTCGCCGATGCCCCTACGCCATTCGAGCAAGACTGGCGCTGCACCGTGCGGGCTGCGCGGTGAATTTGAGAGAGGTGCTACTAAAAGACAAACCGCAGGCACTCATCGACGTCTCACCAAAGGCAACGGTTCCGGTCTTGGTACTACCGGAGCAAACTGTCATCGACGAAAGTATCGACATCATGTTCTGGGCACTTAGGCAAAACGATCCCGATTCCTGGCTAGCCAATGAGGATCTCAGCCAACGCTGGATTACCGAGTGCGAACAACAGTTCAAGCCTGCCCTCGATCGCTACAAATATGCCGACCGCTATCCAGGCGGTAGCGAGCTCGAATATCGGCAAACCGCCGAGATCTTTATTGAGCGGCTAGAGCAGCAGCTCTGCCAAACCTCAGACTTGATCGACGACCAGCCTCGCCTTGCCGATGTGGCGGTGTTTCCTTTTGTGAGACAGTTCGCGGGGGTCGATAACGCCTGGTGGCGCAATGCGCCCTACCCCAAGGTCAGAGCCTGGCTTGATGGATGGCTGGGTAGTGAGACATTTTCCGCCGTCATGGCCAAGTACGCAGTTTGGCAGCCCGGCGACGACGGCGTGAGGTTTTGCTGAGCGCGCTGTAATGTTACTTCAACTGAATCGACCCCTAATGGCCGCCCGGGGCGATTGCAGCGTTGCTTGTACGCAGCGCCGCCACCAACTCCACGAGCACCGGCCCCAACTGCACCTTAGATTCATCCAGTGTGAGACCCAACCGCACCACAACGACCTCCTCATCGGGTATGACCACCACAAACTGGCCAGAGTTACCTCCGGCTCGGAAAACGTTCTCAGGTAAACCGGGAAAGTTCTCCTCTCGCGTATTTAGCCAAAAACCCAACCCGTAAATGTCACCCCCTGCAGCTGTTCCCGGCGTTACAGCTAAACGCTGCCAGTCCTGGGACAAGCGCTTGTCTCGCCCCTGATAAGCATCGAGCCACCACTGCCCCATACGCGCCCAATCCCGCGCAGTCAGGTAAGCAAAACTGGCACCTACCTGCGTACCACTAAGATCGGGCTCCAGAATCGGAGAAGACAAATTCAATGGCTCGCTGATCTCACGGGCAATCCAAGCCCGATAATCCTCGCCCGCTAATGATTGCTGCCAGAGGTAGGACACCAAATTGGTATCACCGCTTGAGTAATCGAAGACCGCTCCGGGTTCTGCCTTTTGCGGCTGCCGGGCCGGTACCTGCCACATAGGACCGCCGCCATAGAGCATCTTGCTAACGTCATCACCAGGCACATAACGTTCATCAAAGTCGAGTCCGCTGGCCATAGATAATAAATGACGAATCGTCAGCTCAGGCGATAGGTTGGCCAAAATATCGGCAGGCGCCGCTAGCGCTTGTAGCCGCTCAACCACGCGGTCATCCAAGGCCATCGCCCCTCGCGCGACCTGCATACCAATGAACGTCGCCATAAGGCTTTTGTTCATGGACCAACTTTGCATGCGCGTAGCATTGTTAACCGGCGCTGCGTAGCGCTCGGCAATCACCTCACCACGTTGCATAACCACAAGTGCCAAGGTATTCCGACCACCGCCCTCAGGTTCCTTAAAGGCGCTGTCGAGGATGGCAGATAGCCCGGCATTCTCTACCACGGCAGAGGCGACCGGCGGCACATCAACAACCACGGGCACCATCATGTCGGCTCCGTGCAGCGTACAGCCGTACCCGGGGTGATAATAGGAACTCGCCGATGCCGTTAGGATGGTGGCGCTCGCGCCGTAATCGCCGACGTCGGTCTGCAACCATTGCGCAAGCCAGCTAACAGACGCCAGCCGCGGCAAAATATCACGCTCGATAATAAATTCAGGCGGCAATCCAGCCACGTGAACTCCCGAGCAAAGTTGTTTTGACGAGTACCCCACTCCAATCTTAGCGGTCTCGTGAATTAACCAGGCCATGCCCGCACCCGCGACGATCAAAACAGAAAGCAACAAACGCTTCATAAATGCTGTTCCAAAAACAAATTTACTTACCAATAAGTGCGCCTAGCGAACCACTCGGCCCGGCTGTCGGCTACCCCATTCGGTCCATGAGCCGTCATAAACGGCCACCGACTCGCGTCCCAACACAAAAAGCGCCAAGGCCAAAATGCAGGCGGTAATACCGCTGCCACAACTGGTGATTGTAGGCCTGTCCAGATCAACGCCTTGTGTGACAAGTACCTGACGTAACTGCTCTGCTGGCAAAAGCTCGCCGCACTCATGATCTATCAGTGTGCCAAAGGGTAGATTGATTGCCGTCGGCATATGGCCACTGGCGAGACCCGGCCTTGGCTCTGGCTCAGCGCCACTGAACCGTCCGGGAGAGCGGGCATCTAGAATTTGGCGATCACCGGTCTCGGTGGCCGTAATGACATCATTCTGATCAGCAAATAATTCGGCTCTAAATGACAGCGCTAAACCGGGTGCAGACACACTTTCAACTAGGCCCGAGGCCGTATCACCACCTGATCGCAGCCAAGCCGGCAGCCCCCCCTTTAAAATCGCGACCCGCTCCCAGCCAAACACCCGAAACATCCACCAGGCGCGGGGTGCAGACAACAGTCCAGCACTGTCATAAACGACGACGGTATGGCCCTCGGTAATGCCCAATGATTGCAGCGCCTCAGCAAAACGATCGGGCGTGGGCAAGGTATGCGGTAGGCCTGAAGACGGGTCCGCTATGCTATCGATATCGAAAAATCGCGCGCCCGGAATATGCTGCTGTTCAAACTCCGCTTGGGTATTGCGATTGTCTGCAGGGAGATACCAAGAGGCATCAAGAAGTACGAGCGCTTCATCATTGAGGTGGGCTTTTAGCCACTCGGCACCGACAAAAGGCGCCGTAAATTGCAACGTCGACATCTACCCTACATCTCCCATTTT
>CAYPPU010000073.1:2347-7175 GCA_964412695.1 uncultured Alteromonadaceae bacterium | reverse complement strand
TATTGACCAAGCATACTCGTACGCCCGCAATTGGTGCTCGACAGCCCCTATAAAGGTAGCCCTCCCCAGATCGGTAATTTGGTAGCCGTGGTCTTCCATTCGTAGTTGCCGTGCCTGAACCAACGCACTTATCCATTGCGAGCAGGAGCTGCGCGATCGGCCCGCGATACGCGCGATGGCCGCTTTATTCAGTTTGAAAGCCGAATCTGTCGAGGTGATTCGGCTAAGCCGCCATACCTCGAAGAGAAGCATATCAGCACCGAGTGTATTAAATCCCTGAGGAAGGCTCTGGATTCTCTCGCGCCACTGTGTATCGGTGAGTCCGTTGTATGTGTCATCCAATGCGATAAGTCGGGCTTGCTGCTCCTTCAAGCTCAGCACTGTCGGCTGACACCCACTTTGCGGGGTTGTAGATAGCCCAAGCAATGTGCTCGCTCGAAACCACGTGTCGGCGTGTGCCAAGACATAAGAGGTCATCTTTGGCGTAAAGCGGAGTGTCGGCACTGCAGACAAGGAATTGTCGAGTGCATATTCTGCGAGGGCCTCTTTCCTTAGCCACATGATGTGGCGAGCGGAGGCCCCGTAGCTCATCACGCCTTGCCGCTCGATCCGGCGACGAACTTCCGTCAGTGTCTCCACGGAGTCCGCATTGGCCTCGGCGCGATATTGTCTGGCAAGAAGTGCGTAAGCAAAGCGCCGGCGGCTAAAGCCGCCCAATATGTAACGATTGCTGGATTGGTCCTTGGCGAACTGAAGGATCTCACCCGCAAGCAAATCCATGGCCTGAGTGATATTCGACTGCGACACCCCATTGGCACTCCGCTCATTCCTGATAGATCAGCATACGCGTCAAGATCCAAAAATGACGCCTGAGAATCCAATTTCGACGGTTTTTCCTCGACGAACGTCTTCAGACTATTCCGATCTAATTTCGAGCTCCACGATATGCCAAAGGCTCATTCTGTGTCGCCTTCGCACGCAGCGATCACGACAAAAAGGGAGTGCCGCATGCGATGGTGCGCCCTCGCCAGGGCGTGGGTGACTGGGTGGTCTCTTTTGCTCTCGCTGCCGACGCTGGCATTGCCGCTGTCATTGGCCTTGCAATCCGACCTGTGGGATTCCAACCCGGCTTTAAGCAACGGGGACAAGGCGTCTCCCTACACCTCGCCCGGCGGTATCACCTACACTGCCACCGGAAGTTCGGGATACAAAGACTTCTTATGGGAACAGGGCAGCGGCGAGCTATTAGCCGGAGAATATGTTTACTCACAAACTTGGGTCACCTCGGTTTCTTTTAGCAAAGGCGCTAACGCCTCTGAGGCGTTTTTTCTCAAGAATCTTAAGGTGTACGCGGTACCACGTATTAGTGGTGCCTATGTCTGTGTAAAGGTACTCGACGAAACAGGCACCGTGCTCCCCGTAATACTGTGGAGTGAAGATGGCTCAACGAATATCACGCCCACCACATCAAACTGTCCCACTGGCTACCAAGACGCACCGAGCAACACCTTTCGCATTCAGCCCAACACTTGGATCAGCTCGGTTGAAATCCTCAACACCGTAGATAACTCTCTTTACCTAGAAATCAAGCGTGTGGAGGTGGCCGAGCCAGCTATCAGTGCTGCTTCGTATGATGCCGCTCCCGGTATCCTCCGCTTAACAGGTACGGATTTTGTGGGCCTGCCGACAGACCCCGGCACCTTGAAAATTAAAAATAGTTACGTCGTCGATTCCAATTATGTTGAGGATGGAGCCAATAACAGCGTCACCTCGGTGAACGTAAACGGTGAGCTAATCGTCACCATGGGCGCCTCCACTCAGCGAGAAATCAATGCCTTGTTGTTCGCCGACGGTCTGACATCTGACGCCCTGACCGTAGACGTTAACTGGCTGCTTGGGGCTACTGGATTGGCAGCACCCAATGACGACACCATTGACGTAGCTGTGAGCAACGTCATAGACCCTCCCACTTTGCAGTCTGCGAGCTACGACCATAGCAACGGGGTACTGACCGTTTCCGGCACCGGGTTCGCGAATTGGGAACCCAATGGCGCCGATATCGATGTGGACCAACTGTCGTTGTGCCTTGCTGATCAGTGCGTGCCGCTCGCCGGTCAAGGTGATGTGGAAACACTTTCTACAACGACCTTCTCGGTGACACTGAGCGGCGACGTATTGAGTAGCGTAGCGGGCATCTTCGAATACAACGGCACCGGTAATGCCTGTATCGACCCGGAGGATTCCACCTACCAGCTGCAGGCCCAAGCAGGCTGGGCAATCGGCACAGTCAACGAGGCTGCGCAGACAGAGGTTACCGTGACCGTCGAAGAAGGTACGCCGCTTCCACCGCAACTTCCCTACGACGCTGAAGACAAGATCAGCCGTGGAAACGAGAGTTTGGGTGACGAAGTCTGGACTGTGGATTTAAGCTACAACGACCCCTCGGACAGTTACGAGGTGTGTAATTGGTACTTTTGGGTAGACTCTCCTCGTAACACTAAGATTTTACAGGAGGCGTACTCACCGCCACAGGCCTCTGGCACCTTCACGCTGTCTGTGCCCGAAATGCTGAACGGGGTAAGAGGGCGTCAAACCGTTGCTGCAATCAATGCGTATGGCTTCGCCTTTGGAGGAGACCTGGGGAAAAAGTCCTACACGTATGTCCCAAAGGGCAAGCCCCATCCCCCATCGGATCTCTCTGCACAGGTCACCTCCTCTACGGCAACACTCAGCTTCACGCAGAATGACGGCGGGTATGCCGTCACCAACTACGAGATCAGCTTCGATGACGGCAACTCTTTTTCCGCGTTCTCGCCCGAGAAAACCGGTAGCCCTATCCTGTTAACAGAACTCGAACCCAGTACACGCTATTCGATATCGCTACGCGCAATCAATTCCGCCGGTACCGGTGAAGCTGCGACGCTCTCCTTCTCAACATTAAGCGAGACGCCCGCACGAGTGCTGATACTGGGTGACAACTACGGGCCTGCTCCGCAGATACGCTCTGAGATAGTGACCACTCTGGCCTCGTCAGGACATGAAGTGGCCGAGATTGGAACCCAAGATTGGTCTGGCATGAACCCTCAGCCCGAGGGTCATGATCTCGTTATTTTAATGGACGGTGAATACGATGTCGGCAGTGGTGCTGGGCTGGATGATGAGGCGCAACCCTACACCGCTCTGCGACATTACGTTGAGTCGGGCGGTACTTTTTTGACCATGGCGCCGACGACCATCGGCAGGGCTAATGACTCTCTGCCCAATTTCGACGCAGCACTCCAACCCTTTAATATAGACGGGTTTGTGGCGGCTCCCACCTGGGCGACCGGTGGGGGCGACAACCTTTATCAGGTTGCAGCAGAGGGGCTAGGCGAGCACCCCTACTTGATCGAACTCCCAGCATACCCAACCACATGGCAATCAGTCGCGAACGATGTTGTGGTATGTGGAGACGCGACCGCGGGCAGCGCTACCGCAGTGGCCTTGATCGTTAGAAAGGTAAGTTCACTACCGGATTGTGCCGGAACTGACCCTTTTCAGGCAGGCCTCGCGATTGACACGCTCGGTAGCGGAGAAATCATTTACTTCAACACCGACCTACAGCGACTAGCAATGAGTTCCACCGATATTGAGTCGGGAGGTCTCAGCGCCACTGCGCAGCAACTGAAAATCCTCGGCAATATCGCCTCGGCGGCGGGCGACAGGGCCAATCGATCCCCCGCCTTACCCAGCAATGGCAGTCTATACGCCGTGACCGGCGGCACGGGCGGCGGAGCATACCCGGCATCCCAAGCGGAGCGTCTGTACTCGGTGACGGCCACCAGTATCAATGAGATCGAACACATCGATCCGTCCAATGGCCTAGTGGGGTTGGCGGTAAACAGTGAAGGAGACCTCTTTGGTCTCTCCGGCAGCAATTACGGTGGCGAGCAACGCCTAATACGCAGAGTCAGCGACGCTAGCGCGTTTGTTGAGGTCGGCCCCATCGAGGCGGACTGGACCGGCTACTTCCAGGACCTAGCCTATGACCCAAAGACCAACGCCCTCTACAGTTGCTGGTGGAATGCAAATAATGCAGCCAGGACAGCCAGCCTGGGTATTAACAAGCTCACCTTGCCCAGCGCTCCCGGGGAAGATGTCACCAGCCATCAGATAACGGAAATCCCTGTTAAATACTCCGTCGCAGATCAGCCCTGCAGCATCACTTTTGATGCCCAAGGCATAGGCTATGCCAGCTTTGGTGAAAGTCTCGTGAGCTTCAAGCTGTGGAATTCGACAGTTTCGACACCGGATTATGAGGTCATTAGTAATAGCCAGCAGCGCGCTTTCATGGCGCTGGGAACGCTGCCTTCAGGCGAGTTACTAGGCAGTACCTACACAGAATATAGTAATTCCGTGAGCCGAGAGGACACGCCCATTGGCGAGCTGTATGCCATAGACCCCTCAAGCGGCGCACTCACCTACCTATACAGCTCGGGCTACAACTTTCATGACTTTGCAGCGCTCGATGCGGATGGCGATGGCATTACCAATGATCTGGACCCTGTGCCTTATGACACGGATGGCGATGGGATCGACGACTTCGTCGAAGCTGCGCCCGCGATTACGTTCGGCACCCCTAGCTCCACCGCCGACGGCTTTACCGTGCAGGTGAGTAACTACAGTGCGGATTACGCTTGGACTGTAACGACCACGGCAGGCTCTTCCACCATCAGTAACAGTGGCCTGGTGACTGTCACCGACTTGACCCCGGGTCAGAGTGCTACTGTCACAGTGACCACAACACGCACGGGTTATACCAACGGCTCAGCTCAGGTCAGCGGCAGCG
>CAYPPU010000073.1:0-2247 GCA_964412695.1 uncultured Alteromonadaceae bacterium | reverse complement strand
CAGCGGCAGCGCGATTGTTGCTAGCGATGGCGATGGTAATGGAGACAACAATGATCCCTACCCCAATGCCGTCACCGAGAAGACCGCTGCCGGCGTGACATTGCGAACAACACCGCCCTCTGCCAATAGCAGTTGCAGTATTGGTGAGCTCTCTACCGATACTGTGGACACCAGCGTGCAGGGTGTGGCGGTAAGTGGTTCCGGGGTGGGTGTGTCCTTTACCCTCTCGGGTTGTGACACCACCAATCTGGAAACGCTCACTATCAAGATCGATCTTGGCAGCACACCTGCGGAAGGCTCGGTCGCCATGAAGATCGATAGCGATGGCAACTGGAGTCAGATAGAGGGCGCCACCATCGAGGGCTCCGTGGTGACCTATACGATCACGGATAACGACGGGGTGCTGGATCAGAATCCTGACCCTGGCGAGCTGGCAGATCCTGTCACGGTAGCCGTGCCCTACTCTACGCCGGCGTTACCGGTGCCCACCCTGCCTGGGCTATTACTGGGGCTCCTGTCACTGCTAATGGGCCTGTTCGGCTATCGCCGACTGGCCCATTAGGCTGGGGCACAATTGGGGCATAGCGCTGGGTGAGATTAATTAACACAGCCACCTAGAGAACCCTCCCACCTGCCTCCACCCGTGACCGCCCCCACCCAAGGCAAAAAAGGCAGAAATAGCTAGACCGCACAGGCCTACCACGCTATTACTAATGCCTATCTACCGCAACGCGCGGTCATCGGGTCACAGACGTCTTGATGACAGCCTCCAGGAGGCAGACCATGAGTCACCGATCTTTCTTGGCCCTGATGTTCCTAATCGCCTGTCTCGCGGGTTGTAGTGATTCAGACTCACCTAGCGATCCGGACCCAATTGTGCCCGTGAGCGCTCCTCCGCCAGAAGATACTCAGGAGGAGGATTTTCCCGCAGCTTATCGAGCGATCATGACAGACAAACTGGTTGATGCCGATTACTGGCAAGAGGAACCGGCGATTTTGGCGGCAGGTCTGGGCTTCACCGACATCAACGGCATCCCTGAACTGGGAGCGTCAGGGCAAACACTGGAGGAGATGGAGCAGCTGGTGCGCGAGTATGGCGGCGGCTGGCATGACGTACTGAGCGAGGCTGATGACATTGCCCAGCGGGCCAGAACATCGTCGAATTCGGTGTTTGGTATGACCGAGACCTTCGGTTACGCCTCTCCTAGTGGCGACGGTCTTCCCATGGAACTCTCGCATCCCGTTCTTGCCTCAACCGTGCAACGAGAAGACATCCTTATCCGACTCAACACGGGCGATACTGTGGTGCCGACTAATATCTCTGTCATGCCCAATATGGAGTTTAACGAGCGCAGCACCTTGGTGATGAACGGTGACTTCGGCAACCGACTGGATACCGATGACCCAGAAGCCATATTCCCGGTGATGTTCGAAATTGTTGACGAGATGTTGATGATGACACCCAACGGCACTTTTAACGCCAAGGGACTCGCCTATGGCGATGGCGCGACCCCGCTCACCGCCTACCGAGCTGGGCACGGGCCTAGGCTGTGCGCCGCTAAACTTACGCGGGCAGATGTTGGTCTTAATGGAGAAGGCGCACCGACTACTTTTCAGGACAGCAGTTTTCCCAATGATGCAATCTCACTCTACGGAGATGAGGCTGATTTTAGGATCCGGGTGCTAACTACCGGCGGGTTCTCCCCTGACGGTGTTCGATCGCTTTACCCCACCGAGTACCGACATTTTTTTCGGGTAGGCGTTCAACCCGAGGGCATCGCAGCTGATGATTACGATGCGCTTTTATGGCTCACGGAACCCAACACGCCCTACACACTCGAGGGATTTGGCTCGCTCGAGGTACTGGGACTCGCGGAACTGGGCATCAAACTTGACGACTATGATGACAGCTACATCGAAGATCACGACAACCAAATCGACATCGTACTCAAAGGTGATCAAGCCATGGCGGAGCGCGTGGTGGTCGTTCACATTCCTGCCACTGGAAATTACACACCGTTTTACAACCCTGGTGGCCCCGGTGATCGCCCAGACCCAGAAACCCGCTATTCAGAGCCAGGACCCAGTTATTTCCAGTCGGTCACCATCGCAATTGACGACCCAATGGTGGTGTCCTACACCCCCGAGTGACGCTTCGCTCAACGCAATTTGATAACCCAATCGCCCCTCTCCGAGGGGCATTCTTTTTCCCTAGCGCTGACCCAAACCGCATTACAGCCCCTCAAT
>CAYPPU010000072.1:0-7332 GCA_964412695.1 uncultured Alteromonadaceae bacterium | reverse complement strand
ACACGCTATCACCGACTCGGCAAAGGTGTAGTAACCGGTATCGCCCTCACTGCCATAGTGATAGAGCCCGCGTGTGGGCGCCCCAACACTAATTTGATCGATTACCCCCGCAATAACTCGGGCAACTTCAGCGGCATGCACCGGGCAATCTCGGCGGTTATCAGTGGCGTAGACCTTTTTCCCCTGCCGCAAACGCTCCAGCAAGGCATTGAACAAACTGGGTGCTCTCCCCGAAAAAACCACACCCAAGCGCAGAATGAATAAAGGCCCAATCTCGTCAGCCAGAATGCCCTCGATTTCAGCCAGCGCACGCCCCGTGGGTGCTACGGCGTCGGCGATATCGCCCTCGCGGTAGGGGCGTTTCAATTGGCCGGAAAATACCTGAGAGCTCGACAGATAAAAGTAGCGGCAATCGCGCCGCGCAACTTGTGCGGCCAGCCAACGAGAGCGTTCAACGTCGGGCTGCCCCACCGGGTCGGTACCCTCGATCAAGCTGATCATACGGGCATCGATGACCATCTCGGGCTCAGTGGTTGAAAGGAGTTTTTTCACCTGACGCTCGCGTTTCCAGCGCACGGCCTCTAGCGGCAATAAGACCAGCTCATGCCGTTTGAGAGGTGGGATAAATGCCCGTAACGAATAGCCAACGGGAGTGTCTGCCCCGAGCAACAATATGCGCATAAGTTTGCGCCAACCGTCGAAATGCGACGTTTAAAACGGTATATCGTCGTCGATGGGGTCGAGGCCACCCGCTGTAGGGGCTGGACCAGGCGCAGAGGCTGGCTGGTAATTGCCACCGCCGCCATCCATGCCGCCACCCATACCCCCATAGCCACCGTCACCACCCGCGCCGCGGCTATCGAGCATTTGCATTTCGTTGGCCACAATCTCCGTGCTGTAGCGGTCTTGACCGGACTGATCCTGCCACTTACGCGTACGCAGTGAGCCTTCGACATACACCTTAGAGCCTTTGCGCAGATATTCAGCGGCAATTTCTGCCAAGCGATTGAAGAACACCACCCGGTGCCACTCGGTACGCTCCTGCTGTTGTCCGGTGTTCTTGTCCTTCCAAGTTTCAGACGTCGCAATACTGATATTGGTCACGCCGCCACCTGACGGGAGTACCCGATGCTCGGGATCGTTACCCAGGTTGCCGACCAAGATCACTTTATTAATGCCACGAGACGCCATGATTTTCTCCACCTATACGCGAGCTTAGAGCGCTCGCCGTTGTTCATCTTGAATCCCGACTATAGCAACGCGCGCTACCTTAGGCGACTGTTGCGAGCGATTGAGTTGAGTTTAGCTTGGGGTTGAGGGGGAAACGCGCAATCGGTTGAGGGCGGTCAACCAAAACAAGGCAATGCCCAAACAGCTGGCCACCAGTAAACCGGGGCCACCAATATCTACGGCCAAGCCACCGAGCGCACCGCCAAGAAAAATACCGCCAAATTGCGCCGTGGCGAAAACGCCCATCGCGGTACCCCGCTGTTCACCTGGCGCGAATAACGACACCACCGCTGGCAACAGGGCCTCAAGTGCATTGACGCCAATGAAAAACAAGACCAACCCTGCCGCAAGTAGCCATATTCCCACACCCTCTAAGGCTAACCACTGACCCAAAACAAACGCGATCACGGCCAACATCAGGGGTCGGCGCGGATCGCGACCGCTGCGCCCCCAGCGCATAAGTCCCAGCGCCGGCGGCAGCGACAACACCACCGCCACTAAATATAGCCACCAATGGTGCTCCACCTCGAGGGAAGCTGACTCAACCAGTCGTCCCGGCACTACTAAAAAAGTGGCCATTAACATGGCGTGCACCAAACCAATGCTGGCGTATAACACCGGCAGCGGCCCGCCTAATACATGGCCTACTTGCAAGCGGCCCCCGTCCGGGTCATCAATGCGAACCCGCCCCGCCGGGAGACTCACCAGCACCAACACCAAGGCAATCACTGACAGTCCGGCAATTGCCATAAACACGGTCTCTAAGCCGCCCCGAGCTGCCAGTAGTGGCCCCAGCACCAAAGCCGCCATGAAAGACAGGCCCACGCTGGCGCCGATAAAAGCCATGGTTTTGGTCCGTTGGGATTCCCGAGTGCAATCGGCGGCAAGCGCGCTCAGTGCAGCCGCAATGGCGCCGCAGCCTTGTACGGCCCGACCAATAATGACACCCGTAATAGAATCGGCAGTGGCTGCAATGACCGAACCCAAGGCCAACGACATGAGTCCAGCCACAATAATGGGGCGTCGCCCGATGCGGTCTGACAACCACCCCAGCGGAATCTGCAACACGGCCTGGGTTAAGCCGTAAGCGCCCAGCGCCAAACCCACCGTGGCCGCCGTCGCGCCGACTAGGTCCTGAGCATATAGCCCCAACAAAGGCAGCACCATGAACAGGCCCAGCATGCGCACACTGTATATCGCCACTAAAGCAGCGACGGCGCGGCGTTCAGCGGGAAGGTAAGCAGAATTTGAAGTCACGGCGGCGGGATCAAAGCAAAAGCGTAGTCTAACACGACAGTTTTTCGGCGACGGCGATATGCAGACATCGTTTTCAGCACCGATTGCGTATACTTACCGGTTAGCATGCAGAGAGAGTTACCCCGATGGACACCATCCAGGTCAGAGGCGCACGGACCCACAACCTGAAGAACATTGATCTGGATATCCCCCGCGATAAATTGGTCGTCATTACCGGCTTGTCCGGTTCGGGTAAATCATCTTTGGCCTTCGACACGCTCTACGCCGAGGGCCAGCGCCGCTATGTCGAGTCCCTGTCGACCTACGCCCGGCAATTCCTGTCCATGATGGAAAAGCCGGACATCGACCACATAGAGGGCCTGTCACCGGCGATCTCGATCGAGCAGAAATCAACCTCGCACAACCCGCGCTCAACGGTGGGCACCATTACCGAGATATACGACTATCTGCGCTTATTATTCGCCCGCGTCGGCGACCCGCGCTGCCCTACGCATAACCTGTCGCTAAAAGCCCAAACGGTTAGCCAAATGGTCGATACGGTGCTGGCCCAGCCAGAGGGCAGCAAGCTGATGCTACTCGCCCCGGTGGTACGCGATCGCAAAGGCGAGCATCTACATATCTTCGAGCAGCTTCGGGGAGGTGGCTTTATCCGAGCTCGCGTGGACGGGATTTTGGTCGACCTCGACGACGTGCCCGCCCTCGACAAAAAGCGCAAACACAGCATTGACGTGGTGGTCGACCGCTTTAAGGTGCGCGATGACCTCGGCCTGCGTCTCGCCGAATCGTTTGAAACGGCATTAGAGCTAACAGACGGCTTGGCCGCCATTGCACCGATGGACGGCGACGGCGACGAGATTTTGTTCTCGTCGCGCTATGCCTGCCCCGAGTGTGGTCATGCTATTAACGAACTTGAGCCGCGCTTATTTTCGTTTAATAACCCCGCGGGTGCCTGCGCTGGCTGTGACGGCCTGGGTGTGACACAGTATTTTGACCCCGACCGCGTGTTAACCCACCCCGAGGCCAGCCTTGCCGCCGGTGCGATTCGTGGTTGGGATCGGCGCAACGTGTACTACTATCACTTGCTTACATCACTGGCTGATCATTACGGTTTTGATATTGACCAGCCGTTTGAAAAGCTACCGAAAAAGCATCGCGATATTATTTTGCACGGCAGTGGTGATGAGGAAATTGAATTCGCCTACGTCAACGATCGCGGTACTGTGTTCCGACGTCGCCATACCTTTGAGGGCGTGTTGCCCAACATGGAACGGCGCTACCGTGAGACCGAGAGCCAATCGGTACGTGACGAACTCGCTAAATACGTCTCCAACGCTCCCTGCAAGAGCTGCGAGGGTACGCGACTTTGTGCCGATGCCCGCGCGGTCTATGTGGATGGGCGCACGCTGCCCAGCATTACCCACCTACCTGTAGGTGAAGCCCAAGATTATTTCGACCAACTGAAGCTACCCGGCCGTCAGGGCGAAATTGCCGACAAAATATTGAAGGAGCTACGGGCGCGCTATCGCTTTTTAGTGGATGTAGGCCTTAACTACCTCACCCTGGATCGCAGCGCCGAAACCTTGTCGGGTGGCGAGGCCCAGCGCATTCGTCTCGCGTCGCAAATTGGTGCAGGTTTGGTGGGCGTCATGTATATCTTGGATGAGCCCTCCATAGGCCTGCATCAGCGGGACAACGAACGCCTGCTTCGGACCCTGATCCATCTTAGGGATTTAGGCAATACGGTGTTGGTAGTGGAGCACGATGAAGACGCCATTCGCAGCGCCGACCATATTATTGATATCGGCCCCGGCGCGGGCGTCCACGGTGGCGAGGTGGTGGCCTCTGGCCCTCTAAAGCGTATTACGGACAACCCCGAGTCGCTGACAGGGGCCTATTTATCGGGCAAGCGCTCCATTGAAGTACCCAAAAAACGCCACCAGCCGGACCCAAAACGCTCACTGGTGCTGACCGAGGCATCTGGTAATAACCTGCAATCGGTGACCCTAGACCTCCCCATCGGCTTGCTGACTTGCGTTACGGGTGTGTCGGGCTCAGGGAAGTCGACCCTGATCAATGGCACGCTGTACCCCCTTGCGGCCACTGCTCTGAATGGTGCCACCACCCTGACCGCCGCCAAGCACGGCTCGGTCCGTGGTCTTGAGCACTTCGATAAATGTATCGATATTGATCAGAGCCCCATTGGACGCACGCCGCGCTCCAACCCGGCTACATATACCGGTATTTTCACGCCCATACGGGAGCTATTTGCGGGCACCCAAGAAGCGCGCTCGCGTGGGTACAAGCCTGGCCGATTCAGTTTCAACGTCCGCGGCGGTCGTTGCGAAGCTTGTCAGGGTGATGGCGTCACCAAGGTCGAAATGCACTTCCTGCCCGACATCTACGTGCCCTGTGATGTTTGCAAAGGCAAACGCTATAACCGCGAAACCTTGGAAATTCGCTACAAGAGCAAAAACATCTTTGAAGTCTTGGATATGACGGTTGAAGATGCTTTGGGCTTTTTCGATGCGGTACCAGTGATTCACCGAAAGCTCCAGACTTTGGTCGATGTGGGGCTGTCATACGTACGCTTGGGACAGGCAGCGACCACCCTCTCGGGCGGTGAGGCCCAGCGGGTCAAATTGGCCAAGGAGCTATCAAAACGCGACACCGGCAGCACTCTGTACATTTTGGATGAGCCCACCACCGGGCTGCATTTCGAAGATATTCGGCAGTTGCTCGAGGTCCTTCATCGTCTGCGTGATGGCGGCAACACGGTGGTCATCATTGAGCACAATTTAGATGTCATCAAAACGGCCGACTGGCTCATTGATCTGGGCCCAGAGGGCGGCTCGGGTGGCGGTGAGATCATTGCCACCGGCACACCTGAGGACGTAGCGGCCAACCCCCTCTCCCACACCGGCCGTTTCCTAGCACCCCTCTTGGGCATGCAATCACCTAAAGCAGGCGCGGCAGGCAAAGCAGCAAAGTCCGCTAAGAAGCGCAGACCCGCCAGTATAAAAGGCAAAGCCGCCTAAACCGCACCTAAGTCGCTTCGAAAATGCCACAGGGTAACGCCCGCGGCATGTTTTGCTCGACGCATACACCGGCGCCCTGCTATCCCAACAAACAGCGCTGCCCTCTCGATTCGACCTACCCCCCCGGGGACCTTGTATTGCCAGGCAAAAGGGGGCAACCTCGTGGTTAATAAAAATCTCTAACTAACAATAACGATCGCGAGGTGTACCGTGAACGCCGCACTCCCCGACCCCATTGCCAGCCCCCTCGAAGACATTGATGTCAGCGATCCCCGTTTATACCAGCGCGATGCCTGGCGCCCGTATTTCGAGCGCTTGCGCAAAGAAGACCCAGTGCACTGGACCGAAAACGAAACCTTTGGCGGCTTCTGGTCAGTGACCCGCTTTGAGGACATTGTGGCGGTAGACGGCAACCACACTGATTTCTCATCGGAACCGGCAATCACCATTGGTGACTACGGTGAAGAGGTACCGGTTCGACAGTTTATTGCTATGGATCAGCCCCGCCATGATATTCAACGCCGTGCGGTTCAGGGCGTGGTGGCGCCGCGCAACCTCGCCGATCTCGAGGGCCTCATCCGTGGCCGCGTCTGCGACATCTTAGACAACCTCCCGGTGGGCGAGCGCTTTGACTGGGTCGAGGCTGTGTCGAAAAATTTGACCACGCAAATGTTGGCCACCATTTTCGATTTCCCGTTCGAAGATCGGGCCAAATTGCCCTATTGGTCTGATATCGCCACCGCCGAACCCAATATCGCCGGCGGTGACGCCAATGTTGAGGAGCGAACGGTGGCACTGCATGAGTGCTTGGCCACCTTCACCCAGCTTTGGCACGAACGCAAAAACAACCCACCAGGCACCATGGATCTTATTAGCCTCATGGCCACCAATCCGGATACCGCGGATATGGTGAACGACCCTATGGAGTACCTGGGTAACATTATTCTTCTGATCGTGGGTGGCAATGACACCACGCGCAATTCCATCTCGGGCGGGGTGGTGGCGCTAAACCAATACCCCGAGGAATACGCCAAACTCCGCGCCAACCATGGGCTCATTCCGTCCATGGTTTCGGAAATCATTCGCTGGCAAACCCCGCTCATGCACATGCGTCGGTTAGCCAACCGCGATATCGAACTGGGCGGGAAAACCATCCGCAAAGGCGACAAAGTGGTGATGTGGTACCTCTCGGGCAACCATGATGAAACCGCCATCAGTGACCCCAATCGATTAATCATCGACCGTGAGAATCCCCGCCATCACCTGTCCTTTGGCTTTGGCATTCACCGTTGCATGGGCAACCGTTTGGGCGAGTTACAACTGCGTATTCTGTGGGAAGAGATCATGGCGCGCTTTAGCTTTGTCGAAGTAGCCGGTGACATAGAGCGCGTCCAATCGAATTTTGTGCGCGGCTACTCTCACTTACCCGTCATTCTGCACCGTTAATTCAGACGTTACCCTAGGCGCCCTCAGTCGGCGCTGCTATACCCCTTTGGAGAGACACTATGCGCAGTGCCGCTCAACACCTCCGTAGTTTATTGAAGGCCCTCTTGATCAGCATCCTAGGAAGTGTGGTTGCTGTTCAATTTGGCTTTGCAGCTAGTGAGCAAAAAGCTCACCCTGATCTGCTCGAGTTGCAACGCATTCAACAACCCGTACTGAAACAGCTTGGCGAACGTGTCTATGCCACGGAATTCATTGACTACGCCAACTTCGGTTTTATCGAAGGCGACGACGGTATTATCGTGATTGATGGCGGCTGGTTCCCCAGCGCTACCCAGCGAGCAGTGGATGAGTTGCGCGCCAAAAC
>CAYPPU010000071.1:0-7478 GCA_964412695.1 uncultured Alteromonadaceae bacterium | reverse complement strand
GCGGCCAGCACCAAGCCCTCGGCCATGGTCAGTCCCAAGGGCAAATTGGGGGTAAACGAGCAAAGGTTTCGCACTTCAAAAAGATCGGGAAACCACCGATCCACAGCAAACCAATCCGGCATCCCGAGCTGAAATTCGCAGCTACCGTCACCGCGGCCGTTTTCCAGTAAATATAGAAACCATCCGCGTTCTCCAAGTCCCACACATGAGACCAGGGCCAGCGCCAGCGCCAGCCATTGTCCAAACCCGTGTTGGGGAAGCGCGAGGCCTATAATCGATACCAGCAGCAGCGCCACGACCCACAGTCGGGCTTGAATACACACCTGGCAGGGCTCGTCACCCAGTGCGTACTGGTAATACAGCGCCACGGCCAGTAACGCGATACAGCTCACGGCCAGTAACATCCAATACCTGCGCACATGTGTGAAATTCAACGGAGTATCCTCAGCGAGCGTTGTCGCGATTATAGCCATCACCGTAACGGATTTGATGGCATAGATGTCCTGTCAGCCGCTGCCGGCGAGAGTGTTGGCATCAATGCACCGGATTAGCCAGTAAACCCAAGCGCTGCAGACGCGGGATATCGATTGCCGGACAGCGATCGACCACTAAATCCAATCCTGCCGTTAAAGCGGCGTTCTCGGCGTCGGGGTGACGGACATCTAGCTGGGTCCAGGCGCGTGCAACGCCGGCAGCAATAATGTCGTCCATGACTGCCGGTAGATGCTCGCTGGCGCGAAAAATATCCACCATATCAATGGGCCCCACTATGTCCCCAAGGCCTGACAGGACCGGTGTGTCAGCGATGTACTGCCCCGCCATACTCGGATTGATGGCATAGACGGTATAACCACTGTCCTTTAAAAACCGAAAGACCCGATGACTGGGCCGATCGGGTTTGGGGCTGACCCCGACCACCGCAATGTATTTGACTGTGGTGAGGAGATTGGCGAGCTCCTGATCGGTTTCAACACGCATGTTAGGGCGCGCTCCAATCGACGGGTTGCTTACTGAGAAAACCCTCAACGCCCCGCGCGGCGTCATGGTCAGTGGTTAGCGCGTCTAGCATGACTTGATTGGCTAAGGTGAACGCCTCAGCGAGAGGCATATCCACTTGCTGGTAAAACGCGCTCTTGCCGCGTCGGATACTGTCTCGGGACTTGCTGGCAATGAGCGTCGCCAGTTCGGTTGTTTCCGCCAACAGTTGATCACTGGGTACATGGCGGTTAATCAGCCCAAACCGAACGGCATCTTCCGCGCTAAAACGATTCCCCGTGAGAGCCATTTCTAGCGCGTGTTTGCGCGATACATTTCTACCAATGCCCACCAATGGCGTCGTGCAGAAGGCGCCTAGATTGACGCCGGGTGTGCAGAACTGCGCTTGCGTGTCGGCAATAGCCAGATCACAGGCTGAGACCAACTGACAGCCCGCTGCGGTGGCCATACCTTGTACACAGGCGATGACCGGCTTAGGGCCGTGGACAATTTTCATCATCATCTCGGCGCAGGACGCCAGAATGTGCTGAATGCGTCCGCGCCAGTCGGATTCAGTCTCTGAATCTCTCCGAGTCATTTCGGCCAGATCGTGGCCGGCACTGAAGACCGGTCCCAAGGCGGTAATCACTACCACACGAATACTGTCCTCCAGAAAGGCTTTATCTAGAGACTGCGACAGCGCCGCTAAGGTAGCGCTTGAGAGGGGATTGCGTCGTTCAGGTTGGTTGAGAGTAAGCCAAGCGACGCGCTCTTGTTGTTGCCAGCTCACCAGTGAATCGACCATCACAGTGCTCCTGTTAGCTTGTGGGAAAGGTGCGGCCAGCTCTTTGCTGGCGACCTGGCGTCACTATACCTTGAGGGGCCTACCTGTGGCGCATGTAAACTCGAGCTGCTATCCCTCTAGTGCCCTAAGGCGATAGTGCGATAGTGCGATAGTGCGACAGTTTGGTGCTATGACTTGCCGCGCTTTTTTGCCCGGCGCGGGTTGTCGATCAAAAGCAGTTAATACCACGCCTTTGCGTTAGGTCAGCCGACGAGGTTCGTGGTCTGGTTTGGCGTAGCTGTAGCGCACACCCTCGGCTATTGCGTGATAACTGTCGAGACCGGCGCAACCCACCACGCCAAGGTCATGCAGGTTAATGCTGCCATCGTCTCGCAGTGCGCCGTCGTCGCAATACAGCTGGGTAATGGCGCCAATAACGAGGTGCGTGCCGTTGATCGCTAGGGGCTGGTGTTCTTGCAGTGACAGTGCGATGCGTAGCGGCGACTCTGCGACAAAAGGCGCACTCACGTCGGTATCCCAAAGTGGCGCTAATTGGCAGGCGTCAAATTCAGAGATGTCCTTGGGAAAGCGCGCGGCGGTGTGATGAGCACGCTGGGTCATCTCGGGTGTGATCGCATTGAGTGTGTAGCATTCCTGCGCCAGTAGGTTGTCCAATGTGTGGCGTTCGGTGCCATCGGGACTGGGGCGAATAATCATGCCCAATAGGGCCGGTGCGGATCCCAAGTGAAAGCATGAACTGACAACACTTAAATTGGTGGCGCCGTTAGCGTCGGCGGTGCCCACCAGCATGACGGGTTTGATCCCGGGTAAGCAGTTGATCAGAGCGGCGCGCTGGCGTTGGGGTAAGGCCTCGATATCACTGAGGTTGTATCGCACGTTAGTGTCTCCCAATGAGCGGTTAATGGTGTGTTCGAAAGAAGGGTGCTGAGGCCTAGACTGTGGGTCAGGGTTGGCGGCAGCTTATCCTTTGTATAGCTGCGGTCATGACTACCCAACTGTTACGTTTAATACGGCAGACGCCGGTAAACGGCTCAATGTATCGGCGGACCATTCTGTACGGCCTTTCCCGTATGTAGCCAAGCCATTTTTTGACCGGCATTCATCGGCTCGATAACGGTACAGAGGTCGACAGTAATCCGCCGTCAGTAGATACCCGGGATGATGCGGTATTTCACTTTGGCGGTATAGGTTTGCCATAGCGCCCCATACTTTTGTGCGCAGCGCGTGTCATCATCGCGCTCGCGGGGAAACAGCAGCGCCACATAGTAGAGAGGGTAGAGCCACGGCCAGAGCATGTCGGGATGACCCACACTGAGCGCTATACCCGTGGCCATGAGGATCTCTCCCAAATAGTTAATGTGGCGGCTGAGCCCCCAAAAGCCGTTGGCGAGTAATGTGTGTTGCCCATCAGACACCGCCTCGGGGCGGATGCCCAGAAACGCACGCGTGGGTTCGGTTTTGAAATAAAACTTTTGCATATTGGCGCCACGAGCGAGGCTCCAGCCCGTGAGAAATATCAGGGTGTACAGCACTAGCAGTCCTTGCGATGTGCCGGGGTTAGGTAAATCCGCGGTTGCCCACAGGCCTATGGCGTAGAAATAGGGATAAAACGTCAGGCAGCCCCAGCCCAGCTTGAACCCCACGCGTTCGGCGAAGATGTCATAGGTATACAAATGCACGGTTTCAAAGGTGAGGTAGTCAAAGATGAAGTAGGTGAGCAAAGCGGCACTCAGGAAAATACCCGGTGAGGCCTCCGCGCCATAAAGAGCGTAATGGTGAGCGCTAAAACTCAGCACATTGAGTTCTAACATCACCGCGCCTATGAGGTAGAGCCACATCTTGGCGTCGATGTGACCGTTTTGAAACTGTGGGTTCTCGGGGCGTCCTAGAAAAAAATCCACTAAAAACGATTTGCCCGTTGAGGGGTAGGGCAGCACCATCCAGAGTGAAAACGCGATGCCCATGGTAAAAGCCCCGGCAAGGCTGTACCAACGAATGTGATAGAGCCAGTCATAGGGCACCCAGTTGAGGTAACCCAAGGTGACCCAGAGGCCCATGCACGCGATCAAGACCAAGCGCCCGTTCAGGCGATAGCGCAACTTCTCGCCGGTGACGGCATGGTCGACGTAGCCCACAATCCAGCGACCGGGCAAAAAATAATGCAGCGCCGTGATCACGACATAAATAATGACAGGAGTGAGTAGGCCTAACAGCGCGGTAGTCATATCAAGAGGCATATCCGTGTTCATGCCAAGCTCTCCGTGTTTTTTGCCATGAGTTTGATGGCGCGTTTCCGCGGCAGTAAACGCCGCATTAAGAACAGTGCGAATTGGTTCATACGTCCGGGGACCACAATAGGCGTTTTGCCGAGGCCATCTAGGGCTGCTTTGGCCACCACACTGGCATCAACCGTACCCGGGGCTTCTTTACCCGTTTCGGCATCTAGATAGTTGGGCGTGCGGATGGCGCCGGCGCAGGGCGCCACGACGTCAATATTCTGTCGCCGAAGTTCCTGCCACAGGCCCTCGCCTAGAACGGTATTAAAGGCCTTGGTAGCGGCATAGGTGGCAATATTGGAGCCACCTTGATTACCCGCAAGGGATGACATTAAGACAATCCCTCCCCGACCTCGACTGCGAAGTCGTGTGGCGAGCTGTCTGCTTAATAGTGTGGGACTGATCACGTTTACATTAATGGCTTGTCGCAGCTCACTCGGATCCGTATCGGCAAAGGGACCGATGGGGGAGTAGGCGGCGTTGTACACCAAGAGACCTATATCTTCGCTATGCGCGCTCAGCGTGTATTCGGCCTGACTGGGATTGGCCAGATCAAGGGGTCGGATAGTGACGTCTACGCTATAGTCATTGCGCAGTCGCTGCGCTAGCGCTGTCAGTTTTTGCTCGCGGCGTGCCCACAAAATGAGATTAAGCCCACGTTCAGCCAGCGCCATAGCAAAGGCCTCTCCTAAGCCCTCGGAGGCACCGGCAATAACAGCCCAAGGTCCGTAGCGGTCTTTGAAATCCGACATCACAATCCCCCGTATTATGGCGATGCCCTGTGTTAGGGTCGTTATTGATTTTTTGTCTGCTGCGCTCACTGGCCGGTGGCAACGCTTGGGCAGTATAGCCAAAGGGGTGGGTCACAGCGAAGGCGGCTTTTGGTACTGTGAAGCTTGATGAAGTGGCTCAATAAAACGGAATAGCAGTATGAGCGCAGTGAAAACCCAGCACACATTTTGCCGAATTTGCGAGGCCAGCTGTGCCTTGGTGGCCGAGGTGGAGAACGGCAAGGTTGTGTCCTTGGCGCCCAACAAAGACCACATAGGCACCTTGGGATTTTCCTGCATGAAAGGACTGCATCAGCACAGTATGTACGATTCACCCGATCGGCTAACGCAGCCCTTAAAACGTGTCGGAGACCGTTTTGAGGCGATTAGTTGGTCTCAAGCCTTGAACGAGATAGGTAGCAAAGTGCGTTCGTTACGCGCGGTCAGCCCCCAGCGCATTGGTATGTATGTCGGAACTGCCGCCGGCTTTAGCATTTTGCATCCCATCTTCGCCCAAGGCTTTATGCAAGGTTTGGGTTCGAGCAATATTTTTTCATCGTCTACCCAGGACTGCGCTAACCGGTTTGCTGTGGGCAGCGCCATGTACGGGTTCCCGTTTTTCCAGCCCTTTGTCGATCTTGATCACGTTGAATGCATGCTCGTGGTGGGCACCAACCCAGTGGTATCCAAGTGGACCTTTTTACAGGTGGCACACCCGGTTAAGCGACTCAAAGCCATTAAGGCACGGGGTGGGCGCATCATTGTGGTGGATCCGCGCTATACAGAAACCGCCAAGGTGGCCGGAGAGCACCTGTTTATCAAACCCAATTCCGATGTTTTTTTCTTTTTGTCGTTCCTACAAGAGGTCTTTGCCAGCGGGCAGGTTGATGACAGCGTGACAAGCCAGCATTTCTCTGGCCTGGCGGCATTGGAAAGCCTAGTTGCTGAGTGGTCTCCCGAACGCACGTCAGCGGTTACCGGTATTCCCCCAGAAACCCTGCGGCAACTGGTCGCCGATTTTTGTGCGGCTTCCGGAGCGGCCTTAGTCACCGGTACGGGGTTGGGAATGGGGCGGGATGGGACCTTGGCGCAATGGTTGGCAGAGTGCATTACCGCGGTCACCGGCAATCTCGATCGCCAAGGCGGTGCTTTGGTGGGCGAGGGTATTTTTGACTTCGCCGGTTTCGCTAAAAAAAGCGGCATGTTTGATCGTAAAGCGCGTTCGCGTATTGGTGGCTTTCGAGAATTAAACGGCGGTTTCCCAGGCGGCATTCTCGCCGATGAAATTCTCACTCCCGGTGATGAACAGATCAAAGCCTTGTTTGTGACCGGCGGTAATCCACTGATGACCATGGCCAACTCAGAACGCTTAAAAGCGGCCTTTGAGTCATTGGAGTTATTGGTGGTCACCGATATTTATCTTAACGAGACCGCGAGTTTGGCCGACTACGTACTGCCGGCAACCAGTCCGTTGCAACGGCCGGATTTGCCTTTTGTGTTTCCGTTATTTTTGGGTATTCAATCTATTCCTTACTTGGCGGCAACCGAGGCTTTGGTCGAGCCAGAGGGGGAACAGCGTGATGAGACCTCGATATATGTCGACCTCGCTACCGCTTGCGGTGTGGGCATGTTTGGCTCCAAGGTTGCGCAGTGGCTATTGCGAGCGCTAAAGCTCGTTAACAAGCTTCGTCATCCGTTGACGCGCGCGGGCATTCCCCAGCGTTTTATTTTGGATCAAATATTGCGCCGGGGTGGTCAGGGCAGTTTTAACGCCATGCTGAACTTTACCGAAGGTAAAGTGCGCGAGCAGGTGAAGCCTGGCAGTTTTGTGGGTAAACGTCCCACGACCGATGATGGCCGCGTGCATTTGGCGCCTCAGGAATTTCTTGCCGAGGCGGCCACGTTAGAGGCGCGCTTCAGCCAGTTAACAATGCCCGCCCAACCGGGCGTGTTTCGCTTGATTACCAAGCGCGCCCACAGCACCCACAATTCCTGGACTCAAAATATCGAAGCGTTAACCAATGGTGAGCACAACCGCAGTAACCACGTGTACATGCACCCGGATGATGCGGCCAATCTGTCGTTAGGCGAGGGTGAAGCCGCCGACATTACCTCTGACACGGCAACCATCCGACTGCCAGTCAAGTTTCTAAGCAGCCTGCTGCCCGGAACAGTTTCCGTGCCCCATGGCTGGGGGCATCAGCATGCAACAGGGCTATCGGTGGCTCGCCAGCTTGGCGGAGCCAATGTGAATATCCTGGCATCTGACGGGATAGAAAGCATTGAGCCGCTATCGGGTATGTCGCATCTCACCGGTATCTCGGTACGCGTTGAGCCGGCAGAGGGGGCCATTAACCCTGCCAGCTGGTCAGGCTGCTAGGGGGCGGCTAAAGTAGACCGGGCATCGGGTGTTAGCGACTAATGATAGGGGGATAAAAGTATGCCTGAGATGACTTTATTGGGTTGGTTCCATACCGTGATGGGCGTGCTCGCCATGGCGTTGGCGATCGTGACGCTGGTTCGGGATCGTGTATTTGCATTTACATCGGCTACCGGTCGACCGTATTTGTGGGTGACCGTGGTGGTGGCAGGGTCGGCCTTGGGTATCTACAACCAGGGCAGCTTTAATATTGCCCACATCCTGGCGCTACT
>CAYPPU010000070.1:0-7577 GCA_964412695.1 uncultured Alteromonadaceae bacterium | reverse complement strand
CTCTTAGGGGGTGGCTGAAAACACTTTACCGGACAGCACCGTACCCCAGATTTCAATGTCTTTTAGCCGCTCAGGTGACTCGGTTAACGGATTGGCCCTAAGTACGCAGAAATCAGCTCGCTTACCGACCTCGATACTGCCCACTTCTCCATCCAAGTGAAGTGTATAAGCGGCACCGAGCGTGATGGCATGCAAGGCCTCAGGCACTGAAAGACACTCGGCTGCCCCAAGTATGCGCCCTTTGGGTGTGACCCGGTTCACAGCACACCAAGCGACGTGTAGCGGGCCGAGAGGCGTGACAGGGGCGTCGGAATGGATCGAAAGTGGAACACCCGCGTCGAGTGCCGAACGGCAAGCATCAAGTCTCGCTGCCCGATCCAGACCCATCGTCATCTCAACATGCTGATCACCCCAGTACCACAGGTGATTCGCAAACAAATTGGCACAGAGCCCCAATGAGGCCATACGACGGAATTGCGCGTGACCGATCATTTGGCCGTGTTGCAGCGTGTGGCGATGATCGCTACGCGGAACGCGGGACAGCACCCGCTGGATTGCGGAAATGGCTACTTCGCTCGCCTCATCACCGTTAGTATGGGTGTGAATTTGAAGACCGGCAGCATGGTAGACCTCAAAGTCCCTCTCGTACTGATCAGGCGCCGTCACCCAAATACCGTTGGGCTCACCGTTAACGTAGCCAGGCCATTTCAATCGCGCGGAATAGCCTTGGATCGAGCCATCCATCATCATCTTCACCAAACCAAACCGAAGCCTATCCGTACTTTTCGGAATCAGTGCTTTGACATGGGCGGCGCCCTCCTTCGCTCCTAAAGGGCCATGAAACGCTTGAAAAGCCGGCGCGATACGGACAGGGTAATCAAGCTCCCCGGTAATCGACTCCAAAACGGACAGGTCTTGAGGACTGAGCTTGTTGACCAGATCCGTTGCTGTCGTTACGCCCTGCATGCAAGCGATTCGGCCAAATCCGCGCAGCGTTTGCTCATCGAGTGGTGCCAACAGCCCCACGTTACCAAGCAGCCGCATAATTGGAAACATAGCCGCAGGTTCTTGTAACTCACCGTTGGGTTCGCCATTTTCAAATCGCATCACCCCTTCAATTTCACAGTGACGATCGATATTCGCCTCGCGCAAGGCCACAGAATTAACGTTCATCAAGTGTCCATTTGCATGTCCGACCACCACGGCGCGAGCGTTACTGACACGATTTAAATGCTCTGTGGTCATGCGCTCGCCACCGAAGTAGATGGGATCAAAGCCCCAGGCAAATATCGGTGTCGCATCGTCGGGGTTAGACGCTTGCATCGTCGCCTCGACCTCTCGCAGTCGTTCGACAACTGCGTCCATAGATCTCAAACCAGGCCATGTCTTACCAGACGTATCCTTGCGGTCAAACCAACCGAGGTAAGGCCACTGCCACATACTGCCTTCCTTTAGGTGACAGTGCCCCTCAATCAGGCCCGGCATCAAAATCATGTCGGCAAAACGCTGGTCAATTTCAAAGTCACCCCATTGCTGCATGAGGTTTGAATCACCAACCGCCAAAATTCGCCCGTCACGAACTGCTACATGAGTCGCAGTCGGCTGCTGGGGATTCATGGTGATAATTTGCTTGGTTACGTATACGGTGGTCGTCATGTTTAAGTACCCGAAATAGGCTCATTAGGAATACGCTGGCAGCGAACCCATCGGCCCGGGCTCACCTCCCTAAGCGTCTGTGCATTTTCAATACACATGGGCTGGACCTGGGGGCAACGACTGGCGAAACGGCACCCCGTCGGCGGATTTATAGGACTCGGTGGGTCGCCTGTCAGCCGAATGCGATCGTCAGCCCGCGCCCGACCGCCCTTAACAGTGGGAACCGCTGATAGTAATGCCGCGCTGTATGGATGAAGTGGTCGACTGAAAAAATCATGGCGATTCGCACGCTCAACAATTTGTCCCAAATACATGACAGCGATGTCATCACATATATGCTCAACGACGGCCATGTCATGGGAAATGAATAAATAGGTAAGACCGAGATCTATTTGGAGTTGGCTGAGAAGATTAAGAATTTGCGCACGAATAGCGACATCGAGAGCTGACACGGGTTCATCACACAAAATCAGCTCGGGTTGGGTAGCCAAAGCCCGTGCAATGTTAATTCGCTGTCGCTGCCCACCAGAAAACTGATGGGGGAACAGCTGTTGTTGCTCGGGACGCAAACCAACCTGCTCAAAAAGTGCATCAACACGAGAGGCGCGCTCCTCAATCGTGCCAACGCCCATCAAATCCAAAGGTTCACGAACTGCATCTCCAACCCGTTGTCTCGGATTAAGAGAGGAAAATGGGTCTTGAAAAACGATTTGAAATCGACGTCGAGCCAGCCTCAAGGCTTCTCCCTCGAGGGCACTCAACTCGGTTTGGCCTAACCACACCTCTCCGGAAGTGATCGGAGCGAGGCGCATGACCGACGTGGCCAAGGTTGTCTTGCCCGAACCTGACTCCCCAACCAAGCCAAGCGTGCGACCTTTCGTAATCTCAAGATCGACGCCGTCGACAGCTTGCACCAGACGGTTTCCTGCGACTCGGAAGTGTACGTGAAGGTCATGCACGCGCAAAAGCGGCGCTTCTTTGGGGGAAACCGAATCGTTTGTCATAACGTCTCTGGTGCGGGAGATGCGACGTTCTCGGCCGGTATCAACCAGCACGCTGCGCGATGTCGGTCGCTCAACGTTACCAACGGCGGTACAGTAGATCGACACTTTGCGATTGCCGATGGGCAGCGCTCCGCAAAAGCACACCCCGCCCCCAACTCCCAAATCGAAGGAACAACGCCAGGTATTTCAGCAAGCGGTCTTCTCTCCCCCTCCCCACGCGAGGCACCCAATTCCGGCAAACAAGCAATCAGCCCTTGCGTATACGGGTGCTTTGGGTCATGTAAAACGTCAGAAACTTGCCCCTGCTCAATGACTCGTCCAGCGTACATCACGATCACGCGATCCGCCATTTCTGCTACTACACCCATATCGTGCGTGATCAGCATGAGGGCGGTCCCTCTCTCCTTTTGCAGTGTCCGAAGTAGATCGAATATTTGCGCTTGAACCGTTACGTCAAGCGCGGTTGTAGGTTCGTCAGCAATCAAAATAGCGGGCTCGCAAGCCAGCGCCATAGCAATCATGACGCGTTGTCGCATGCCACCCGAAAGCTGATGTGGATAATTGTCGACACGAGTTTCAGGCGCTGGTATGCCAACGCTGCGCAACAAATCAATCGACTGCTCACGTGCTTGGGAACGGCTCATATTGCGGTGCAAGAGCAGCGCCTCGCTAATTTGATCGCCGACCGTGTACACAGGGTTGAGCGAGCTCATAGGCTCTTGGAAAATCATGGAGATTTGATTTCCGCGAACCGCACGCATACGCGCTTCGTCCGCTTTCATCAGGTCCTCTCCAGCAAATAGCACACGCCCATCGACGATTTTTCCAGGCGGTGTGGGTATCAACCTGAGTAACGCTAGTGCAGTCATACTCTTGCCGCAACCAGATTCACCAACTACACACAAGGTCTCACCCGCTCGAAGCTCAAAATCAACGCCATTTAAAACGGTTGCCGCACCTTTCCGCGTGCGAAATTCAACATGAAGATTGTCGACGAGCAAAAGTGGAGACGAAGTGGACATAGCGCTAAACTCTAACGTTCTCGAAGTTTTGGATTAAGCGCATCATTGAGGCCATCACCAATCAAGCTGACAGCCAGCACCGTGAAAAAAATTGCGGCTCCCGGAAAAGTAATTGCCCACCAACTGTCGAGCAAATATTGGCGACTCGATCCGATCATTAATCCCCAACTCATCTGGTTCTGATCGCTGAGACCCAAGAATGACAACCCTGCTTCGAACAAAATCGCACTACCAACGGCCAACGTAGCCGAGACCACCAGCGGTGGTAGCGCATTTGGCAAGATGACTCGCCAGATAATGCGTCGATCCTTTGAGCCGATAGCCCTTGCAGCACGGACATACTCGAGCTCCTTTATTTTGAAGAATTCAGCTCGTGTAAGACGCGCCGTCCCGGTCCAGCTCACCAGGCCGATCGCCAAAGTGACGACAGTAACTGTTGGCGAGAAGACCGTCACCAAAACCATGGCGAATAACAACGACGGTAAGACTTGGAAAAACTCGGTGATCCGCATCAGCGCGCTGTCTACATTTCCCCCGTAATAGCCAGCTAGCGCGCCAATCGTAATGCCGATAAGGACCGACAATAACGCCGCCGTAGCACCAACCAATAACGTAACGCGCCCGCCGTACACGAGTGTCGTGAGCACATCACGCCCAAGGTAATCGCTGCCAAGCCATGCCTCTTCAGAGAACGGGGGAGTCAACGGTGCTACGCGAATTTCAAAGGGGTCAGCGTCCAATACCCAGGGTCCAGCAATCGCCACCAAGACAATCAGCCCCAAGATCAACATGCCCGCAATTGCAGAGGGATTGCGGGCGAACATCCGCCATGCCTCTCGCGCAGGACTGTCTGCTTTTAATTGAACCGCTGACATGGATTACAGAACTGCTTTCACGAAATTCGAATACGGGGATCAATCAACCGATAGACATAGTCTGTCAAAAGGTTCATGACGACCACGACGATAGCGGAAAACAGCAATACGCCGAGGATCGTTGGATAGTCCCTGCGAAGGACTGACTCAAGAGCAAGACGTCCAAGTCCGGGCCAATTGAATACGGTTTCTACCAATACCGCACCAGCCAATACATTCCCAAACTGCAGGCCTAAAACCGTTACAACTGGTAAGACAGCGTTACGCAACGCATGCTTGTAGAGCACAGTTGTCTCACCAAGGCCTTTTGCTCGAGCTGTTCTGACGTAATCGGAACCTAGTACATCCAGCATAGAGGCCCGCGATAAACGGCTGTATTGTGCTAAAAATAACATTGCGAGCGTGACCGTCGGTAACACCAAATGATGCGCTACATCAACCACATCCCTCCAACCTCCGTCTCCACTCGAGGCTACATCACGCATGTCGGATATCGGAAACAAAGGCCATGTCGCTGCAAACAGAATGATCAGCATCATGCCTGTCCAGAAGACTGGGGCTGCAAAGCCAACCAAAGAAACGACTGTTATGGACTGGGATAACAAACCGTTCGGCTTTCGCGATGCCAAAACCCCTGCGGCGGTACCGACCAAGAATGCAAATAAGACAGCGCTCACAACCAACAGGAGGGTAGCGGGTAAACGCTGCACAATCAGTTCCGTCACCGGCGCATTGAAAAAGTAGGAGTAGCCCAAATCACCGACCGCTACCTTAGAAAGATACACGCCCAGTTGCACCAACAGGGGCTGATCAAGACCATACTTGGAACGAAGCTCTGCTTTTAGATCTTCACTCATACCACCGCTGGCACCAGCAATGGTCTCAACCGGGTCGCCTGGTGCTGCCTGCAACAAGAAGAAATTGAGGACTACGACCGCTAAAACAAGCAACAAGCTTTGTATGAATTGGCGAGCCGTAGCCTTCATATCATCCTTTACAGCGTTCAGCGCAAGAACACATCATCCATTGGAGACAGCGGCCCCCAAATAGTTGTCGGCAGATTACCTACCTTCTTGCTGGCCCCGGTGTGATAAGGCGCCGTGTTGATGAAATGAATCGGCACATCCTGAGCTACCAGCTTTTGAAACGTTGAGTAGTAAGCCTTGCGACGGGTAGGATCAAGAGTTGCTCCTGCTTCGTTTAGCAATTTATCCACCTCAGGATTGGTATAGGACTGCGTGTTGGTCCAGATAATGGGACGGATGTTGGTGGACAGGTAAGTCCTGTGCACGCCAATTACCGGGTCACCCCAGTTCCACACCGCATCCATTGTCAAGTCGAAGTCACGTGAAGCGATTCGCTTCGCCCAAGAGGGGAAATCGGCAGATGCCCTCAATTGGATAGTAACGCCAACTTTTTTCAACTGTGCTCGAATGTACTCCGCGACATTTTTGTGCTGTTCGTCGTTGCCAGGTATGTAATCTATTGTCAACGACATGCGCTCGCCTGACGCGTTTGGCTTGAAGCCCGCTTCGTCCAAAAGAGCAGCCGTCTTTTTCAGGTCAAAGCCGTACTGCGCGACGCCGACCTCAGCGTACGGGCTAGTGGGTACGATTGGGCCCACCGCTGGCTTAGCAAACCCTCCCATCAAGACCTTTGTAATAAAGTTTTTATCAACTGCGTGGGCAATCGCCTGGCGCACCCGCTTGTCGTTCAATGGTGGTTTGACCGTGTTAAAGGCTAACCAATTTTGCGCACCGATACCCTCGTAGCCTTTTTCTGTCAGTGCAATATCCTTGTTCTTAGTCAATCGGCGTAAGTCAATTGAAGCGGAAATATGAGGCAGCATCTGAATATCGCCGCGCTCTAACCCCAAAACAAGGCTTGAGTTATCGGGGTTGATATTAATGATTACCTTGTCGAGGTGAGGCTTTCCAGCAAGGAAAAAGCGATCAAATTTTTCAAGTGTGATGCTCTGCCCGGGCACGTATGCAGCCAATTTGAATGGTCCAGATCCAATCACATCTTTAGAGTTTCGGGGATGGCTCTTCAGATCCGCACCATCACCATAAATGTGCTTGGGAAGAATCGGACACAGTGCCGGCGACATCGCCAAAATGATCGCTGGGTGCGCGCTGCTCATCCGAATCACGGCAGTATGTGGGTCGGGGGTTTCTACCTTCTCAACAGGGCCCATCATGGTTTGGAAAGGGTGATTCGCCTTTATCGCCATGATGCTGAAAGCGACATCCTCGCTGGTTACGGGCTTGCCATCGTGAAAGACAGCATCTTTCCGCAAGTTCAACGTCAAGGATTTACCGTCTGCGGATAAATCCCATTTTTCAGCGAGGTAGGGTTGCGGTTGCCATTTGTCATCGAATCGCAATGGGCTCGCAAACAACTGGGTTGAGGGCATGGCCGTTGCAAGCCCCGATTGGACAGCACCGTTCAGATGCCGCGGACTTTGGGATGTGCCTATGACCAGCGTTCCGCCATTTTTCGGTGTCTCAGCATGCGCCTGCCCAGATAACCCGACGACGACCAAGACTGCTGATGCAACGGCGGCAAAAACACGACGATTGATATACGACTTTTGATACATGAAACGAGTCTCCCACTATAGTTGTTAGCCGTACCAATAAGTCGGTGCGGTCACAGAACATGATAGGTGGGACCTTTTTCAGCAATAGAGCCAGAATCAGAGTAATGGTAGAGCCAGCTATTGGGGTTTACCCTTTTCGATGGGGCCGCCCTTCAGTTTCTAGGGAAAACCACAATGCGAGGTGTGGGGTCATGTCATCAATTTCACCGAGTACGATCATTGACCCGGGCTGTCTCGTGCACCATCGGAAGTCCAGTCCGACACGGCGATCCTCGCTGAAATATAACAATAGTAGTAAAGCGTGTTTGTACTACTTTCGGGCGTAAAAAAAGCACCTAAGATTGCTCCTAAGTGCTTGATATGCTTAACTAATTACTGGTGGGTGGTACAGGGTTCGAACCTGTGACCCCTGCCGTGT
>CAYPPU010000069.1:0-7684 GCA_964412695.1 uncultured Alteromonadaceae bacterium | reverse complement strand
CCACCCGCGAGTTTTCTGTTTATCTTCATGTTGCCTCCGTTAAAAAAACCTAATTTTCTTGATCGCAACCACTGGCCACAATCGGGTTATCACTGAATCTAAAAGTCCGACTACGCGCACACAGTCACATCAACGCCTGCGTCATCAAGCAGCGCTTGAAAGGCGGCAGGCGGACTCTCATCCGTAAAAAGTCTGTGAATTTGGGCCAACGTACCAACCTCTACCATGGCTGGCCGGCTAAATTTACTCACATCCGCAGCCAACCAGACCTCACGCGCGTGTGCCAGGATCGTTTGCGTCACCTTCACTTCACGATAATCAAAATCTCGTAACGTCCCATCGGTTTCAATGCCTGAAATGCCAATGACGGCGATATCGACTTTAAACTGCTTGATAAAGTCGACGGCAGCCTCTCCGACAATGCCACCGTCGCGAGGGCGCACAACGCCTCCCGCAATGATGATTTCAGAATCCTCGTTTTTGCACAGAATATCCGCAACGTTCAAGTTGTTGGTTATCACCCGTAACCCTTGATGGTGTAACAGCGCGCCCGCTACGGCCTCAGTACTCGTGCCAATATTCAAAATCAAGGAACAGTGATTTGGTACGCACGAAGCAATGACCTCAGCGATGCGCCCCTTTCCGGGTGCGTGCAGCGTTTGACGTGCCGTGCGGGCAATGTTCTCAATCGTCGAATTTGGTAATCGCACACCACCATGAAACCGTGTGAGAACCTTGGCATCCGCCAGTCGCTGAACATCCCGTCGCACCGTCTGCAGCGTCACATTCAGCTCCTCTGAGAGAGACTCAACTGACTGTGCGCCGTGCAATCGAACAACGTCAAGGATGCGTATCTGTCTAGGGTTTAAGTCCATTCGTCGCAAAAAATGTCATGGTTAGGTGGATTTATTATGACCACAAACGCGCTAAAACGAAGACTAAAAATTAAAATTCGGGTAAATACCGATCAAATCAACACGCAAAATACCTAAAATCGAACTCGTTATTTTTCTTTTCAAAGAAATACATTAGCCCAATGCTTCCCTTGCCGGATCTATATCAACTGCTCCACCTTGACGTTTGGCCATCCGAGCGCTGGGACATCCTCCAACGCCTCTTGGCTGGTTTGGTAGCAGGCGCGGCCATTGGTTTTGAGCGGAGCTTCCACGGCCGTCCCGCCGGTTTACGCACACACACGCTCGTATGTCTTTCGTCAACGATGTTGATGCTGGTTACCGTTTATCAGGGGCAATGGTTTAACCAAGGGGTTGACTTGGTTCGAATAGACCCAACCCGCATGGCACAGGGCGTTATGACGGGCATTGGCTTTTTAGGTGCGGGCGTGATACTTAAAGAGGGCGTCGCTGTGCGAGGCCTCACGACAGCGGCCTCTATTTGGATCACGGCCGCACTTGGCATCCTAGCGGGCGTTGGTTTTTACTTTCCCCTTATTGTGTCGACGCTTGCGGTGCTGGGATCGCTCACGTTAATGCGACATTTGGAGTTCTTCCTCCCATCGTTCTCATACGCGTCGCACAGTGTGGTGATTCCGACCAACAGTGATTTTGACGAAACGAAGCTCAAGGTGTTTTTAGAGTCTCTCAGCTTCGATCTCGATCACTTGAGCTGTCACAGAGATTTTTCTGTGGGCACAGTCCGTTACGACATGACAATCAGGACGCGTGCGGCGTCAGGATTAATTGCCTTGAATAAGGCTTGGAGTAACCGCAAAGATGTCCTGAGTTACACGATCACACCGCTGTAGCGTTTCACACAGGAGCGGTTTGGTGAAAATTTTGACGGTCAAGATAAACCTTTCTTGACGGTCAATTTAAAGGCGAAAAGCCATTTTTTGTTAGCGAATAGAAATCAACACGAAAAGGGAGCAAACAATGAAATTTAAACTTGCCGTATTCGCGAGCGCCGCTACGCTGGCGTTATCTGCGCACGCTGTCACGGAGCTTCAATGGTGGCACTCAATGACGGGCGCTAACGGAGACCGCGTCAATGCCATGGCGGAAGGCTTTAATAAGAGCCAGAGCAATTACAAAGTAACACCCGTTTACAAAGGTAGTTACGATGAGTCTATGACAGCAGCCATCGCTGCATTCCGCGCCGGTAAAGCGCCCAACATTGTGCAAGTCTTCGAGGTCGGCACCGCAACGATGATGGGGGCAAAGGGCGCGATCGTGCCTGTCTATCAATTGATGAAGGATGCCGGTGAGAAATTCGACCCATCTGCCTACGTAGGTGCTGTTGCTGGTTACTACACCGACTCCAAAGGGAACATGTTGTCGTTCCCATTCAACTCATCAACGCCGGTCTTTTACATCAATAAAGATGCATACAAAAAGGCAGGACTCGACCCCGAAAAAGCGCCAACGACATGGAAAGAATTTGCTGTAGCGGCTGAAAAGCTCAAAGCTGCAGGTCAATCATGCGTTTACACCACTGGCTGGCCTAGCTGGGTTCACGTCGAGAACTTCAGTGCTTGGCACAACGTACCAATCGGGACGTTGGAGAACGGCATTGCAGGCCTCGGGACAGAATTCAAGATCAATTCGCCGACTCACGTGGCGCACCTTGAAACACTCGTCGACTTCAGCAAGAAGGGCTTGTTCACCTATGCTGGTCGCCGCAACGAAGCAGAAGCCAAGTTCTTCAGTGGTGAGTGCGCCATGTTGACCTCTAGCTCTGCAGCACAAGGCAACATCCGCAAGAACGCAAAATTCGCATTCTCTGTCAATTTCTTGCCGTACCATGACAGCGTCAAGGGAGCGCCACAAAACTCAATCATCGGTGGTGCGAGTTTATGGGTACTGAGTGGCCGACCTGCCTCAGAAAATAAAGGTGTTGCGCAGTTCTTTAACTACCTGTCATCTGCAGAGCTTCAGTCACAGTGGCACAAAGACAGTGGCTATGTGCCAATCACGAATGCCGCGGCGGACCTGACAAAGGCATCAGGATACTACGAGCAAAACCCGGGCACTGATGTCGCTGTCAAGCAGCTTAACTTCAAGACACCCACGGCCAACTCGAAAGGTTTACGTTTTGGTAATTTTGTGCAGGGTCGAACGGTGATTGAAGAGGAAATGGAGTCTGCGCTCTCTGGGAAGAAAACAGCCCAACAGGCCATGGACGATGCTGTCAAGCGTGGAAATGAAATTCTGCGCAAGTTCGAAGCGACGAACAAAGGCAGCTAAGCTCTTTTAGAACCGAACCCAGGCCGCGCGCCTTACGCGTAAAGCCTGGGTTTTTAACTGCCTACACTCAAATCCATTTATGGAAAAACGCGTTGTCTTTCGATCCAATTGGCTACCTTACCTTTTGGTTGCCCCACAGCTAATCATTACGGTTGTGTTCTTTTTTTGGCCAGCCGGTCAGGCGCTGTTCTATGCCTTTCAGCGCCAGGACGCGTTTGGTATGAACGTCACTTTTGCTGGACTAGAAAACTTTGAATACCTTCTGAATGACAGCGCTTACTTAGACTCGTTTAAAACCACCGCTATCTTTTCACTTTTAGTCGCGTCAGGCGGTATCGCTATCGCACTGCTGCTAGCCGTTATGGCCGACCGTGTTGTCAAAGGCGCCCTCGCCTACAAAACGTTGCTGATATGGCCCTACGCGGTCGCTGCCGCAGTCGCTGGGGTTCTATGGGGCTTTTTGTTTGCACCCTCTATCGGCATCGTAACCTTCGTATTGAAACAGTTTGATATCAATTGGAATTGGGTCCTGCACGGCGACCAAGCCATGTTGTTGGTCGTGATAGCCTCCATTTGGAAGCAAATTTCCTATAACTTCCTGTTCTTTTTGGCAGGGCTGCAGTCTATCCCGCGCTCACTCATCGAGGCTGCGGCTCTCGACGGCGCAGGTCCTGTGAAACGATTCTGGACGATTGTCTTCCCCCTCCTCTCACCGACTACCTTCTTCCTTCTTGTTGTGAACATCGTTTATGCCTTTTTCGACACATTCGGCGTGATCGACGCCACCACCGGTGGCGGCCCAGCCAGCTCAACTCAAATCCTGGTCTACAAGGTGTTTGTCGATGGTGTGAAATCAGCCGATTTGGGCGGTTCTTCAGCCCAGTCAGCGATATTGATGCTGATAGTCATCGCATTAACCGTGGTCCAATTCCGCTTTGTCGAGAGAAAGGTGAACTACTGATATGGTCGAGCGCCGCCCTCTCCTAACTTTTTTGACCCATGCAGGCCTGATTATCGGCATCGTGGTGGTTGCATTCCCGCTATACGTCACATTCATCGCATCAACGCTCACCGTTGAGCAAGTGCTAGAGGTGCCGATGCAGATGCTGCCAGGCGACCAGTTTTGGAATAACTACGCGCAAGTGCTAACAGGCGGTTCAACACGCGGATCGACTGCACCTGTTGGCCCAATGCTGTTTAACAGTTTGGTCATGGCCCTGGTTATTGCCTCTGGAAAGATTGCAATTTCAATCATCAGCTCTTTCGCGATCGTCTACTTCCGGTTCCCCTTAAGGCATTTCTTCTTCTGGATGATTTTCGTCACATTGATGTTGCCGGTTGAGGTCCGCATCATCCCGACATACAAAGTCGTTGCTGACTTGGGCATGCTTGATAGCTACGCCGGATTGACCCTTCCCCTCATAGCCTCAGCAACGGCCACTTTTTTGTTTAGACAATTTTTTCTGACGATTCCTGATGAATTGGTTGAAGCTGCACGGATGGATGGAGCGGGCCCATTGCGCTTTTTCAAAGATGTACTGCTGCCTCTATCCGCAACCAGTATTGCGGCGTTGTTCGTCATCCAATTCATTTATGGATGGAACCAATATTTGTGGCCACTCTTAATCACAAACGATGAATCAATGTACACAGCCGTCATCGGCATCAAACGAATGATCGTAGGCGGTGATGCACTGACGGAGTGGAATTTAGTGATGGCGACCGCCATTCTTGCAATGTTGCCGCCCGCACTCGTGGTGATTTTGATGCAAAAGTGGTTCGTCAAGGGACTGGTCGATACTGAGAAATAAACAATGGCTTCAATTGAACTAAGTAACATCATCAAACGCTACGGAAACGGAAAGCTCAGCAACCAAGTCATCCATGGCGTCAATGCCGTCATCCAAGACGGTGAGTTTGTGGTGATCGTCGGGCCATCTGGATGCGGAAAGTCCACGCTCCTTCGCATGGTCGCAGGTTTAGAGGAGGTCTCTGAAGGTGAAATTCGGATTGGTAGCCGGGTCGTCAATAACCTAGAGCCTGCAAAGCGGGATATCGCTATGGTTTTTCAAAACTACGCGCTTTACCCCCACATGACTGTGTTCGACAACATGGCTTATGGACTCAAGATAGCCAAGATGGATATCGCGGAGATCAAAGCCCGCGTAGCCAAGGCCGCTGACATCCTCGAGATCACCCCATTTTTAGACCGGAAGCCGCGTCAATTATCTGGAGGGCAACGGCAGCGCGTCGCGATGGGGCGCGCTATCGTGCGCCAGCCGCAGGTGTTCTTGTTTGATGAACCGCTATCAAACCTTGATGCGAAGCTCCGTGCACAAACGCGCCTCGAGATCCAGAAGCTGCATCGTGAGTTAGGAATAACGAGTTTGTTTGTTACACACGATCAAGTTGAAGCCATGACGCTAGCACAGCGCATGATCGTGATGAACGCCGGGGTTATGGAGCAGTTTGGGACGCCAGAGGAGGTATACAACCGACCTGCGACCACTTTCGTGGCCAGCTTTATCGGCTCACCAGCAATGAATTTGTTGAAGGCTGCACCCGACGCGCCGCATGGCACCATCGTCGGCGTCCGGCCTGAGCACTTGGATATTACGGACAACGGTTGGGCACTGCGGGTTGATGCAATTGAGTTGCTTGGCGCAGAACGTCTGATCTATGGCCGCTGGCTCCACGGTGCGGCAGATGAAATGGTGACGATTCGCACCGAAGAGTCTGCAGCCCAGCCTGCAGTTGGCAGCACGATCCATGTAACAGCGCGACCAGGCAAGGTGCACTACTTTGACGCTGCTACGGGTCAACGGCGGGAGCTTACAGCATGACACGCGAGTCCGTGTCGCCACAAAGCTGGCCATATCCGAGGTGGATTGCGCACCGTGGCGCAGGAAAACTTGCCCCTGAAAATACGATCGCTGCATTCAATTTGGGTTCAAGCTACGGCTACCGAATGTTTGAATGCGACGTCAAACTAAGTGCCGATGACACGCCGTTTCTACTGCATGACAGCACATTAACGCGAACCACCAATCAACCAGTGCTGTGGGGGCCAACATCGAGTGCCACGGGGGGTGATTACCCTATAGAAAGTCTTCTCACGCTGGACGCCGGTGCATGGCATAGCGAGGCGTTTGTGGGCGAGCGGTTACCCACGCTCGATGCGCTGGCCCAATGGTGCTTCGCCAGCCAAAGTCTTTTGAATATCGAGATTAAGCCTACCCCAGGTCGCGGTCGCCTCACTGGTAAAGTCATCGCAAACGCGGTCAGCAGGCTTTGGGAAGCCCAGCCCATCCCACCATTGCTCACATCCTTTGATGTGGAGGCTTTGCTCAGCGCAAAACAGGCGCAGCCGGACTTGCCACTTGGTTTATTGCTGGATACCCTCCCTGCCGATTGGCTGGATGTCGCAGTTGATCTCGGTTGTATCGCCGTCGTCTGCCAGCATAAGCTTTGGAATGAGGAGAATGTCGCTGCCCTGAAGCGACAGGGACTGAGAGCGCTCAGCTACACCGTCAATACGCAAACCGATGTCGATCGTCTGCTAAAGCTCGGTACGGATGGCATCATCACCGACCGGGTTGACCTCTTCAAGCCCGAGTGAATTAACCGAATTAATTTCTTCTCTTGAAGTCACTTAACGAAATGCCCAGATCGGATGCGTCGCGCATCCATACGTTAGTCACCGATATCGATGACACCATAACGACGGACGGCGCATTGACGGCGTCTGCCTATAAAGCACTTGATGACGCCAAACAAGCGGGTAAACGAGTCATCGTAACGACTGGTCGGCCCGCTGGCTGGTGTGACCACATCGCGCGTATGTGGCCTGTCGATGCCGTTATCGGAGAGAACGGCGCCTTCTATTGTTGGTATGACCGACCATCACGTCGGCTAAAGACTTGTCACTCCATGGACGCACGCGCGCGCCTCGATAACCGTCGGCGTATTGAGGCAGTCGCTGAATCAGTCTTGGCGCAGGTACCAGGTGCATCGGTCGCATCGGACCAGTTTTGCCGACTTTACGATCTGGCGATTGACTACTGCGAGGACGTCGATGCCTTACCCCCTGAGGCTGTTAGCCGCATAGAACACATCATGACCTCGGCAGGCATGACCGCTAAGGTGAGTTCGATACACGTTAACGGCTGGTTCGGTGAACATGACAAGTTGAGTATGTCCCGGCGACTCGTACAGGAGCTTTACGGTCTTGATCTCGATACACACCGGGATCAATTCATTTACGCTGGTGACTCACCAAACGATGCACCCATGTTTGGTTACTTTCCCAACTCGGTTGGTGTCGCAAATGTCAGGGCATTCTTAGACCGAATGACTACCCCACCGCAATACGTCACTGAGGGGCGCAGTGGCGACGGGTTCAGGGAACTCGTGCGCCACTGGTTGGGTTAACCCAAAACCGCCAGTAACTCGACTTCGAATTTAAGCGTCGCGTTTGGCGG
>CAYPPU010000068.1:0-7693 GCA_964412695.1 uncultured Alteromonadaceae bacterium | reverse complement strand
CCGTGAGGGTGGCCGCACCGTGGGTGCGGGCGTTGTTGCCAAAATCCTCGACTAATCCATAGTTGACGGCACTTCGGGTGCCGAAAAATCGAGCCGAACCTCCTGTTTTGGAGGTTCGGCTTCGTCGTCTCTATCTGTTTAAGCAGGGGAGACGTGGGATGAATGATAGGCCAGTAGCTCAATTGGCAGAGCAGCGGATTCCAAATCCGCAGGTTGGGGGTTCGATTCCCTCCTGGCCTGCCACCCGATTAGGGTGGCATTGATGGGATCCGTCCAAGGGCGGTGACAGGATTTGAGAATGAGTGAAGCCGCTGAAAGCCGGCTCGATTCCCTGAAATGGGGAGTGGTGCTGCTGTTGGTCGCCGCCGGTGTGGTGGGCAACAGTTATTACGCTGATGAGTCATTGCTGTATCGCGTGATTGCCTTGTTGGTCATGGCTGTTGTGGCGGCATGGGTGTCGTCGACCACGGCTAAAGGTGCCGCGCTTTGGGAATTGATTAAGGGCTCGCGGACTGAGATTCGTAAGGTGGTTTGGCCGACGCGGCCTGAAGCCACTCAGCGCACCCTGATTGTGGTGGCGTTTGCGATCGTGATGGCACTTATTCTCTGGGCGTTAGACAGCCTGCTAGGCATGCTGGTCGGCACCCTAATCGGTTAATTGGGAGCATTGAATATGGCTTTACGTTGGTATGTGGTTCACGCCTTCTCCCAGTACGAGAAGAAAGTCGCGGCCTCGTTGAAAGAGCGAGTCGAGCGTCACGGTATGGGCGATCGCTTTGGCGAAATTATCGTTCCCACCGAAGAAGTGGTTGAGATGAAAGCCGGTCAAAAGCGCAAAAGCGAGCGCAAGTTTTTCCCCGGTTATGTTTTGGTGCAGATGGAACTTGATGACGAGACTTGGCACCTAGTAAAGGAGACGCCGAGAGTTTTGGGCTTTATTGGTGGTAAGGCTGATAAGCCAGCACCGATTACAGAAGCCGAAGCGAATACCATTTTGCAGAGAGTTGAGGCCGGTGTTGATCAGCCCAAGCCCAAAACGGTATTCGAGCCCGGTGAGATGGTTCGCGTTATTGATGGCCCCTTCAACGATTTCAATGGGGTGGTTGAAGACGTCAATTACGAAAAGAGCCGCCTGAACGTGGCGGTATTGATCTTCGGGCGTTCCACGCCCGTAGAGTTGGAATTCGGTCAGGTCGAAAAGGCCTGATCAATCGCGCGCCCTTCGGGGTGCTAATTAACGCACTGCACTAGCGGTGCCAATGGGGAGCCCGAGGATTTCCGCAAGGAGAGGCCAACGGCGTTTGAACCCGGGAGACATGACATGGCAAAGAAGATTGACGGCTACATCAAGCTGCAAATCCCGGCCGGACAGGCTAACCCCAGTCCGCCGGTGGGTCCAGCATTGGGCCAGAAGGGCGTAAACATCATGGAATTCTGCAAGGCGTTCAACGCCGACACCCAGGGCATGGAGCCCGGGCTGCCGATTCCTGTGGTGATCACGGTTTACAGCGATAAGTCTTTTACTTACATCAAGAAGACGCCACCCGCATCCGTACTGCTGCGCAAAATCGCCGGTATTAAGAGCGGCTCAGGCCGTCCCAACACTGAGAAGGTGGCCAAGGTCACCCGCGCGCAGTTGGAAGATGTCGCCACACAGAAGTGGCCTGATTTGACTGCTTCAGACATGGACGCGGCTGTTCGAACTATCGCCGGAAGCGCACGCTCTGCCGGCATTGACGTGGAGATGTAAGGTCATGGCGAAATTATCTAAGCGAGTTCGCGCGTTCCGCGAAAAAGTCGATGCCAACCAAAGCTACTCATTGGATGACGCGATCGCACTGCTGAAAGAATTTGGCACGGTCAAATTCAATGAGACCGTTGAGGTGGCTGTAAACCTTGGCGTTGATGCACGCAAATCTGATCAAGGTGTGCGCGGCGCAACTACGCTGCCTCACGGTACCGGTTCTGAAGTTCGTGTTGCGGTATTTACGCAGGGCGAAAATGCTGACAAGGCCACCGCTGCTGGCGCTGACTTTGTCGGTATGGAAGAGCTGGCGGAGCAGATTAAGGGCGGCATGATGGATTTTGACGTGGTCGTGGCCTCACCCGATGCCATGCGCGTCGTGGGCACGCTGGGCCAGGTGTTGGGTCCGCGTGGCCTTATGCCCAACCCCAAAACAGGCACCGTTACCCCCGATATTGAGGGTGCGGTAAAAAACGCCAAAGCCGGTCAGATGCGGTT
This sequence comes from uncultured Alteromonadaceae bacterium, assembly GCA_964412695.1. Classification (GTDB taxonomy): domain Bacteria; phylum Pseudomonadota; class Gammaproteobacteria; order Pseudomonadales; family Halieaceae; genus Luminiphilus. The sequence goes on along the minus strand of CAYPPU010000068.1, from coordinate 5,451 downwards.
CCGCACCGACAAGAACGGCATTATCCACGGCGGTATTGGCAAGGTGAATTTTGAGCCTGAGGCGATCAAAGGCAACTTGCTAGCTGTATTGGCTGATCTTAAGAAGGCCAAGCCTGCAGCGGCTAAGGGTGTCTATGTCCGCAAGGTAACCCTGTCTACCACGATGGGTCCTGGCGTCACAGTTGATCACTCGGCGCTCGATTTTTAAGCAAATTTTGCGCCTTTGGGCGCAGATGGCTCCAGCGGTATGGAGCTAATGGGTTTGAGTAGCAGTAATGCTCAGACCCCACTTTGGAGTCTTTGGAAAAAGCGTGGGAATTGCCACGGTGAAACGCTAAAGACTGTCAAAGACCGTAGGTGGGGCAAGTCCCCTTAATGTCTCAAACCCTCTCGAGGGTGGGCAGTGCCTACGCAGATGGTGAAACGATTCACCAATAGGGCGGTCGGTACGCACTTTGTGCCGGCTTACATTCTTAATCCAGGAGTAGACCAATGGCTATTGGACTCGAGGAAAAAAAGGCGATTGTCGCCGAAGTCAACGAGACCGCTGCCAGTGCTCTGTCGCTTGTGGTGGCTGACGCTCGCGGCGTCACCTCAAACGACATGACTGCTCTGCGTGCGACGGCGCGTGAAAACCAAGTAATGCTGCGGGTTGTCCGCAACACCTTGGCTAAGCGTGCTTTCGAGGGAACGGAATACGAGTGTGTCATCGACACACTGACGGGTCCGTCCTTGTTTGGATTTTCCATGGAAGATCCGGGCGCAGCAGCCAGACTGTTCAAGGATTTCGCCAAAGAGAACAGTAAGTTCGAGGTTAAAGCACTCTCTGTCAGCGGCACGCTGATGGGTGCTGACCAGTTGGATGTATTGGCCAAGTTGCCAACTCGCGATCAGGCGCTGTCAATGTTGATGAGCGTAATGAAAGCACCGACAACCAAGCTGGTTCAGACCATGAACGCCGTTCCCAGCAAGCTAGTACGTACGCTTGCGGCGGTTCGCGATCAGAAGGAGCAGGCGGCCTAAACGGGTTGCGTTGATCCCACACTTTTTAATCAGGAGAAATTGAAATGGCACTTTCAAAGGAAGAAATCCTCGACGCTATCGCAGAGATGAGCGTGATGGACATCGTTGCGCTGATCGAGGCAATGGAAGAGAAGTTTGGTGTAACGGCTGCAGCGGCTGTTGCTGCGGCGCCGGTTGCCGCTGCAGGCGGTGACGCTGGTGGCGCTGCTGCCGAGCAGACTGAGTTCGACGTTATTCTGACCGCCGGCGGCGAGAAGAAAGTTAACGTGATCAAGGTTGTTCGTGCTGTGACTGGTCTTGGCTTGAAAGAAGCCAAAGGCCTCGTTGACGGTGCACCTTCTCCCATCAAGGAAGGCGCGTCTAAGGACGAAGCAGAAGACATCAAAAAGCAGCTTGAAGAAGCTGGCGGTACTGTCGAGCTTAAGTAAGCACCGACGGGGCTCGTCCACTGAGATGAGCATTGAGCGGCTGGGGCGCCTATGCGCTCCGGCCCTTTTCCGGTTCTAGGACCGGTTTCTGTCGACAATGGTCGACACCAGATTACTGGGGAATATTGATGGCTTATTCGTATACAGAGAAGAAACGTATCCGTAAGGATTTCGGCTCGCTCGAGAAGGTAATGGACATTCCGTACCTGCTCGCGATTCAGCTCGACTCGTACCGGAAATTTACGCAGGACGGCGTGCCTGCTGACCAACGTGGTGACTACGGCTTACATGCTGCGTTTAAATCAGTATTTCCCATTGTTAGCTACAGCGGTAATGCGGCGCTTGAGTACGTTGACTACAGCCTCGGCAAACCCGTATTTGACGTTGACGAATGTACGCTGCGCGGCACGACCTATGCTTGCGCGCTGCGCGTCAAAGTACGTCTGATTATTTACGATAAAGAAACCTCCTCTAAGTCCATCAAAGACATTAAAGAGCAGGACGTGTACATGGGCGAGATTCCGCTCATGACCGAAAACGGTACCTTCGTCATCAACGGTACCGAACGGGTTATCGTTTCTCAGCTGCACCGATCACCCGGCGTTTTCTTTGATCACGACCGCGGCAAAACACACTCATCCGGTAAGCTCCTGTACTCCGCGCGGATCATTCCCTATCGCGGTTCCTGGTTGGACTTCGAGTTTGATCCCAAGGACATGGTGTACGCACGAATCGACCGTCGCCGTAAATTACCCGCGACTGTCCTATTGCGGGCTTTGGGTTATGACAGTGAAGAAATCCTGTCGATGTTCTTCGAGAACACCACATTCCAGCTGGGTGAAGAACACTCAGCGACCATGACGTTGCTGCCCAAGCGCCTGCAGGGCGATATGGCGGCCTTCGATATCATGGCGGGCAAAAAACTGATTGTTGAGCGTGGGCGTCGTATTACCGCGCGCCATATCCGTCAGCTTGAAGAAGCAGGCGTGGAGTATTTGTCGGTCCCAGAAGAGTATTTATTGGGTCGTCGATTGGCGAAAAACGTTATCGATACCAGTACCGGCGAGTTGCTGCTCGAGTGCAACGCTGAAATTACAGAAGCGGTATTGGTGCAATTGCGCGAGAAGAATATTGACACTATCGAGACCATTTATACCAATGAAATTGATTGTGGTCCGTTCGTCTCAGATACCCTCAACCAGGACAACACTCGCAACGAGCTCGAGGCGTTGGTTGAAATCTATCGCATGATGCGCCCTGGTGAGCCGCCCACCAAAGAGTCGGCGGAGAACCTGTTCCAGAACTTGTTCTTCTCTGCAGACCGTTATGACCTCTCGGCCGTTGGCCGCATGAAGTTCAACCGTCGCTTGCACCGCGAAGAGGTGACTGGGTCAGGCACCCTGGATCGTGAAGATATCGTCGATGCGCTCAAGGCGTTGGTCGACATCCGTAACGGAAAAGGGGTGGTCGATGATATCGATCACTTGGGTAACCGTCGTATCCGCTCAGTAGGTGAAATGGCCGAAAACCAGTTCCGCGTGGGCCTCGTCCGCGTTGAGCGTGCGGTTAAAGAGCGCCTGTCCATGGCGGAGAGCGAGGGTTTGATGCCCCAGGACTTGATTAATGCCAAGCCAGTTTCGGCAGCGGTCAAAGAGTTCTTCGGTTCCAGTCAGCTGTCGCAGTTTATGGACCAGAACAACCCGCTTTCTGAAGTGACCCACAAGCGCCGTGTTTCGGCCTTGGGCCCAGGCGGTTTGACCCGTGAGCGCGCAGGCTTTGAGGTGCGCGACGTGCATCCGACCCACTACGGTCGCGTATGCCCCATTGAGACGCCGGAAGGCCCAAACATTGGTCTTATCAATTCGCTGGCAACCTATGCTCGCACCAATGAGTACGGCTTTCTCGAGTCGCCTTATAGAAAAGTGGTTAATGGTGTCGTTACTGATGAGATCGAATACCTGTCGGCTATTAACGAAGCTGAGCATGTTATTGCGCAGGCTTCGGCTACGCTGGACAACAAAAACCGCTTTGTTGACGATCTGATTAACGTTCGTCACATGAATGAATTCACCGTGAAGCCGGCATCTGACGTCGACTTCATGGATGTGTCGCCCAAGCAGGTTGTTTCGATTGCGGCGGCTTTGATTCCGTTCCTCGAGCACGATGACGCTAACCGCGCATTGATGGGTTCAAACATGCAACGTCAGGCGGTGCCGACGCTGCGCTCAGAGAAGCCGCTAGTCGGTACCGGTATGGAGCGTTATGTCGCTTCAGACTCAGGCGTCTGCGTGGTCGCCAAGCGCGGCGGGGTAGTCGATTCTGTCGATGCCAGCCGTATCGTGATTCGGGTTGATGCCAAGAGTGTCGGCCCCGATGAGTCACCGGTCGATATTTACAACCTGACTAAATACAAGCGTTCTAACCAGAACACCTGTATCAACCAGCGTCCTATCGTGAAGCGCGGTGACACTATTTCACGCGGCGATATTTTGGCTGATGGTCCTTCTGTTGACCTGGGCGAATTGGCGCTGGGTCAGAATATGCGCATCGCGTTTATGCCCTGGAACGGCTACAACTTCGAAGACTCGATCCTGGTATCTGAGCGTGTTGTGAAGGAAGACCGTTTCACCACAATCCACATTCAAGAGCTGACCTGTATTGCTCGAGACACCAAGCTGGGCTCTGAAGAAATCACCTCAGATATCCCCAATGTGGGAGAGGGCGCTCTGGGCAAACTCGACGAATCAGGCATCGTCTACATTGGTGCCGAGGTTGATGCGGGTGACATTCTGGTAGGCAAGGTCACGCCTAAAGGTGAGACGCAGTTAACGCCGGAAGAAAAGCTACTCCGTGCGATCTTTGGTGAGAAAGCCTCCGACGTGAAAGACACGTCTCTACGTGTACCCTCTAGTTACAAGGGCACCGTTATTGATGTTCAGGTATTCACCCGCGATGGCTTGGAGAAAGATCCCCGTGCCAAGCAAATCGAAGCGTCGCAGCTTGCTGACTACCGCAAAGATTTGCGCGAGGAATACCGCATCTACGAAGAGGCGACCTACGCGCGTCTGGCGGGCTTGTTGAAGGGTAAGAAAACGGTTAGTGGCGGTGGTCTGAGTAAGGGCACCACGTTGACTGAGGCTGTATTGGCCGAGCTCGATCGCGAGCAGTGGTTCAAGCTTAAGTTGTCTGAATCTGATCTCAACGAGCAATTGGCCAGTGCCCAGCGCTTGCTGGATGAGCAGAACAAACTGCTTGAAGAGCGCTTCGAGATCAAGAAAGAGAAGCTCCAAAGTGGCGATGACCTCGCGCCGGGCGTTCTTAAGATCGTCAAGGTGTACCTGGCTGTTAAGCGGCGCATTCAACCGGGCGACAAGATGGCAGGTCGTCACGGTAACAAGGGTGTAATCTCGGTCATCATGCCGGTTGAGGATATGCCCTATGACGAACGTGGTGAGCCGGTTGATATCGTCCTCAACCCCTTGGGTGTGCCGTCGCGTATGAACGTGGGCCAGATTTTGGAAACCCACCTCGGCATGGCGGCGCATGGCTTGGGCGTCAAGATTAATGACATGATCGAGCAGCAGGCTAAAGCGGCTCAGCTGCGCAAATTCTTGAAAGAGATCTACGCGCACGAGAGTGACTCGCGTCGAAGTGCCGACATCGACAGCCTCAGCGATGATGAGTTGATGGAGCTGGTACAGCAGTTGCGCAATGGTGTTCCCATGGCAACGCCAGTATTTGACGGTGCTCAGGAAGAGGCGATCAAAGGCTTGTTGCGTATGGCTGATCTGCCCGATAGCGGTCAGCTGACACTCTATGATGGCCGAACCGGGGATGCCTTTATGCGACCGGTTACCGTCGGTTACATGTACATGCTCAAACTCAACCACTTGGTTGATGACAAGATGCACGCGCGTTCGACCGGTTCTTACAGCCTAGTTACTCAGCAGCCGCTGGGTGGTAAGGCACAGTTCGGTGGCCAGCGCTTCGGTGAGATGGA
>CAYPPU010000067.1:0-7821 GCA_964412695.1 uncultured Alteromonadaceae bacterium | reverse complement strand
AGCAGCCGCTGGGTGGTAAGGCACAGTTCGGTGGCCAGCGCTTCGGTGAGATGGAAGTGTGGGCTCTCGAGGCCTACGGTGCTGCGTACACGTTGCAGGAAATGCTCACTGTTAAGTCCGATGACGTGGGCGGCCGAACCAAGATGTATAAGAACATTGTCGATGGGGATCATCGCATGGAGCCCGGCATGCCCGAGTCCTTCAATGTGTTGATTAAAGAAATTCGCTCGCTCGGGATCGATATCGATCTTGAGACCGAGTCGTCTGGCTTCTAAGGGAGAGAAAACGTGAAAGATTTGCTCAACCTGCTCAGCAGGGAAAAGACCGACGATTTCGATTCAATCCGAATCGGTCTTGCTTCTCCCGAAATGGTCCGTTCATGGTCCTACGGTGAAGTCAAAAAGCCTGAAACCATCAACTACCGTACCTTCAAGCCCGAGCGCGACGGTCTGTTCTGCGCCAAGATTTTTGGCCCGGTAAAGGACTACGAGTGTCTCTGTGGTAAGTACAAGCGCCTGAAACACCGTGGTGTGATTTGTGAGAAGTGTGGCGTTGAAGTGGCATTAGCCAAAGTGCGACGAGAGCGCATGGGCCACATCGAACTGGCTAGTCCAGTTGCCCACATTTGGTTCTTGAAATCACTGCCTTCGCGTATCGGTCTGCTATTAGATATGACCCTGCGTGATATCGAGCGCATTTTGTACTTCGAATCTTACGTTGTGACTGACGCTGGTCTGTCCACGCTCGATCCGGGTCAGATGCTCAATGACGAGCAGTACTACGAAGCCATGGAAGAGTTTGGCGATGAGTTCACCGCCAAAATGGGTGCCGAGGCTATTCAGGACCTGATGAACCAGATCGATCTCCCCAGTGAGATCGAAACGCTTCGAGAAGAGATCCCTGCAACCAATTCCGAGACCAAAATCAAGAAGCTTTCCAAGCGTCTCAAGTTACTAGAAGCGTTTGCGAGCTCGGGTAACCGTCCAGAGTGGATGATTTTGAACGTGTTGCCAGTGTTGCCGCCGGACCTACGTCCGCTGGTACCGCTCGATGGCGGTCGCTTTGCTACCTCTGACCTCAACGATCTGTACCGTCGGGTTATTAACCGTAACAACCGTCTGAAGCGTCTGCTGGATTTGAACGCTCCCGATATCATCGTTCGCAATGAAAAGCGCATGCTTCAGGAATCGGTTGACGCGCTGCTCGATAACGGTCGTCGCGGTCGTGCCATCACCGGCTCTAACAAGCGTCCGCTCAAGTCTTTGGCAGACATGATCAAAGGTAAGCAGGGTCGTTTCCGTCAGAACCTGTTGGGCAAGCGCGTTGACTACTCTGGCCGTTCGGTCATCGTGACAGGTCCTACGCTCAAGCTGCACCAGTGTGGCCTTCCCAAGAAGATGGCCTTGGAGCTGTTCAAGCCCTTTATTTTTGGCAAGCTTGAGCACCGCGGATTGGCAAGCACCATCAAAGCTGCCAAGAAGATGGTAGAGCGCGAGCCGCCCGAAGTTTGGGATATTTTGGCGGAAGTTATCCGTGAGCACCCGGTCCTACTGAACCGCGCGCCGACACTGCACCGCTTGGGTATTCAGGCCTTTGAGCCGGTACTTATTGAAGGCAAGGCGATCCAGCTGCACCCCTTGGTGTGTGCCGCCTATAACGCCGACTTTGACGGTGACCAGATGGCGGTTCACGTGCCGCTGACATTGGAAGCACAGCTCGAAGCTCGTGCACTGATGATGTCTACCAACAACATCCTTTCACCTGCCTCAGGCGAGCCTATCATTGTGCCGTCTCAAGACGTGGTGTTGGGTCTCTACTTTATGACCCGTGAGCGCGTAAACGTAGCGGGTGAGGGCATGGTTTTTGCCGACGTCACCGAGGTCGAGCGAGCCTATGCGAGTGGCCGAGTGCATCTGCAGGCACGCATCAAAGTGCGTATCGACGAGGTGAGCGGCGACTACGGTGAAGAGCTCACGGCGAAGACTCGTATGGTCGAAACTACCGTGGGCCGCGCGCTCTTGTGGCGCATCGTCCCCGAAGGTCTGTCCTACGATTTGGTCAACCAGCCCATGGTGAAGAAGGCCATTTCGCGCATTATCAACACGTGCTACCGCGTCGTTGGTTTGAAGTCGACAGTGATCTTTGCCGACCAGTTGATGTACACCGGTTACGAGTACTCTACCAAGTCAGGCTCATCGATCGGTGTTAATGACTTCGAAATCCCCGCTGAGAAGGCCGAACTTGTTGATCGCGCTTACGGTGAGGTGAAAGAGATCGAAGAGCAGTATGCCGCCGGTCTGGTAACCCAGGGTGAGAAGTACAACAAGGTGATCGACATTTGGTCGCGCACCAATGATCTGGTCTCGAAGTCTATGATGGCCAACCTCTCTAAAGAGAGCGTGGTTAACCGTGATGGCGAGAAGGAAGATCAAGACTCGTTTAACTCGGTCTATATGTATGCCGATTCGGGCGCACGGGGTTCACCCGCCCAGATTCGTCAGCTGGCCGGTATGCGCGGCCTAATGGCTAAGCCCGATGGCTCTATTATTGAAACGCCCATCGTGGCGAACTTCCGTGAAGGTCTGAACGTACTTCAGTACTTTATCTCTACTCACGGTGCCCGTAAGGGTTTGGCTGATACCGCTCTAAAAACCGCGAACTCAGGCTACCTGACTCGTCGTCTGGTGGACGTGGCACAGGACGTGGTGGTTACCGAGCAGGATTGCGGTACTGACGACGGTCTGTTGATGACGCCAGTTATTGACGGCGGCGATATCATTGAGTCCTTGGCGGATCGTGTGTTGGGTCGGATTTTGGCTAAAGATGTCTGCAAGCCAGGTACCGACGAGGTAATCCTTGAAGCTGGCACCATGGTTGACGAGCTATGGAACCTGAAGCTCGAGGAAATGGGTATTGACGAGTTGGAAGTACGCTCCCCCATTACCTGTAAGACCCGCTACGGCATCTGTTCTACCTGCTATGGTCGAGACCTTGGTCGCGGTCATCAGATCAACATCGGCGAAGCTATTGGTGTTGTCGCGGCGCAGTCTATTGGTGAGCCGGGCACCCAGCTTACTATGCGAACCTTCCACATTGGTGGTGCGGCATCGGGACAGGCAGCTCAGGACAATATTCAGGTTAACTCTGATGGTTCGGTGAAGTTGCACAACATCAAGGTTGTCGATCGCACCGACGGATCATTGGTGGCCGTTTCGCGTTCAGGTGAATTGTCCATCCTTGATGCCGTGGGTCGCGAGCGCGAACGCTACAAAGTGCCTTACGGCGCGGTAATTCGTGTGCGCGATGAAGCCGAAGTCTCCGCTGGCGATATCGTCGCTACCTGGGATCCCCACACACACCCGATTATTACTGAGGTTGCCGGTACGGTGAAATTCAGTGGTATGGAAGAGGGTGTGACCATCAAGCGTCAGACCGACGAGTTCACCGGGCTTTCCAGTATTTCAGTTATGGATCCGGGTGAGCGGCCTACGGCGGGTAAAGACATTCGACCCGCTGTGACCCTGGTCGATAGCAAAGGTAAAGAATTGACGTTGGCAGGTACCAATGTGCCGGCTCACTACTTCTTGCCCGCTAGCGCGATGGTTAACCTTGAGGATGGGGCGCAGGTGGAAGTCGGCGACATTATCGCGCGGATTCCCCAGGAAGGCTCGAAGACTCGTGACATTACGGGTGGTCTGCCGCGCGTTGCTGACTTGTTCGAAGCGCGTAAGCCGAAAGAGCCAGCCATTCTTGCCGAGATCTCTGGTACGGTGAGCTTCGGTAAAGAAACCAAAGGCAAGCGTCGTTTGGTAATTACGCCGACCGACGGCTCATTATTGCCCGACGGTTCGGATCACTACGAAGTATTGATTCCCAAGTGGCGTCAGTTGTCAGTGTTCGAGGGCGAGCAGGTTGAGAAGGGCGAGGTGGTATCAGAAGGTCCGCTGAGTCCGCACGATATCTTGCGCTTAAAAGGCATTGCCGAGCTGGCCAAGTACATCGTCAACGAGATCCAAGAGGTTTATCGCCTCCAGGGTGTGAAGATCAACGACAAGCATATTGAAGTGATTGTTCGTCAGATGCTTCGCAAGGTCATCATCGCCTCCTCGGGTGATTCTACCTTCATCAAGGGCGAGCAGGTGGAATACACCAGCTTCCTGGAAGAGTGCGACCGCCTCGAGGCCGAGGGCTTGATCAACCCGACAGCTGATCGTGAGCTCTTGGGTATTACTAAGGCATCACTGGCTACCGAAAGCTTTATTTCGGCAGCATCGTTCCAAGAGACCACTCGAGTGCTGACCGAAGCGGCGGTGACCGGGAAGCGCGATTACCTGCGCGGTCTGAAGGAAAACGTGATCGTGGGTCGCTTGATCCCCGCTGGTACCGGCTTGACCTACCACGAGGAGCGCCGAGCGAAATTGGCGCAGGGCGATGGTTTACAGATGAGCATGTCTGACGAGGAGTTCCAAGAGAGCTTTGCGGAAGAGATGGAAAAGGCGGAGGCGGCTGCCGAGGAATAAGGTAGCCGGCTCTCTAAGTGTGCAAAAGGCCAGTTGACCCTGGCCGAGCGCGTCTTTAGAATGCGCGCTCTTTGAATTTTGGCCCCTGTGTGGCCTATAACTTTGGAGCTGTTGCATGGCGACAATTAACCAGCTTGTGCGCAAACCGCGCAAGCGCAAGGTAGCGAAGAGTGGCGTTCCGGCCCTCCAAGCCTGCCCCCAGCGACGCGGCGTATGTACTCGCGTTTACACCACCACCCCGAAAAAGCCGAACTCGGCTTTGCGTAAGGTCTGCCGTGTGCGCCTGACCAACGGTTACGAGGTATCTTCGTATATCGGTGGTGAGGGACACAACCTGCAGGAGCACAGCGTTGTGCTGATCCGTGGTGGCCGTGTTAAAGACTTGCCGGGTGTGCGTTATCACACAGTTCGCGGCAGTCTGGACACCTCGGGTGTTGCTGCTCGCCGTCAAGGTCGATCGAAGTACGGAGCCAAGCGGCCCAAGTAAAATTTGCAGTGCCGGTGTGACGCCGGCACTGTAAGCCGTCAGCTCCGGCTGACAGTAAGGCCGGGTCGGCAATTGCCAGTACCCGGGTAACCCTGAAGAGACAAGGTGACGAACCATGCCAAGAAGACGCGTAGTCGCTAAACGCGAAGTATTACCTGATCCCAAATTTGGGAACACCACCCTCGCCAAATTCATGAACCACGTTATGATCAGCGGTAAGAAATCCGTCGCTGAATCCATCGTTTATGGTGCCCTGGATCTGGTTGAAGAGCGCACCAAGCGCGATCCTATCGAAGTATTCGACGAAGCCCTAGAAAACATAGCCCCCATGGTCGAGGTGAAATCACGACGCGTTGGTGGTGCCACCTATCAGGTGCCGGTTGAAGTGCGTCCGTCTCGTCGTGTGGCACTGTCTATGCGCTGGCTGGTGGACTATGCCCGCAACCGCGGCGAAAAATCCATGCGTCAGCGTTTAGCTGGCGAGATTGTTGATGCCGCGCAAGGCAAAGGCAATGCGGTTAAGAAGCGTGAAGACGTGCACCGTATGGCTGAAGCCAACAAGGCGTTCTCGCACTTCCGATTCTGATGATTCCCATCCCCGCCGTTTTCTGAGGAAATCACAGTGGCACGTAAAACACCGATTCAGCGATACAGAAATATCGGTATTTGCGCGCACGTTGATGCGGGGAAAACCACCACCACGGAGCGCGTGCTGTTCTACACCGGCCTATCTCACAAGATCGGCGAGGTGCATGATGGCGCCGCTACCATGGACTGGATGGAGCAGGAACAGGAACGGGGTATTACCATTACCTCTGCAGCTACAACTTGCTTCTGGGCAGGCATGCAGCAGCAGTTTGATCAGCATCGCATTAACATAATCGATACCCCGGGACACGTCGATTTCACTATCGAGGTGGAGCGCTCCCTGAGGGTGCTCGACGCCGCAGTGGTTGTGTTGTGCGGCTCCTCCGGCGTCCAGCCCCAGACCGAGACCGTATGGCGACAGGCCAATAAATACGCGGTACCACGTATGGTGTTTGTAAACAAAATGGACCGTGCCGGCGCCAGTTTTGAAAGTGTGGTCGAGCAGCTGCGCGAACGTTTGGGTGCCAATCCCGTGCCGCTGCAAATGACGATTGGCGCTGAAGATGAGTTCAAGGGCGTCGTCGATCTGGTCAAGCAAAAGGCCATCATCTGGAACGAAGATGATATGGGTATGACCTTCGAGTACCAGGATGTCCCTGAGGACTTGCTCGATCAAGTGGCCGAAATGCGTGAGTACATGGTCGAGGCTGCAGCGGAAGCCGACGAAGAGCTGATGACCAAATACCTCGAGGACGGCGAATTGTCCGAGGACGAGATCAAGCGGGGATTACGCATTCGCACGCTGGCTAACGAGATTGTGCCGGTATTGGGTGGGTCAGCCTTCAAGAACAAGGGCGTACAGGCCGTTTTGGATGCCGTTATCGAATACCTGCCATCTCCCACCGAAGTGAAGGCCATCGAAGGTACGCTGGCCGACGGAGAAACCGTTGTCACACGCGAGTCTGACGATGATGCGCCCTTTGCCGCACTAGCTTTCAAAATTGCGACTGATCCTTTCGTGGGTACATTGACCTTCTTCCGCGTCTATTCGGGCAGACTGGAGAGTGGCACCGCGGTTTTCAATTCGGTCAAAGAAAAGAAAGAGCGCGTAGGCCGTATGGTGCAGATGCACTCCAATAGCCGCGAAGAAATTAAGGAAGTGCTGGCAGGCGATATTGCTGCGGCCATTGGTCTAAAAGACGTCACCACAGGGGACACGCTATGTGATCCGGACAAGGTGGTGATTCTTGAGCGCATGGAGTTCCCCGAGCCCGTAATCTCGGTGGCGGTTGAGCCCAAGTCTAAAGCCGACCAGGAAAAAATGGGTGTGGCATTGGGCAAGTTGGCCCAGGAAGATCCCAGCTTCAGAGTCCGCACCGACGAGGAAACGGGGCAAACCATTATTTCGGGTATGGGTGAGTTGCACCTGGATATCATTGTTGACCGCATGCGTCGCGAGTTTAGCGTTGAGGCCAATATTGGTAAGCCGCAGGTGGCGTATCGTGAGCGCATTCGAAACACCGCCGAGATTGAGGGCAAGTTTGTTCGGCAGTCAGGTGGTCGCGGCCAGTATGGTCACGTTTGGATCAAATTCGAGCCCGCCGAAGACGAAGCCGCCGACGGGTTGGAGTTCGTCAACGAAATTGTGGGTGGCGTTGTTCCCAAAGAATACATCCCCGCCGTTAACAAGGGCATCGAAGAGCAAATGCAAAACGGTGTTTTGGCGGGTTATCCGCTATTGGGTTTAAAGGCGACTTTGTACGACGGCAGCTTCCACGATGTCGACTCGAACGAGATGGCTTTCAAGATCGCCGCCAGCATGGCGACCAAGAAACTAGCTGAAGTTGGCGGTGCCGTTTTACTCGAGCCCGTCATGAAGGTCGAGGTGGTGACGCCGGAAGAGAATATGGGTGATGTGGTAGGCGATTTAAATCGCCGTCGCGGCTTGATCTTGGGTATGGATGAAAACCCCTCAGGCAAAGTGGTGAATGCTGAGGTGCCGCTTGCTGAGATGTTCGGCTATGCCACCGATTTGCGCTCCGCTACCCAGGGCCGTGCAACATATACCATGGAATTTTCCAAATACGCCGAGGCTCCGAATAACGTAGCCCAGGCCATTATTTCTAAAACCTAGACGATAAATTCGTCTAACTAAACAGAGGGACTGACAGTGGCAAAAGAGGCATTTGAGCGTTCGAAGCCCCACGTAAACGTGGGTACGATTGG
>CAYPPU010000066.1:0-8114 GCA_964412695.1 uncultured Alteromonadaceae bacterium | reverse complement strand
CATTGATCGGAAGCGAGAAACAGCGCGAGCGCCACGTCCTCTTGTGCTGTCCCCAAGCGCCCGGCCGGCACCTGCTTAATGCGCTCCTTAAATTCATCGGTTTGCTGATAGGCCTCTGAGTAGTACTCGGGGTTTTCAACAAAGTTTTGGGCAATGGCATTTATCTGCACATTGTGACGCGCTACTTCTACGCTGGCGCTTTTTACCCATGCCAGTTGGGCAGCGCGCGCCGCGGCATAGGATGATGATTTGGCAAAAGCCCGTAACGGTGACGCTGAGCCCATGACCAGAATTTTGCCTCGCCCTCGGGCGATCATGCCGGGCAGGACCGCTGCGCCTAGACGGAGCAGTGGGTAAACCAGCGTTTCGAATAGGGGGGAGATGTCGTGTTCCTGGAGTTCAGAGGCGAGCTTATCGGGTCGAGGGTGCGCCAAGTTGACCACGAGCACATCAATTTCTGGGTGCTCTAGAGCCAGATCTTGATCGGCACCTATCTTGGTGAGATCCCGGGTGTCGGCATGCACCTCAGCGCCGGCTTCATTGAAGCCTTTCACCAATGCGGGCCCCATAAACCGATCGGCTTGGGTGATAACAACGTGTTTGTTGCCTAAATCCATGTTGAGGCCCCCTTGAATGCTATACCCATGCTAATCAGGAATGTTTACCGATAACAGCCCCAAGGCTTTTGGTTACAGCACCATATTATTGAGGTGTAGAACGGCGTAACCGTTGTGCTATCAGAATGGCATGAGAGTGGCTTAAAACGGGTAGTGCCCCGGCTCCGTCTCCACAGTGATCCAGCGCAACTCGGTGAATGCATCGATGCCGGCTTGACCGCCAAAGCGCCCATAGCCTGACGCCTTGACACCACCAAACGGGGCTTGGGGCTCATCGTGCAGCGTCGGCCCGTTTATATGGCACATGCCGGCCTGGATTCGCTGTGCAATCTGTAGGCCCCGCGCGGTGTCTTGGGTGAATACAGAGGCCGACAGCCCGTAGTCACTGTCGTTTGCCAGAGCGATCGCGTGCTCCTCGTCTCGCGCCCGCGTCACCCCTAGCACGGGCCCGAAGGTTTCAGTGTGGTAAAGCGACATCTCGGGCGTGACCTTGTCGAGGAGATGCGGGGGCATGAGTACGGCGTTTTGGGTGTCGCCCGAAACCAAAAGGTCAGCACCGCGTTGCACGGCGTCATCTATTAATGCCTGACAGCGTGCCACGGTGCTAGGGCTCACAACGGCGCCCAGGGGCGCTTGGCCAAGCTTGGGGTCTGCCGCCTTAAGTGCCGCCACTTTGGCGGTGAGCTTTTCTACAAAGGCATCGGCCACAGCGGGCGTGACAATAACCCGCTCAGTCGACATGCAAATTTGCCCCTGATTCATCATGGCACCAAACGCGGCAGCGGCGACGGCTTCGTCAATATTGGCGTCGTCAAGCACCAACAACGGGGCTTTGCCGCCGAGCTCGAGTAGCACCGGTTTGAGCTGCTGCGCGGCACGTACCGCTATTTTCCGACCCACTTCGGTGGATCCCGTGAAATTGATACGCCGTACCTCGGGGGTATCGATTAGCGCATTGACAATGCCTTCTGCCTTGTTGGGCCCGTGCGTAACCAAGTTGACGGTGTGCTCGGGGAAACCGGCTTCCTGAAACGCCTCGGCAATTAAGCCGTGGGTTCTTGGGCAGACCTCACTGGCTTTTAATATGACGCTGTTACCGCAGGCTAACGGCATGGCGATGGCCCTACAGCCCAAAATGATGGGCGCATTCCAGGGCGCAATGCCCAAGATGACGCCCACGGGGTCACGCCGGGTCTGAGACAGGCAGCCGGGCTTATCAGAGGGCAGGGTCTCGCCCGTGATTTGCGTGGTCATTGCTGCGGCTTCTTCCACATGCTTTACCGCCAAGCCAAGATTAAACAGCGCCCACGGTTCGGTGGCGCCGATCTCGCTCTGCATTGCCTGCACAAAGTCTTGTTGCCTATGCTTCAGACCCTCTGCGGCCGCGAGGAGGGCAATGCGCCGAGCAGCTGGCGTTGACGTGGACCAGCTCGCAAAAGCCGTCTGCGCCTGCTTGGCTATCGTCAGGGCCTGCGCGGCGTTCAAATCCGGGGTGATGCTGGCGATCTCCTGGGTGAGTGGGTTGCGGCGTTCGAATGTGGATTGCATGGGGAGACGTTTCCTTGAGCAGTTCTATGTGGTCACGCAATGACACGCGATTAGCTAGTGTCCACATAGTAACGCGAAACGGCCTTCACCAGCGCGGCACGTGTCTGAGTAGCGGCTCTACGATCTCAGGGTTTAGCTTGGAAAACCTGGGTGAATCAAAAAAAACAATCTTGTCTGTCTGCCGAATTTGTGATTTTATTAAATGACCCTAGTTAAAAAAGGGGTTTGTGGTATCAACCAGGAGAACAACAATGAGTCGACAATTTCCAACCAAGCCGAGCGCTTTGGCATTGAGCCTTGCGCTGCTGGCAGGCGCCAATGCACAGGCTGCGCAGCTCGAAGAAGTTGTGGTCACCGCCCAGAAGCGCCAAGAGAGTCTGCAAGACGTACCGATTGCCGTAACGGCGTTTACCGCAGAGCAATTTGAAGCCACGCACGCTGTTTCTTTAGAAGGCATTCAAGGCGCCATCCCCAACGTCCAGATTGCCCACTTCGCGAACACGCCGCACAACGCGGTATTCAGCATTCGCGGTGCCGGCGGCATCATCGAGCCCGACCCCTACGCGGGTACCACGGTATCGGTGGTTGTGGACGGTATTCCTCAGCACTTCAACATGGTTGCATTAATGGACCTATTTGACGTTGAGCGCGTGGAAGTCTTGAAAGGCCCCCAGGGCACACTGTTTGGTGCCAACACCACCGGTGGTGTAATCAATATTGTGACCAAGCAGCCCACCGGTGAGTTTGGTGGTGACGTCATGTTGACCGTGGGTAACTGGAACCGTAAAGACCTGAACGCGGCGGTTGATTTCCCGATTATTGAGAACAAGTTAGCCGGTAAGTTGACGGTTATGTCGCACAACATGGACGGCTTTTATCGCAGTGTTCATGACGGCAGCAGCATGGGCGATAAAGACACCACGGCCATTCGCGGTTATTTGAAGTGGATGGAGTCAGAAGATTTCGATGCCACGTTGCAGTACGAAGTGGTGCGCTCGCGTAACGGCGGCCCCGCTATTGTTAACGGCTCCTTGCCTGGTGAGTTGTTCTACGTCGAGCCTGGCGTAACTTACGGCAACAGTGCCTATCCCATGTACGAATCACCCTGTAAGCCAGGCGAGCGCTGTAAGGCACCGGAGGGTACCTACTGGTCTGACAACACCGACGTGCCCGATATGTCGAATTTCGACAGCGATGCCCCGACGTTGACCATGAACTGGACCACGTCTTTCGGCGACATCACTTCAATTACCGGCTATAAGGAGTTCACGCTGCGTGAGTACTCCGACCAGGATTACGCGCCAGTTGATTTGCACCGCACCGATCGTGAGACCAATGGTCAGCAGTTCTCCCAGGAAATCCGCTTGCGCACCGATTTGTCTGACAACATTGAGTTGTTAGTCGGCGCGTTCTACTTTGATTATGAGTGGGACCATTATCAGGACTATATCTTGGAAGGTCTGGCGCCGGGCTTTACCCAGTTGACTCAGAACTATTGGGAAGGGGAGTCGGCTTCGGTCTTTGCCCAGCTCTACGTCGATCTCAGCGAGAGCCTACGGTTGCAAGCGGGTATACGTTACTCTCACGAGAAAGCGCAAGCGCGCACGGGTATCAATAACTTCCTGAATATCGATCCCACAACCTTCCAGACCAGCACGGCACTCTATGCGCTGCGCGGCCAAACCCAATTTATTGGTGGTTTGTTGGGCGAGTGTGATGGCTTATTCTGTGACGGTTCGCAGGATTTGGACTACGTGCAGGACGACGAGTCCTGGGGCGAAGTGGGTGGCAAGATTGGTTTGGATTACCAGCTCGCTGAAGACGTCATGGTGTACGGTTACTATGCCCGTGGCTTCAAGTCAGGTGGCTTCGTGGGTCGTATCGTGGTGCCCTCGGATATGGGTCCCTACGATCCCGAGTACATCGACTCGTTTGAGTTGGGTATGAAAGGCGAGTTCATGGATAACCGTCTACGGGTTAACTTGGCCACTTTCTACAACACCATTGATGACCTACAGATTGCCAACATCTATCGAACCGAAGATGCCCAAGGCAATAACGTTAACGGTAACAGTATCCTAAACGCTGCTGAGGCAACTGTTTGGGGTCTGGAACTTGAGACTATGGCGGCGGTTAGCGACAACCTGACGCTCAATTTTGCGGTAGGTTACCTCGATGCAACCTATGAGGACTTCCCCTTCAAGAACCCGAACTTCGCAGCCGATGACCCCAATGCGGTCCTGCAGCTGAAGGGCGAGCGTCTGCAAAATGCGCCCGAGTGGACCAGTACGGCAAGCGTGAACTACGCGGGTGAAGTCGGAGGCGGTACGCTCAACACCAATCTGGCGGTGCGCTATAACTCAGAGAAGTTCTATACCAACGTATTGAACACCAAGCGCTCTGAGATCCAGCCCATCACTTTTGTTGATGCCAACATCGATTGGACGCCGGCTAGTGAGCAGTACACGCTCAGCCTGTGGGCCCGCAACCTGTTGGACAAGCGCTATGTGTCAGTCGCTTTTGACTCACCCGGAGCGCTGGCGTTGGTAGGCTACCATCCGCCACGCGAAGTAGGTGTTTCTATGAAGTTCCACTTCTAAGCGGTTGTTTTAAATGAAAAAAGGGCGCCTTAAGGTGCCCTTTTTTGTGCGCTCTGTTAGCCACTATCGGCGAGACTTGGTGGGTTGGGATTGCGGTTGAGAGGTGGGTTGAGAGGTGAGTAGCGCAACGCTGTCAGTCGCCTGGCCAGAAACTCAGCAACCTTGTTACCTCGGCCAGCCTCGGTTGGTCTCCTAACAGCAACCCAAATTATTGGTGGCATGTCTGAGCCGCATCCCGGGATTAGGGTTGGCCGTCGGCCTCCACGAACTGGGTGATCAGTTGTTGCACATAGGCGCAGTCTTCATCGGTCATGGTAGGGTGGCACGGCAGCATAATGCCGAACTCCATGATTTGATCGGCATTGGCAAGACCTGCCGGGTGTACACGGAAATCACGACCTTTCAGCATAGGGTGGCGGGTGATGTTCCCGGAGAAAATGACCCGCGAAAACACGCCGTTGTCTTCTAAGTGCACTTGCAGCGCTTTGCGCGTCCAGCCGGTCTCGGGGCGGATCTGCAGCGGATAACAAATCCAGGTGGTCTCGGTCTCAGGTAGCGTATTGGGCACAATAAACTTGTCAGCGTATTGCTCAAAGAACGCGTAGTACTGTTGAAAGCGTGTGTTTCGCAGCTCCCACAGTTCATCAATGCGATCCATCTGACCTAGCCCAAATGCGGCCCCCGCTTCATTGGGAATAA
This sequence comes from uncultured Alteromonadaceae bacterium, assembly GCA_964412695.1. Classification (GTDB taxonomy): domain Bacteria; phylum Pseudomonadota; class Gammaproteobacteria; order Pseudomonadales; family Halieaceae; genus Luminiphilus. The sequence goes on along the minus strand of CAYPPU010000066.1, from coordinate 2,650 downwards.
AGCCGTAGGCCAAGTCCTCAAAAATAAATAGCGAGTCGTAGTCGAGACCATCGAGCTTTTCTAGGAAGCGGCCATCGCTCTCAGCGACCTTGGTACCGAACATGTATTTTTCGCTGGAGCGTCCCCAGGCGCGCAGTGACAGTGCTACATCGAGGTATTTGTCGTCATCGAAGAACACCATGCCGCCGTTACCCAAAGCGGTAATGATGTGAAACACCGAAAAACTCGTGATAGAAATGTCGGCCCGTTTGGCGGTCTTTCTACCCCGCAGGGTGCCGCCTAGGGTATCGGCAGAGTCATGCACCAGCAAAAGCTTGTGTTTATCTGCAAGCACTCTTAGCGCGTCCCAGTCACCGATACCGCCCACTAAATCGGGTACCAGCATGGCGCGGGTGTTGGGCGTGATCACATCTTCGATGCGCTCGTGGAGTATCTGATAATCGCTAAGCCCCACATCGACAAACACCGGCTTGTAACCCGCGTGATAGATGCTGGCGACGTCGGTAGAAAAGGTCAGCGCTGGGGTGATTACCTCAGAGCCCTCAGGCAGATTCAGCAAGCGCATGGCAATCATCAGCGCCGACGACCCTGAGTTCACCATGACACCGTGGCGCTTACCCATAAAGTCGGCAACCCGGCGTTCAAACTCGACAATGCGTGCGCCGGGCACCAAGCCCATAGGGTCATCAAGGACATCGTTAACACGTTGTTTTTCGTTGTCGCCGAACATCGCGCCGCCGTAACGGACAACGCGTGGGGGTAGGGGTTGGGTCATTGCATGGTGTCCTTTTTATGATCGCTTCAGTATAAGCACAGGCGTCGAGTTTCTCGCCTAGTCGGCATAGCCCAATTAGGGTAACGGGATCCCGCGGCGGACTAAGCCAGCGTCTTTGAATAGACCGTCCAGCAGGGCTTGCGTTTTGTCAGATGCCAGCCAGTTGTTGATGTGCCTGATCAGGCCCTCAGAGCGTTGCGTTAACACCCCTTTATTCTGTTCGTTAAGTGGCTGGTCTATGGCAACGCACAGCTCGGGGTTTTCCTGGCTCTGCAGCTGCACTTCGACTAAATCGGTGATCATGACGTCGGCGTCACTGGCGATAATGCGCTGAAAAATAGTGCGGTTGTCAGCGTGGACAATCACGTTTGCTATGTGGATGTTCGCTTCAACGAACTGCGCGTTAGTGCCGCCGGGATTCACAATAACGCGTACGCCGGCTTGGTCGATATCGGTAAGTTGATGGAAGCGCTCGGCGTCTTCACAGCGAGAAATCGCACCCTTGCCACCGAAGAAATACGGCGCTGAGAACGCGGCTACCGCGAGGCGCGCCTCGGTAATAGAAACACCGCTTAGCGCAACATCAAACTGATTGGCAGCGTAGTCCTCCATGAGTGTCGGCCAATGAGTCAGGACAAAAACTGGTTTCACGCCCAAGTAGTTAGCTAGGCTGTTGGCGAGAGTAATATCAATGCCCGTGACCTTACCGTCGTTATCCTCGTGGCTTTGGTAACTAAAGGGGCGGTAGTCCCCGGTGGTGCCAACACGCAAGAGCCCGCTCTGTTGAATCTGGGTGAGGGCATCGTCGTAGAAAGCGCGTGCCAACAGTGCTTGAGTGAGAGTCTGTGTGGAATGTGGGGGAAGGCCTTTAACTCCGCTTAGCGCCGCGGCAAGGGTATCTGCGCTGGGTAGCTCTTCATGTTGACCCCAGCTCTGGGCAATGGCGCGCCCCAGCGCCAATAGTTGCGGGCGGATGTCACTCTGGAGATTGGGCGCTGTTAGTGGCGCATCTCCCTTGCGCCATATCTCAAACCAATACCGCTGAATCGCTTTGGCCGCCGTGATTTGTGCGCGGTAAAAGCGCTCCACAGAATTTTTTTCCAATCGGTAAGACAGCCCTGCTAGTACGGCTTCTTCGATAACAAGCTGTTCGCGTTCCAGATCTTCAATGGGTAGGGCGTTCAGCCATTTCCACGCGGCCACTGACTGCATGAGCTCGAGTCTAGCCACTAACAGTTCTTCCAGTGACGAATCTTCGAGTGGCGAGTCAGCGATGGCAGCCGGTGCGGCGGCGTGAGTAACCGGCTGTAAAGAGATACCCAGTAGCAGGGTGAGGGCGAATAGGGTACGTGTGAGCGGTAACATACGGGCATGCTAAAGCAGTCTTGTTCTATAGGCTATGGCTTGCAGATTGTTAGCCTGTTAGTCGCTCAATAGGGTTGCTATTCCCCAGGAGATAGCGGCAACTTTCCCGGCTGAATTAGATCAGTGCATGCTCCGCTATAACCGCCGTTCTGCTAAGCTTGCGCGCTTCTACTTTACTCGGGATAGCCCCATGATTATCGAGCGCCATCGTGTGGTGACTTTTCATTACACACTCTTCAACGCTTCCAACGATGTATTAGAAAGCTCTAAAGACAGCACGCCCAGCACGTATTTGCATGGCGCCAACAATATCCTTCCCGCGCTAGAAAAAGAGTTGGCAGGCAAAGCCGCTGGCGACACCGTAAGTGCTACCTTGTCAGCGAAAGAAGCGTATGGCGAGCGGGATCCTAAGCGCCAACAACGGGTGCCGGTCAAGCATTTGCGGTTTAAGGGTAAGCTCCAGCCCGGTCAGGTTGTGCAGGTCAATACAGATCGCGGACCGCAGCCGGC
>CAYPPU010000065.1:0-8124 GCA_964412695.1 uncultured Alteromonadaceae bacterium | reverse complement strand
TCAGAGGTGGCCGGGCTGGCAATGATTTCTTTCAGCTTGGTGCGCTTCGCTGCGTACTTAGCAACGGTGCGAGCTCGCTTCTCTTCGCGCGCAATCATCGATTTCTTAGCCACTGCAGATTACCCCTCAGCCTCGGAATGGGAAGTTGAATGCCCGCAACAGCGCACGACCGTGGTCGTCATTGGTCGCTGTCGTGGTGATGGTGATATCCATGCCGCGCAGGGCATCGACTTCGTCGTAGTTAATTTCCGGGAAGATGATCTGCTCGGTCACACCCATAGCGAAATTCCCGCGGCCGTCAAATGACTTGGCGCTAATGCCGCGAAAGTCACGGATACGGGGAATGGCAATGCTGATCAAGCGCTCCAGAAACTCATACATGCGCTCGTCGCGCAGCGTGACCTTGCAACCGATCGGCCAACCGTCACGAATCTTGAAACCCGCGATGGATTTGCGCGACTTGGTAACCACGGGCTTTTGCCCTGCAATTTTGGTCATATCGGCCAAAGCGCTTTCCATCACTTTCTTGTCGCCCACGGCCTCACCAACACCCATATTCAGGGTGATCTTAGTGATACGGGGCACTTCCATCACATTGGACAGACCCAGCTCTTCTTTCAGCTGAGCCGCAATCTCATTGCGATATTTTTCCTTCAAAGCTGCCATGATTTGCTTCCTCGCACGCCGAGCCGAGCTCAGGCGTCAATTGCCTCGCCAGTCGATTTGTAGATGCGAACCTTTTTGCCGTCATCCACGCGATAGCCCACCCGATCCGCCTTGTTAGCGCTAGGGTTGAAGATCGCCACATTAGAAACTTGGATCGGCGCTTCTTTCTCAACAATGCCACCCTGCACACCCATCTGAGGGTTGGGCTTGGTGTGCTTTTTGATCATGTTCACGCCGGTAACCACAACGCGGTCATCATCGAGCACCTGCCTTACAGTACCGCGCTTGCCCTTGTCCTTGCCGGTCAGGACAACCACTTGGTCATCACGTTTGATCTTGGCCATTTCCTGTTCCTCTCGTCCTGCCGCTCAGATAACTTCTGGCGCCAGGGAAATAATCTTCATGAACTTTTCACCGCGGAGCTCGCGCGTTACCGGGCCAAAAATTCGAGTACCGATGGGCGCTTCCTGCGCGTTCAAAAGTACCGCCGCATTTTCGTCAAACTTGATGAGAGAGCCATCGGGACGACGCACGCCTTTCTTGGTGCGAACAACCACGGCCGTCATCACTTGACCCTTCTTAACCTTGCCGCGAGGGATGGCTTCTTTAACGGTAACCTTGATCAGGTCACCGACTCGCGCATAACGGCGCTTGGAACCGCCCAACACCTTGATGCACATCACCCGACGCGCGCCGCTGTTGTCCGCCACTTCCAAATACGACTGGGTCTGAATCATTTCTCTACTCCAATCCGCGGCTTACGCCGCACCGGGCCAACTCAGATCTGAGTAGCCTTCTCCACTACTTCCAACAACGTCCACGTCTTGCTCTTAGAAAGAGGACGCGACTCGGCAACAAGCACGGTGTCACCCATGCCCGCTGTGTTGTTCTCATCATGCGCATGCACTTTGGATGAACGGGTAATGTACTTGCCATACACCGGGTGCTTAACGCGGCGCTCAATCAGCACAGTGATGGTCTTTTCCATCTTGTCACTGACGACGCGGCCCTGCAGCGTGCGCTGTCGCTTCTCTGTCGCTCCCATTAGCCTTCTACCTTCTGTTGCAATGCGGTTTTCACCCGAGCGATATCGCGCTTGGTCTGCTTCAGCAAATGGGTTTGACCCAACTGGCCTGTGCCTTTTGCCATACGCAACTTGAACTGCTCTTCACGCAGCTTGAGCAATTCGCTGTTCAGCTCTTCCGCTGATTTCTCTCTCAATTCACTTGCTTTCATCACATCACCGACCGTTTCACAAACGTCGTTTGAACTGGAAGCTTGGCCGCAGCAAGAGAAAATGCTTCACGCGCCAATTCTTCAGATACGCCTTGTACTTCGTAGAGCACACGACCGGGCTGAATCTGAGCTACCCAGTACTCGACATTACCCTTACCCTTACCCTGTCGGACTTCCAAGGGCTTACCCGTGATGGGCTTGTCCGGGAATACCCGAATCCAGATTTTGCCGCCACGCTTGATGTGGCGGGTCATCGCACGACGAGCCGCCTCAATTTGACGGGCTGTAATGCGACCTCGGCCGGTGGCCTTCAGTGCGTACTCACCGAAGCTGACCTTGGAGCCCCGCTCTGCCAGACCGCGATTGCGGCCTTTCATCATTTTGCGGAATTTAGTTCGTTTTGGTTGCAGCATGACTCAGTTCCCTGATACAGCTCAGTTGGCAGCCGCGCGGCGGGTATCTTCACCCTCGCCGTCGTTACCAATCACTTCGCCTTTGAAAATCCAAACCTTGACGCCAATCACGCCGTAGGTGGTGTGCGCTTCGTAAGTGGCGTAATCAATGTCGGCACGCAGTGTGTGCAAGGGCACACGACCTTCGCGGTACCACTCTGAACGCGCAATTTCAGCACCACCCAAGCGTCCGCCAACTTGTACTTTGATGCCTTCCGCACCTTGACGCATGGCATTCTGAACCACACGCTTCATGGCACGACGGAACATCACCCGGCGCTCCAACTGCTGCGCCACGTTTTGCGCCACTAAGCGCGCGTCTAGGTCGGGCTTACGAATCTCTTCGATGTTGATGTGCACGGGCACACCCATCTTGGCTGACAGCTCCTGACGCAGCTTTTCAACGTCCTCGCCCTTTTTGCCAATAACAATTCCGGGGCGGGCTGTGTGGATAGTGATGCGTGCGGTCTGAGCCGGACGCTCGATCACCACACGGCTCACCGAAGCCGCGTCGAGCTTGCGCAGAATGTAATCGCGGACCTCAAGGTCGTTGATCAGATTCTTAGAGTAGTTTTTGCTGTCGGCATACCATACGGAGTTGTGATCCTTGACCACGCCCAGCCGAATACCTGTCGGATGTACCTTCTGACCCATGCGTCGGTCCCCTTAACCTTCTTCGTCCGCGACCTTGACCGTAATATGGCAAGTGCGCTTAAAGATGCGATCACCCCGACCCTTGGCGCGCGCCTTCATGCGCTTCATGGTCAGACCTTCATCAACATAAACGGTAGATACGCGCAGCTCATCAACGTCCGCGCCCTCATTGTTTTCGGCGTTAGCAATTGCCGAGTTGAGCACTTTGCGCAGCAAGTGTGCCGCCTTCTTAGTGCTGAACTCGAGCAGGTTGAGCGCTTCGCCAACGGGCATGCCGCGCACCTGGTCGGCGACCAGACGGGCCTTTTGCGCTGAAATTCGCGCGCCGCGTAGTTTTGCTGCTACTTCCATCGTGTCTCTCTCCACCCGCGCTTAGCGCTTGGCTTTCTTGTCAACAATGTGGCCCTTGTACGTGCGGGTCACAGCGAACTCGCCCAGCTTGTGGCCCACCATGTCCTCATTAACGAGAACGGGCACGTGCTGACGACCGTTGTGAACCGCTATGGTGAGTCCCACCATATCGGGCGAAATCATGGAACGACGCGACCAGGTTTTGATCGGTCGTCGGTCATTGGCTTCAACCGCGGCCTCTACCTTTTTCATCAGGTGGAGGTCGATGAAGGGGCCTTTCTTTAATGAACGTGGCACAGGTTTATCCTCTTTCCTTCAGCGGTTACTTCTTGCCACGACGGCGAACAATAAAGCCGTCGGTGCGCTTGTTCTTACGGGTCTTGTATCCCTTGGTCGGTACACCCCAGGGCGTCACAGGATGACGACCACCCGAGGTACGACCCTCACCACCACCGTGGGGGTGATCAACCGGGTTCATCGCCACACCGCGAACGGTTGGGCGAACACCGCGCCAGCGGGCAGCACCGGCTTTACCGAGCTTACGCAGGCTATGCTCTGAGTTGGACACTTCGCCCAAGGTTGCGCGGCAATCAGACGGCACCTTGCGCATTTCACCCGACCGCAGTCGGATGGTGGCGTATTGCCCTTCGCGTGCTACCAGTTGCACTGAAGCACCGGCAGAACGCGCCAACTGGGCACCTTTGCCAGGCTTGAGCTCGATAGCGTGAATCACAGAACCCACGGGGATGCTGCGCAGCGGCAAGCAGTTACCCGCCTTGATAGGTGCAGCAGAGCCTGAGTACAACGTATCACCGGCACTCACACCTTTCGGGGCCAAGATATAACGACGCTCGCCGTCGGCGAACAACAGAAGGGCAATGTGTGCCGTGCGGTTGGGATCGTATTCAATGCGCTCAACCTTGGCCGGAATTCCGTCCTTGGTGCGCTTGAAATCGATGATGCGGTAATGCTGCTTATGACCACCACCAATGTGACGGGTGGTAATGCGACCGGCGTTGTTACGGCCACCGGACTTAGATTTCTTCTCCAACAGCGGCGCGTGGGGCTTACCCTTGTGTAGATCGGGGGTAACCACGCGGACCTGGTGACGACGACCCGCTGATGTCGGTTTACTCTTTACGACTGGCATCGACTCGTCCCCTTAACTCAGTGACGCAAAGTCAATTTCTTGACCCTGCTCGAGGCGAACGTACGCTTTCTTCCAAGAGGGTCGCTTGGACATACCAAAGCGCGTGCGCTTGGTCTTACCCTTGACTCGAAGAGTTTGTACGTCGTCCACTTTCACGTTGAACAACTTCTCAACCGAGGTCTTGATCTCGGTTTTGCTGGCGTCTAGCGCCACCTTAAATACGTACTGATTGCCTTGCTCAGCTACGATCGCCGCCTTTTCGGAGACGTGAGGGCCAAGCAAAATCTGGAAGACACGCTCCGCGTTCATGCCAAAGCCTCCTCAAATTTTTTCAGGGCTTCGACGGTCACCATGACCTTGTCGAAAGCGACCAGGCTGACTGGATCCACCGCATCGACATCGCATACGTCTACTTTGTGCAGATTGCGCGACGCCAGGTACAAGTTTTGATCGACTTCGTTAGCCACAATCAACACGTTGTCGACGCCAAAGCCCTTGAGCTGCTCAACCAGCAACTTGGTTTTGGGCTGCTCAACGTCAAAATTCTCAACCACCAAGAGACGCTCGGTCCGTGCCAGCTCCGACAAAATGGAGCGCATGGCTGCGCGATACATCTTCTTGTTGACCTTTTGCGAATGGTCCTGGGGAGACGCGGCGAAGGTGACACCACCCGAACGCCAAATGGGCGAGCGAATAGTACCGGCGCGAGCGCGACCGGTGCCCTTTTGACGCCAGGGCTTGCGACCACCGCCGGCTACCGCCGAACGACTCTTTTGGGCGCGAGTACCCTGGCGTGCACCTGCAAGGTAAGCAGTCACAACCTGGTGTACCAATGCCTCGTTGTACTCTCGGGCAAACGTCGCCTCAGAGACAGAAACCGTCCCTGCTGCGCTATTGCCGGGCTTAACGACACTCAATTCCACAGTTCAGCCCCCAGCTATCAAGCGTTGGACGGGCTGGTGCCCGCCTTGACCGTTGGACGAACAATGACACGACCGCCCGGCGCTCCCGGAACTGCACCCTTGATCAACAACAGGTTGCGCTCCGCGTCGACGCGAACGACCTCAAGCCCTTGAGTGGTGACATTCTCAGCACCCATATGGCCCGCCATCTTTTTGCCTTTAAAAACACGGCCGGGTGTTTGACATTGACCGATAGAGCCAGGCGCGCGGTGTGACAGCGAGTTACCGTGGGTCGCGTCCTGGGTGCGGAAGTTCCAACGCTTAACGGCGCCCTGGAAACCTTTACCCTTGGAGCGCCCAGCCACGTCGACCTTCTGGCCTTGCTCAAATCGCTCAACAGTCAACTCGGAACCCACCTCGAAAGCCTCGTCGGTACCGTCTAAACGGAACTCCCACAGACCTTCGCCTGCGGTAGCACCGGCCTTGGCAAAATGCCCGGCTTCCGGCTTGGAGACTTTAGAGGCCTTACGGTTACCCGTCGTGACCTGAATTGCTCGATACCCATCGGTCTCGAGCTCTTTGATTTGAGTGACGCGGTTTGGAAGTACTTCCACTACGGTCACTGGTACTGATACGCCTTCGTCGGTGAAGACACGTGTCATTCCCGACTTACGGCCGACTAAACCAATAGTCATGGTCTAAACCTCACAGTGTACGGGGCTATACCCTCTATGGCCGCCCCTTTCGCGTTGACGTAATGTCTTTGCTAGGAGACGTTACACACCCGGTCGAACCGGGCAGGTCTTGCTAAATTGTCCTCAACCGAGGCTGATCTGAACTTCTACACCAGCCGCCAGGTCGAGCTTCATCAAGGCGTCCACCGTCTTCTCGGTGGGCTCCACGATGTCCAGAAGTCGCTTGTGCGTGCGAATTTCGTACTGATCCCGCGCGTCTTTGTTGACGTGGGGAGACACCAAAATAGTGAATTTCTCTTTCTTGGTGGGGAGCGGAATAGGACCGCGAACCTGAGCACCTGTGCGGCGCGCAGTCTCAACAATCTCTTGCGTCGACTGGTCGATCAGTTTGTGATCGAAGGCCTTGAGGCGAATACGAATGCGCTGATTTTGCACTTTACTACTCCTGAAAAAGCCGGGATGCCGCGCAGGGTACCCCGTAAAAAAGAGTGCGAAGTTTACGGATGCCCCATGGGGGTGTCAACACGGGATTTGGCTTTATTTCAGGCTTTCAGCCCGGTGAGCAAAATTCACAGTTTGGCCGGCGCGCGACAAGCCAGACGCGGCCCCTGGCCACCATCAGGGGCTCGAAAAGGCGAGAGGGCCTCCTAGGCGGGGCCCGTACTCGCAATAAGATCCCTGCTGTTGGCGAGGTTACGGAACAGCAGGGGCGAGGGTGCTCGTTGGCGATGACCCTCGGCCAGGCTCAGGGCCTCATCAACAAGCTCGCGATGAGGAGATAGCGTACACACCGGGTCGGCAGCCGCCGCATCGCCGGTCAGGGCGAAGGCCTGGCAGCGACACCCCCCAAAATCCTTGCCTCGCTCGGGGCACTCTCGACAGGGGGCCTGCATCCAGCCCTCCCCTCGATAGCGGTTGAAACTGGCCGATTCGAACCACGCCTCCCGGACCGATTGAACGCGCAGGTCAGGAAAATCCATAGGCAAAATAGCCGCACTGTGGCAAGGCAGCGCCCGCCCCTCGGGGGTTACCGTTAAAAACATCGAGCCCCACCCGTTCATGCAGGGTTTCGGGCGATCTTCAAAGTAATCGGGAACCACGAAGAATAGTTTCATGCCACCCGGATTTGCCTCTCGCCAGGCGTTAACTGCCGCCTCGGCGGTTTCAATTTGCCCGCGGCTAGGCATGAGCTTATCCCGATTGTGAAGCGCCCACCCGTGATACTGGGTGTTGGCTAACTCGAGGTAATCCGCGGATAGCGACTCTGCCAACTCAATAATGGCTGGAACTTGATCGATGTTATGCCTGTGCAGCACCACATTGAGAACCATGGGATACCCTGCGGCTTTAACCGCTTTGGCCATAGCCACTTTCTGGGCGTGGGCCTTTCCACTGCCCGAGATCAACTCCGCCAGCTCCTCGTCGGTCGATTGGAAGCTGATTTGTATATGGTCCAACCCCGCGGTTTTGAGGGCCGAAATACGCTCGGTGCTAAGGCCCACCCCCGAGGTAATTAAATTGGTGTAAAACCCAAGGCCCCGCGCATGACCGACCAAGGCCTCCAGATCCTGCCGCACCAGCGGCTCGCCCCCGGAAAAGCCCAGCTGGGCAGCGCCTAGTGCCCGGGCTTCGGACAACACCCGCTTCCATTCTTCGGTATCGAGCTCACTGGCCCCCGGGTGCAAATTAAGCGGGTTGGAACAATAGGGACACTGCAGCGGACACCGATAAGTCAGTTCCGCCAACAGCCAGAGAGGAGGTCCGATATTATCAGTCACTGACAAGCCACTGGTTAGCACGGGCAGTAGTCAAAAATTCGATAATGTCCGCACCAATATCGGGGGCTTCAGGAAATTTTTTTTCGAGCACAGCGATGATGTCGGCGACCGACCGCTCACCATCGCAGACTGCCAGAATCTCTCCCGCCGAGCCATTGAGCTTCACCATTCCCTCGGGGTAGAGCAACACGTATGCATCCTGAGCAGGTTCCCACTGAAATCTGAGGTGAGGGTGCAGCT
>CAYPPU010000064.1:0-8352 GCA_964412695.1 uncultured Alteromonadaceae bacterium | reverse complement strand
TGATCGAGCCTGCAGCTGCGCCGCGCTTCACAGCTGAAAGCCTGGCCAAAGCAGCTACCGTACCTGATCTTTTTGTGTGGGGAGACTTTATCGACGATGCACCCCTGTGGCAGGGTTATCGTTCTGTGGTCGATCCCTACGTCACTAACTTGCAAAACGCTGGCGGGTGCGTGCAAGTATTCGACTTACCGAGGGAGGGTATACGAGGTAATTCGCACGTCCCAATGATGGACACCAATTCCGATAAAGTTGCCGGTCTGATCGATGGTTGGCTGCGTGAGTTGTGCCTGTAGTGGGCAATGGCTGGGCAATTAGAGGCCTGCATAACCTCCAAGGTCATGTCAACTTGCCTTCTTGCGAAAGCTGTCCACGCCATTTCAAGACGGTGGCAATAATTATTTCCGAGACGATCCTGCAGGCTTTCGTCAGCGAGCCCTGTTTGGGGTGTGCCAGAGTGACATAGCGTTTTAGCTCTGGTGAAATCACTTTCGCAGCTTGTAGTCGGCCAGCCCGCAGCTCATCGTGAAATGCGAAGGGGCCGAGTAGCGCATACAGGTGGTGATTGTCCGCAACCAGTGATTTTTGTAAACGTAATGAATCTGCCTCTACCGCTGTGTTGAGGGTAAAACCTTTGCTCTTAGCGGTTTCGTCTAGGATTGATCGCCAGTGAGAGGGCTTTCTTGGTAACACCAGAGGCAAGTCCTTTAAGCGCTTGAAGTCGACCGTCATGGGTAACGTTAATGACAGGCCCGGACTCGAGACCAAATAAGTGTTTGCAGTTGAAAGCAGCGTTTCATCGCTATTGTTAGGCTTCTCATATCTAAAAAGGATGGCCATGTCGACTGCGCCGGTGTCCAAAAGGGCATCCAGTTCGCCGCCTTGACCCTCGCGCACATTAAGCTTGATTTGGGGGTATTCGTTCTGCAGTCGCTTGTAGACCTCCGTCATAAGCGGTGTCGCCGCGGAAGGAATCAGCCCAAGTCTTACCTCCCCCCGAGGTACCCCAGCGCTATCGCGAAGGTCAGTGATCAGGGTGTCCGTCTCGTTGAGCCAAAAGCGAACTTTTTGTGCAACATAAGCGCCGTACTCGGTTAGTTCAACGCCTCTTCCGGTACGGCGAAACAAAACACCGCCACAGTGCCGTTCGAGTTGGCTGATTTGACGGCTAATGTGCGATTGAACAGTCTGGCGCTGAATCGCTGCCTTCGTAAAACTGCCCAATTCGGCTACCTCTAGAAACAAGCGAAAGTCTGAGATTTGCATAAAAAAGGTATGCCTAAATTGGCATTTCTGAAATGATTTAATTGATTCTATACATATGTCGTGGTGCGCCCTAGACTCACTTTTTATGAAGTTTGCGTCAATTGCTGGCGCTCAATAAAAAGCGAGAACACGATGCGATTTGTCAGTTTTGAAAAACAAAGTAAAGCCAGCTATGGCGTCTGGCAAGACGAACAGTCTTGGTTGGAGGCACCAACTGATTTCATTACTCGATACCCTGATTTGAAGTCAGTGATCGCAGCGGATCAATTGGAGTCACTTGCAGATGCGGCCGGCAGACAGGGTCAGGTTATTCCAGCAAGCGAGGCGCGACTTCTTCCAGTGATACCGAATCCTTCCAAAATTTTTTGCGTTGGTCTCAATTACAAATCGCATGTCGCAGAGATGAAGCGCCCCGACAGCGAATATCCAGCGATATTTATCCGGTTTGCTGACAGTTTGAACGCGCATGGAGAACCATTGCCTAAACCAGCAGCGACCAGCCGATTTGATTTTGAGGGCGAATTAGCCGTCATCATTGGCAAAGGTGGTCGAAACATTGCAGCCGCCAACGCCGCGGATCACATTGCTGGCTATGCCTGTTTCAACGATGGCACAGCACGGGACTGGCAGCGTCACACGCACCAATGGGCACCAGGGAAAAACTTTCCTAAAACGGGACCGCTGGGGCCTTTCATGGCTACAACAGCGGCGATACCAAACGTCAGCGAACTCACATTAGAAACACGTCTTAATGGCGAGATGATGCAGCGCGCATCTGTCGCAAATTTGATTTTCACCTTGCCCGAGGTTATTTCATATATCTCTGGGTTCACCGAATTATCGCCAGGTGATGTGATCGCGACTGGGACGCCGGGTGGTGTTGGTGACAAACGCGAGCCTGCGGTTTACATGAAGGCAGGTGACGTGATTGAAGTAGAAATCACAGGGCTTGGAACACTTCGTAACACCGTTCAAGATTCGAACGCCTGAGGGAATTGCATGAGCGAGCATCAAAAATCCCTCCGTATTGCTGTTGATATTGGCGGTACCTTTACCGATATGGCCTGCTTCGACGAAGCGACAGGCGATATCTCTTTCGGCAAGGCGCTTTCTACGCATGGTCATTTGCACGAGGGCATTCAAAACACACTTGACGGTGCGCGCATCGATCTGACGCGCGGCTATCTTTTCTTGCATGGTTCAACGATTGCAATCAATACGCTCTTGGAGCGCAATGGCGCAAAGACAGCACTCCTAATTACCGAGGGCTTTCGGGATATTTACGAGATCGGACGAGTCAACCGTCCCGATGCTTATAACCTCTTCTTCTCTAAGCATGTACCGCTTGTCCCACGATCTTTGAGATTCGAAGTCAGCGAGCGCTTACGGGCCGACGGGTCCGTGCATAAAACGTTAGATGAAGACCTGGTGCGCGCGCAGGCTCGCGAGCTAAAAGCCTCGCACATTGAGGCGGTTGCCGTACTGCTGTTGCACTCTTATCGAAACCCTGATCATGAACGACGGGTCAAGGCGATTTTGCAAGAAGAGATACCGGGTGCATTTGTGTGTGCTTCCCACGAGCTTTCTCAGGAGTACCGCGAATTCGAACGTGTGTCCACCGCAGTTGCCAACGCATATGTCGGCCCACGAGTTTCGGCATATCTTGGGGAGTTGGAAACACACTTGGCACAAAAGGGATTCGGAGGTGATTTTTATGCCGTTCAATCGACGGGTGGGCTGTTTCCACTAGAGCATGCGCGTCGAGACTGCGTGCGCATGCTCGAATCTGGGCCGGCTGCAGGCGTCATCGGTGCCCAGGCAATCTGCGCCCAGTTGGGGTTACCAGATTCCATTGCGTTTGACATGGGCGGCACAACGGCTAAAGCCGGTGTTATCAGTGAGGGACGTCCGTTGACAACTGGTAGCGCGTTGATCGGCGGTTACGAAAAGGCGTTACCAATCCAGATCCCTATGATGGATATCTTCGAGGTCGGCACTGGTGGTGGGTCGATTGCGCGAGTAGAGCTCGGTCATTCACTACGAGTGGGGCCGCAGTCAGCGGGCAGCATGCCTGGCCCCGTGTGTTATGGCCGCGGCGGTGAAGAGCCGACCGTTACCGATGCGAATTTGCTGTTGGGTCGGTTAGATGAAAACAACTTCCTGGGCGGTGAAATGCCGTTGCATTCAGACCTCGCGCGACAAGCCATGGAGGCCAAGATTGCCTTGCCCTTGGGGATTGATGCGACGCGGGCCGCTGACGGTATCTTGCGTATCGCAGTGACGCAAATGTCACATGCCGTAAAAGCTGTGACTACCGAGCGAGGCTTGGATGCAGGCAGCTTCACGATGGTTGTATACGGAGGCGCGGGTCCACTACATGCGTCAGCTATTGCCCGTGAACTGGGGATTCGGAAGGTTCTGATACCCCATGCGCCGGGCTATTTTTCAGCCTATGGGATGCTTTTTTCAGATCTCCGATACGACTACGTACGCTCTGTTTTCCGCCGTCTTGACGGGATGTCATTTGAAGACATTGAGTCGATTTACAAGGAGATGGAGGATGAGGGCCGCGCAGCGATTGGGGCCTCACAAATCACTCCTGATGAGGTCGTGTTTGAGCGGGCGGCGGATATGCGCTATTTCGGACAGGAGCATGCCGTGACGGTTGACCTCCCTACTGTCTTCTTCGAATCTAAGGATCGGTCAGGTATCAAAAACCACTTTGACGATGTGCACAAGATCCGTTATGGAACATCCGCACCTAAGGAGCCGGCAGATATCGTGAGTCTTCGCGTGACGGTGCTGGGTAGGATGCGAAAACCACCCCGCAATGAGGTGTCATTTGGTAATGAGGCTCCTGACAGTCAAGCTTTACGGGCCTACAAACCAGTCTATTTTCGGAGCGCGGACGACTACATCCAAACACCGGTCTTCAAACGGGATCGTTTAAAGAGTGGAAACGTTATTTCTGGCCCTGCGCTGATAGAGGAGCACGCTTCGACCACGGTCGTTCAGCCAGACGATATCGTGCGCGTCGATCAACTTGGCAACCTGCAGATTTCAATCGGAAGTGACCGAACATGAACGCAATTTTTTCAGAAAGCCCGAACAAGTCCACGGTAGATCCAGTCATTGTTGAAATCATCCGAAACGGCCTGTTCGCTGTCACGGAGGAGATGAAGACAAACCTCATGCGGACCGCATACAACCTCATTATTTACGAGGCGTTGGACTTTACGGTCGGGTTATTCACCAAGGAGGGTGATACCGTATCCATCGGTTTGGGTTTGCCAATGTTCATTCGTGGGATGTCGGAAACCGTCAAGGCAAAGATCCGTCACTTTGGTTATGAAAATATTCATCCGGGCGACATCTTGGTTACCAATGATGCATACACAACCGGTAGTCACTTAAACCACTTCACCTTTACGATGCCAGTTTTTCACGAAGGTAAGCTGATTGGCTTCACGTGTTGCATGGCCCACTGGCTCGACGTCGGGGGAAGTTTGGGACAGATCACGACAGATATCTACTCGGAGGGTATCCAGGTACCGATCGTGAAGTACCAACGTGAGGGGGTGGTCAACCAAGATTTAATCGACATCATCGCGATGAACGTGCGTTTGCCTGAACGTGCGTTGGGTGACTTGCGAGCGCAAATCACTGCTATCACCACTGGTGAACGGCGCTTTCTAGAGCTGGTTCAACGCTACGGCAACGATGCAATCCAGGCGTCGATCCAGCAAATCATGGATGCATCAGAGGCCTTGGCTCGCCAGAACACGCTTTCCATCCCCGACGGCGTTTACGAGGCCGAGTCCTATATGGATGACGACGGTTTGGAGGTCGGAAAACGCATTCCGATCAGGGTCAAGGTCACCGTCAAGGGTGACGAGATGGAAGTCGATCTGTCCGATGTGAGTAGACAGGTAAAAGGCTTTTACAACTCGGGATTCACCACAGGAATTGCTTGCGCGCAGGTGGCCTATAAGTGCTTGACCACGCCGACAGATTATCCGGTGAATGACGGAAGTTTTCGGCCGTTGAAAGTCATCATGCCAATGGGCACGGTCATCAGTGCAGAGCGTCCCTATCCGATGCGTGTGTGGATGACGTTTCCGATGACCGTCATCGATACGATCTTTAAGGCGCTTGCGCCTGCCATCCCACATCGCGCTATTGCCGGTCACCACGCTGATCTGGTTTTCCCGAACATCCACGGTATCTCACCGGAAGACGGTCGCTTATTCATTGTGGGCATCGGACCACTGGGTGGTGGTTGGGGCGCCAAGAGTCGGGAAGACGGTGTGTCGGTAACGGTGTGTATCAACGATGGCGACACGCATAACAGCCCAACCGAGCAACTTGAAGCCAAATACCCTGTGCTGGTTGAAAGCTACAAGATCCGAGAGGACAGCGGCGGTGCTGGTGAGTTCCGTGGCGGTCTGGGTGCAGAGATGGTCGTGCAGGCGCTATCGCCATTCTCCGTGACAACGCGGATTGACCGTATGCACTGCAAACCGTGGGGGCTGGAAGGTGGCGGTGAAGCGGCTGGCAATGGCATTGCAATAAGGCACAAAGGGCAATGGCAAGAGGACCTGCCAAATGCCAAGATTTTTAACGTCCGGCTGGAGCGTGGCGACGCATACAAGATGCTCTCTGGCGGTGGCGGCGGCTTTGGGAGCCCTCTGAGGCGGGACGCAAAAAAAGTCGCTGAGGACGTCCGAGAGGGCTACGTGAGCCGTCAGTCGGCTGAGGCTCTATATGGCGTTGTTCTGGATGATCAGGGTGACGTTAACGAGGCTGAGACAGCTGCCCTGCGCCGTCATGCTTGACCTCATGGAGACGAGTCCGATTCGCGCTCAGGCTCAGTACTTGACTGATCTCTGGTCGCGTCTTTCGACTCAACACATTGCGCTGGGTTGCTCGTGCGGAATGAGTGGTATCAGCGTCACTTTAGAAGATTTCGAGCGTGATATTGCAGATTACCTTTGGGCAGAGAGCGAGCGACTTGGTCAGAAAAGTGTGACTGCCTTTCTCATCGCATCAGGACCGTTAGCTCAACAGGACCGGGCTGTTCGAAAAATATTGGAACGATTGCAATTTGAAGATGGGATAGACGAAGTCGCAGATTGGTTACTCGAGCGGATGACAAAAACCATTGAGTCGTACGCAAAGTTGCATGGCCCAGTCCCAGAAGCGCCTCTGTTTGGGGGTGCCACAGTATGGCGCAAAGGGTACCGAGAGTAGAGGAGGGCGAGTTACGACACTTCTTTTTATGAATCAGGTAGGTAGGTAAGTTAAGCGTGCGTTTTAACAAACGCAAAATTTTTTAAGGAGACAAAATGACTGCTAAATTTTTTCCAAAATTGTTATGCGGGGTTGTAGCGACCTTCGCGACAAGCGTCGCGTTGGCACAGTCGCTTGCGATTGGTGCAATGCCTGTCGGCTCTGGCTGGTATGTGGGTGCAGCCGCCTATAAAAAGGCGGTTGAGGCATCCGGCTCACGCTTCAAGATGGAGGTTGTCCCGAGAGGCGGCGGTGTTGCGAACCCAATGGTTGTTGAGCAAAAGAAAGTTGACGTAGCAATTTCCAATGTAGCCACCAGTCAGTGGGCGCGTGACGGCATCCTGCTCTACAAGGGCAAGAGTGCGGGAAACATTCGTTCGATCGTCGGCGGCCTTAATCCCGTTTACATCGGGGCGATTGTTCGTAAGAAATTCATGGAAGAAAATGGATTCAAAACTCTGAAGGATATTTTGGAGTCTGGAAAGGCTGTCAATATCTTGATGAAGCCACCGGGCTCGAATATCCCGCCAGCGGTTGAAGTGGTCTTAGAAGCCCATGGGACGAGTATTGAGAAAATAAAAGGCAACGGTGGTCAGATTGTTCAAGTCAATCCAACGCAGATGGCATCAATCATTCGCGATGGCCGAGCAGATTTATATTTCGACACGATTTTGCGTGGTCATCCCACAATCACAGAGATCGTCCTGACCGGCGACGTCATGTTCCTTGATATCAGTGACGAAGGGCTTGCAGCGCTGTCGAAAATTGGTCTGAAGCGAGGGACGATACCCAAGTGGTTTGAGGGCCAGGGATCAGCTGTCCAAGGCGCAGACTTTGGCACGCACCTAATCGTTCATAAAGATATGGCCGATAAAGACGCCTATGAGCTGACAAAGCTTTTCGTCGAAAATGTGGCCACAATTTCTGATGAGTTTAAGGCTTGGAAAGCGTTTAAACCCGAGAATGCCACAACGCCCGAAAACAATGGTATTGCCATGCATCCAGGTGCATTGCGTTTCTATAAAGAAAAAGGGCTGCTTAAGTAAAGTGTCTGCCTCCCGCTAGCTCGCGGGAGGCACTCCTTTTTAAGGCTCATCATGATGCAACACCGGAATAACAGCATCCTCTTAACGCTTACCGTGTTCGGTATCGTGTTTTTTAGCTTTCAGCTGTGGGCGTTATTCAAGCCAATGGAGCCGATGTACGAGCGTGCTACACACGTTGTAATCGCGCTGTTTATTCTCTTTATTGCGCATCCAATTCAATGGGAGTCTAGAAACCTTCTGGCTAAAGCGCTGCAAGCGTTGACGCTGTTGGGCGTTACCTTCTGTGCGTACTATTACCTATCGGAGTTACCGCGGTTAACGACGCGCATTGAGAATGTTGACGTTGTCGAATACATCGATATTTTTGCATCTGCGGTCTTCGTCCTGCTCCTCTTAGAGGCAGTCAGACGCACGGTTGGTTGGATGCTGGTCAGCGTCCTTGTTGTGTTTTTAGGGTATGGGCTATTCGGGGGTGCACTACCTGATCCAATTGGTTTTGGGAATATTGGCTTAAGCGATTGGGCTGAAATTTTCACCATGACGACCTCGGGCGTTTTAGGTGTAACCGCAGCGACTTCCGTAAACTTTATTTTCTACTTCGTTTTTTTCGGTGTCGTGTATAGCAGCGTTGGCGGTGGGGGCCTGTTCATCGATATTGCCATGCGCATGGTCGGTCGATCTAAGGGCGGTGGTGCCAAGGTGGCCATTATCGGCTCCAGTTTGATGGGCACGATCTCTGGGAGTGCAGTGGCTA
>CAYPPU010000063.1:0-8514 GCA_964412695.1 uncultured Alteromonadaceae bacterium | reverse complement strand
TATTGGGCATCTAATCCCATAATCCACGGAAACGCCACGCGGATGTAAAACGCTGTGGCGGCCACGGCAATGGCTGCAGGCTTCCAACCCAAGATCCACGTTTGGCCCAATACCCCGTAAACCACCGCAATCATGCCTAGGTACAGCAGTCCGTTAAAAAGAATGGGGAACACAATGGTTATCTTCCGATATTTCGCGGGTGTTCCTGAGAAGGCTGGCGCTGCCGTTTGCGTTTCTGACATGCGTAATATCGCTTTAAATGGGTTTGGTGATGGCAAGGAACATGACGGTCACGCCATAGAGCATGACGGCTGGTGTGGTGACCAGGAAAAACCACCAATGTATGTGGATGTGCCTTTCGTAGTTCCCCATATCACCCGTAGCCAAAATCTTGGCCTTGTTACCGCCAAAGTGCGATAGGTAGAAATCGAACATTTCCATGGGCACAAACAGCAGAAAGATAATGAGCAGTTTTAGGTCTAGCCATGCCGCACTAAGACCCCACCCGCCCGCCACATAGAGCATGGATCCGCTGAGCAGTACCATCGGAAAAGCAACATGCTCGTACACGGCACCTTCGTCAAAACGCTCCATGACCCAATTGCGTAGGGGAATAATGGCGCCGTCGTCTGGATTGCGCCGCCACGCCTTCATTACCGGTAGTAAGTAGTACACGTAGGCCATGGAAGTACTGAACATCCAGACGCCAACAAACAGCAAATGCACAAATTTAATCTGGAGGTACCAAGGGGCTAACAAGGTGCGGGCGATATCAAGCATGGTGTGATCCAGCTACTCATTTGGCTCGTATTTTTTGTCAATATAGTTGACTTAAACCGGGCTGTAAAGCTACTGTTGGTCATGGCTGGATGTTGCTGTCGGTGCCCTGAGTTTGAGATGCGACAGCGAGGCGTTAAAACCCTGCATTGGTCGGCGATTAAGAGGCTTAATGGACCGCCGCATCATGCGAGGAGAGACTTTCGCGATCAGGTTCGCGTGGTAAACAGTGCAGGGTGCGGCAGTCCCAGCGTCAGGAAAGGCTTGGAAGGTATGACAGCAGCGCAACCCACAGTATTTGATGCTCCCCAGGACATGCCGGATATTCGCCAGCAGGTCGCTGATTTATTGCCCCTTATCGAGGGGAACGCGGCGACGGCTGAGCAACAGCGTAAACCTGTCGATGTGGTCATGGAAGCGCTGGCAAGTACGGATATCTTCAAGGCATTTGTGCCTCGCCGTTTTGGTGGCTTGGAGATAGACCTCGATACCTTCATCGACGTAGGTCTAATGGTGGGCGAGGCTTGCACGTCAACCGGCTGGGTTACCACTTTTTATATGGAGCACAACTGGATGCTGGCTCAGTTTTGTGAGCAGGCACAGTCAGCGGTTTTTGGAAAGCAGTCATTTATCATGGCGCCGGCGAGCATCAGTCCCAACGGCAGAGCGGAGCGGGTGGCCGGTGGTTATCGTCTGGACGGACGTTGGGCTTGGGGTACAGGCATCATGCATGCCGACTGGGTAATATTGAACGGCGTCATTGCCGGCGAAAAACCCGAGCCCCGTTTGTTTTTGGTACCCCGAGATACCGTTGAGGTTGAGGATGTGTGGTTTACCTCCGGTATGCGTGGTACCGGCAGCAATGACATGTTGGCCAATAATGTCTTTGTACCTGAGATGTTCAGTGAGCCGCTTAAGGGAATGTCGGTAGGGCGCGGGCAGGGCGCTGAGTTTCTGGGCAGCGCCACGTACCGCCATCCCATGTTGCCACTACTGGCGATCGCGGCAGCAATACCTGCGCTAGCCGCGAGCCGCAAAGCATTGAGATTATTTGAACAGCGCATTCAAGAGCGCACCCTCTACGGCAGTGATAGCAAACAAGGACAGTCTCAGAGTGCGCATATTAGGTTGGGTCTGGCGACCTCAGAAATCGAGTCCGCCGAATGGATACTGCGGCAGGTAGGCCACCATTTAGAGCAATGGGGACGCTCAGAAACTATTTGTCCGGGAGACGAGCGTGCCAAATTGCGCCTTATGGTAGCGAGTGTCGTCAGACGTTGCCGGGACGCGGTCATGACAATAGTAGAAGCCAGTGGCGCCAGTGCCCATATGGATGACCACCCCATGCAGCGACTCCAGCGTGACATCAATATGCTCTCATGCCACACAGTATTTGATCTGGATGTGGCCGCAGAAAACGTCGGTAAACTCAGGCTAGGGCTCGAGCCCGCTACACCCGTGTAGCCATAGGACTCGTTGTCAGTATGTCACTTCCGCAACAGCTTGAACGCGCGGCTCGCCTGTCCGGCGCTCGCAGTAGCGTATTTACCCGCGAAGCAGAGTGGACTTGGGGGCAAGTGCGTGATCGCGTGGCTATTTTGGCGGGTGCACTGCAAGTTGAGGGATTGGTCGCCGGTGATCGTGTGGCGATACTTTCAGCCAACAGTGTTGACTATTTGGCCTTGTATTACGCCATTCCCTGGGCTGGCGGTATTAGTCTGCCAGTAAACGCTCGATTCAATGCCGAAGAAATTGCATTTTTATTGAAGGATGCAGAAGTTCGCTTTGTGGTGGTAGATGCCGCGCACTACGATGTCGCCTTGGAGGCTGTTAGCAACGCGCAAGTGAATACCACTGTATTGTCCTTCGATGCAGCGTGCCCTAACTCCATTGATTTGGCTAATCAATCCGAAATAGCGGCGGTCTCGCTAGATTGTGACAGCCCTGCCACTATTTTTTATACGGGTGGTACTACCGGTGCTCCTAAAGGGGTGCCGCTTACTCACGCCGGTTTGGTATTTGCCTCTATGCAGTGGGCCCAAACCATGTCGATTCGACATGATGAGCGTGTCCTCATTGCTATTCCCATGTTTCATTTAGCCGCCGGGCTTAACGCTATTGCTTCTGCGGTACTAGCCTGTGATCTGGTGATCGAGCCGCATTTTGTGCCGGCAGAGACCTTGGCGGTTATCGAGGCGCGCCGTGTGAGCAAGGTCGCATTTGTGCCCGCCGTATTGGATATGATGATTAGCGCGCCCGAGTTTGTCGGTAGTGATCTGACGTCATTGAAAAAAATTAGCTACGGTGGCGCACCTATGCCTATGCCAATTCTCGAGCGTGCCATCGCGGCATTGCCCCAGACGGCGTTTTACCAGATATACGGTCAGACCGAATCGGGTGGTGTGGCCACCTGTTTGGGCCCAGAGTTTCACGTACTGTCCGGTCCCAATAGTGGCAAACAAGCCACCGCTGGCAGACCCGTGGTAGGGACAGATTTACGCCTTTGCGATGACCAAGGCCAGGATGTCCCCCAGGGACAGCCGGGTGAGGTTTGCTTGCGCAGCCCAGCATTAACCCCCGGTTACTGGAACGCACCGGAAAAAACCGTAGATCTCTTTTTTGGTGACTGGCTCAGGACCGGTGATGTGGCTGTGCAGGATGCTGATGGCTTTATAACTATTGTCGATCGCATTAAGGACATGATTATCTCGGGCGGTGAAAATGTATTCGCCGGTGAGGTTGAAGCGGCCGTCTACTTGCTGCCAGCCGTCCTTGAGTGCGCCGTGATTGGTATGCCCGATGATAAATGGGGGGAGCGGGTGCATGCCGTTGTGCGACTCTCGCCCGAAGGTGAATTGGATGCCGACACCCTGATGCAGCATACCCGAGAGCATCTAGCCGATTACAAGGCTGTGCGCAGTGTTGAATTTGTAACCGACCCTTTGCCGCGCTCGCCTATGAATAAGGTGCTAAAGCGTATTGTCAGGGAGCAGTCTAATGCCAACGTACAATCAAAAGGGACCGACTAATCCTCATGAGTAAAGGCACGCCGACAGCGGGATTTATTCTAGGTGATCTGCTCAATGCTGTGTATTGGATTGATGAGAGTTTGCAGGTCAGTCTAACCGACGCGGGATTTGAGCGGGTGTCGCGGACCTGGTCTATGATTTTCCTAAATATAGCGAACGGCGTAACCCGACCCATCCATATCGCCGCCAATGTGGGTGTGAGTCGACAAGCTATGCACAAAACCCTGGAGGAAATGCAGTCTCGGGGCTTGATCGAAATTTATCCTGATCCGGATGATGGTCGCGCCAATGCGGTGCGCTTCAGTGCGCGCGCAACGGCTCTGCAGTTGGCCGCTATTGAGGCGCTGCAATTCATTGAGGCGGAACTCGCGCGGCGCATAGGTAAGCGGCGATTATCCGCGCTGAAAGAAGCGCTCGGTGCTGATTGGGGTGAGTTGGTCCACTGGCAGCCAAAGAAACCATCGTAGTCTATTGATAACCCTGGCCGGTAATTTCTACTCCAAACATGACAATTGATAGGTACACACTATGAACGCTATTGAACCAATGGTTGATGAACTTGAAGTCTTTCGCCATAGCGTGGCCCGATTCTTAGACGACGTGGCCTCGCCGGAAGCGCTTGAGCGCTGGGAGCAAAACAAAGTCGTTGATCGTGAAGCCTGGCTTAAGGCGGGTGAGTTTGGTCTATTGGGCGCGTCCGTGCCCACCGAATACGGCGGCTTGGGTGGTGACTTTCGTCACGAACGGGTCATGATTGAGGAGTTTGGCAAGCGCGGTCTTGAGGGCTGGGGCGTGGCCGTTCACAACATGATTGTTGCGCCTTACTTGGTCGAGTTTGGTACCGAAGAGCAAAAACGTACCTGGTTACCTAAGGTGGTTAGCGGTGAGGTGATTCTAGCCATTGCCATGACCGAGCCTGCTGCGGGCTCCGATCTGCAAGGGATTAAAACCCGCGCTGTGAGAGACGGTGATGACTATGTGATTAACGGCTCCAAGGTGTTCATTTCTAATGGCCAATGTGCCGACTTGGTCTTGGTTTGCGCCAAAACAGATCCCGACGCAGGCTCAAAGGGCGTTTCTATTGTGTTGGTGGAGCGCGGTCGGGAGGGCTTTGAGCGTGGGCGTAATCTCGATAAGGTCGGACGAGACGCGCAAGATACCTCGGAATTGTTTTTTGACAATGTGCGCGTACCGGCAACCAACATATTGGGTGGTGAGCCCGGTAAGGGCTTTAAGCAACTCATGACCTTACTGCCGCAGGAACGTTTGGGTATCGCGGCAATGGGGCTGGCCATGCTGGAGCGTGCGCTGGAATTGACCGTGGCCTACACCAAGGAGCGCAGTGCGTTTGGTCAGGATTTGCTCAAGTTTCAGAACACTGCGTTTACCTTGGCAGAGATTAAAACCGAAACTACTATCGCACGCAGTTTTGTTGATGACTGTACCCGCAAGCTGGTTGCCGGGACCTTAGATGCCGAGACCGCCTCAATGGCCAAGCTCTGGATTACCGAGCGCGAGGTTGAGGGCATCAGTCGCTGCCTGCAGTTCTTTGGCGGCTACGGCTACATGAATGAATACCCCATTGCCAAGCTCTATCGCGATGCCCGTATCGATACCATTCACGGTGGCACCTCAGAGATTATGAAGTTAATGATCTCTCGAACCCTTTGAGTTCGACCTAAACTTAGCTGGCGTCAAAGCGGCGTCGCGTTCCAGTTCTTTGCTAGGTGATGCGCTGCGTGGCAGATGGCTATTCGTGTGTTGTTAGCTACTGAAGTGTCATAGTGGGGTGCCAGATCCCTGGTTTACCACGCTATCAAGCGAGGGTGAACAGGTTGCAGGGTTGAGTCGTCACCCCCCCAGATTCATTATCCGAGACGTACCACTCGCTCAATACTCGCTCAATAATATTGCCATGCGTGTTCTGCCCTCGTGGTTGACGCAAAGGTCTTCGGAAAGCCTCGATTCGCCGCAGTCACGCTGTCTAACAGTCAAACGACTGTTTTGCGCAGCCAAAAAAATCCCCGCAATGCGGGGATTTTTTGGGGTTCACGCTGTTTTTAGAATCGCAGGATGCCTTCTAGCGCAACCGTTCGGCCTTTAGTCAGGTTGTTGAATCGGCTGAACACGCGATAGGCGTGGGTGATTACCATTTCATCGGATAAGTTGCGTCCGTTGATGGCGATTTCCCAGGAATCATCCGCCGCCGCCAGCGCTACTCGCAGGTCAACCTTGGTGAACGAGTCCTGTGTGGAGTAGGGCTCTTGGGTGGGCTGGATAAAGTACTCACCCGAGTAGTAAACAGAGCCTGCTACTTTCAGCTGCATGCTGCTGGTGATGGGTTGGCTCCACAGGGCGTTGATGTTGTATTCCAGATCGGGAGAGCGCTCTAGCGGCTCACCGGCCTGATCCTCTGTGCCGCTGGTCGCAACATTGCCTAAGCCTGAACTGCAGTCATCGTTGACCGCCCTCAAATTGGCATCGAGTACGCAGGAGGCGCCTTCGTAGGAGTCGTAGGTGGCGTCGATATAGGAAACCGCAGCGTTAATGACCAGGTTGTCGGTGGCTGCCCAGCTCAACTCTAGTTCCGCGCCGTCAATGGTGGCCTGACCGGCGTTACCAATAACAAAGGCGGTACCGTTGTAGGAAGACGTCTGCAGGCCTTTGTACTCGGTAGAGAAGATGGCGCCGTTCAGTGTTGCCGCACCATCGGCCAGCGTGGCTTTAAAGCCCACCTCAAAACTGTCGGCTTCTTCATCCTCAAAGTCAAAAACCGTATTGCCTTGCTTGAATTCAATGACATTGCTGGCAATGTAGGCGGGCGTTAAGGTTGCCGCTGACAAGCCTGTGTACTGTTGTGCCCAGCTATCGCCGTTGGCAGCAACTTGCGACAGCAAGATGGCGGTTAAGCCGCCGTCGTTGGCCTTGGTCCCGCCGGCCTTAGAGCCACGCGAATACGATGCATAGAGCATAACGTCGTCGTTCATATCCCATTGCAGGCGCAAGGAGGGGTCGAGGCCATCATCGGTGCGATTTTCCACAAAGGTGTACTCGCCGGCACTGCTCAGCGGATTACCTTTGGGGTTGGTCCAGTTGTCAAAGTTCTCCCAGGCCACGCGACGCATATTGGCGCCCGCATCTTGTTCCTCGTCGGTGTAGCGCAGATCAAGGATGGCGCGGAAGCTATCACTGATGTTGAACTTCAGCTGACCGTAGATCGAATACACATCCACATCGCGGCTGTACCGTCGGTAGGTACCCGTGGGGTAGGGCAACACATCGCCTTTTAGTACCGGAGCCGCGACGGAACCGTAACTCGCCCACTGCGCTGTTTCGGTGGTCGTAGTCTGATACCAAGCACCAGCAATGTATTCCAAAAAGCCACCAGTCGGTGAGAGTACCTGCACCTCAAAGCTTTGTGCATCGTAGTCATCCACGAGGTGACTGTTGAGAACGTTGGCTTCAAAGCCATCGACGTCTAAGAAGTAGGTGTTTTTGTAGTCGTTGTAGTTGGCAATGAATTTAACCGTGTGATCGGCCACCTCGGTATCCATTTGCAGCGTGTAGTTGCTCCACTCATACTCACTGAAATCTTCTTTCGGGAAGCCGGTGCTCACACCGCGGCGATCATCAGCGTTGTATTCCAGGGTGCCAGCAGCGGTTTCTGCCGCCTGCGCGCCATATAACCCAGCAAAAGGCGGTACAGGTGGCAGAACCAATCCTGATACCGGTTGGTTGTTGCGGCCTTCACCGTCTTTGGTGCCGGTTTCAAGTTTTACATACCAGGTGGTGGTATCACTGGCATCAATCTCAAAGCTAGCACGGACAGCAGTGGTGTCCTCGGCGCCATCTTCCTTGCCTGTAGCGAGGTTGTCGGTGTAGCCATCGAAATCGTTGGCTAAAAAGGCGATACGACCACGGATGTTGTCAGCAATTGGGCCTGACACGTAACCACTAACACTGTAGCCGCCAATTTCGACCTCAGCAGCCGCTTTCAGCTGGGCTTCAAATTCGTCGGTGGGGCGTGCGCTGGTAATGCTGATGGCACCCGCGGTTGTGCTCTTACCAAATAGTGCCCCTTGGGGACCGCGAGCCACTTCTACCCGACCGGGGTCGAGCATAGCCGATAACATGGAGTTGCTGCGCCCGCTATACACGTTGTCTACGTAGATGGGTACGGAGGAGTCAAAGGCCAAGTTAGTAATACCTGATCCCAGACCGCGAATACGCACGGCCGTGCCACCGAAGGTTTCTTGAACCTGCAAACCGGGTACGAAGTTTTGCAGATCGGTGGGGTCGAGGATATCGAAGGTCTCAATGACCTCTCTAGACACCACGCTCACCGCGATGGGTACATCTTGCACACTTTCGGTACGCTTGGTTGATGTGACGATGACCTCTTCTAAAACCTGTGCGTTAGCACTGCCGCAGGCAAGAGCTGCAGTAATAGCGGCGGTAAGGGTGCAGCGAGAGAAATAGCGGTTACTTGGCATGGACAATCCTCTTGGCGCGGTGTCGCGCTTGTCGTTATTGCTTGTCGTTTTCGAATGCGCCTTTGGGTCTGCGCCCAAATTAGCTTTCAGAGGATACCACTGCCCACACATATTTTGTCAACACGGTTGACGACATTTTGGTGAGATATTTGCCGCGAAAGGGTTATTACTGGGCGCTGAGTAGCCCGTAGCCGGCAACCCATTCAGGGATGGGT
>CAYPPU010000062.1:0-8581 GCA_964412695.1 uncultured Alteromonadaceae bacterium | reverse complement strand
ACATTCCGCTGGTGTCACTGGTGGGATACACCAACGCCGGCAAATCCACACTGTTCAATGCCCTGACACAAGCGGATGTGTACGCCGAGGATCAACTGTTCGCGACGCTGGATCCGACTCTGCGTCGGCTAGATCTGGATAATTTGGGGCCTGTGGTGTTGGCGGATACGGTGGGTTTTATTGCCGATTTGCCCCATACCCTGATTGAGGCCTTCAAAGCGACCTTGGAGGAGACGCTAAACGCCGACCTGTTGTTGCACGTGATTGACGTGGTGTCGGAGGACCGAGAATTTTTAATCGATGAGGTCGACAAGGTCTTGACCGAGATTGGTGCCCAGTCGTTGCCGCAACTGCGGGTATTTAACAAGCTCGATCTACTGGAGCAACCGCCTCGTATGGTGCTCGACGACGATGGATTGCCAGTGGCGGTCTACCTGTCCGCGCGGAACGGACAGGGCTTGGATTTGCTCGCTGAAGCCCTGCGCTTGCGGCTTCAGCTAGATCAGTTTGTGGGCGATGTGGTGCTGGGGCCGTCCGAGGGCAAACTGCGTGCGGCCCTGTTTAAGCTCGGGGCCATCGAGTCAGAGGTGTTTCAAGAAGACGGCTCTAGCCTGCTCTCAATTAAGCTGCCTCAGCGAGACTGGGAGCGGTTGCAATCGGGCAGGTCGGCCCCCATATCTTGATGATATTAGAGGGCTTTAGTGTATTTGCTGACGCGGCGACTGGCTTTGGCTTAGTCACTGCGGGATAGGTTTGCTAGACTGAGATCATCACTCATTAAGGATATTTCCTATGTCATGGAATGAACCGGGCGGCGGCGGTAATCGACCCCGCGACCCCTGGGGGGGCAACGACCAAGGTCCCCCCGACCTCGACGAAGCACTGCGCAAACTCCAAGAGCGCCTAAGCGGCCTGTTTGGTGGCGGCGGTGGTCGGGGTAACAGCGGCGGCGGTAAGTTTTCGGGTGCGCTAATGGGCGTTGTCTTGGCCGGTATCGCCACGGTGTGGGCTTTGATGGGCTTCTATCAGCTCGACGAGCAGGAGCGCGCCGTGGTGCTGCGGTTTGGTCAGTACCACGCTACCTTGCAGCCCGGTCTGCAATGGAACCCGCCAATTATTGATGAGGTGATCAAGGTCAATACCACCAAGGTACGTGCGGCCAGTTTGCGTGAGGTCATGTTGACCAAGGACGAGAACATTGTTGAGGTCAGCATGTCGTTGCAGTACGTCATTAATGATCCCGAGAAGTTTGTGTTGCAGGTACGTGATCCTGAGGTCTCTCTTCAGCATGCGGCTCAGAGTGCGTTGCGCCACGTTGTGGGTGATACCACCATGGATCTGGTGTTGACCGAGGGCCGAGCCGCTATTGCAATAGAGGTGCGCGAACGCCTTCAGGGCTATGTTGACACCTACGGTACTGGCATTTTGATCTCCAAGATCAACATTGATGAGTCCAAGCCCCCGTCTCAAGTGCAGGGTGCCTTTGACGACGTGATCAAAGCACGGGAAGACAAAGAGCGAGCCACCAACGAGGCGCAGTCCTATGCCAACGGCATCGTGCCCGAAGCCCGTGGTCGCGCTCAGCGCACACTTGAGGAGGCCAATGCCTATCGCGAGCAAGTGGTGGCGACTTCCGAAGGTGAGGCAGAGCGCTTTACTTTGCTGCTTACCGAATACCAAAAGGCCCCCAAAGTTACACGGGAGCGCTTGTACCTCGATGCCATGCAGCAGGTGATGGGCAGTACCAACAAAGTCTTGGTAGATGTTGACGGTGGCAGCAACGTGCTTTACCTGCCTTTGGACAAGATGGTTCCCCCAAGCAGCGGCAAGCCCAGGGCTAATGCATCGGGTGGTAGCGGTTTGAGTGATCGTGAACTGCGTCAGATTACGGAACAGGTGACTGATCAGTTACGTCAGGAAATCAACAATGCGGCCAACCGCCGAGGAGGTCGATGATGTCTACGCGACAAATGTGGTTGGGCATCCTGGTGGCGCTGGTGCTGCTGGTGGGCAACAAAACACTCTATGTAGTGAAAGAGACCGAGCGGGGCGTCTTGCTCAAGTTTGGTGAAGTGGTGGATCCTGATTTGAAACCGGGTTTGCACGTGAAAATCCCGTTTGTAAATGAGGTACGTTTGTTCGATGGCCGCATTTTAACGGTCGATTCCAATCCGGAGCGCTTTTTCACCCAGGAAAAGAAAGCCTTGATTGTGGATTCCTACGCCAAGTTTCGGGTTAAGGACACAGCCACCTTTTATACCGCCACCAACGGTGAGGAAGGCCGTGCTGCGGCGCTGTTGTCTCAGCGTATCAACGACGGTCTACGTAACGAAGTGGCGGTGCGTACCGTGAAAGAGGTGGTCTCTGGTCAGCGTGATGAGTTAATGGAAGCCATTACCCAGCGTCTGTCTAGTGTGGCAGCCACGGAGCTGGGCGTGGAAGTAATTGACGTGCGGGTGAAGAAAATTGATCTTCCCCCCGACGTCAGTGATTCGGTGTACCGTCGTATGAATGCCGAGCGGGAGAAAGAAGCGAACGAGCTTCGCTCCGAAGGACGTGAAATAGCTGAGGGGATCCGGGCCGCTGCAGATCGCGAGGTCACGGTGATCCAAGCCAATGCGTTTCGCTCTGCTGAGATGATTCGGGGTGACGGCGATGCCCAATCCGCCAAGATCTACGCTGAGGCGTACAATCAAGACGCGGAGTTCTACACATTTTTGCGCAGTCTAAAGGCCTACCAAGCTACGTTTAATGGCGGCAGCGATGTCTTGTTGGTAGAGCCCGATAGTGCGTTCTTCCAGTACCTGAGAGACCCTAACGCCGCCAAATAAGGGCTAGCAGTACTGACAAAAACGCCGCATTTGCGGCGTTTTTTTTGGCCCGCTAAGCCAATGGGTGGGTTTTGTGGCGATGATTGCGCTCAGCTGGCTCAAGGGCTGTGACCTGCGGCCCCGATGAGTGAAAGTGCCGGGATTCGGTCGGCCCTCAGGGCGTTGGCTGTGGTAGCATGCGCCCGTTTTGATTGGTGTTCCCACGGTTCCTGACATCCCATGATTTCTGACACACGATGGCTATTGCCTGATGGCATTGATGAGCTGCTACCCGAGCGTGCTGCGGCGGTAGAACGGCTCCGCCGCGCCTTGCTCGATGATTGCGAGCGCTGGGGCTATCGCTTAGTGATGCCACCGTTGGTGGAGTTCACCGATTCACTACTGGTGGGCTTGGGTGCCGATCTCGATCAGGTAACTTGCAAGTTTTCCGATCGGGTTAGTGGCAAAACGCTGGGAGTGCGTGCCGATATCACGCCACAGGTAGCGCGTATCGATGCCCATAGTCTCAATGAATCAGGTATCACGCGTCTCTGTTATGCCGGGTCCACACTGAAAAGTGTCGCTGATTCTGCCTTGTCAGGTCGCTCTCCGGTTCAATTGGGCGCCGAACTCTACGGCAGTGACGACTTGGCGGCGGATCGCGAAATCATCGGTTTGATGTTGAGTTTACTGGATCGCGCGGGACTGGCAGGGACTCACTTGCCGGTAACGCTGGATATAGGTCACGTGGGTGTGTATCAGGCGCTAGCGGCGGCTTTTGCCCCTGATGTCGATCTAGAAGAGCAGATTTTCGATGTGCTGCAGCGTAAATCAGTGCCTGATTTGCAAGCTATTACAGGGGCATTGCCCAGTGCGTTTGGGCAGGCACTGGAAGCCTTAATGGGTTTGCACGGTGGCGCCGAAGTGCTGCCGCAAGCTGCACAAGCACTGGGTCAGATTCCTGGTGTCTCTGAGGCGCTAGATCAAGTTCAAGAAGTGGTGGAGGCGGTTAGCGCCGCTTTCCCTGATGTTGGGGTCTATATTGATCTGGCAGAGCTCCGCGGGTTTCGCTACCACACCGGCTTGGTTTTCGCCGCTTACGTCGAAGGCGTAGGGACTGCGCTGGCCAAGGGTGGACGCTATGACAATGTTGGCGACGTCTTTGGTCGCAATCGACCAGCGACAGGTTTCGCCTTTGACCTAAAAGTATTGATCGGCTGTTTGGCGGCCGAGCCTGATCGCGGCGTCTGTGTATCGGCACCGTTGTTAGAGGATGAGGCGCTGGCAATTGCCGTGGCGGAACTGCGTGAGCAGGGCCATGTGGTGGTCGTCGCCATTGGAGGTGAGCACGATCCTCGTTGCTCTGAACAGCTGGTGTGCCGTGACGGTGCCTGGGTACTTGAGACAATCGCTCGGCGGGAGCCGTCATGAGTAAAAATGTAGTGGTGTTGGGCACCCAGTGGGGTGATGAAGGTAAAGGCAAAATCGTCGATTTGCTGACCGAGCAGGCCTCGGCTGTGGTGCGCTTTCAAGGTGGCCATAATGCCGGGCATACCCTGGTCATTGGCGGTGAGAAAACGGTGCTACACGTTATTCCCTCGGGCATTTTGCGCGAGGGTGTGCAGTGTTTGATCGGTAACGGCGTGGTGCTGTCGCCCGAGGCGCTGCTAAAGGAAATTCATGAGCTGGAGGCGCGCGGCGTACCGGTTCGTGATCGGTTGGTAATCTCCGCGGCTTGCCCATTAATTCTGCCCTACCACGTGGCTCTGGATCAGGCACGCGAACAGCGTCGTGGCGAAAACAAAATCGGTACCACAGGTCGAGGCATTGGTCCCGCTTATGAAGATAAAGTGGCTCGCCGCGGCCTGCGGTTGGGTGACCTGCGCAATCCTGAACGGTTCGAGAAAATCTTGCGTGAGGTGCTGGAGTACCATAACCACGCGCTGGTGCACTATTACGGTGTCGATGCCCTCGATGCAGACGAGGTACTCGCTAAGGCCATCGCTGAGGGCGAGCAACTGTTACCGATGATGGCGGATGTCACGTCGATTCTGCATGCCCATCGCGAGACTCAGGCGCATATTTTATTTGAGGGCGCTCAGGGATCGTTGTTGGATATTGATCACGGTACCTATCCGTTTGTGACCAGCTCCAACACCACAGCGGGTGGCACTGCCACGGGCTCAGGGTTTGGGCCTTTGTATCTGGATTACGTGCTGGGGATTACCAAGGCCTATACCACGCGAGTCGGTTCCGGTCCGTTTCCCACTGAGCTCTTTGACGAGACCGGTGCTCGTCTAGCAAAGCGCGGTCATGAATTTGGTGCTACAACAGGCAGACCGCGACGTTGCGGTTGGTTTGACGCCGTGGCGCTTCGTACTGCCGTTAACATCAATTCGGTATCGGGTTTGTGCTTGACTAAGCTCGACGTGCTGGATGGCTTGGACGAGATTTCAATTTGTGTGGGCTATCAAGACGCCCAAGGCAACCCAGCGAATAATCCGATCGACGCCGAGGACTACGAGGCGTTGACCCCCGTATACGAGACGGTACCGGGTTGGCAGGACTCTACGGTGGGTGCCAAACGCATAGAGGAGTTACCTGCGGCGGCAATGGATTATATCCGCCGGATCGAGGCCTTGGTCGGTGCACCGATCGATATCATCTCAACGGGTCCCGATCGCGAGGAGACCATCGTTCTGCGCAATCCCTTCGGTTGATACCATGCTGCCAGTGACGAAATTTGGGTCACTGCTGGTCTCTCCTGTAAGCCTGGCGCTACTCCTGATGGCGGGTGCCGCACTGCTGAGTTGGCGCTCGCGACAGCGACTGCCGAGCGCGCTTTGCACTTTGGCTTTTCTTTTACTCTATCTTCCCGCCACAGGCTGGCTGAGTGATGCGCTCTTGGCACCCCTTGAAGTGGACTATCCCGCCGTGGCCATTGAGCGTGTGCCAACCGCGGATATCATCGTGGTGCTGGGCGGCGCGACCGAGGGCGCGTCACGCTTTGGCAACAGAGGCGGCCTCAATCAAGCCGGTGAGCGCCTGCTATTGGCCGCCCAACTGTATCGCGCGAACAAGGCGCCCTTTATTCTATTGAGCGGTGGTTCGACGCCACCCAACCGTCCCGAAGCGGAGCTCATGGCCCGCTGGATGACAGATCTCGGCATTCCCCCGTCAGCTTTGTTGCTCGAAGCTGACAGTCTCACCACTTATGACAATGCGATTTACACCGGCCGCTTATTAGAACAGCGGGGTTTGCAATCGGTGCTGCTGGTGACCAGTGCGGCTCACATGCGTCGGGCATCGGCTACTTTCCTGCACCAAGGCATAGACGCCATCCCCGTCGCCACCGATCACGAGGTCCCTGCATCGGCGGGGCCGCTGCCGTCCTGGGTGCCAACATTGCAGCGTTTGGGACGCTCTCATCGCGCAATTCACGAGTGGCTGGGGTATTGGCAATACGCGCTAAACGACAAGCTCTAGAGGCCGCCCTGTTCGGGCTACCCACCAACGCCAAACCTGCCCTTGTGCGGTATTCGCAGGGTCGGTAGCGCCGAGCGCGGACGACATCCCCGACTGCAAGTGACAGTAAAGCTGCCCTAGAGCAGCTTTACTGTAAGTCGCGTCGACCTATAGCGGGGTTAATGCCGCTTTACACAAATCGGCGTTTGATGTCGCTATAGTTCTCGCCAGACCAGCGTTTGAACGCCCGGTAAAAGCTATTTACCTCGGCGTAGCCTAAATCCCATGCTAAGGTTTTACCGGGTAGCCAGCGCTGGGTGAGCTGCTTTTCGCAACGATACTGCCGCACTTGATCGAGGATGCCCTGGTAGCAAAGACGGTCGGCCCGGAGGCGGCGGCGCAGGGTCGTGGGACTGATTCCCAGCTCGTCGGCAATGGTCTCTGAGCGCAGTCGAAAAAGGTCGCCGGTAAGTAATAGGTGAATTACCTTCAAAGTGGTTTGCGATAACTGATCCGGTGCTCGCTCGGTGGTTGCTGATACGGCTTCTCGATCAACGGTCAATACAGGCGGTTCAATGCGCAAAGCCAATGGGTTTGACCGGGCGGTATGTGTAGTAGCGTATTGATGATAGGTAGGCATAGCGTCACTTCCTTGTGTTTGTGTGTAATTGACTGCGCTTGCTGCGCATAGGCGGTTCTTCATGAACACACCGTTTCCGTCAACGCTCATCCTTGAACGTCTGAGATCAGTCTAGCCAATGCAAAATGTAATTGCACCCCCGTGACGAAGAAAAACGGTGGCAGCGTAATGATGTGATCGCATTTGATGAAAGAAAACGCGTCGCCTTTAACACAACACCTTCGACAAAGAATCTTGAGGCAATCGTCATTAAGGCGAGCGCGAGTGAGCGTCCGATGAGGCTAAATTTAGTGGTCTGGGGTTTCGGAAATAATCGAGTTCAACAGTGCATCGGGTACTGGGCAGTCAATAACAACGGCAATGGCCTTGATGAGAGTGAGTTCCGCGCCTGAGACGTGTTTATCGTGCGCTGCTATTTTGGCCATCGCTTTGAGAATCTTGGGTTTGATGAGAGGGAAACAGTCTGCCAGGGTGTCCATAGCCCTGCTAAAGTCAGCCACTGACAACGCGCTCTGTTCGGGTAGCGTCAGCTCTAGCCCAAGCGCTGAGGTCCCGGCGTCAAAGGCTTCCCCAGTATCGTGATCACCCAGTGTTGCCAGTGTCCCCATTGCCGTGGCTAGCGCGCCCTTCACAGATTTGAGCGACGCATAGCGGGGTGCTTTAAAGCGATTCTTGCCACTGTCTGCTTCCAAATGGTGTCTGCTCAACTGAAATAAACACCATTCAAAGAGCGCGATTTCACCGTCGGCCCGAATCATCAGGAGCATGAGTCGATTGAGGTTATCCCGCTGCGGCTTAGATAGCGTTTTGATGGCGGGTAATGAGCGAAACAGAAGCTCCAGGCGCTGATCGGACGACAGAGCAGCGATTTCGCTGTGTGCGTTGACAACGCGGTCGGTTAATCCCGGCACGCCACTCGTATTGAGAATATCTCGCTGTTTATCGGTTGCCGGCTCAGCACCGGGCCGATCGTCTTGCCAAAGCAACGCCAACACGCAGGCCATGGCGTCGAAAGGCTCATGAGTTTGCAGCCTTAGGGACGGTGACAGCGTGGTAGAGGATGTTACTTGGGATGCGGTCGGTGCCCGCCCTTGCGCTAAATTGGCGTTCTGGACCGCGGCCATGTTCTCCACCGCAGCTACGGTTACCACCGCCGATAAGGCCTCGCCCAGCTGACCTTTTGAAGCGGCCCGGGCGGCGGATCGGGCGTCACGCGATGTGGTCTGGGCCGAGCGTTCTATAAATTCACCGTCCCAGCCCGGCTCCAAGCGCTGAATACGTTGCTCGAGTGGCGGGTGTGTGGCGAAAAGGTTCCAAAGAGAGTGCTTTACTTGGCCAAAGAATAAGTGGGACAGCTCTTCAGCACGGGCGCTGTGTACCAAGGTCCCGCCCTTGAAACCGCCAATCACTTTGAGTGCGCTGGCAATGGCGTTGGGGTCACGAGTGAATTGTACTGACGAGGCGTCAGCTAGGTATTCTTTTTGACGGGAAATAGCCGACTTGATAAATCCTGCCAGCAGCCCGCCAAGTAGCCCGATAACATAGAGACTGACCCCGGCAAAAAGCACCAACACTGTGGCGTCGTTTTTGCCGTTGTCACTAGTACGTCGCCGGCGATGACGCCCCAACATGACACTGCGAAGCAGAACGCCGCCGACGTCGCCAA
>CAYPPU010000061.1:0-8725 GCA_964412695.1 uncultured Alteromonadaceae bacterium | reverse complement strand
GTCGAATCTTCCACCGTCACAACGGCATTGGCTTCGGCATTGCTCTGGGTCGTCGCCTCACTCGCCGTCTGGCTTGCGCTAGGCGTTGAGGGATTCGAAACATCTGTGGCAGCTGGGCTACTTGTGGTCGTGGTTGTGGCAGCACTGCTTGACACGACGGGGCTAGGCCCACCAAAGGTCATTTGGGAACTGATATCGTTATCGGTATTCGTTGCCGCCACGGTGGCTGCTTCAGCCAACGTTTCATCGGCCGTGACGTTATCGAGGGTATCGGTTTCTTCAAAGACCGTGGTTTCGTCGATGGTCGCTTCCGTCGTAGACGCCGATGCTTGAGCGGCGGAATCATCCGTCACCTCATCAATGGGCGCTTGATACGGGGTTAACGCACTTACATATTCTGACAGCGCTATTCGGGTCTCAGCGCTTATCGCGGCGTTGCCGCTGTTATCGATCAACGCCAATGCCTGGTGCAGAAAATCTTTCAGCGACCCAGGCGATGGCAATCCCAATTGATTGTATTGTGCTTCCTCAGACCAAGACGCCAACAGCAGCTCTAAGGTATCAAATAAGCCACCGGTCTCGGCATCCAAGGTAGATAGCATCGCCAACGCCAAACCAAAGGTTTCCGCTTGGCTCAGACCATCCGCGGCTTGGAAGGATGCCAAATCGGCGAAGGTGATCGGACCTGTGGTGATATCGGTAACACCAAACAAATCACCGACCAACTGGTTCGCTACCAAATAGTTATCGTCCAAGGGGTAGCTGATATCACTACCGCCCGCAATAGCATTGCCTAAACGCACCGCCAATTCGCTCAGCGGAGTCACCGTCAGCGGGGTAGTGGCATCGCGCTCGGCCAAT
This sequence comes from uncultured Alteromonadaceae bacterium, assembly GCA_964412695.1. Taxonomy (GTDB): domain Bacteria; phylum Pseudomonadota; class Gammaproteobacteria; order Pseudomonadales; family Halieaceae; genus Luminiphilus. The sequence goes on along the minus strand of CAYPPU010000061.1, from coordinate 7,864 downwards.
GTGGCCGCATCGATAACCACGCGCAAACTGCGGTCGGTACTGGCAGCACCACCTAGGCTCTTCATCAAACCGGTGTATTCGTCCCGGTAATCGGCCTCGACACCGTTAATATCGTATATTTCAAACAGCACAGGCCCTGTCGCCTGCTGTGCCAAAACGGCTGCAAAATCACTGTAGCCCACCGCCGGATCAAAAGCCGTATTCACCAACTCGGTACCGTCGGCGGCCAACACTCGCAAACCCAGCAAGGCGGAAACAAACTCACCCGCGCCTGCCAGTAAAGTGCCGGCGATATCATTGTCGCCAGAAGTGATCTTCACCTTCGCCGCATTACCGGCCAGATCGAGAATCACGGTACCGTTTTCAAGCAATGCGGTGGCTTCTATGGGGATCAGTTCATCAAACAAATACCCGTCGTAGCTGTAAACCAGGGTTTTACCGTCGGCCTCAAGGCGAACAAATTGACCAATCGCGGGATAGCTTTGGTTATCTGGATCATCCAGATTACTAAGAATCAGTTTTGAGTCGGTACCCACGACCGAAATTTCAGAACTAAAGGTAATGGCGATTTCACCATTCACACGCCAACCGGTGGCATCTTCAGCTCTGGTGGCTTCAGTGTTTGTCATAGAGACAATCTCGGGACTGTCAGCATCGACCACCAATGACCTACCCGTTGACAGGGTTCCCGCGGTAATGGCGGTCTCTACAACATTGCCTTGGGCGTCAACGAAAGATGTCCCGTTCTCTGCCAGTGAGGACACGTCTAGATTGGAAGCCACCTCATCTTCTTGGGTGACATATTCGAAACGCAGTGTATTGGTACCACTACCTGAAACGTATTGCGCGGTGCCGCCGCTGTTAAGTGCCAAGTACGGTCGTATGGCGTCTTGCTGGCTGGCACTTAGTGCGTCAAAGCTTGAGCCATTCGATTCGAGATAAACAGGTGCATCGAAGACGACGTCGAGGATTATCGAGTCGCCCAAGATATAAACACCATCGGGATTGGTAGCGCTTATTGAGACAATAGAGGGTACTTCGGGTTGTCCAATACTAATATCAGTGTTGTCTACGAGGTTTCCGTTCGCCAAGGAAGACAGACTATCGGATAAGTCGAGACCACCGGCGTTCACAAACAGCTGCTCATTCTCGGCAAATGCCAAGACATTGAGATCTGCCATGTCCTCGCCAGGACCAACGTTGTATTCAAATAGCAAGGTGTTGGTGCCTGAACCAGACACATAGGTGGCCTGGCGACCATTATTCAATGCCAACACGGCTTGAATGGAACCATTGGTTTGCACCGTTACCGCCTGATCCAAGACCACTTGGATCGGAATCGTGGCGCCTTCACCGTAGGTACCGTCGGCCAGCGTACTGTTAATCTCAATAATACGGGGTGTGGCGTCTAAGTTAATAATGGCGTTGTCGAGCAAGTTTGATGTGATTAGCTCAATATTAGTGTCTAAGAAATCAACGTTATTAGCGCCCATTAAAGAGCCCAAGCGCAGGCGATCAACATTGAGCTCGTCCCACTTGTCGTCGGCTTGCACCGTGTACTTAAAGGTAATTTGGTAGGTGCCGTTTCCGCTGTAGTACACCGCCTCACCGCCATTGGATAACTCCAATACCGGCGCAATAGAACCCGCTAAAAACTTAACCGGCTTACTAAAGGCCGCCGTGATATAAACGGTTTCGTTGTAAAAATAATCGGCGCTTCCGGCAGCCGAGCTGATACTGACCAGCGTGGGAGGTGTGGTATCGGTATTACCACTGCCCGTGTCACCGGTATTGCCCGTATTCACCGTATCACCGGTCTCGTTAACATTATCAATAGCCACTGCCAGATTCTTACTGGCGGTGTTGCCGTCGGCATCTGTGGCGGTTAGCGTGACTCGGTAAACGTTGTTACCCGACAAATCGCCAGGCAACTCATAATCTTTAGCCTGCATGGTGAGCACGCCGGTGTACTGATCCACCGAAAAATGACTGGCGTCATCGCCATCAATGCTCCACTGCACGCTACCAATGGCACCTATAGCTACTGGTTGAGCCGATTCGTAATCAAAGTTTTCGCGAACCGAATCATTCTGAACGCCCGTGATCGTGACTTGCGATACCTCTATTACGTCGGTGACTCGAACACTAAGTGGTATCCAAGCAACGTTCATATCGGCGTCGCGGGCCACCAACTCAATGGAATACAAATTGTCGGCATTGGCATCCGTCGGGGCTTCGAAGTTTTTACCCGTCAGCGTGACCACACCCGTGTCGGGATCCACGGAAAACTTCGTGGCATCTTCACCGCGGATACTCCACGTGACATTACCGACGGCACTGAGCGCATCGGGCTCACTGAATCTGAAGAGTGTGTTTTCGGCAACTTCGGTAACTTCGTCGAAGGCTGTGGCGGTATTTTTCGCCACGATGGCACTGCTGCCATATTCACTGGGATCATCGACAACGTAAAGCACTAAGCTTTTGGTCACCACCTCGCCGGTGATCGGGTCTTCAACGCGCACGCCGTAGCGATAAACATTGTCACGACCCAAATCGAGTGGGTTTTCATAGTCTTGCGCCGCAAAAGAGACGACACCGGTTGCCTCATCAATAGTGAAAAAATCAGCATCTTCACCGTACAGAGACCATGCTAAAGGATTATTCGTGCCAACGATCCAAGGTTCCAGCGACTGAAAATCTTTGTGCTCTTCCACCATGACGTTGATCAAACCGTTCACGGTAAATAACGTCGACGTCGCACCGTCCTCGCTATCGCCGCCCTCTACCACATCGCGGACGTTCACCTGTAAATTGTGGCGGGCCACAATTTGACCTTCTTGCAATGCCACCAGCTGTACCTTGTAGTTGTTATCGCCGTTGGCGTCGGTCGGCATTTCGTAATCGAGACTCCCTGCCAGCGCTACCAGGCCGGTCTCGGCATCGATGGTGAACTTTGCCGCATCGTCACCGCTCAGAGCCCAGGTAATCTCACCCTCAACATCGGGCACCTTAGGTAAGGGCAGTGTCATTGCACTGTTTTCAAAAACGACGATCTCTTCAGGAAACGCCCTAATGACACCCGACTCGTCGGTGATAATTTCGAAGGCATCGTTCACCACCGTCAGCTCAATGTCTTTGGTGACCACCTCGCCACCGGTCAGACTGGTGGCACGCACCGAGAGTTGATAAACGTTGTCGCGATTTCTGTCGGCAGGATTTTCATAATCGGCAAACTCGGCGCCTTTAAAGGTAATGGCACCGGTTGTGCTGTTCACAGTGAAAAACTCGGCATCGGTACCGTAAATGGTCCAGACAAAGGGGCCGGCAATACCGTCTACCGAGGGCTCTGGCAGCGTCGAATCCTTGTGCTCAATAACCATGACATCGCCGAGACCTTTAATCAGATCGCTTGTGCCGGTATCGCCGCCCACAATGACCGTACTGGTCCCGCCACCACTGCTAGTGGATTCGTCACGATCGAGTACCGTTACTTTTAGTGGCCGCTGGTTCTGGTTACCGTCTTCGTCAATGGCCGTCAGTATGACGCTGTAGACGTTATCGCCATTAGCGTCATCGGGCGCTTCAAAATTTTGAGCGGCCAGGCTGATTGCCCCGGTTTCGCTGTCTAAACTGAATAATGCGGCGTCGTCACCGTCTAAACGCCAGGTAATAGCACCCACAGCACCGGTAACGGTGGGGGTACCTGAGAAAAACGTCGCCGATTCCAACACCACAGAGTCGTTCACGCCTAACAGGCGAATTTGGGAGGCCTCCACAACATCGTTAACAGCCACCGTAATGTCTTTGTAGGCGTAATTGTCGTCTTCATCACGGGCTGTTACGCGCAGGCGGTAGACGTTGTCGGCGTTTAGGTCAGATGGCGCCTCATAATTGGCGCCGCGAAAGGTGAGAGCCCCGGTTACAGGGTCTTGGTCGAACCGATCAGCATCATCCCCGGATAAGCCCCAGGTGATACGACCCACTGCACCACTAACCAACGGGGTTGACCAGTCGTAATCCACATTCTCGAGAACTTGCGTACTCTCGAGTCCTTGAATAGACAGTGCACTGGTCTCGATCTCGTCAGTAATAACAACAGTGATCGTTTCGCGGGTCTCGTTGCCGGCGGCATCAGTCGCTACCAACACATAGCGATACGAATTATTCGAACCGCCATCCAAAGGCGCCTCGTAGTTTTGCGCCTGCATGCTGACAACACCGGTCTCAGCATCAACGATAAATAGCTCTGCGTCTTCGCCTTCCAAGGTCCAGGTGACCGTACCGTCTTCATTCTGGGTTTTCGGGGTTTCCGAGACGTACTCGCGGTTTTCAATCACCGAGCGACTACTGATACCCGTGATATTAAAAGAGGTGGCTGTGGGCTGATCGTCTTGACCAATACTGACCGAAATATCCGAACCGTCACCACCGCCGCTGTTTTGACCTGAAGCCAGTGCAGCACCGCCCAGTACCGCTGCGCCACCCAAGCCCCAAAGCATCCAATTAGTGCCACCCTCGTCTTCGGGCTCTTCTTCGTCGGTAATCTTGAGAAGGGTTTCAGAGGAAAAATCAGCAAAGGTAGGGCCATCAACCGAGCCCTTGTCGGGGAAATAGCCTTTCAACTCAATAAGGGTGCCGTCCGGCAGGGTAATGATGAGCGTGTCGCCGCGGCGAGTACCCAATAGGACATCGACCGGGTCGAGATCATCGGCGCCCAAAATGGCGTAGATAGCCCCTTTTTTAGCGACCACGCGATCATTGGGCCTAACCTCGAGCAGCTCGCTGCCCGTATCGGTGACCTCCCGAAGCAAATACTTTGCGGGTCCTAACAATAAATCTTTCATATCAACCCCACCACGCACCGGCGGAAAATGACAAATATGTCTTGATACTGCTCTAACTTGTCATTTTTGTCAAACTTGGCTCGTGAGAAATGTCTCCTAAACGTTAATTTGTCACATTTGTCTCTATTTGTGGGCTGGCTACTGCAATCCCACGTTGAAATTGACCAACAGACCTTTCCCCGCCTGATTATCAAACGGTACTGCCAGATCAGCCCGATAAGGGTAGCCCGCGACTTCACCGGCAATACCCAAGCCGATACTGCTAAAGCCCTTTGATGGGTCATCGCCGTCAGCGCCCATCACTGAGAGATCCAGAAACGGAATCAGCTGCGTCAGCCACGGTGACTGAATAGTGACGTCCCAAGGCATTTCCAGCTGGGCGTAGGCTAAGTAGGCGGTCGATTCCGCATCGAATTCCAAGCTGGAAAATGACGCGCTCTCATAGCCGCGGTTGCTGGCTTCGCCGCCGTGAAACAGCTGCGCTGACAACGGAATGGCCTGTAAATTTTCAGCGTAGCGAATATCGGCGCCTAAGCGCAGATCGAAATGTCGATCAAAGAGCGCAGGCAGCACCCAGTCGGTCGTGGCCGATAACGTCCAATAGTCGTCAGTATCGGGGTTCAGACTAAAGGCATGGCCCAAGTTCACCGACCAATCTCGGGCAAAGTCGAACAGGCCGCTACCTCGACCGGATCGACCTACCCCCAAGCGTCCGTATTCAAAACGTTGATTCTCTTCCGCACCCAAGCGTCGCTCATCGGCACTACTCCAGCCGAGAGAGACATGCCAACTGCTGCCATCTTGGCGATCTCTGCCATGCCAGGCGCCCAGTAAATCAATGCCTACGAGGTCGCTGACAAAATAGGGTTGATCCTGCCGAGCTGCTCTGGCCGAGAGACCCAAATCCGCGCCGTACCAAAGGAGGTTACGGCGTCGATAGGCTAGGCTGGCTTGTTGCACAAAGTCGTCGGTACGGGCACTCAATTGCACGTCATCCTCGTTACCGGTGATATTGGGTAGCGTGAGCGCCGCATTCACGACCGGACCCCGCCCCTGGGCATAGCCCACACCCGCCTGGATACGGTTACGCTTGGCCGGCGTCGTATTGACCTCAAGCCGATGCCCGTCGGCACCGGCCGTATTATCGGCAAGTAATTCAAACGACACGTTTTCGTAATAGCCCGTTGCCATCAAACGCGAGCGAAACTGTTCTAACGCCGACTGCGAATAGGGCTCACTGCCGGTAAAGGGCGACAGCGTGTTTAGCTGACGTGGACTTAAGGCATTGGCCCCGCTGTGGTCAACCGTCGTCACCTGCACCGTGCGCGACGCGTCATAGCGCAATTGAAAATTCACCCGATGCTGCGAATCATCGTACTGCCATTGCATGTCAGAGACATCGGCCAGCGGATAACCCTGCTCGGCTAGCCATTCAATGGCCACCGCGGCGAGTTGCTGCTCTACCTTGGGGGAATAAAACTGGTTCACTGGCAGAGAAATCTTGGGGTGTTGTTGACGTCTACCCACCCCACGCTGTCGAGGCGCAATTTCGAGGCTGGCCACTTGATAACGCGGACCACTGCTTACGTAGCTCGCACGCCCATCTGAATCAGATTCAACACCTGCGCGCAAATAACCCTGATCCTTCAAGTACTGAGTGATCGGGGTGTAGCCCTTGTCGCCTATATCGCTCGATAACATGCCATCAAAGTTCTGCCGTAACTCAGCTAAAAGACTGCTGGCATTGGCTTCACTCATACAAAACATAACAAAAGCTGTGGGCAACAACAGCTCGTGCAAATGGTTAGCATGGCTAGTTAGCGGGGACGCCGTCGCCGCCGCTGGTTGACCTAGCGCATAGGTGCCCCGAGTGGCTTTGGCAACCGCCAATTTATAGTCGCCATTGTAGGGTTTTGGGGTGTTATTAACTTGTGTACGTTCACGCGCTTCGGTCCAAGACACGACGCTGCGCTCTGCCGGCATTACCGGCCCTGCCTCGGCATTGATGAGTAGGGTTTGGCCGGCGACTAAGCGATAGGGTGCCTCTAAGTTGTTAAGCGCTGCCAAGGCCAACATATCTACGCGGTACTTAAGGGCAATACCTAAAAGAGTATCGCCAAAGTTCACCGTATGGGTCTGTGATGAGCCTGCGCGCTGCTGTTCTCGAACCCGTGCCGGAGCAGGCGCAGTTGGAGCGCTCGATCTGGCATAGTCGATATCGGCGTTCACACTCTTAGGGGCGGTTGCGGGCACGGACGAAGCGTCTACGGATGAGATTTCAGTCTTGTTATTTGATTGCGAAAGCGTCGCAAAAGGCCCCAGGGTCTGCTGACCTGGCAGCGTCAAAATGACGCCGGCGATCAAGGGCTCGGCAAGGGTCATACCCTTGAGCTCAGCGGCCGGATTCATGGCGATTACCAATTCACGAAATGCCGCGGCAGAGATCAAACCCTTACCAAAGCGCTCGTGGTAATCAGCCAAAGAGTCCTGACTGGAAGTCACCACCAAAAAATTCTGCTGCGGCAGTACAGCTGCAGCACTGTATGCAGACCACAGCAGGCCTGCCCACAGGATTGTGAGCAACGCCACTGCACGATTCATCCCCTTCACGATCTCACCCTCAGGAGAAAATATCGTGTTGGGCAAGTTGATCTAACAGCGTGGTCCAGTCGGTCTGCGGTGCATAGGCCGCATCATTAGACCCGGTGGCGGCATCCGCATCACCAATAGATTGTGGCGCCACACTGTCTTCGCCAGCCAGGGCCTGGAACCAATCCTCGTCTTCAAAATCCCAAATCGGTAAGTTGGTGGTTCGGTCGATGAGAGAAAAGCCGTAACCGTAATCAACACCGGAGACGTCTTCTAATATATCGCTAGCGTTAACTGTTGGCTCTGAAGAAGACGTGCGAGACAGGGCGCTAGCAATAACGTCACCTGCTTCTCTGGTATCACCCAGACTTTGACTCCACTGCCATAGTGCGGCGAGCTGCTCGGTGCCCAGATCGGCACCCAAACCCTGC
>CAYPPU010000060.1:0-9071 GCA_964412695.1 uncultured Alteromonadaceae bacterium | reverse complement strand
AGCCTGTTGGACGTCGGCGCAATGCAACGACGCCCCGAAGGGGTAGCTGCAGCGGAGGAAACGCTGCAGGTATCATTCCGTTGATCAATCACACACAACATCCTGCGGTCTATGCCTCACCTAATGGGTGGGGCTTTTTTGTAGGGTCTTCGGGGTGGATGAGTACAGCCGTGGCGGTTCGACAACAGGCGACTTTGAAGCCTGTTGGACGTCGGCGCAATGCAACGACGCCCCTCTGATAGCTAGTAACTATGCGTTAATTAACAGCCGTCAAAAACGCGTAATCGTAAGGTCCGGTGATCCTATCATGGCGATATTACGTAACGACGTTTAATCCGCAATCAGACGCAGATAAGTGGAAAGCACTCGAGAAAAACTGGCTATAACTCGCCAAACTTTATGGCGGCTTTTGGTGCACGAAGCGGATTTCCTATGGGTGATTCTGACATATGGCGTAGGTATAAGCTTATTAACACTCGCTGTGCCTGTCGCCGTCCAGTATTTGATCAATACGATAATCAATATTGGCTCCTTCAGGGCGGTCGCTGTGCTCGCGATCACGCTTTTCATAATACTCATCGCATCGGGTCTGCTGAGCGCACTTAGAATGTGGGTCGTTGAACGCTATGAGCGACGGGTGTTTGCTCGATTGACCAGTGATATTGCATTCCGCTTAATCGCCGCGCAAAAAGCTTTTTTCACCGATCCCGAAAACGCTGGCCTTAGCACTCGATATTTCGAAATATTGCTACTCCAAAAAAATGTGCCTTACTTGGTTCTCGATGGCTTTGCTCTAGTCCTGCAAGCCGCGGTGGGCTTTACTCTTGTCTCTTTCTATCACCCCTGGCTTTTTGTTTTTAACGCCATAGTTGTGCTGACGGTGTTGGCAATTTGGCGGCTCTGGGCGACGGGCGCAAAGAATACCGCGATCCTAAGGTCTAAAGAGAAATATAGAACAGCAGCTTGGTTAAGTCAGCTTGAAGGTGTCTCATCATCTACATCTCAACAAGACCTAGACTCGATCATCCAAGAGTCTGACTTCCGCATTGCGCAGTTCATCGATGCCCACCGCAATCACTTTCGGTACACATTTCCTCAGACATTATCATTCTTAGCCCTTTATGCCATAGGAAGCGCAGGGTTACTGGGCCTCGGCGGCTGGTTAGTCACAAGAGGTCTGCTATCCATTGGGCAGTTAGTCGCAGCTGAATTGGTAATGGCATCTATATTCCTCGGTTTATCCAGATTCTCTACTTACCTTAAAGCGTATTACGAACTATATGGAGTGGCCGATAAAATAGGAGAGGTCCTTAATATCCCCATTGCCAATAGAGTAGCTCAGTCGGATCCAGCGACATCATTCCAGAGCCCACGATGATCTCTGAAGAAAATTTTTTGCGACGTATGAATGCCTTGCAGCGTCAGACTATGCCTAGCCTGTTCAAAGTATTGGCAGGCATATTGATCAGCGGTATCACACTGACACTGCTGATAATGTGGTACGTACCCTGGCAACAATCAGCCTTTGGGACAGGTGTGATAGCAACGCAAAATCCGAACCAGCGTATTCAGGCCATTTCCGCATTGGTCGGCGGTCAAGTAAAAGAATGGCACGTATATGAGGGACAGGCGGTTGCTAAAGACGACCCTATTGTCACCCTAGTTGATACCGATCCAACGCTAATAGAGCGCTTAGAAAATCAAATCAAAGCTGCAAACTTACAAAAAGAAGCACTTGAGAGAGCACTAACCATAGAGCAGAACAATTTGTCCCGGCAACAGCGACTGTCTCAGCAGGGCTTAGCCTCTCAGCGCGATATTGAAAATGCATCAGTGACTTTGCAGAACACCCGGGTAGAACTGGCAAAGGCTGAAGCACAGCTCAATCGGCTCTCGGTAGAGAAGGCTAGGCAGTCTCTGCAAACGAAAACAGCGCCCGATGATGGCTTTGTCGTTAATCTTCGCGCATCAGGGCCGTCAACTTTTGTTCAGGCGGGGGAGGTTATCGCATCATTCGTACCAGCTAATGTGAAACGCTCGGTTGTTATATCAGTGGGTGGTATTGACGCACCACTAGTTAAGCAAGGACAACTAGCGACACTACAATTTGAAGGTTGGCCGGCAATTTTGTTTAGTGGCTGGCCCGGTTTGAGTCGAGGTACGTTCACTGGCGTTGTGAGTTTCGTAGAGCCTTACGCAACAGCTCAAGGTCAATTCAAAGTCTGGATTGACGAGGATCCTAATGGTGCTCCTTGGCCTGATGCCCGTGCTGTCAGACTCGGCAGCCGAGTCCAGGGCTGGGTACTGTTGGAGGAGGTCCGATTGGGTTACGAGCTATGGCGGCAACTCAACAATTTCCCCGCTGAACGTGAAGCTACGGCTGTACGCTTATGACGGCGCGCTTGGTCACCTTATTAATTATGGTGGTATGGGCGGTTTTTCCGGCCACCGCTGCGGCATTGACCCTATCCGAGTTAATCGGCGACATTAGAGAAAATCACCCACGCTATCTTGCAGCGAGCGCCAAAACAGATGGTGTTTTTGCGTCTATTGAAGAGGCTAGCGCCCTCTTCGACCCCACAATTTCACAGAATGCATTCGCGAGGTCAGAGGGCTACTACGATGGTCGTTTCATCGAACAGCGACTGTCTCAACCTCTTCGGGCATTAAATGCTGATATGTACGGAAGCTACCGATTGTCAGCCGGGCAATTTCCAATCTATGAGCGCCAGTACCAGACTCTCAGCTCAGGCGAGATAAGTTTCGGGGTCAATTTTTCGTTGTTAAAAAACCGCGATATTGATGCCAGAAGGATGGCGTCCAAGAGCGCTGTTTGGCGTCATGCTGAAACGCAAGCGCAGGAAAAATTGGTCCTCAATGCACTATTATACGCGGGCATAGATACCTATCTTCTTTGGTTACAAGACAACGAAAAACTTCGTATTGCCAAAGATCTGCTTTTCCTTAGTGAGACAAGAGCCCTTGGATTGGCGAAACGGATTAATGATGGCGACTTAGCAGATATCGCACTGGTCGAGCTAGAAGCCACCATTCTACGGCGTAAGGCAATGGTATCTGAGATCAAACAATCGATCGTGAACCATGCTGAAAAGCTGAGATTCTTTTTGAGTGACGATGTTTTTTTTGAGCCAATCAATTCGACGTTTATGGACGTTAGTGCCACATGGGCTTATAGCAGCAAAAAACCTGAATACACTAACCTCAACTTGGCTGTAAAGCGTCATCCCCTGATTCAGTCCCTACAAGGCCAGCGTGAACGCTCGCAAATAGAAAAGCGACTGGCCGCAAACGAGACACTCCCCACGCTCGATCTAGATATAAAATATGTAAAAGACTTAGGTGGCGATGATGGCTTGCTCAGTGGAGACGAGACCATCGTCGCACTAAACTTTGAGCTTCCCATTGGACAGCGCGCCGCATCAGCGCGCTTGAAAGCGGCAACCAATAAACTCACTGAAATAGATTACGAGCTCCGAGCGAAAGAGCAAGAACTGGTGAGCAAAGCGCGCAGCTCACTATCCGCGTTAGACTATGCAGAACAAATTGTTAGCACTCGTAAAAAAGTGGAAATTGTTGCTCGAGATCTACTTAAAAAAGAAAATTTGCGTTTCGACGAGGGCACGAGTGATCAATTCCTACTAATATCCAGAGAAAAACAATCTCTTGATGCAAGAATGGCGGTTGTTCAAGCAGAATATGCACTGCTGAGAGGTGAATTAGCTTTAGCTGCTACCCTTGCATTACTGGAGTAATCACCGCACCAGACGTCAAATTGTCAAGCGTATTGCAAGGGCCTGTCGCACGTTAACGAGTGATAAGCGCGCGAGTAAGCTCTAAAATTATTCAAGCATCTGACTGTACTAGCCCTTTCCCTGTCAGGCGCAAATTTTGAGACCACTGTGGATAACCTCACAACGTTAACCATAATTACCCAGCCTATCTCCACTAAACACGCCAAAAAAAACCCCAGCGTAAAGCTGGGGAGAAGATAGCACTCATCGTTGCGTGCTGAAGCCGCACATGAAACTTGCTCCAGCAAGGTCAGAATCCCACAGAGGGGTTACATGACCATGTCGCATAAATGAATTTTTCATGACAAGGGCTTGGGCGCTATTCTCGCCGTGGTGGCAAAAATGTAGGCTTAAACCTCACTGAAAGCGATCCGCCACCGCGGATCGTTATCCGTCAGGAAGTCAAACACGACATCCGATTAACAGAGATATCACAATGGGCATATTTGAACGCTACCTAAGTCTGTGGGTGGGCCTTGGCATCGTGGCTGGCGTCGCATTGGGACAAGCCGTGCCAAGTTTATTCAGTGTACTCGCCTCACTGGAGGTCTCGAGCGTCAATATGCCCGTGGCGCTTCTGATATGGCTCATGATCTACCCCATGATGGTGCAAGTGGATTTTGCTTCAATCAAAGATGTAGGTCGTAAACCCAAGGGCTTACTGTTAACGCTAGTCATTAACTGGCTAATCAAGCCGTTTTCAATGGCGGCGCTTGGCTGGCTTTTTTTTCGAGTGGTGTTTGTCGACCTGGTCGATCCAACCACCGCCACCGAGTACATCGCCGGTATGATCCTGCTGGGCGTCGCACCCTGTACGGCAATGGTCTTTGTTTGGAGCCAGCTCACACGCGGTGACGCCAATTACACTTTGGTTCAGGTGTCGGTTAACGACATTATTATGATTTTCGCCTTTGCCCCGATAGCGGCATTTTTGCTAGGCGTAAGCGATGTCGAGGTACCCTGGGAAACGCTGTTGCTCTCGGTGCTTCTATATGTAGTCTTACCCCTTTTAGCGGGGTATATGACGCGCAAATTGCTCAACGCACAAGCTGATCAGGCCCACTTAGATGCGCTACTAAACATGCTGAAACCCTGGTCAATTATCGGTTTGTTGACGACCGTGGTGCTGTTATTCGGCTTTCAAGCGGAGACCATTTTGTCTCAGCCTTTGGCCATCGTCCTGATCGCCATTCCACTGCTCATACAGACCTATGGAATTTTCGCCATTGCGTATGTGGCGGCCAAAACATTAGGTCTGCCTCACAATGTGGCGGCTCCGGCCTGCATGATTGGCACTTCTAATTTCTTTGAGTTAGCGGTGGCTGTGGCTATTTCGCTTTTTGGGCTGCAGTCCGGTGCTGCGCTTGCCACTGTCGTGGGCGTGCTGGTTGAGGTTCCGGTTATGCTGTCGCTGGTGGCCTTCGCCAATCGCACGCGACATTGGTTTCAGTAATGCCACAGCACTAGAGCAACTCAAAGGTCCTTAGAAATCACAGCTCATTCTTCTAGGCGGTAAAACCGCGGCACCAACTCGCCGTCAACAGTCACGTTTTCCGTGAACATACTGAGCGGTCGCACCCAGAGATCAAAATCACCATAGAGCGTGCGATATACCACTAGTGTTTCCTCGGTCTCTGAGTGCCGTGCAACGCCGATTACCTCATAATCGAGGCCCTTGTAATGCCGATAACGCCCGGGGGACAAAGCCTCGCTCATTGCTCAAGGCCACCAAACGCAGAAAGCAGTAACGGCGTTAGTTCCATTAACGCTTCGCTCATGAGCAAAAAGTCGGCGTCGCGTCGGGCCAGCTCGTCGTCTTTTAGCTCGTCATTGGCCTCGCGCAAAGCGTCGGAGAACTTTAGACGCCGCCACACCAAGTCTTGACCCAGCACAAAGTCTAGGCGCGCATCCCAACTCAGGGCCAAGCGCTCGACTAACTTGCCAGACTCAATATGCGAGCGCACTTCATCGGTTTCCAAATCAACCCCGCGCACCCGCACCACGCCGCCGTCTTCGGTGGGCTCTGCCAAGTCGGCATCAAAACCTGCCTGCAAGCCTTCGGGTAAATCCCGGTGCAGAATCCACTCGCTCATGACGCGCGCCGGGCTCTTGTGGGTAGTCGGTAAGGTCACGGGCAAACCACCTATAGCCTCTCGCAGCAGGGCCAATAAGTCCTCTGCGCGAGTAGCTGAAGCGGTATTCACCCAAATCCAACCCTCGCGCTCGTTGATTAATGCCTCGATGCTGCTGGAACGAGAGAACGCCCGCGGCAAAAAGTCTTGTGTGACCTCGTCCTGAATACCCAAACGCTCCTTGCGGTAGACCTTGCGGCCTTCAGCTGCCTGAATTTGGGCTACACGATTGGCCACTTCTTCACGCACTACCGTGCTAGGCAAAAGCTTTTCCTCTTGCTTTAGACGCACCATCCAAAACGGTCCGGCGGCATGCACCAGCGCTGACGCCTCATCACCCAGAGCACCCACCCAACCGGTGCTTTTGGGCTGCGCGGGACGACAGGGGGTAAAAGGGCGAGACTTTAGGCGTTGCTCGAGCTCTTCTGCATTGATGCCTAAGCGCTCAGAAAGTCGGTAGGGTCGGATATTTTTAAACCACATAACGAAGATCACAAAAAACGGGTCCGCAGTGTACAGCAGCTAGCCCCTCACTGTTCTCACTCTTACCCAAAAAACTCGTGCCGTCAGGCGGCGTCAGGCTAGCAATGTTGAATCATCGCCCCATTTATCCAGTCAGTGCCCTACACTTAGCCCACTTTCGAGAGGATTTTTTATGCGCTACTTACACACCATGATCCGCGCCGCTGATTTGGATCAAACCCTGACCTTTTTTGTCGATCAATTGGGGCTGGTCGAAGTTAACCGCTACGACAGTGAGCAGGGACGTTTCACGCTGGTATTCCTCGCAGCACCCAAAGACGTTGAGCGCGGCAATGCCGAACAGAGTCCGCTTTTGGAGATTACTTATAATTGGGATCCCGAAAGCTATGACGGAGGTAGGAATTTCGGTCACTTGGCTTATCGCGTGGATGACATCTACGCCACCTGCCAGCGCTTAATGGATCGCGGTGTCACCATTAATCGACCACCGCGGGACGGCCGCATGGCTTTCGTGCGCTCGCCCGACGGCATCTCTATTGAGTTGTTACAAGAGGGCGAGGCCATGGCGCCCTCCGAGCCCTGGGCGTCAATGGAAAATACCGGCAGCTGGTAATCAACCTCGCAAAAAATCCAAAATCCAACGGGCGATTCGGCCACCTTGGTGCTCGTGGGTTTTTAAAGAGGCCATGCCTTGCTCAACGCGCTCAGCACCGATCATGTCGTGGCGAAAGCGCATGATTTCCTCGGCATACTCGGGAATAAATTCCGGGTGCCCCTGAAAGGTAAGCACGCTACTGCCCAATCTGAGCCCCGCAATTGCACAGTGAGCGTTGCTGGCAATGACCTCAGCACCTTCGGGTGCCGCCATCACCTGATCCTGATGTGAGGCCAAAAGTTGAAAGGTGTCGCCCTCCCCCACGCTATCGCCATGACGTTGATAGACATTGACACCCACGCCCCAACCCTTGGGTGACTTGCTGACCTCGCCGCCCAGGGCTTTGGCGATCAACTGATGGCCAAAGCAAATGCCCACGACTTTGCGCTGTTCGTTGTATAGCCGGCGCACAAATTCCTCTAAGTCTCGAATCCATTGTTTGTCGTCATAGACACTGCTTTTGCTACCGGTAATCACGTAGCCATCAGCCGCGGCGGGGTTGGCGGGGTATTCACCCTCCTCTACATTCCACGTTTGAAACGACAGGGAGGCATCTTGGCTCAATAACACCCGCTCGAACATGTCCGGATACTCGCCGAATTCCTCGACCCATTCCGGGCGAACGCTGTCTGTCTTCAAAATGCCAATGCGCATAGTCACTCTCCCATACAGGCGGCGATTCTAACGCGCCGACGCGTGCTTGGCGCGGGCTATACAGTCACAAATCTGCCACAAAATATTCACGCCACTGCCATAACCAATCGCCATGCTGATCCTATGGAGATTATCGATTCCTTGCAGGAAATAGATACCCAGTTATTCCACCGTTTGTTTCAGAGTGGATCGCACTGGCCGAGCATGCGTGTTGCCGCCAAAATTATTTCCCGGTCGGGGGATGGTCATGTCCACGCGGCGCTCTTTTTAGGCATGGCCCTATGGCAGCCACCGGGTGCGCTGGATTTCTTAACGCTTTTTGCCGTAGCCATGGCCATAGAACGCGTGGTCTATGTCCTGCTAAAGCACAGCCTCAAACGTCGCCGACCCCAGGATTTCTTTCCGAGGTTCAGCAGTTTAGTGACTGCCTCCGACCAATTCAGCTTCCCATCCGGTCATACATCGGCCGCATTTTGTCTGGTGGCGATCACCAGCATAGCTTTCGGATTCCACTTCGCGTTGCTGTTCGTGTGGGCCATTGGCGTCGGTATTTCTCGAGTGCTATTGGGTGTTCATTTCCCCGGCGATATTTTCGCCGGCGCCACCCTTGGCACAGGCCTGGCATTGGCTAGCGCACTGCAGCTCGGTCTACTCTGAAGGAAAAATCATGAAAATTCTTTACGGCGTGCAAGCCACAGGGCAAGGGCACATCAGTCGCGCGCGCGCCATGGCAGAAGCCTTTCAGGCTCTAGATATAGATGTCACCTGGCTATTTTCCGGGCGACCCCGGGATCGGCTTTTCGATATGACGCCCTTTGGCAATTTTGAGCATCGCGAGGGACTCACCTTTTATTCTGAGGCGGGCAAAGTGTATTACCTAAAGACCCTGCTAAATGCCAAGCCGATCACCTTTATCAAAGATGTGCTAAGCCTAAACGTCAGCCACTACGACTTGGTTGTAACCGACTATGAACCGGTAACCGCGTGGGCTGGACGGCTCCGGAATAAACCGGTTATTGGACTCGGTCATCAGTACGCATTTGGCAAGGCGACACCCAAATCAGGCGATACGTGGCTGCAACGTCTTGTCATGACAACCTTTGCTCCTGTGGCTCGTCCAGTGGGTTTACATTGGGCTAGCTTTGATCAACACGTGTTACCCCCCATCTTGGATTTGCCGGCAGAGCCACCGGGCGACAAACTCGACCACGTCATGGTTTACTTGCCGTTTGAAGATCAAGATCACGTGACAGCATGGTTACAGGGTTTCCCCCAGTACAGCTTCAAGCAGTACGCCGCCAACATCGACGACAGCGAACAGGGCAATGTCAGCCG
>CAYPPU010000059.1:7750-9199 GCA_964412695.1 uncultured Alteromonadaceae bacterium | reverse complement strand
CCAGTTAGCTGTCATTCGTAGTACAACTTTTCAGTTGAGTGCGACAGGACTTATATTGAGTTTTATGTCGTGAATGACGGTGCAACAAAAGAGGGTTACTTGGCACTAACCCCACTCGCAGGCATGCCGTTTTCCTATGGGCTATCTCAGAAAACGAAAAATAAAGCACGCGAAACAAATTTGGAGCGGCTCAGTGCCAGCTAAGTCAGATTTCGTAATCTCTCCATTGCGCAAATAACTGCGTTCTTTTTGGAGAAACACCATGAATCACTACAGCAAACTTTCTCTTTTGGCCGCAGCCATTGCCGCTGCGGGCACCGTTGCCTATGCCGCCCAAGGCGGCATGGAAAACGATGCCATGGCCATCACCAAGGCCAAAATCCCACTGGCTCAGGCCGTCACCACGGCAGAGCAGCATGCTAACGGCAAAGCTTCACGTGCCGAGTATGAAAACTCGAAACAGGGTTGGGTGTACGACGTGGAAGTCTTTAGCGGGGCCAAGGTCTTCGATGTCAAGGTCGATGCCGACAAGGGTACGGTCATCTCGTCCGCCGAAGACAAAGCGGATCGCGATGACGACCACGACAAGCAAGACTGATTGTATGCCACAAGGCCGGGTCGCCCGAGTTGGGTGATTCGGCCCCGGAGACCGCATGAAAGATCTCAATCACGCACTATTTCTCTGGCTTAATGCACCAGAGCACCCAACCACGCTGCTGCTGGCCATCGCCACCTTTTTTGCTGAGTACGCCATTTGGGCGCTTCCGGTCATCATCGGGTTCGGTTGGCTACGCGGAAGCGAACACACTCGCAAAGTTTTGCTCGAAGCGACCGCGTCCGGTCTGGCTGGTTTACTCATCAACCAGATCATCGGACTGGTTTGGCAACATCCACGTCCTTTCATGATCGGTCTGGGGCACACCCTGATTCCCCATGCGGCTGATTCTTCGTTTCCGAGCGACCATCTGACGCTCCTGTGGGCCGTCGCCTTTAGTTTCTTGATGCACCGCAGCCCGCGTATGGCTGGCCTAGCACTGGCATTACTAGGACTGCCTGTTGCTTGGGCGCGCATTTATCTCGGCGTTCATTTTCCGCTGGACATGGTGGGTGCGGCCTTGGTCGCCGGGCTGAGTGCCTGGCTGGCGTTTCGTGAGATGCGCGTATATCTGCCTGCCACTTACAGCCTTGCCCTCAGCGTTCATCGAGTCCTTTTCGGAAAACTCATTCAAATCGGATGGGTGCGCAAATGATGAGCCTATGGCTGGCCTAAGTTTGGCCGGTCAGACTTGCCGCAAGAACAACCCGCCTTTGCAGGAAATAACTATATGAATACGCTGACCACGCCGTCCGCATCAAACTGGCTCAATAAAGTCCCAGAAGCGGCGCTCTCCTTCTGGATCATCAAGATTATGTGCACGACGGTTGGCGAAACCGGGGCTGACTTTCTGG
>CAYPPU010000059.1:0-7650 GCA_964412695.1 uncultured Alteromonadaceae bacterium | reverse complement strand
CTTTCATGCTGACCGCTATCTTGCTATTCAAACAACGTGCAGCTAGAACCGCGCATTGAATATGCCGCCATATTTAGCTGCCAGGAATTTTTAAATGGAGTAACAACGTGAAGCAAAAAAATTTAGATCAATACGATAAATTAAGTAAAGCCTTTCATTGGATTACGGCAATCATTGTTGGCATAGCATTCGTGTTGGGTCCCGGAGACTTTGGTCGATTGCTGGATGACGGTATCGACCCTGGTACACGAAATGACATCATTTGGCATGAGTCCTTGGGCATCGCCGTATTTACGCTCACATTTCTACGCTTGGTCTGGGTTGCAGTGCGTCCAGATGCCCCTAGGCTTCAGATGACGGCATGGATGCATCTCCTATCTCGACTGATGCATTTTGTATTGTGGGCTTTACTTTTTGCATTACCGCTCACTGCACTATTGGCTTTGGGATCGGAGTCCATTCCTTTAACGTTGTTGGGTGGGTTTCGGATTAACGAACTGCCTTTCATCGCTAACTCGAATTTATCCGGTCTTGCGGATTGGGGTGAAGTACACAAGTTTCTTGGCGATGTCATCATGTGGTCAGCGGGAATTCATGCTTTAGCTGCCATGTATCACCACATCAAACTCAAGGATGGAGTGCTTACTTCAATGCTCCCTTGACAGATGGAATGCATCTGGTATGCGGAATGCGGCAAAAACAACTGGAGAAAGAGTGCGAGTATTGCTGGTCGAAGACGACGCCATGATCGGCGAAGCCATCAAGGGGGCGCTGAAGACCAAGCGGATCGTGATGACGGTCACGACGAACAAGACTGATCCAACTGCTGGGGAAACAACCAAGTAAACGTTGATATCTTGGCCGCCCCCTATGTTTGCGCTAAGTCTGGGCAAACACACTTGTGGCGTCCCCAACAAACCCAATAAGGAATCGTCGTGAATCTATCGATAAATGATAAAAAACTCTTTCGATCCGCCCTCGCAATAGCCGCCGTGTCTCTTGCGGCTCTGACGCTCTACTTCGTCAATGCGGCACCAATCCCTGTAACGCAGGCGGATTCCACACCTACCGTTACAGCACCGAATCCAAGCGATTTGGCGCAGGGATGTACCCTGGTGCTCAACGCTGCCACTTTGGTGACCGAAATGGCCAGCGCTAAAAAGCGCATTGCCGATCTATGGGGGCCTCAGGATGCGGATGAAGTCGCGAACAATCCACGCACCGCTGGCGATGGCGACCTGATAGACGCAACGCCGAGTGACGACCACGTCTCTGTGCGTCAAGGCAGATCGACACCCACTGCGAATAAGTACGCTGCCTCCAATGTGAGTGCGCCCTTGGACGTTGTCGAAGGCTGATTGCGCCAACCCTTCTTACTGCAATATTTTTAGATCACCATGATGTCAAGTGCAATTTTGAGTTGGCTAGGCAGCGACCAAGGCCTAATGAATTTACTAGCTAGCAACTGGATATTGGGTGTTCTGATCGTAGCGGGCATCATCTTTCTAGAGACAGGCGTGGTGTTCATGCCTTTTCTGCCTGGTGACTCACTACTGTTTGCGACCGGCGCCTTTCTCGGGATCAATGGCATACAACCACTATGGGCGATCTTGCTGGTTACGGTGGCGGCCATTCTTGGCGATGGCGTGAACTACTGGGTGGGGGAGTCGTCCATAGGTCAGTTTCTGATTCGTCGGAGTTGGATCAAACCCCAGCATTTGGCCAAAACACACGACTACTTTGATCGTTATGGCCCGATCACCGTCACCATAGGTCGGTTTATTCCAGTGGTCCGTACGATTGCACCGTTTCTCGCCGGCTTGACGAGAATGGCTCCTCGGCGCTTTGCCGCCTACAACGCATTGGGCGCTGTCATTTGGTCTAGTGTATTGTTGATGGCAGGATTTTGGCTAGGTGGCATAGTCTGGGTGCGCGAACACGTTGGCATGCTCTCCTTAGGGATCGTAGCCTTGTCCGTGATTCCGGTGATGTTTCACTTGGCCGCAAGCGGCAAACCAGAGGGGGTATGAATGCGTGTGTTGTTGGTCGAAGACGATCCGATGATTGGAGAGGCGATTCAGGGCTCGCTGAAAGATGCGTCGTTTGCGGCAGATTGGGTCAAGAATGGACAAACCGCATTAACCACATTGGCAACGCAACACTACGACGTGGTGTTGCTTGACCTCGGTTTGCCAGGCAAAGATGGCATGGAGGTAGTGCGGGTCGTTCGTGAACGGAACAACCCGATTCCAGTGCTGATCATCACGGCCAGGGATGGGCTGGACGACCGCATTCGTGGGCTCGATAGTGGCGCCGACGACTATGTGCTCAAACCGTTTGAGATGTCAGAGTTGCTGGCGCGTATTCGAGCCGTTGTGCGTCGCAAGGGCGGTACCGCTGCACCGCTGCTCAGCAACGGCGTTTTGTCGCTTGACCCTGTCACGCGCGAAGTGAGTGTCCAGGGTAAGGCGGCATTGCTCTTATCCAACCGGGAATATGCCTTACTCAACGCACTGATGATCCGCCCCGGGGCGATCCTCTCGCGTGCAGATTTGGAAGACCGTGTTTACGGGTGGGGTGAAGAAGTGGAGAGCAACGCCATTGAGTACCTGATTCATGCCTTGCGCAAAAAGCTCGGTGCAGACAGCATTAAGAATGTCAGGGGGATGGGATGGATGGTTTCAAAGAGCGCCTGAAGGATTCGATCCAACTTCGACTTTCGCTCTGGTTGTCTATAGCGATTCTGTCTGTCGCTATCGGGGCAGGAAGCTTCTCCTTTGTGGCTGCATACGAAGACGCGAATGAATTGCAAGACGGTACTTTGACCCAAGTAGCCGCTTTTCTTGGAAACCAACTCACCTATGCACCTCCAAGTGATGGATCAGCCGAGTTGGACCCTGAACTCCGGTTGATTATTCAATCCGTTGGCGATGGTGCAGAAAATGGTTCGACGGCTCTCCCCCTCTCCAATACGCTGAAGGATGGGTTGCAGACTGTCCACCTTCAAGATGAATCGTACAGAGTACTCATTCGGTCGTTGCCGGGGGGCGGACGCATCGCTATTTCACAAGGTACGACAGTTCGCAACGAAATCGCCCGCAATAGCGCGCTGCGTACCGTATTGCCAATCTTGATCATGGTGCCCATTTTGTTGCTATTGATAGGAAACCTAGTACGCCAGTTGCTCAAACCAGTGACCCGACTAGCGGACGAAATCGATGCGCGATCCGAACAGGAGTTGCATCCAATTCAGCAAGCCCATGTACCCAGCGAGATTCGGCCCTTTGTGATCGCCATCAACCGTTTGCTGCAACGTGTCTCTGACTCCATGCAGCTCCAGCGGAGATTTTTAGCTGATGCCTCACATGAGCTACGCTCACCCATGGCAGCGCTTTCATTACAGGCGGAAATGCTCAGCAACGTTGATATGCCTGACGAAGCAAAAAAGCGCCTCGCACGCCTTCGTCAAGGCATTGACCGCGGACGCAATTTGCTTGACCAATTGCTCAGCTTAGCGAGGGCACAAGATGCAAAAGCAACACCGACAAAAACTATCTCAGTGCAGCAGGTGTACCGAGGTGTTCTGGAAGACCTAATGCCGTTGGCCGAAGCCAAACACATTGATGTCGGAGTTGCAATCACGAGCGATGTCCATCTACTTGCCAATGAATTGGATTTGGTTGCCATCGTCAAAAATCTGGTGGATAACGCTATTCGCTACACCCCGGATGGCGGGTGCATTGATCTTTCGGTGGTAGATGAACCCAACCATGTCATTTTAGAAATAGAAGACAGTGGTGTCGGCATTCCCGAAGGGGAGCGTGAACGGGTGCTCGATCCGTTCTACCGGGTGCTCGGTTCCGATCAGACCGGTTCAGGACTGGGTCTGTCGATTGTCAAGACCATTGCCGAGCGTCTGCAGGGGCGGATTGAATTGAGCGACTCCTCGCAATTCCCGCAAGGCCTGAAAGCGCGCGTCGTTCTAGAAAAATAGAACTCTGCGCAAGCACAGCGCACCGACGAAGTCACGCTAAAAAATCGAGAGAACGGTAACTGATTCGACGGGCTAGCCGTCGGTATTACCGCTTTTTTTGCAAATTTTCTTGGTCCCTAGGGCTGGGCTAAGTTTGGTCCGAGATGATGAACCCAATTCGTCACCTTAAGGACTTTTATGACCCCCGCCATTCTCACCAATCAACTTGCCATGCGCTACGACGGCGCCTTTGCGCTCAAGCCACTCGACTTGGAGGTGGCCACTGGCGAAGTGTTTGGTTTCCTCGGGCACAACGGCGCAGGCAAGACCACCACGCTGAACATTTTGACCACATTACTCAAGCCTACCTCTGGCAAGGCGCTGGTTTGTGGACATGACGTCGTGGCTGAAGGATTCGAAGCGCGCCGCCGTCTGGGGTATGTGCCAGAAAACGTCCGACTCTACGAGGCGATGAGCGCCAACGACAATCTTCGATTCCTTGCTCAGTTATCTGGCATTCGCAAGCCCGATGAAGAAATTCGATCCACTTTGAAATTTTTAGAGTGTGAGCATCTGGGACCGCGCCGTGTCGGCGCCATGTCCAAAGGCCAACGCCAACGCATCGGCTTGGCGCAGGCCATCCTCCATCGGCCCGACATCTTGTTTCTCGACGAACCCACGTCCGGTCTGGACCCGCTGGGAATCAAAACGCTGCGCGACCTGATCATCCGCCTCAATAAAGAGCGCGGCACTACGATTTTCATGAACACCCACCTAATCAGTGAGGTCTCAAAGACTTGTACTTCCATCGGTGTACTCAACCACGGTCAGCTTGTGTTCCACGACACGATCGGCGAAGTTTTGAGGCGCTTTGGAGATGACACGGCCTTAGAGCACTTGTACCTATCACTGGCGCCAGCCGCAGAGGTCTGAGATGCGCCAACCCATGACAACTCCGCAAACCACCGGAATCGTTCCTGTGGTCGCCATGAATACGTTGCGCGTTGCGTTACGAGACCGCACCGTGCTCTGGTTGGCACTGCTTTTCTTGGCAATGGTGGTGCTTTCAGCTTACCTAGGCTGGTCTGCCACTAACACGGTGAACCACATCTACACCCAAGCGCTGCCCATGTTGCGCGCCACTGGGTTACCGGTCCCGCCCAATCCTCTGGCAGATATGCCGCCATTGGCCATGTTGCGCAACATGACCACCTATATCTCGTTGCTCGGCGCTTTGGTGGCAATCGTAATGGGCTTTCAGATCATCGCGGAGGACTTGCGCTCAGGTGTATTCCCATTGATCGCTAGTCGCCCATTGCACCGGGCCGCCTACGCAGGCGGCAAGATGTTGGCGCTGCTGGTGTCCATCGCCGGATTGCTGGGGATCGCCGCAGCTGGAACGGCCATTACCGTCGTGTTGATGCCTGGCAACCCCATGTCATCTGCAGATTGGTTCTCACTATTGAAGTTCTATAGCGTCTCCTGGCTGTTCCTCTCTGCGTTTGGTCTCATGGCGATGGGGTCAGCCGCATGGAGCCGTTCGGAATCCGTGGCACTACTCGTGCCGGTGACAGCCTGGTTGGTATTGACATTTGTCTTCCCCCAGCTCAGCGCCAACATCAATCCGATGGCCGCACTCAACCCCATCAAGGCGATGGTGGCGCCACCGGTCAGCGCGTTTTTCGACTTCACGGGGCCCGTGCTTGCACCATTTTCATTGGTTGGCGCCTATCGCGATGTCGCCGCCACCTTGTTGGGCTTTGCGCCAGCTGATCCCTCCTCGTTGGGGATGACCGGTGGTCTCACCCTAATTTCCATCGCCAACCTAACGTTTGGTGCCTTGACGATGGCCGCATTGACCCGCCTCAGCGGCACACGGAGCAATACTGATGAATGAATCCCTGATACAGATCCGCGCCCTCGCGTGGAAAGAAATCGCTGATGTTCGGCGGACCAAGCTGCTGCTAATGGTGACGGTCTTTATGCTCGCGGCCAGTTTTGTTTCGCTACTGGTAGCGGCCGTTGCATTGAAGGCCGATGTCGTGAGCTACAACGGTGCCCGCGAATTGCTGCTCTCTCTAGGTAAGCCGCTGGATGCACTAGCTCCACCCGCATTTATGCCCTTGAAATTGTTGCGCGGATTCGTGGAATACATCGAGATCATCGGTGCCGTCCTAGGTATTGTGCTGGGCCACCGTGCAGCAGCTTCCGAGCGTGGTCGCAACACTTTGCCGCTTTTGTTGACACGTCCCTTGTCCAACATGACCTTTATCGTCGGCAAGTGTCTGGGCAACTTCATCGCAATTAGTGGCGTGTTGTTTCTGACCTTTGCATTGGGGGCATTGGGCCTGGTGGCAATCGGAGGCGTGGCGCTGAGCGCAGATGATCTCGCCCGCATCGGGGCCACCTTCGTCGCTGCGAGCCTCTATGTTGGCTTTTTCTTCTCACTAGGTTTTCTGCTTGCGCTGCATATGCGCCGCTCTGTACATGCCGTGCTGTTGGCCTTTGGCCTTTGGCTCGTCTTCGTGCTGGTTACGCCGCAAATTGGCGACACCTTGGACCCTGACAACCAAGTGGGTGCAGGGGTATTCAGAACGCTGAGCATTGCCAAACCTCAGGAGAAAGAAATCATGAGGTCCTTCAAGACTTCCGAAACCCTTCGCGACAGCGTGGAGCAATCCTCCCCTGCCAAACACTTTGAGCGATTGAGCTTTGCGGTGCTCGGTATCAAAGACACCTATGCCAACCAGCCACTGGCAACGGTAGTGCAAGACCGCTCGGGCGACGTGTTCTGGCTATTGGGCCTTTTTGGCTCACTGCTAACAGCACTTGCCATTTTTCCCCTGAACGTTAACCACTTGAAAGACAACTGAACCATGAAACTACGTACTATGACAACCACCGCCTCTTTGAGTCTCATTCTGAGCCTGCTTGCAGCATCCGGCATCGCGCATGCTGCAACCAGTGGGGTAGACACTGATCACGACGGCATTCCCGATTCAGCCGAGGTTTTGCTGGGCACCGACCCCATGAATGCCGATACCGACGGTGACGGCATAAATGATTTGAAGGACCCCAAACCATTGGAAGCCGCCAACCCCATTGCCCCAAAGGGCAAGGCTGGAGGCCCGGTCATCGAGGGTGCCAAAGTTGAGGATAATTTTGATCCCGTCAGCAAGAAGGGGGTTTCTGACCACGTGGAAATTGCGGTCAAGAACCCAGGGTCAACACCATTGCAAGGGCTGCAGCTCTACTACACGGTGAAAGACTCAACAACCGGCAAGACTGAAAGCTACTACCGAAATTACGAGAGCTTCAAGCTGCCGCAGGGTGCGACAACCGTACTGCATATAGACGATACAGGTGACGCAAATGCAACGGCTAACGCCACCCACTTTCGCGCCAATCCGAATGCGCTTCTGTATAAATCACAGAACGTAAAAACGCTGACTATCCAGATCGCATCGAAAGGCTACGCGCCCAGCACGGTTTCGATCAAGAAGGATGCCGGCGGCGCAGAAAAGGCCGATTGATTCACTGGATCGCAGCATGACGACGTGATGTGCGCAGACTAGGACTGCCGAAGCGGCGAGCTGCTTGGCAGTCCAGTCTCGATCATTTGAACGCCAGTACCAATACGCCACCCGCCACCATCGCGATGCCCAGCCATTCGCGAG
>CAYPPU010000058.1:0-9515 GCA_964412695.1 uncultured Alteromonadaceae bacterium | reverse complement strand
CCAGCCACACGCGCATGTCGCTGGACGCTTTGAAATATTGCATTAACTCAGACATTTGGAATCCAATTGCGCAGAAAGCTTGGATTTTCGTTGATTTTCAAATCACATTGCGCACACAAGCGGGCCACACAAGGTGACTTAGCGCATGGACGTGTGAAATCCAACGCCGCGACTCGGAATCCAATCGTTCAGGTTCGCCAAAGTCTCTCGAGACCTACGTGATTCATACCGACAATTGATATTGCCGACACAATGTTTGAAACGCTTCCAGCTCGGGATCCTGAGCCGTTTCCTCAGTCAAAATTTCCGCAACACGATCAGCCATTTCAAGTGCTTGGCGTGCATCCAAAAACAGGGCCCGCCAGCGTCGAGCCAGTACATCTTCAACTGTCAATGCGAATTCATATCGGGCGCTATACCGAATCATCGCCTCAGTCAAACCCATACCCACCTCACGATCCGCACCGCATAGGCTAAGTACTGATGTGCTCTGATCACCAAACAAGTGAATGCCTGGCGCATCTGTCATCCGCTTGGTCACTGCTCCCGATGCCCCCATCAACCGGTGGCATGCTGTTTTTTTGGACTCTCGCTGTGGCAACAAGCCCTCAGTGTGTATTTCGGTCAGAACATCTTCTGCCATCGCGCGATACGTGGTCCACTTTCCCCCGGTCACTGTGATCAAGCCAGCCTGGGATTGTTCGATGGTGTGTTCGCGTGAGATGGCGCGAGTCGCCTTCTCCCGTGTCGGATTCACCAGCGGCCTCAAGCCAACCCAAACCGACTTCACGTCTGCTCGACTGGGTGCTCGAGTTAACACGTTTGCCGCTTCACGAAGAATGAATTCGATCTCTTCTTCAAGGGCGACAGGCTCGCGAGGTGCGTCTGCACGCACTGTATCTGTCGTACCCAATACGACCGCACCCAACCAAGGCACAGCAAACAATACCCTACCGTCTTTGGTTTTAGGCACCAAAAGCGCACTCTCGCCCGCGAGAAACGCTCGATCGACGACAAGATGTACGCCCTGGCTAGGCGTTACCATGCGGCGCCGTTTGGTGACGCCCTGTACTTTCGCAAGCACATCATCGACCCACACACCTGCCGCATTGACGACGCATTTGGCTCTGAGCTCACCGGACTCCTCGGCCCGCTGGTCCCGCCAAGCCACGGCCCATCGCGCGCCATCGATTTGGTCTGAAAGAGGCTCTAAGGCATCGACCTTGACGTAGTTCAACAGTTGCGCGCCAGCGAGCATTGCGCTGCGCGCCACGGCCAAGGCGAGACGTGTGTCATCGAACTGAGCGTCCCAATACTTGACCCCACCAAAGAGCCCCTCAGCCTTCACACCTGGCAGAAGTGTCAACGTCTCTTGCTTGGACAAAATTTGTGTTGAGCCCAAACCTGCTGCGCCTGCCAGCAAATCATAAATTTTCAAACCGATGCCGTAAAACGGCACTTTCCATGCTGAGTACGCCGGCATCACAAACGCCAATGGCGAACTCACATGAGGAGCGATATTTAAAATCGCCGCGCGCTCATGAAGGGCCTCCCTCACTAGTGAAATGTTGCCCTGCGCCAGATAACGCACACCGCCGTGCAGCAACTTAGTCGATCGCGACGACGTGCCTCCAGCAAAGTCGTGCGACTCTAGTAGAACTACACGATGTCCCCGCAAGGCCGCATCTAATGCAACGCCCAGGCCGGTCGCCCCACCGCCGATCACGACAAGGTCGACCACACCAGAGCGCGCGAGTGCACTGATAGATTCTTTTCTGTTCATGTGATGGCCCCGGGCCGCAAGGCCCGGGGTGATTCATGTGCGATTCACGCTTGGTTTAACGCACCTTGCCAGCTTTCCATGCATCCAAGAGGGTTTGGTATGCGATGGTCTGACCTTGTGGCTTCTCATTGCTCAACTTCGCCCATGGGGCGTGTTCAGTGCTCAACCACTTAGAGGGTTTGCTCTTGGGGTTCAGCTTGGGCGCGCAGCGTGCCATCCCAGCTCGCTCCAAACGACCCATGACCTTATCCATCTCGTCAGCCAAGTTATCCATGGCACCCTGGGGCGTTTTCTCACCAGTCACGGCCTGAGCCACGTTCTTCCACCAGAGCTGCGCAAGCTTCGGATAGTCAGGAACGTTGGTCCCCGTTGGCGTCCATGCCACGCGGGCGGGACTGCGATAGAACTCCACCAAACCACCCAACTTCGGAGCCAATTTGGTCATTGCCTCTGAGCGGATGTCGCTCTCACGAATGGGGGTCAAACCGACAATAGTCTTCTTCAAGGACACGGTTTTGGCCGTCACAAACTGAGCGTAGAGCCACGCAGCAGCGGTGCGGTTGGCGTCATGTCCTTCAAAGAAGGTCCAAGAGCCCACGTCTTGATAGCCATTTTGCATGCCTTGCTTCCAGTACGGACCGTTGGGGCCAGGAGCCATGCGCCACTTTGGTGTTCCATCCGCATTCACAACGGGCAAACCGGGCTTAGTCATGTCTGCCGTGAAGGCTGTGTACCAGAAGATCTGCTGGGCGATTTGGCCTTGAGCAGGCACTGGGCCAGCTTCACCAAAGGTCATCCCGGTGGCCTCTTTAGGCGCATATTTCTTCATCCAGTCTACATATTTCGTCAGTGCGTAGACGGCGGCTGGCGAGTTGGTTGCACCACCACGCTCCACCGATGCACCGACTGGCGTGCAGCCATCAGCTGTGGTGCGAATACCCCACTCATCCACGGGCTTGCCGTTGGGAATACCGATATCAGCCGTACCGGCCATAGACAACCATGCGTCGGTAAAGCGCCAGCCCAGAGAGGGGTCCTTTTTGCCGTAGTCCATGTGACCGTAAATGGGCTTCCCGTCGACTTCTTTCACATCATTGGTGAAGAACTCCGCGATGTCTTCGTAAGCACTCCAATTCAAAGGCACGCCCAAGTCATAGCCATACTTGCTCTTGAATTTGGCCTTCAAATCTGCGCGGTCAAACAAGTCTGCCCGGAACCAATACAAGTTGGCGAACTGCTGATCAGGCAGTTGATACATCTTGCCATCTGGTGCGGTCGTGAAGCTCGTACCAATGAAGTCCTTCAAATCCAAACCAGGGTTGGTATAAGCCTTGCCCTTGCCCGCCATGTAATCGGTCAAGTTCATGACTTTGCCGTAACGGTAATGTGTACCGATCAAGTCAGAGTCGCTGATCCAACCGTCATAGATCGACTTACCAGACTGCATCGAAGTCTGCAATTTTTCAACCACGTCACCTTCTTGAATCAAATCGTGATTGACCTTGATGCCCGTGATCTCGGCAAAGGCCTTTGCAAGCGTCTTGCTTTCGTATTCGTGAGTCGTGATGGTTTCAGACACCACGTTGATTTCATTCACGCCAGCGGCCTTCAACTTGGCGGCTGCTTGAATGAACCACTTCATTTCATTCGTTTGTTCCGCTTTGCTCAGGGTAGAGGGCTGAAACTCACTGTTGATCCAACGTGCTGCTGCGGCCTCATCCGCAAACGCAGCTTGACCACTCAAAGCCATGGACACGGCCACGGTCAGAGTCTTTAGACGCAATTTCATGATGTCTCCTCAAGGAAAAAATGTCCCGATTAAAAGAATGGTGTTCAGCCCCGGGACCCATTTAGACCAAACACCTGTGAAAACCTCAATGTGCCTGTCAGCCCTTGCGCATGATCAAAGCCAACAGACCCAAGGAACCGACAAAGCTGAACCAGATACTTGGCTCTTGCTCGAGCGACAGCCAATCCATGATGTGCTCCGAAAGACCGACGAAAGCCAAGTTCACATACGCCATGGCGAGCAAACCAATGAATAGCCGATCTCCGCGTGTCGTTGAAAGCGGCAAAAAGCCTCGGCGCGTAGCCGTCGGTGACTTGACCTCCCAAATCGTCATACCAATCAACATCAACACAATGCAAGAAAAGAACACCGCCACTGGCGTCGTCCAATACATCCAATCAAACATGGCTTAAACCCTCCCCATCGCAAAGCCCTTGGCGATGTAATGGCGCACGAACCAAATCACGATTGCACCCGGCACAATCGTCAGTGCCCCCGCGGCCGCCAGGGTCGCCCAATCCATACCAGAGGCACTCACTGTCCTCGTCATGGTGGCCACGATTGGCTTCGCATTCACACTCGTCAGCGTGCGCGCAAGCAATAACTCAACCCACGAAAACATGAAGCAAAAGAACGCCGCCACACCCACGCCGGCTTTGATCAATGGCAAAAAGATTTGAATAAAGAACCGCGGAAAGCTATAGCCGTCGATGTACGCGGTCTCATCGATCTCACGCGGTATCCCACTCATGAAACCCTCCAAAATCCAGACGGCCAATGGCACGTTGAAGAGCAGGTGCGCGAGCGCCACGGCAATGTGCGTATCCATCATGCCCAAGGTGCTATAGAGCTGGAAGAACGGCAACAAGAACACGGCCGGCGGCGTCATCCTATTGGTGAGCAACCAAAAGAACACATGCTTATCTCCCAAAAATCGATAGCGCGAAAAGGCATAAGCTGCAGGCAGTGCCACGGCTACGGAGATCACCATGTTGATGCCGACATAGATCAAGCTATTGATATAGCCCGAGTACCAGGAAGCATCTGTAAAGATGGTCTTGTAATTGTCGAACGTGAAGTTTTGAGGCCACAAACTGAACGAAGAGAGAATTTCTTGGTTCGTTTTGAAGCTCATGTTGAGCATCCAATAGATGGGCAACAAAGCGAATATCAGATACCCGATTAAAAACAGATTTCGCTTTTGGAAGCGTGCTTTAGCCATGCTCTTTCTCCTGCGTGTCAGCTGTTCCAACGCTCTGCATCCAGTTGTAAAGAACAAACGAAAACAACAAGATGATTAAAAAATAGATTAAGGAGAACGCGGCCGCAGGTCCCAAGTCGAACTGGCCAACGGCCTTTTGCGTGAGGTATTGCGACAGGAATGTGGTCGCATTGCCAGGGCCTCCACCAGTCAGCACAAAGGGCTCGGTGTAAATCATGAAACTGTCCATGAAACGCAGCAAAACAGCAATCACCAATACGCCTCGCAGCTTCGGCAGTTGGATAAAGCGAAACACCGCAAATCGACTCGCACCATCAATGCGCGCTGCTTGGTAATAGGCATCGGGAATACTGCGCAACCCCGCATATGAGAGCAGCGCTACAAGAGGCGTCCAATGCCACACGTCCATGACCAACACGGTGACCCACGCATGGGTAGCGTCACCGGTGTAGCTGTATTCGATACCAAGCGCCTCCAAGGTATGCCCCAGCAGCCCGATATCGTTTCTGCCAAAAATTTGCCAAATTGTCCCGACCACGTTCCAAGGGATCAGGAGCGACAAGGCCACAGTGACCAGAACCGCTGAAGACTTCCACCCATGTGCTGGCATACACAAGGCCAACGCGATACCCAGCGGCACCTCGATCAACAGCACAGAAACAGAGTATTGAATTTGCCGCAACAATGCTTCGTGCAGGGCTTCATCTCGCAGCATCTCGGCGAACCATTCTGTGCCAACAAACACCCGCCGCTCCGGCGAAATGATGTCTTGGACCGAGTAATTCACCACGGTCATCAAGGGCACAATCGCCGAAAATGCCACGCACAGAATGACGGGTAGAACCAACCACCAGGCCTTTTGGTTCACTGGTTTGGTCAGACTGCTCATGCGATCAACTCCTCGTTTTTGTAAAAGCAGGTGCGTTCGGTTATGAGCCGCAAGCCTACGTGCTGGTGTACAGAAGGAATCACTTGCTGCGGCGCCATACGCACCTTCAGTGAATAGCCTTCTCGCTGGCAAGTCACAACAAAATACGTGCCGATGTCTTGCACGCGTTCCACCACAAATTCCAAACTGTGCTCTGAGCCTGCAGGCACCACAGAAACGTACTCGGGTCGGATGCCCAGGGTCAGCGAACCATGGGGCAACACTCGATTCAGATGAACATTGACCCCCATGACATCGATGCCGCGATCCGTCGCAGTGACTGGCAGGAAATTCATGCCTGGTGAACCAATGAAATGGCCCACGAATGTGTGTGCAGGTCGTTCGAACAAGTCCTCAGGACGGCCCACCTGTACTGCGCGACCTCGAGACATCACCACCACTTCATCAGCAAACGTAAGAGCTTCGATTTGATCGTGCGTCACGTAGATCAACGTCAGCTTGAGTTCGTGGTGAATTTGCTTGAGTTTGCGGCGCAGCTTCCATTTCAAGTGAGGATCAATCACCGTCAAAGGTTCGTCGAAAAGCACTGCAGAAACGTCGGGGCGCACCAAGCCTCGACCGAGCGATATGATCTGCTTTTGGTCAGCGCTCAAGCCGGCAGCACGGCGGTTGAGTTCATGGCTGATTTCCAGCATTTCAGCGACTTCGCCCACGCGCTGCTTGATTCGTTCGCCCGACATGCCGCGATTCTTCAGGGGAAACGCAAGGTTTTGCGCCACGGTCATCGTGTCGTAAATCACCGGGAACTGGAACACTTGGGCAATATTTCGCGCTTGGGGACTTTGTGCTGAGACGTTTACTCCGTCAAACCGAACCTCACCATGCGAAGGCGCCAACAAACCCGAAATGATGTTCAGCATCGTGGACTTACCACACCCCGAAGGGCCGAGGAGCGCGTAGGCCCCACCGTTCTCAAAACACAGCTTCATCGGTAGCAACGCGTAATCCTCATCGCGCTGCGGGTTCGCACCGTAAGCGTGCGCTAGATCAAGTTCAATGCGAGCCATCAGTGCCGCCCTCCGCTTGCCTCAGGCGCAACCAACAAGGGGCCTCGAGCATCAAATAAATACGCCTGTGAAAGATCCACATGAACGGTCATTGATTCGCCGATCGCGATGTTGTGCACACCGGTCAACTGCGCAACCAAGTCACCGACCGCAGCCCCGACGTGCAAGAAGGTGTCCGATCCTGAAATTTCAGCTAGTTCGACCTTGGCGGGCAAAGGCAGTGAATAGTCTGGCGCCTCCAAGCGCACTGCGTTCGCGCGCACGCCCAGAATCAAATCGGTCGGCGTACTTTCCGGCAAAGCCCAGTCGACCCACACGTCATGGCCTAGAGACAGGCGTCCTCCTTCGCGACGGACAGGGACGAGGTTCATCGGGGGGTCACTGAATGCCTTGGCCACGCGCAAAGAAGCTGGCTTGCGAAAGACTTCTGCGGCCGGCCCGTATTGCAACAATTCGCCAGCGTCCATCACCGCTGTGTAGCCGCCCAGCATCAAAGCTTCCGCGGGCTCAGTTGTCGCGTAGACCACTGTTGAGCCACCGTTGTCAAACAAGGCACTCAGCTCCTCGCGCAGTTCTTCGCGCAACTTGTAATCCAGGTTGACCAGTGGCTCATCGAACAACATCAGCGGCGCGTCTTTGGCCAAAGCTCGGGCCAGCGCCACCCTTTGTTGCTGGCCGCCTGATAACTCCGCTGGTAAGCGATCCAAGAACATTTCGATGTGTAAGCGCTGCGCCAAAGACTTCACAGTGCCTGCGATCGTGTCCGCACTTTGACCGCGCAGTCGCAGCGGCGAGGCAATGTTTTCGGCGACCGTCATCGCCGGATAGTTGATGAATTGCTGGTACACCATCGCCACGTTGCGTTCACGCACAGGCATGCCTGTGACATCGCGACCATCGACTAGGACTTGGCCTTTGGTGGGCCTGTCTAAGCCTGCCATCACACGCATCAAACTGGTTTTTCCCGCCTTGGTTGCACCCAGCAGCACATTCACCACTCCGGGTACGAGCTTCAGACTGAGCGGATAAAGGTGCGCTTCTGAGCCAACTCGTTGTTCGATTTGGACTAATTCAAGTTGCATGTGATCTGTTGCGTGAATTGCTTCGGAATTGTTCGAAACGCAATTTTATTGTTCGTTTTTATTCTTTATTGTCAGTAATTACCCTATATTTTGAGTATTTTTTTTCGATTATTGTCTGTTTCTGATAAAAACGAACACACCATGACACCTACACCTCGACAATCTGGCATCGTTGAAGCCGTCAGAACCCAAGGGCCGCAAACCATCGAGACCCTGGCTGAAATGTTCGATGTCACGCTCCAAACCGTGCGCAGGGACGTGACCCGGCTCGCTGAAGCCGGCCTCTTGGCCCGCTTTCACGGCGGGGTCCGACTACCTGGATCAACCACAGAAAATATCGCCTACCGCCAGCGCCAAGCTCTCGCAGCCGACGAGAAGCGGCGTATTGCGCAAGCGATTGCACAGCGCGTACCGAATGGCTGCTCACTGGTAATGAACGTGGGCACGACCATCGAAGCCGTGGCCCACGAGTTGCGAAACCACTCCGGCCTGCGCGTGATCACCAACAACCTCAACGTGGCTGCGCTTTTGAGCACCAACCAAAGTTGCGAGGTGATCGTTGCCGGTGGTGTCGTGCGCGCGAGCGACCAAGCCATAACTGGCGAGGCCACTGTCGACTTCATTCGGCAGTTCAAGGTCGATATCGGTCTCATTGGCATCAGCGGCATCGAGATGGACGGCACACTGCGCGACTTTGACTACCGCGAGGTTCGCGTGGCGCGAACCATCATCGAGCAATCCAGAGAGGTTTGGCTTGCCACTGATCACACGAAATTTCAGCGCGATGCCATGGTCAAATTGGCTGACCTCAAGGAAATTGACCGCATCTTTACCGATCAAAACCCGCCAGCGCACATCCAAGACCTCATGCATCAACACGGCGTTGATTGCGTGATTGCATGATGGACTAAGCCACGAACGACATGACACATATCCTCGCCATTGATCAAGGGACCTCAAGCTCAAGAACAATTGTGTTTGACAGAGCCGGTCAAATACAAACGCTCGTTCAACAAGAGTTCACACAGATTTACCCCAATCCTGGGTGGGTTGAACACGACCCCCTAGAGATTTGGTCCAGCCAACTGGCCACCTTGCAGCAAGCTATGCAGCAAAGCGGCTTGAGTGCCCAGGACATCGATGCCATCGGCATCACCAACCAGCGCGAGACCACGGTGGTGTGGGATCGCCGCAATGGCCAACCGATTTACAACGCGATCGTTTGGCAAGATCGGCGAGCGGAGCCAACGTGTGTTGATTTGAGGGCGCGTGGCTGCGCCGAAATGGTGGAGTCCAAAACTGGCCTGCGCATCGATGCTTATTTTTCCGCGACCAAACTGCATTGGATTTTGGAAAATGTGCGTGGCGCACGTGCCCTTGCGGCACAGGGGCACTTGGCATTTGGCACGATCGACAGCTGGTTGATTTGGCACCTGACCCAAGGCCAGAGGCATGTGACCGACGTCTCCAACGCCGCTAGAACCATGCTGTTCAACATTCACCATAATCGGTGGGACGATGAATTGTTGGCGATGCTCGAAATTCCCAAGAACATGATGCCAGAGGTGTTGCCCTCAAGCGCGAACTTTGGGCATACGAGCGCTGCGATTTTGGGCCAGTCCGTCGTGATCGGCGGGGTCGCCGGCGATCAACAAAGCGCGTTGTTCGGTCAGGCTTGCTTCT
>CAYPPU010000057.1:6683-9824 GCA_964412695.1 uncultured Alteromonadaceae bacterium | reverse complement strand
ACCTCAATCAGGTCAAAGGCTCTGGGCCCCGCAACCGAATTCTCAAAGAAGACTTGCACGCTTTTGTTAGCAACGCGCTTAAGGCGCCGCGCTCAGAGGCGCCCGCAGGCGCCGGGTTGCCCGTCATTCCCGAGGTGGATTTTTCCAAGTTTGGCGAGATCGAGGCAGAGCCGCGCTCGCGCATTGATAAGCTCACGGCAGATAACATGCGGCGGTCTTGGCTAAACCTGCCTCACGTCACGCAATTTGACGATGCCGATATTACCGAGCTCGAGCTGTTCCGGGCTGATATGAAACATGAAGCTGAACGACGTGGCCTAAAACTGTCGCCGCTGCCGTTTATTCTCAAAGCCTGTGCTGTGGCGTTAAATGCCCATCCCAAACTCAAATCATCCTTGGCCGATGGCGGGGACACCTTGGTCAGTAAGCATTACTGCAATATTGGTATGGCGGTGGATACGCCCGCAGGTTTGGTGGTGCCGGTCATTCGCGACATCGACCACAAAACCGTTTGGGATATTGCACAGGAAGTAGCCGAGTTAGCGGAGCTCGCGCGCGATCGGAAATTACGCGCCGATCAAATGCAAGGCGGCGTCTTTACCGTGAGTAGCTTGGGCAATATTGGCGGGCGCGGTTTTACACCGATTGTGAACCCCCCAGAGGTGGCCATATTGGGTGTGTCGCGAGCGGACATTCAACCTGTTTGGGACGGGGCGGCGTTTGTGCCGCGTAAAATGCTGCCGCTGTCGTTGTCTTATGATCACCGCGTGATTAACGGGGGTGATGCCGGACGTTTCCTCACTGAGCTTGTCGGGCTGTTAGCCGATATTCGCATGGTCTTAATGTAGGTGTTTTTGATTGTGCCCCACTAAAACGGGGCGCGAGTCGTTTTCTTACCCTCACCGGGTGGTTAACGGTGGCGATGTCAGACGTTTTCAAACCGAGCTAGTTGGGCTGCTGGCCGAAATACCTAGGGCATCAACGTGCATACAGCCTTGATGGGTGTGGCCTTGGTGTTGTTAATGTTGATTAAGGTGGCGCTGAGCTTGAGGGGGACGGCGTTTGCGCACCTCACACCCGCCTCGATTCTTGGTTAGGTTTATGTAATCAAGATTCCTCTGTAGGAAAGCGCGTATCTTTTAAACTGTCTTTTATGCGGGCAAGGTGCGGTAAAAAGCCTTCGCCCCGGCGCAAGGTTACGCCCGTTGCCAGTACATCGAGCGTGACCAATTGCACCAAGCGCGAGGTCATGGGTAAGTATTCCTCGGTATTTTCTTGAACATGTAAGTCGATGGTGCAATGGCTATTGGCTGCCAGTGGTGAGTCGGGTGCCGTCAGTGACACCACGGTCGCCTCGGTTTTGCGGGCCAGTGCTGCAGCCTCCACCAAGACCTTAGTGCGCCCGGTGTGGGAAATAAAAAAGAACAAATCACCTACCCCACCACTGGCCGCGAGCATGCGCTGCATTAGCGGGTCAGTGTGAGTAGTGACCGGCACGTTGAAACGAAAAAATTTGTGCTCAGCATCCCGCGCTACAGCGGCAGAGGTGCCCAGACCGAAAAAGCAGATGCGTCGCGCTTGTGCCAAATAATCAACGGCGCGAGCAATCGCCTGCTGAGGCAGCTGGTCTCGAGCAATCATTAGCGCCGAGATACTGTTATCGAATAACTTTCGTGGATAGGTATCCACGTCGTCATCGAGTTCTACGGCGCGGCTAATGTAACGCACGCCGGATACCAATGAGCGTGCCAGCCACAGTTTGAAATCGGGAAAGCCGCTAGCACCAAATTTTTTGCAAAAGCGATTCACCGTGGGTTCGCTGACGCCGGCGAGATTGGCTAGCACGGCAATGCTTGAGCGGGTGGCGGCTTCGGGGTCGTCTAGGATCGCGCGGGCGACCTTGCTCTCGGATTTATTCAGATCGGGCAGCGCGGCACTCAACTGGGTGAGCAAATTGTTTTCGTTCATGTGGGCGGGCGCTCCTAGAGTCGCGATGATAGAGCCGCGACGAATTTTGGAAACTTTCTAACATGCCCAAGCTTTTGCCGGGCTAGATGCACAATATAACGGTAAAAAGACGTAATAAAACAAAAATAAATAGACAATATTCGCTAAATTCGTATAATTTCTGAAATAAAATTACATAAGCGGTTTCGCCGGCCCAATAACCGATACCGGCTGTTGCGAAATCAACCCAAACGAGGGCGGATACCATGATTCAACTTGCTATCAACGGCTACGGCCGCATCGGACGCAACATTCTTCGGGCCCTGTATGAGCGCCCTGAACTGTCAGATCAGTTGAAAATCGTCGCCATAAACGATTTGGGCGACCCCCAGGTGCACGCTCACTTAACCCAGTTTGATACCACCCACGGCCGTTTCGCGTTGCCCGTGAGTTTGGATGGGGACCATCTTGTGGTCGGTCACGACCGTATTCGGTTGTTGTCAGAGCGCGATCCAGCCCAACTCCCTTGGGGTGATATGGGCGTTGATGTGGTGCTGGAGTGCACCGGGTTGTTCACCCAGCGCGCTCAGGCTGAAAAGCATCTAGAGGCGGGCGCTGGCAAAGTGCTGGTATCAGCACCCGGTACCGACATGGATCGCACAGTGGTGTACGGCATCAATCATGAGGCACTCACGGCAGATGATCGCATTGTGTCTAATGCCTCTTGTACCACCAACTGTCTGGCTCCGCTGGTTAAACCGCTCAACGACAGTGTCGGTGTTGAGGGTGGCTTGATGACCACCATTCACGCTTTCACTAACGACCAAAAGCTGACCGATGTGGCGCATTCCGATTTGTACCGCGCACGCGCCGCTGGTCACAGCATGATTCCCACCAAGACTGGTGCTGCAGCCGCCATTGGTTTGGTGCTCCCCGAAATGAGCGGGCGCCTTGACGGCTTAGCAGTGCGAGTACCCACTATCAATGTATCTGTTGTAGATCTGACATTCACGGCGTCACGCGACACCAGCGTTGAAGAGATTAACGCCATTATGGCCAAGGCCGCTCAGGCCGATGCCTCGGGGGCATTGGCTTACAGCGCCCAGCCGCTGGTCTCGGTGGATTTCAATCACTCGCCGTATTCAAGCCATTTTGACTGCAACCACACGCGGGTCACTGGCCGCTTGGTGAAGG
>CAYPPU010000057.1:0-6583 GCA_964412695.1 uncultured Alteromonadaceae bacterium | reverse complement strand
TATTCAAGCCATTTTGACTGCAACCACACGCGGGTCACTGGCCGCTTGGTGAAGGTGCTGTCTTGGTATGACAACGAGTGGGGATTTTCTAACCGTATGTTAGATACCGCGCTGCACCTAGCAAGTCTGGCCGCGGTTACAGAGTCAACGGAATTTGCTATCGATCACGCGGCGTAACGTTTTGGGCTAACCCCGATCCAAGGTCAGGGGTTACTTTGGGAGGGCATTGGCCCTCCTTTTTTTTGCCTGAAATTTGAGCGTTTACACGTTAGCGATTTTGGAAAAATAGGTTCGCGTCCACCAAAGCCTCAAGCCGGCGGTCTCTTATGGAGTGCCGTTTAGTGTGACGGCAGCTTAGGGTGCGAACCAGAGCTCGAAGGGGCCGTCGGGTTCGATAAAGCCCGCCGCAGGTTTAATGGTTTGCAGGCCCAGTTTTTGCGCGTCTTTAAGCACTTGTTTCTTCTCGTTACCGACAATGTGCAGTACGCCATAGTGAGTCGCCAAAAGGCGCTTGCGAGATAGACTTATACGCTTATGGGGTGCCGTGGTGGGTTGGGTCATGAGTGCCGGAGCCGTGGTGGTTAGGCCCTCTTGTAGTTCGAGACTGCAGGGAAACAGCGAAGCCGTGTGACCATCGAGTCCCATGCCCAAAATGACAACATCAAATTGATCAATATTGGCGAGCGCACGTTCAACGTCATGCAGGGCAGCGCCAGTATCGGGGTAGGCATCGGCTAGTGAGATAAAAGTGGCCCCACTGGCAGTACCACGCAACAGGCTTTCGCGCACCATGCGACGATTGGCATCATCATGGTCGGTCTCAACCCAGCGCTCATCAGCCAACACCACGGTGACCCTTGCCCAGTCCAGTGCGGCTTCCGAAAGTAGTGCAAACAGCCCCTTGGGAGTGCTGCCACCGGAGACCACCAGTGATGCATGAGCGCGGCTGTCTAGCGCTTGCGCAAGCTTGCTAACAACTGTATCGGCCAAGGCCTTATCTAAGGCGCTGACGCTGTCAAAGTGGTGTTCAGGCATGCCAGCTGCGACCGTCTTTTTCGATCAGAATTTCTGCTTTGGCGGGACCCCAAGAACCGGCGTGGTAGGGTTTTGCGGTGACGCCCTGGGATTGGCAGGCAGCGATTAAGCTGTCACACCAGCGCCAGCTTTCCTCGATCTCTTCGCGACCTACAAACAGCGATTGATCGCCGTTGATGGCGTCTAAAAACAAGCGCTCGTAGGCGTCGGGGATGCGGTCAGATTCGGCATTTTCGCGGAAATCGAGATTGAGGGTATGGGTTTGCAATGACAGTTTGTCGCGCAAGCTTTGACGCTTCGACACCATGCTCAACTCAATGCCCTCGTTGGGCTGCAAGCGGATGATGAGTCGATTGGGAATGTTAGCGCCGTCTCCAAATATGTTATGGGGCAGCGCTTTGTACTGAATGATGATCTCCGTTACCTTTTCGGGCATGCGCTTTCCGGTGCGCAAATAAAACGGTACGCCGGCCCAACGCCAGTTATCAACATGGGCTTTGATGGCCACGTAGGTTTCGGTGTCTGAGGTGGGTGCCTCTGAACCAGGCTCTTCCAAGTAGCCTGGCACGGCAGAGCCCTGGCTCCAACCTTGGCTGTACTGTCCGCGGACAACTTCTTCGGCAACCGTGGCAGGCTGAATACGGCGTAGCGCTTTTACAATTTTGACTTTCTCGTCACGAATGCTCTCGGCTTCGAGTGAGTTAGGTGGTTCCATCGCCACCAAACACAGCAACTGCATCAAGTGGTTTTGCACCATATCTCGGAGCTGACCGACGTTGTCGTAATAGCCCCAGCGGCCCTCAATACCCACGACCTCTGCTACGGTGATTTGCACATGGTCAATGCAACTGGCATCCCACTGGCTGTTGATAAAGCGATTGGCAAAGCGCAGCGTCAGTAGGTTCTGAACCGTCTCTTTGCCAAGGTAGTGATCGATTCGATAAATTGAGCGCTCATCGAAATAGCGCGCTAGGGTCTCGTTTACCTGCGTGGAACTAGCAAAGTCCTCACCGATGGGTTTCTCTAACACAATGCGGCAATCACCAGACAAGCACGCGCTGCCATTGAGGTGCTCGCAAATAGGGGCAAACAAACTTGGCGGCGTGGCCAAGTAAAAAAGGCTGACACGGCTATCGTCTAACCAGTCGCGCAGTCCAGCAAAGTCATCGGCTTCACTGAAATTAACTGGGATGTAGCTAAAGCGTTCGCTAAAAGATGCCCACTCGTTATCGTTGGGTGCGACATCGCCCATGTAACCGGTCATGCGTTCGCGTAGCTCAATCAAGAAGGCATCAAGGCCAATATCCTGCCTGGCTAGTGCCGCGATGCGTAAATCACTGGGGAGCAGTCCAGAGCAATCCAGCTGGTATAGCGCCGGAAAAAGTTTTCGGGCAGATAGATCACCCGAGGCGCCAAAAATAATGAGATCAACAGAGCTCATACTTTTTCTCCTTGTACCTCATGTGCACGGGTTACGGCATCACGGGCCAATTGCTCAAGCCGATCATAGTCGCCGCGCTCAATAGCGTCTTTGGGTGTTAGCCATGAGCCCCCCACCGCGGAGATATTACCCAGCGATAAATAGTCGCTCATATTGTCTAGGCTGACGCCCCCCGTGGGAATAAAGCGCATAGCGGGGAAGGGGCCGCCTAGGGCTTTAATGGCCGGCGCGCCGCCCGAGGTTCCCGCCGGGAAGAATTTCGCAATAGGAAAGCCTGCGTTAGCCACAGCCATTACCTCGGTAGCCGTCACTGCTCCGGGTAACAGTGGAATGTTGCTGTCACGACTGGCGTTAAACAGCGCTTCTGAGGATCCTGGTGAGACCACGAAACGGGCTCCAGCGTCCACTACGGCCTGAAATTGCTCGGCATTGCAAACCGTGCCGGCACCGACAAACGCGTTGGGTACGTGTTTTGCGATATCGCGAATGGCTTGCAGCCCGTGGGCTGTGCGCAGCGTTACTTCAAGGGTGGTAATGCCGCCAGCGACCAGCGCCTCCGCCAAGGGAATAGCGGTGTCGAGTCGGTCGATAACGATCACGGGGATCACGGGGCAGGCATCGACGAATTGGTAAAGATCGGTCATGGGGAGTTAATCCTGCAAAGTCAGTGCGGCCCCAAGTAATCCAATGTTGTCATGGGTCACAACATAGGTCGGGATAGTGGCTAAGTAGTCGGCATAGCGGCCCTTGGCTAAAAACCGCGCGCGAAAATCACTGCGCCTTAAGGCCTCGATGTAGCGTGGCGCAATTCCGCCGGCAACATAAACGCCGCCCAGCGCGCCAAAGGTCAGTGCCAGGTTACCCGCCGAGGCGCCGAGGATGGCAAAAAACATGGCCATCGTTTCGAGTGCCAAGGGGTCGTCTCGACCTGTGGCGGCATCTCCGATGGCGGCGGGCGTGGTGTGTACCGCGGGCAGTTCGCGATACTCGGCGAGGGCTTGGTAGGTGTTGACCATGCCGTCTCCGCAGCACAGCCGCTCGATTGAGACACGTCCAAATCGAGCGCGCAGGCGCTTTAATACCGCGGCCTCAACATCCGTAACCGGCGCGAAATCCACATGACCGCCCTCGCCGCTAATCACGGTGGGCGTGCCATGGGCACACTCCACCAGCGCTGCCACACCCAAGCCCGTGCCGGGGCCCAGTGCGACCCGCGGTGCGCCGCTAATAGGCTGCCCAGTACCGATTTGTTCAAGGTGTTCGGGTTTTAACGCGGGCAGGGCGCGGGCGACTGCGGCGAAGTCATTGATGATGCGGATATCCGTGGCACCGGTGTGCTCCTGCAATAGCGATCGGTCAAAACGCCAGGGACTGTTGGTAAAGCTAACGGTTTCTAGATGCGGCGGTCCGGCGACAGCCAGACAACATTGCTGGGGAGCACCCGCCAGCCCCGACCGCTCACGGGCATAGGCTATGGCCTGTTTTAGTGCGTCTTCAAACTGGGGGTAGTCGGCAACGGGATAGTTGGCAATGAGCTCGAAATCGCTGGCGTCACCGCGCACGAATCCAAAGCGGGCATTGGTGCCGCCAATATCGCCTATTAAGTGCCAAACGGTTGTCGTCATGACTGACCTCAGTTGACTGAGTCTAAAAACAGAAAGCTAGCACCTTGCTCGGCATCTGACACCTGGGCACGGGCGCTGGCAAATATGCCGCGTCCGGTGCCTGCGCTGTTCTTGGGTGCGACGGCGGGCGCACGCGCGTTCCACTCCGCGTCGTCGACATGCACGTTCAAGAGACCTTTGTGGGCGTCAAGCTCGATCACGTCGCCGTTTTGAATTTTAG
Source organism: uncultured Alteromonadaceae bacterium (assembly GCA_964412695.1). Classification (GTDB taxonomy): domain Bacteria; phylum Pseudomonadota; class Gammaproteobacteria; order Pseudomonadales; family Halieaceae; genus Luminiphilus. The sequence continues at coordinate 2,262 of CAYPPU010000057.1, read as the reverse complement.
CAATCGCACCACTGCATTGTGCTTCGGGGGTGAGGTGTATGGCGGCGGGTACCTTACCGGAGGCGCCACTCATGCGCCCGTCAGTGACCAGCGCTACGGCAAAGCCCTTGTCCTGTAGGCTACCTAGAAAGGGCGTGAGTTTATGTAATTCTGGCATGCCGTTGGCCGCCGGTCCTTGGAAGCGCACTACCACTACGCAATCCCGATTGAGCTCGCCCGCGTCAAATAAGGCTTTGAGTGCGTGCTGCGAATCAATGACGACGGCCGGGGCGCGTACAGCGCGATGCGCTTCGGCCACGGCAGAGACTTTGATCACGCTGCGACCCAGGTTGCCCTCAAGCAGGCGTAGGCCGCCCTCGTCATCAAAGGGTGTATCGGTATCAGTAATGACTTCCGGATCTAAACTCGTTGTAACCGGTGGGCGCCAGGTGAGCTCGCCGTTTTCTAAAACGGGGTCTTTCACGAACTCGGCAAAGGGCACGCCCAAACAGGTTTGCGCATCGGCATGCATAAGGCCAGCGTTAAGGAGATTGCTAAAGAGTAGCGTGGTGCCACCGGCGGCATGGAAGTGATTAATGTCAGCTGCCCCATTGGGATAGACCCTAGCGAGCAGCGGCGTGGCTTTCGATAGGGCGTCAAAGTCGCTCCAATTCACGATGAAGCCCGCAGCTCGCGCAATGGCGATAACGTGAATGCAGTGGTTAGTAGAGCCGCCGCTAGCCAGCAGGGCAACCAGCGCATTAACTAAGGCTTTAGCATCGACTTGGTATCCCAGTGGCAAGTGGTGCTTGCCTTTAGGGCCTAAACGCGTGACCTGTTGCGTGGCAAAGTCTGTTAGCCGATTGCGCAGTTCGCCCTTCGGGGGGACAAATGAGCTGCCGGGCAGTTGCAGTCCCATGGCTTCGAGCATCATTTGGTTGGAGTTGGCTGTGCCGTAGAACGTGCAGGTGCCCGCGCTGTGATAAGAGTCACTCTCGGCTTGGAGCAATTCATCGCGACCGATTTTACCCTCGGCAAAAGCCTGACGAATACGAATCTTTTCTTTGTTGGGTAGGCCTGAGGGCATGGGGCCCGCGGGGACCATGAGCGCCGGTAAGTGTCCAAACTGCAGCGCTCCCATGAGCAAGCCCGGTACGATTTTGTCGCACACTCCCAGCAGCAACATGGCATCGAACATTTGATGGGACAGGGCTATGGCCGTTGCCTGGGCAATAACATCGCGCGAGAACAGGCTAAGCTCCATGCCATCTTGGCCCTGGGTAACGCCGTCGCACATAGCGGGCACGCCGCCGGCCACTTGCGCTGTGCAGCCTACTGCGCGCGCTGCTGCTTTTATGCGATCGGGATAGTCAGCGTAAGGCTGATGGGCCGAGAGCATGTCGTTGTAGGCCGTAACGATGCCGATATTGGCCGATTCCATCAATCGAATGGTCGACTTGTCAGCGTCACCGCAGGCGGCGAAGCCGTGGGCCAGGTTGCCGCAGCTGAGGCGTTCGCGATCTGACGGATTATCTAGAGCTACGGCGACACCATCGAGATAGCGTTGACGCAGGGGTTGGCTGCGCTCGTTAATGGCTGCCGTTACGGTAGCAATGACGTCATGCATGGGCGTTTTTATCGGCTTTTGGTAATTGAATTACATTATCTCGCATATTATTTCGATTATCACGGTAAAAATGTAGTTTTATTACATAGTCCTGCTTGGTCCGTCATCCAACGTTGGAGCCGGCTAACATAAGGTGCCCGCTGCCTGCGGTAAACTCGCGGCTTTCACAAACGACGCTAGCCCATGTCAGACCCCGACAACGTATTGCGCCCGCTGGGGCCTGAGTGGGCAGCCGTGGTCTTGGCTGCCGGTGAGGGGCGGCGAATGGGTGGTCGGCCAAAATGTTTATTACAGCTTGATGGTGTCCCGTTAATCAGCCGTCAACTCAAGCTGCTGTTTGACTTGGGTATGGGTCAGGTTGTGTTGGTGCTTGGGCATCATGCCTCGGCCATTAAAGAAGCGGTGGCAGCCTGGGCGAGCGATCCCCGTCTTTTTGTGGTTGAGCAGCAAGGTAACGAACACAGCCAGCAAGACTCCCTGAGATTGGGCCTCGCTCAGCTCTTGCCCAGTATCCAAACAGTCATTAGCACACCCGCGGATTTGCCGAGTCTGCGCAAGAGCGAATACGAGTTTGTGGTGCGCGCCTACCAAGCGCGAGCCACTGACTGCCATTTTGTCGGTCCGGTGGTCAACGACGTGCCCGGCCATCCGGTGAT
>CAYPPU010000056.1:0-9857 GCA_964412695.1 uncultured Alteromonadaceae bacterium | reverse complement strand
GCCATTTTTTGATAGTAGGGCTCCATGGCATCGGCCAAGGCTTGAGCCTCGCCCGACAAGCTAAGTGTTGCTTGTCGGGGCGCGGAAAACCCCGTCGACGCCATCACATCTTGGTACCAGTGACTCGCCCAAATCCCGTCACTGTTACGACCACCTCGCGGCCATTGGGTCATCGACTTTTCAGGAAAGTCTACTTTTAGTTCAGCGCAAAGTTTACCCAAGACAGATGACGGGGCGCGCAACACATCAGCACCATCAATTACCGGCGGCCGTTTCCCCTGCATATCGCTGAGCTCTTCAAACAAGGCCAGCTGTCGAGTAATGCCGATGTCGGCAGCGTTTACCGTGGGCATTTTGTTTAAGTAAGACGCAATGACCTGTGTCGGTGACCGAATCAGGAAAACGTGTGTTAAAGCCTCGGCCCAAACCATATCGCAGCCATCAGGCATGTGATGAGTCATGTGCTTTTGATAGAAAATGGGACTAGCTGTGTGCGCCAACAATTGGTCTATGACCGTCTCGCGATTGCTCGGTTGGCTACGTAAAATGGCGTCTCGGCAGGGATGCTCTAAGCCCGTTTCCGCAAGATAGCAGGCGTAAAAAGGCTCATCGATCACCTCGCAATCGGCACGATTCTCCCATGAGCGCATCATGGCGGTTGAGATATTGCGCGGGCCCGACCACATCGCCAATCGAATGGTCATGGCTTGGGTTGCTTCGCCGCCAATACGCATCTCAATCCAGACCGACCTACCATAGATTCAACTGTCTGCAGCGGCACTGTCGAGTCGACTAAGTGCAGTTCTAACTCGCCCCCGTCCAGCTGGCGTGAAACCCTGCCGGAACCCGCTGGGGCAAGGCCACTCTCGCGATAGGGCCTTGGTCAATATCGGTAGCGTCAAACACCACGCAATAGGACTTCCAGTCTTGCGTGTCCGTAGTGAGGGTTACTACGTAACCGTCGTCCTCGGCGTCGACTGATGTCGCGCCACACCGCGGCGCAAATACCGCTTCGCTACCAAATATGCCTGAACCATAGTCCCACTGATCGCGTTGGCCGGTTTCATTGTCGTACTTCACCAAGCCGGTAAAGCGCAAAGTATGCCCACCCTCTGCAAGGGTTGGGATGCGCTGGTGATAGGCATAGCGGCTTTTAGTACCGTGAAAAAGGGGATTGGTTTTATTGAACTCGGTATTCAAATCATCGATGTCACCTTCGCGCACTTCACCGGTTCGTAAATTGAAACGCCAGCGATAGTTATTGGCCTCTAAGCGCATGTACGCCAACATGTGAGACAGATCACCTTCGCGATCGGTCGCGGCAGGCATGGGATTAACCGAACGACAACCGTCCATCACCACCCAATCGCCCTGCTCCCAGCAGTTACTCACATGCAAAATGTAGCAAGGCTCGCACTCAAACCAACGTATGTCGCTACCCGCACCGTGACGCGGAATGATGCCAAACCGTGTTGGCAGATCTCGATGAAAGGTCAGCGCCCGGACATGGTGGCGTGTGAGCACCTCCGGATCGTGAAAGAAAGGTAGATCATGGAGAATGGTGTAATGGGTGGTGAAGCCAAGGTCGTGGGGCAAGCGTGGCCCGGGCAAATCAATGGGCACCTCGTGTAATAGTTTTCCGCTTGGGTCGGCTACTCCGTAGGTTAGATAAGGCGGTTCATCACCATAATCAAAAAATAATAGCTCTCCCGTACGCTGATCCACCTTGGAGTGGGCAGACATTCTTCGATGCGTACGTCCCTCAAGTTCAAAAAAACCCTGTGTCGCTAACGTCTCGGGGTCTAGGCGGTACGGGTTTCCAGCGTTATACCAAAGGGTCATTAAGCTGCCCGCGTAGCTGAACAGATCGGTATTGGCTGTATCTTTAATACCAAACTCGGCCGTACTGAAATCAAAAGGTCCCATGACCCCCGCTGATGTTGAGCAGCCTGCAGCCCGCTCCTCAAGGAACGCTCGCGTTTCAATGTACCGGTTGCGATAACTAACCTGTCCTTCACCGAAACATACTGCGTGCACCATTCCGTCGCCGTCAAAAGGGTGATAACGCTGCTGGGGCGCATGTACAGGATTAGCGCCATTACGGAAATAAGTGCCCACCAGGTCTTCAGGAAGCTCGCCCTCAATGGCTAGATGGCTAGCCGATAGCTCTTCGGTCACCGGTGCATAAATGCCATGAAGATAAGGGTTGTCGATGTCGTATATCCAACTCGGCGCATCGGCAAATTGGGGTACGCCACCTAAACAATGGGTGGAGACAGGGTAGTCACCTTGTCGTAATGAATTGCTCATAAGTTGGCCCTCAAGCCATAACCCGCGAGGTCATGACAAATCAAACCGCGCGCGCAATCTTAGACCTCCTCGAGATTACAAGGGGCAAATAGGCAGTGCAATGCCTTCTCCACCGATATGAATACGGTACGTCCAGTGTGCGGGCTGAACCGTAACGCCCACATCAATGGTCGATATTCGAAAGGCTTGATCTTTATCCCGGGCGGCTAACTAACGCGCCATTAAACCAGCATGGCCTCAATACCGGTTCCATCTAGGCGGGCTAATACGCGATTTTGGTCCTGCTCGCTAAGTTGTTGAAACTGCTCTTGGGTCCATCTCAGACACTTGGCCTGATAAGGGAATGTGCGCTGCCGCCAAGCCGCGCCATCAATTATGCACTCCCATTCGCTGTTACCAAGGGCCTGAGCGCTTGCGTTGGCTAACTGTGCTGGCGCGTAAACGCGGCCCATTTCGGCGAGCAGTAAATTCAAGGATGACGGCAAGTCCTCTAGCACTTCCCAATCAGACGCCTGAGGGTCAGCGCCACTCTGGTCTGCCAGGTGATCAACCCAGGCCACCGCTCTGGGTGAGATTTGATGGGTAAGCTCACGTGGCGTTGGGTCAAACCCCACCAACTGGCTAAGCTGGCCGTATAACGCAAAATCGCCGGCGCCCGGTCGATGACCCAACATAAACGGCAACTGGGCCAAGTGCGCTTCCAAGGCCTCGAGAAAGCGTTGGTAACTGCTCTCGATCGTACAAGCCGTCTCTGGACTGGATCCAACCACCCACAGCCGATCGATTTGCCGCTGGGTGAAATAGCGCTTGAATTGCGTAAGTTGTGCATCGGGCATCGACACATCAAAACCCAGCGGCAAAAGGGTGCCGGCATTATCAGCATCAGCGGCTGGGTGCCAGCGATAGTGAAACATGTATTTGGTACACCACTCGTCGGCAAAATCTTCAATGAGATAATCCATGAAAGCCAATGCGGGATCAGTAGGGATAACCGAGCGCTCGCTCGTGCGCTGCTCCAGGCGCCGAATAATGGGCGTGGAATCGCAGACGGCGACCACAGTACCCTGCTCTTCAAATAAGAATGTCGGCATTAAAGCAGGTGATGGCGGCACCACTCCCAGCAACTTGCAATGATCGGCCGGCTGCCCCCAGGTGATAGCGTATGGCAGGCGGCGATAGCGCAATAACGCTAGCATCTTGTGAGTGTAGGGAGACGCTGTTCCTCCAATTAGTCGAATAGTTTCAGCATGACTCATGGAAAAGTCCTCGGATGATCTAGCATCTGTTCGAGCGCGCAGGTTAACAACGGTTGTCGCCCATTGGCTATAAGGTAAGTACCGGTGATCAGCTCCACCCCAACATTGCTATTTCAGTTAAGAAAACGTCGCCCGACCCAATGATGGCTTAAAAGCCACGCCAATCTTCATTGCCCTAGGTGGGAGGCGGTGATGAAAATCGGAGGGCTCTTTTATTCCTTATTTGGGCATGCCCCATAAAGCAGGGTACGCACCCTGCATTTGCCTCGCCCTGGCAAGGCATTACACTGCCACCCACGGGCAAAATAACGCACTTAAGGACGTTGATATGGGCAAGCGACTTATTCAACTGGCAATCGTGGCGCTTGTTTGCGCCGCCCTCGTGTATAGCCAACGCGCGACGCTAATTGAGCGTTTAATGGTCAACGTCATCCCAAAGCGTATGCTGGCCAACACATTGGATGAGTTACCCGACGGTCTGCATGTGGGACTATGCGGCGCCGGCGGTCCTATGCCCGCCCCCAAAGCCTCGGGACCCTGCGTGCTAGTCGTCGCGGGCGAGCAACTATTCGTGGTCGACGTCGGCACTGATAGCCCACGAAATTTAAATCGCATGGGGTTTCAAGGTGGTGCTGTCGATGGCGTGCTGCTTACCCACTTTCACTCTGACCATATCGATGGATTGGGCGAACTGGCCACAGTGCGCTGGGCAACCGGCGATTACGCCTCGCCCCTTCCGGTTTATGGCCCCCCTGGGGTCGAACAAGTGGTCGCCGGCTTTAATGCCGCCTACGCTCAAGACTTCGTGTACCGCAATGCCCATCATGGCGATGCCGTAACACCGCTGGCCTCCGCCGGCCTGACCGCAAAGCCCTTTGTGATGCCGCAGACAAATACGCTCGCCACCGTCCTAAGTACCGAAGATCTTGTCATCGAGGCACTGCAGGTTAATCACGCACCGGTAGCGCCTGCGGTCGGATACCGCTTTCACTACAAGGGCCGCTCCGTCTTGATTTCAGGGGATACCGCCAAATCGGAAAACTTGGAGCATTTCGCCGAGGGTGTTGACCTACTGGTTCACGAAGCATTGGCCGCCAACATTGTGGCACTCTTGGAATCGGCAGCCGAGAGCACCGGTAACAGCACATTAGCCAAGGTCATGTCAGACATTCCGGGCTATCACACCAGTCCAGCAGAGGTGGCGGAAATTGCTCGAGATGCCAAGGTGGGTCACCTGCTGTACTACCACATTGTGCCGCCCTTACTGTTGCCCGGTCAGGACGCGCTATTCCTCAATGGTGCTGATGACATTTTCCAACGCTACACCCTAGGTGTGGACGGCGTTCTACTGTCGCTACCCGCAAACAGCAGCGACATTGTGACGGTGCGTAGCGGTCTGTAACGCGATAAACCGCGATACCGTCAGTGCGGGTCATCGATGAATTTGGGAGCGTTCTCAAAAAGCATTGGCGCCCTCAAATGCACCCCGCTCTTAATGTCGCGTAATGTCGCGGCCCACACCACACCGTCAGCCCGCTACCCAACGTAATGGATTAGCTTCAATCTCTTTCCGCGGCTCCGCCTCAAAAAAGCTTTTTGGCACGGAGTATGCATAGACTTGTATGGCACCAAAACGGATCAACATGGACCGCGATGTCATGCAAAGCCACAGTAAAACAAAAACAACGCTGATCGACGCCGTCACGCACTATGCTGAGCGCGCGAATTTACCCGCGGTATTCGTTGAGGAATTCATGCGGGAATACGCACCGCTCCTAGCCCATTTAGCGGTACTGGCTAAAACTCGAGCTTATGCACCCATTATTGGCTTGAGCGGCTGCCAGGGCTCGGGCAAAAGCACGCTAGCGCAGCTATTTGAGCAGCTCTTACAAGATTGTTTCGGTTTACATTGTGCGGCCTTGTCGCTTGACGATGTCTACTTAACACGGCAGCAGCGCGAGACGCTGGCCCAGGATGTGCATCCTCTATTTTCGACGCGAGGCGTGCCGGGTACACACGACATCGCCTTGCTCACAACCGTGCTGGACGATCTTCAGCATCGGAGTGGCACCATACGCCTACCCCGGTTTAATAAGGCGGAAGACGAGCGCACTATTTTGGCGCATTGGCCTCAATTCAGTGCGCCGGCCGATATCATTATTCTAGAAGGTTGGTGTTTGGGCGTGTCACCGCAGTCTCCTGACGCCTTGATGGAGCCCATCAACCGTCTGGAATCAGAACAAGACCCCGAGGGCGTCTGGCGACAAGCCATCAATAACGCCTTGGCGGGTCCCTATCAGGCACTGTGCAGGCGCTTAGATGCGTTGCTATTCTTGCAAGCCCCCAGTTTTGATTGCGTCTTCAACTGGCGTTGGCAGCAAGAGTTGGCATTGATTGAAGCTAACTGCAGTACAGCCGGGCAAGGCATCATGAACCACGACCAAGTCAGTGATTTCATATTGCACTTCGAGCGGCTGACCCGTCATGCCCTTGCGAGCCTACCCAAGATTGCCGATGGCATTTGGGAGCTCGACGAGGAGCGGCAGGTCAAAAACACCATCCTGCGGGGAGTACTGTTATGAGCCTTCCTGTTATCTACACCGATTTAGACGGCACGCTACTGGATACCGATAGCTATAGTGCTCAAGACGCGTTACCACTGCTGCAGTATCTGAAGGACCAAGATTTACCCGTCATCCCGTGCACCAGTAAAACCTTTGGCGAAGTCATGGCCTTACATGCCGAGTTACCCCTTGCCGGACCCGCCATTATTGAGAATGGCTCGGCCGTATGCGTGCCCAATCGCTGGCCGATACATAAACCTGAAGAAGCGCGCATCCGCGGCGACTACTGGATTCAGCCGCTGGGGTTATCTCGGCGCGAAATTCAAAACCGGCTAGCGGCATTTGCACCTCACTATGGAGAGCACTTTAGCCCCCTGAGCGAGATAGCTATTCCACAGCTTTGTGCGCTAACCGGCCTATCGATCGAGCAGGCGGCACTGGCACGACAGCGCGAATACGGCGAAACCTTAGTTTGGCATGGCAACTCCAATGAGCGCAGCGCGTTTGCGCAGGCGCTCAAAACGGTGGGGCTACAGCTGGTATCCGGTGGTCGGTTTTCACATGTACTGGGCGGCACCGATAAAGCCGTTGCCATGCTCTGGCTACATCAAAAGCTTCTCAACGAATGGCAACCCGACGCGGTCAGTATCGCCGCCGGTGATGCACCCAATGATATCGAGATGCTGAATGCCGCCGATTACGCGCTAATTGTCCGCTCACCCCGCCATCCACCCCCGGAACTACAACGCCAATTACGTGTACTGATAAGTCATCAAGAGGGACCCGCCGGTTGGGCTTGGGGTATTGAACAACTGATTCAACAAATTGAGGAGAGCTCTCGTTATGGCCGACTTCTACCAAAATGGAACGATCACAACACTACACAATTTAGGTGAGCGCCCTACGGCCGAACTGGAGGCTGAACTGACGCGGTTTGGTCAACAGCGCAAACTGGGTCTCATACTACCTTCACTGTATTCGGAGATTGGCACCCCGGCACTACCCAATATCGTACAAGAGTTACGCAGCGTGCCTTACCTGTCACAGATTGTAATCGGGTTGGATCGCGCCAACGTTGACGAATACCACCACGCCTTGTCGTTTTTCAGTGAACTACCGCAACATCATCGCGTACTGTGGAATGACGGCCCGCGTCTACAAGCGATTGATCGCAAACTGCAGGCCGCAGGCCTAGCACCTACCGAACTCGGTAAGGGTCGCAATGTCTGGTATTGCATGGGCTATGTGTTAGCTACGGCCAGAGCAGACGCCGTGGCTCTGCATGACTGCGATATTTTGACTTACGACCGGAGCTTGCTCGCGCGCCTGCTCTATCCTGTTGCCCATCCCCTCTTCAATTACGAATTCTGCAAGGGCTACTACCCACGAATCTCTGACAACAAAATTAATGGTCGAGTTTGCCGTCTTCTCGTCACACCGATGATCCGCGCGCTGCGGCGCGTTGTAGGAGAATCGGACTACCTCGATTATCTGGACAGCTATCGCTATATCCTCGCGGGGGAGTTTGCATTCCGTCGAGAGCTGCTCACCGATCTGCGTATTCCCACCGATTGGGGCCTTGAGATAGGTGTGGTCTCAGAGGTCTACCGCAGTAATAGCGTAAACCGTATTTGCCAAGTCGATATCGCCGACAACTACGACCACAAACATCAGACATTATCGCAAGATGACCCCGCGGCAGGACTGTCTCGCATGTCACTGGATATCGCTAAAGCGCTATTTCGAAAATTAGCGATCCAAGGCACGGTTTTTAATCAAGAGACCTTCCGTAGCGTAAAAGCCACCTACTACCGACTGGCCCTAGATCTAGCGGAGACTTACCGAAACGACGCACTCATGAACGGCCTGAGCTTCGATATCCACCAAGAAGAGGCTGCCATCGAGCTATTTGCCAATAATATTTTACAGGCCGGCGAAGCGTTTCTCTCACAGGCGGCCGATGCGCCGTTCATTCCCACATGGAATCGGGTTTTGAGCGCTTTCCCCACTATCTTCGAGGACCTTATCGAAGCGGTTGAGGCTGACCATCAAGACTATTCGCCTCAGACAGCAGCTCCCCAAGCTATCGCGAGCTAATAGTCGTGCTGGGCCAGCGACTGGCAGAGCAATTCTCAGCCGTATACGGCCCTACATACGAGGGCCTCGAAGTCGACCTTTGGGTAAATCGTCTATTAGCGGCGGCAAGGCTGCAAAGTCACCAGGTATTGGCGGAATCGTATGTTAATCACTGGGACGAAACCGACATTGCATTAATTACCTATGGCGATTCAGTGCTTTCTGATGATTTCAAACCTTTAGAGGCGCTGCACTATTTTTTGAATCGATACCTCCGCCACAGTATTTCCTGGGTGCACATATTACCGTTCCACCCTTGGACATCCGATGACGGCTTTTCGGTGCTGGACTATTCCAGCGTTAATGAAGCACTGGGGGACTGGCCAGATATTACGCGCCTGGGCGTCGATTATCGGCTAATGGCTGACTTGGTCCTAAACCATTGCTCTAGCCGCTCCGCATGGTTCGAAAATTTTCGAAAAGGCATTGATCCCGGCCAACACTATTTTTTTACAGCCGATACCGAGTTCGATATTTCAAAAGTTATACGCCCTCGCACCAGCGCCTTATTGCAGCAGGTAGAGACAGCCCAAGGTCCTCGATCTGTTTGGTGTACTTTCAGCCACGATCAAGTGGATTTCGATTTTACCAATCCGGCAGTACTGCTTGAGTTTGCAAAGATTATCCGACAACTACTGGATGCAGGTGTGCGGGTTTTTCGCTTGGACGCAGTCGCGTTTATCTGGAAAGAAAGTGGCAGCAGCTGCATCAACCTACCGCAAACCCATGCCATCATTCGACTGATACGCACGCTTATCGAATCGGCACAAGCCGATGCCATTGTCATCACAGAGACCAATATCCCCAACGCGGAAAATCTCAGTTATTTCGGCAATGGAAACGAGGCCCATGGCATCTACAATTTTTCATTACCCCCGCTTTTAGTCCATGGGCTACTGGAGGGGACAAGCCGGCACCTTAGTCACTGGCTGACCACGATGCCACCTGCACAGGACGGTACCGTGTACTTCAATTTCATTGCCTCACATGACGGCATTGGCCTGCGACCTGCCGAGGGAATATTGGCTAGCGACGACATAGTGGCCCTAATAGGTGCTGTGGAAGAGCGCGGTGGCAAGGTCTCCTCGCGCGAGGCAGAAGATGGGACACAGCGTCCCTACGAACTCAACATATCACTTTTTGACTTACTGACGACTGACAGTGATGGCGAGCTCGATCATTGGGGCTTTGAGCGCTTCATCTGCGCCCACGCCATCATGCTAGGCCTTGAGGGAATACCGGCCTTTTACATCCACTCATTGTTAGCTACAGGTAATGACATCGATAAAATGCAAAATAGCGCCCACAATCGGGCAATTAACCGCCATCAATGGCAGCTTGAGACGCTGTCTGCCACCCTCGAAGACAGGCACTCACTACAGCATCGTGCGCTCTACTCTCTCGAGGCACTAATAATGCTGCGCAAACAACAGGCGGCGTTTCATCCCAATGCCACCCAATTCACACTGCGTTTAGGCGAGGCGTTACTGGGATTTTGGCGACAGAGCCCGAATCGACAGCAGAGTATTTTTTGCCTACACAACATGACCAACACGCCACAGATTTTGTCGCTGGCTGCGCTCAACTTAAT
>CAYPPU010000055.1:2154-10155 GCA_964412695.1 uncultured Alteromonadaceae bacterium | reverse complement strand
TGGATTGGTTAACCCGACTCGCGCAACCAGATCTGTTGCGCACACTGCCGCTATGGCGAATTAGCCTCTATGGTCGCTTGAGCGATTTTGCGTTTGCCAGTGGCCACCCCTATTGGGGTTGGCGCTTTCTGGGCTGGGCTTTGCATTACGTGGGTGACCTAACACAGCCCTACCACGCAACACCGCTACCGGGGGTTGGGACGTTAGATGCGCTTTGGCTAGTCGCCCAGGGGCGCACGGGTGAAGCCATTCAATTGGTGTCTAATCGACACGGGGTGCTTGAGTCTTATCAGTTTCAGCGGGTGAACGCGGCACTTGCTGAGACCGATTGGCAATCGCCTTTACTGCAGGCGATCAGTGGCGCAGTGGGCGGTGAGTTACTGACGGAGCAGGGTGTGATCGATGAGCTGACGGCGACATCCGTTGACGCAGCAGCAGCCCTGGACGGTGTGTTGACTGATCACGTGCCCGCGCGCTTTGTGGCTGATCCCAGTTTTGAGTGGACCGGATCGGGTTTTGAAAACGATGTGGTTGCGCTGATACAACAGAACGGAGGCAGTCAGGCCATCACGGCGCTTGATGCCACGGTCGTTGAACAACTAACGCGCTTTGGGGAGTATGCTCGCCGCTGGATTGAACGGGGCCTGCGAGCGAGCGCGGAGGCTGCAGGTGACTGATTCAGACTTTGCGCTGCATCCGCGTCTTGAAGCGGATTCGGTCTATCTGTGCCGCTGGACGCTCTGTCAGGTACGTTTAATCAACGACGCTCGATATCCCTGGCTGATGTTGGTACCGGAGCAACCCAATACCACGGAGCCCTTCGAGCTAACGGCTGAGGATCAAGCTCAACTATGGCGCGAGTCAATGGCATTGGCCGAGTGGATGAAGGGCTATTTCCAGGCCGACAAAATGAATGTGGCTGCGTTGGGTAATGTGGTACCCCAGCTACACGTCCACCATGTGGCGCGTCTCGTGAACGACAGTGCCTGGCCGGGACCGGTTTGGGGAGTAGGGGAAGCCGAGCCCTATGAACCTGAGCGCCTGACGGCGCTCTGCCAAACCCTGACACCTTTATTGCGGGCGGTCGCTGTATGACCCGTGTGTTATTTGTGTGTATGGGCAATATCTGCCGATCACCCACCGCCCACGGCATTTTTCGCGAACAGGTCCGCCAGGCCGGCTTGCAGGCAGAGATTATTATCGATTCGGCCGGTACCCATGCTTACCATATCGATGAGCCACCGGATTCGCGTTCTATCGAAACCGCACAGCGCTATGGTATCGATATAAGTGATCTCCGAGCGCGGCAGGTGAATGCGGCCGACTTTGCCAGCTTTGATTATATCTTTGCCATGGATAGGGATAATTTGGAGCGTCTGCTGGCCCAGTGCCCCAAAAGCGAACAGCATAAACTCAGATTGATGCGGGCGCTTGTGGGTGAAGAGCTCGACGTACCTGATCCTTATTACGGTGGCGGCAGCGGTTTTGACGATGTCTTTCAAATGCTGACGGCGGCTTCATCGGCATTGTTAGCATCGCTACTGTCTGATGCGCACCAGGATCCTTTACAATGAAGTGTTTGATGCAACGTGTGCGAGCGGCGTCGGTTCGCGTTGACGACCACATCGTGGGTGAAATCCAGCAAGGCCTATTGGTCTTCGTGGGGCTTGAGCGCCACGATGGTGAGACAGAGCTTGCGCGCATGGCCGAGCGGCTATTGGGTTATCGGGTCTTTGCCGATGCTGAAGGTCGCATGAATTTGAGTGTTCGTGACATCGCCGGCGAGGTGTTATTGGTGTCACAGTTCACGCTGGCCGCGGATACCCGTAAGGGTATGCGTCCGGGCTTCTCGACGGCGGCGGCGCCAGACGTAGCCGAGCCACTGTTCCAAGCCTTCGTGTCGATGGTGGCAGAGAGTGGTTTAAAGGTTGAAACGGGGCAATTTGGTGCTGATATGCAAGTGTCATTGACAAATGATGGCCCCGTCACGTTTCTGTTGGAGTTGTGATGGAGACCGCCAAGTTGACTCAGGCGCCTCGGGACCGAGACATCATTGTTCGAGCACTGCTGGCGACAGTTTCACTGTTTATCCCGGTGATTCCCTTCACATTGGTGTTTGGCGTAGTGGTGGCGGACTCGGGGCTGCCGGCAACTTTAGGCTGGAGCAGTTCGCCCATCATTTTTAGTGGTGCAGCGCAGATCACGCTATTGAGTTTGCTGGGGGAGGGGGCTTCAACTGCGGCAGCCGCCACGGCAGCGCTCATTGTTGGGGCGCGGCACCTGCTGTATTCAGCCGCTGTCGCGCCCCAGTTTCAGCATCAGCCGCGATGGTTTCGTTGGCTGGCACCCTACGTTTTAATTGATCAAGTGTTTGCCCTGCTGAAACTGCATCATTACACCGATCCACGCGCTTACCGGCTGTTTTATTTGGCAGCCGGGTCCGGATTCTGGTTGCTCTGGATGCTGTTCACGGCGCTGGGGCTGATACTGGGCCCTACGGTACCTGAGAGCTGGGGGCTGGCTTTTGCGGCACCGGTGATGTTCGTGAGTTTGCTTGTGGGTATGGTGGATAGCCGGCCTAAGCTAGTGGCGGCCATCGTGGGTGCAGTGTTAATGGCCTTGTTACTGGGTGTGCCCAATCGGGGTGGGCTGATGATTGCCGCGCTTATGGGGATGGCCGCCGGCGCTGTCATGGAGCGGTGGCAGCGATGACGCCGTTAACCGCCATCTTGCTAACCGGACTCGGTACCTATGTTTTACGTGCGGTTTTTATTGTCACCGCCTCGCGTCGATCGCTGAGCCCGGCTATCCTCAGTTTTTTAGAGTATGTAGGTCCAGCGGTTATGGCAGCCCTCGTGGTATCAATGACTGCAGGCTCAGCCGGCCTCTCGCAGATAAAAACCCCGGAGCTTGGTGGTTTGTGTGCTGCAGCCGTTATCGCCCGTTACTCCTCCGGTCATTTGTATTCATTAATTGTGGGCATGACGGTGTTTTGGTTGTTGCGCGCGTTTTTGTAAGCTCCATGGGTGCCATTTTATGAATGGCACTGGGCCGTGTGATCAGGCGTTTAAAAAGGATGGTGCGGACAGGCCTGATAGGCATGCTTGGTTAAATGTGTATTCGAAGATAACCGAATCCAAGCTCGTCCCAACCCACGCGGGCAACACGCTGTCGTTTGCGTTTCAGATAGCGCCTTTGCGAGCCTCCTACTTTTCGTACGCCTATCCCCAAGGCGTTGTCTAGAGCACCACTTTTTAATACGGTTTTCGATAAAAGATGGTGTGAATCGATTGATCATCGCCAATCGGGATCCAACGCGCCGTCGGCAACACCTAAGCGCAGTTGTTCGGCTTCTTGATTGGCGCCAGGCACCAGGCGTACGCCCACCCCCAGTAAGCGCACCGGCAGTGATTTACGCGACAGGCCATCGGTCATGAGATCGCGATAATCGCTGATGCGAGCGGTTGTGCCCACCTTTTCAACGGTGGTGGTTGAGAAGTCGTTGAATTTAATTTTCACGAAGGCTTTTTGGATTGCCGTCTCTGCTTTAGCTTTTTCAATTCGGCTCATTAAGTCGGGCAGTAGTTCAGATAACTTTTCTAAGCACGCGGTCCCATTGGGCAGATCATCGGCGTAGGTTTGCTCGACACTGATGGACTTCCGTATGCGGTCCGGATTTACCGCGCGATCATCGCGGCCGTGGGCGCGCTCGTGCAGGGTGTAGCCAAAACTGCCCAGCTTTTTGGCCAAATCTTGAGGTGACCATTGTCGAATATCAGCGCAATGGCGTAACCCCATTCGCTCGAGTTTGGCAGCGGTAACCGAGCCCACACCGGGTATTTTCTTTACAGGCAATGCCGCGACAAACTCATCGACTTCATGGGGCGGTACGACAGTTAGGCCATTGGGTTTTTGCCAATCCGAGGCCACTTTGGCGACAAACTTATTTACCGAGACACCTGCAGAGACGGTGATGTTGAGCTCTTGTTCAATGGCCTCACGAATGGCTGTGGCTACGCGGGTAGCACTGCCCTCATAAGCATCATTGTCACTGACGTCGAGATAGGCTTCATCTAAAGATAAGGGCTCAATTCGCGAGGTGTAATGCTGAAAAATATCGTGCATGGCACGTGAGACGTCTTTGTAGAGCGAGAAATTGGGAGGAATCACCACCAGATCGGGGCAGCGTTTTAGCGCTTGTGCCGTGGGCATAGCCGAGTGAATGCCAAAGGCCCGGGCGGGGTAGTTGCAGGTGGTTAACACCCCACGGCGTTGGGCGTTACCACCAACAGCCAAGGGAATATCCCGCCACTCGGGATGGTCGCGCATCTCCACAGCGGCATAAAAGCAGTCGGCGTCGACGTGTATGATTTTTCGTGCGCCCATGGGCCCCGACAGAATTCATCACAATTGAGCGTCAAGATTGCACGAAGTTGGGCCCGAGATGCCAGTTTTATGCGCTGCAATAGACACTCTACCCATCAATGGGTCTTTATAAAGGAGTGTTGTGATGTTTAATTTAGGTCGTGCTAAAGAAAGCGTTTTTAAGCCGGTTCTGTTGTCGGGCGCGCTACTCAGTGCGCTTGCCGCCCCCAGCGCTTGGTCCATGGAGACCCAGCTTAAACAGGAAGTGGCGGCCATAGGCACGATTGCCACGGCTACCGCGGCAGCCGGTCCTGTGGGCTTTGTGGTGGGCGTGCTGGCGAGCACGTGGTTCACGGAGCAGGTAGAGGGAGCTGATCAACTGGTGAGCGCTCGCTCGGAGCTTGAGCAGAGCCAGAGCGCCCTGGCACAGGCTGAGGCGCAATTAGTTAAAGCCCACCAAGCTCTGGCACTGGCTGAAGCCCAGCAACAGCGATATGCGCGCATGGCGTTGGAGCAATTGCAGTTGGAGATGCTATTTCGTACAGGGGACAGTGATTTGACCGAGCAAGGGCGAGCCCGTCTGGCGTTGCTGGCTGACTTTCTCACTGACAACGCCGATCTCGCTGTGATGATTGAGGGCTATGCCGATCCTCGAGGCGATGCCGAGTCGAATTTGGCCCTATCCTTGGCGCGGGCGGAGCAAGTATCTGCCGTCTTGGCGGCGGCAGGCATAGCACCCGATCGCCTGCAAGTGACGGCTATGGGTGAGTCAGCCTCGACCGCTGCCGAGGGTGATGTTGATGCCTATGCCCTAGAGCGTGTGGTGCGTATTGGCTTGCGTCGTTGGATCTCGGGTACCGTAGTGGCCGAGGTCGAGGTTCAGCGCTAGTCGTTTGACCGTGCGCGTTTTTCTAAAACGACGGATAAGTTGTTTGCTGGCATCTCAACCACCCGTCGGCATTCCAACTGATGGGCCCCGGCAAGTGCCAACACGCTCTCAAGATTGCGCAGTCCCCATTGGGGGTTGCGCTGTTTTAGCTGCTGATCAAAGGCCGCGTTTGAGGGCGCCGTATGCTCACCGCCGCGCATAAAGGGTCCGTAGAGATACAACACGCCCCCGTTGGGCAGCAGTTGCTCGGCGCCGGCTAATAGCCCCTCGCAACTGGTCCAGGGGGAGATGTGAATCATATTAATGCAGACAATGGCACTGACCGGCGAGTCAAATGCGGGCAGGTGTTCGGGCCATTGCGTATCGCTGGCATCTAAAACCTGGGCGGATAACAGTTGCGGGCATTGGGTTTCCTCGCGCCACGCGTTAATGGAGGCTAGGTTCTCGGCGTCGAGATCAGTAGGCTGCCACGCTCGGCCAGGTAATCGGGGAGCAAAATATGCCGCGTGTTCACCGGTGCCGCTGGCGATTTCAATTACCGTACCTTCGGCGGGTAATTCTGCCTCTAGAACGGTTAGAATGGGCGCCCGATTACGTTCTGTCGCAGGTGCGTGACGTTTCAGCATGGTTTTTTCGCTTCTCATGTAGATGCGCTCTATGATCCCTCGCTGACGACCACTTAGTACAGCGGTATAGGCGATTTTTAGAGGCTAATAATGAGTAATAGAGAATTTGATGTGGTGGTCTATGGCGCGTCGGGTTACACCGGGCGCTTGGTGGCTGAGTATTTGTCGCAAGAGTACGCTACCGAATCGTTGTCTTGGGCAATGGCCGGGCGCTCTGCAGAAAAGCTGGCAGCGGTGCGCGCGGAAATGGCTATCCCTGACAGCATTGCACTGATCGAGGCCGACAGCGATCGTCCGGAATCGATTGCCAGCATGGTGCAGCGGACCAAAGTGGTGATCACTACGGTGGGTCCTTACCAGCTCTACGGCGATGAGTTGGTTCGCCAGTGTGCGCAACACGGCACTGATTATGTAGATCTGAGCGGTGAGCCCACCTGGATGCACCAGACTATTGCTGAAGTCAGCCAGTCCGCAAAAGCCTCGGGGGCACGCATCGTACACTCCTGCGGCTTTGACTCAATTCCCTTCGACCTGGGCGTCTTTCAGTTACAGCAGCACGCTATCGCGAAGACAGGTGCGCCCTTGGCTACGATCAAGGGCCGCGTGCGTGCCATGAATGGCAGTTTTTCGGGCGGTACTGTCGCGTCGCTGCGAGCCACGCTGGCAGCGGTGGGGCAGCGACCAGAGTTGATCCAAGTCATGGTCAATCCATTTTCATTGTGCGAGGGGTTCCAGGGACCCGATCAGCCCCGTGGCGACGCGCCCCAGTACGACGACGAATTAGCGAGTTGGTCGGCCCCCTTCATTATGGCCGTGATTAACACCAAGAATATTCATCGTTCTAATTATCTGTTGGGCCATCAGTACGGCGAGAATTTTTGTTACGACGAGATGCTCCTCACGGGTGATGGTGATGATGGTAAGGCAATGGCCGAGTTTGTGGCCAAGGACGACTCCTTTGAGAAAAATACGTTGCAACCCGGGGAAGGTCCCACCCGCGAGGAGCGTGAAGCCGGCAATTACGAAGCAGTGTTTGTTGGATTATCGGCGGGCGGTGAGCAATTGATTTCTAGTGTCTCCGGTGATCGTGATCCCGGTTACGGTTCGACGTCAAAAATGCTGGCGGAATCGGCGCTGTGTCTACTACACAATCCCAACCTAGCCTCGGGCGGTGTATGGACACCTGCGGCGGCTATGGGTGAGGCGTTAATTGACCGATTGCAGGCCCATGCAGGGCTCAAGTTCACCATCGAAACACCGTAATCGATAAAGAGAGAACGCTTGTGAGTGGTTTGGGGGTAAAGAGATGGCGCTGACCACCGAAGATGTGGCGAGCATACTCGAGGCTGAATTGCGCTCGGTGCAGGACTCAGCGGGCCCGTTGTCGGGGTTGCGGCGATTATCGAGCGGCGCCAATAACGAGACCTGGACTTTTGATTGGGGCGATAGTCCACTTATTTTGCGGCGCCGTCCGTTTTCTGAGGAAGAGTCTGCTGCCGCGGGAGCCGTTGATGAATTAGGTTTGGCGTTGGGCGTTGAGGCGCAGGTATTGCGATTGGCGCACGATGCCGGGGTGCAGGCGCCTGAAGTGGTAGTAGGCTTTGATCAACACCACGCCTTGGGTGAAAGCTACGTCATGGAGCGGCTGCCCGGCGAGGCCTTGCCGCTGCGTTGGCTGTCATCGCCGGATTATGCCGAGGCGCGCGAACAGCTGGCCCACCAATGCGGTGCGTCACTGGCTCGTGTGCACACCATTGATACCGCGAAGCTTCCCGATGCGGTCAGTCGCTTACCCCTTGAGGCGCGCTTTGCTGAGATACAAAAAACCCTCACCGACGCAGGGCATTTATCGCCGGCCCTGCAGCTGGGGCTGAATTGGCTGATCGACCACGCGCCGGACCCAGAGGGCATGGTGTTACTGCACGGCGATTTTCGTACCGGCAATATTTTGGTGGACGCGCAAGGTCTTTCCGGCGTGTTGGACTGGGAGTTGGCCCACTGCGGCTACCCCGCCGCCGATTTGGGTTATTTGTGCACCCCCGTATGGCGCTTTGGGCAACTCGATCACCCCGTGGGTGGTTTTGGGCAATATGCGGACTTGCTGGCAGGCTACAAGTCTGT
>CAYPPU010000055.1:0-2054 GCA_964412695.1 uncultured Alteromonadaceae bacterium | reverse complement strand
GCCGACGATAACGAGCGGTTTTTTGATCATCGGCGTGAGTATGCCCGCACTGACTGGGACCGGGGTGGTTTGCCGCGTGAGGATTGGGAGGACTTATTGCGCGAGATGCGTCGACGTGCTGATGCGGCCGGGCATTATCGCTTCGCACTACCCGAGGAGTTTGGGGGGCAGGGCGGTAGTAATTTAGCCATGGCGCGCATTCGTGAGCACCTTGCAGCCAAGGGCTTGGGCTTGCACAACGATCTGCAAAATGAAAGCTCGGTGGTGGGTAACCTGATGACGCCCTTGTTGCTGCGTGACTTTGGTACTGAGGAGCAGCGCGCGCGCTGGATGGAACCGCTGTTAAGCGGTGAGGCAGGATGGTCATTTGGTCTCACCGAAGAGGCCCACGGTTCGGATGCCACCTGGATGGAAACCCGCGCGGTTCGCACTGAACGCGACGGCGTAACGGGTTGGTTGATCAACGGTGAGAAGATGTGGAGTACCGGCTTGCACGTCGCCAGTCACATTTTGATTTTCGCGCGTCACTCGGGTGATGACGGTAAGC
Organism: uncultured Alteromonadaceae bacterium; assembly: GCA_964412695.1. GTDB lineage: Bacteria > Pseudomonadota > Gammaproteobacteria > Pseudomonadales > Halieaceae > Luminiphilus. The sequence continues at coordinate 1,507 of CAYPPU010000055.1, read as the reverse complement.
CCACAGGCATTGGCTGTTTTGTTGTGCCCACTGACGCTGAGGGTTTCGAAATTGGTGACTATCTGTGGACATTAAATATGCCCACAGATCACCCAAAGTGCACGCTCACTAATGTCTTTGTGCCCGATAGCGATGTTATGGGCGATGTTGATCAAGGTTTGCGATGCGCCATGCATTTTGTTCACGAGAGCCGGATCCGGCAGGCAGCGTCGTCATTGGGCGCAGCCCAGTACTGCATAAACGAAACCCTGGCTTATTCCAAAGCGCGCAAACCATTTGGCAAACCATTGTCTAGCAATCAGGGCATCCAGTTTCCTTTGGTAGAGTTGCAGACCGAAGCCGAAATGCTGCGCTTGCTGATTTACCGTACGGCCGCACAGATGGACGGTATGCCCAAACCTGAAGTGGCAAAGCGTCTGACCGACAAAGTATCTATGTGCAATTACCGTGCTAACCGGCTGGTTTGTGAGGCAGCGGATACCGCCATGCAGTTCCACGGCGGTATTGGCTATTCGCGGCACAAACCCTTTGAGCACATCTACCGACATCATCGCCGCTACCGCATTACCGAAGGTGCCGAGGAAATCCAAAAGCGCAAGATCGCGGGTGTGATGCTGGGCTTCGTATCTTGAATCGATGAAATTTATGCGTAGAGCTTGGATCAGCTTGCTGCTGCTAGCGGTTAGTAGCAGCTTTGCAGGACCCGATTTAAAGACCATCATGGCCGATCCGGATTGGATAGGCCCACCGGTCGAATCAATTTGGTGGGATAGCTCGGATGAGGGTTACTACTACAAGGTAAAACGTGCCGGTTCAGATCAGCGCGATGTCGTGCATGCGACCGCCAGTGGCGAGGAAGTGCTGACCGGGTTAGCGCTGACCTCGGTAGGTGGATCCGACCCGGTCTACAACCGCGACCGCACTAAGGTTCTGACAGTATCCGGCAATCGGCTACTAATGCAGGTAGATGCAGATCCCGCATTGCGAACGCTTTTCACTGGCGAAGCAGCACCTACGCAACCCATTTTTGATCCCGACGGCGAGCTAGCGTATTTCCACTATCAAGATCAGTGGTGGGCGGTGGCGACCCGAGGATCGCAAAGCGCCTATCCGATCACCGCGCTGCGCTTTGAAGCATCCCCTTATGAAATCGCCGACGATGCCATGTCTAAGGATCAGGCACGGTTGTTTCAAACGCTGGATCGGATGCGTCAGCGCGAGGCTGCGGGGTTCGATGAACAAATTGAGCTGGTGCAGCAGGCACCCAACTTGGGCGCTGCGCCATGGTATCTAGGTGCCGATTTCAAACCGGTAGAAAGCGCGCTTTCGGCTGATGGTGAATGGTTGCTCGTTACCGTGACGCCTACCGATAACCCGGCGCCAAAGCGCGATCGCATGCCGCGATACGTGACCGCTTCGGGCTACGTTGAGATTGAGGATGTGCGTCATCTAGTGGGACGTGATGCCCCTAGTGATCAGCAATTGTGGTTATTGCATCTACCCAGCC
>CAYPPU010000054.1:0-10780 GCA_964412695.1 uncultured Alteromonadaceae bacterium | reverse complement strand
TTACGGGTACTGCCGCCTGCTTTTTTATGAGCCATGGTTCTCTCCTATCAGCCTTGAATACCGGTGATTTTAACTTCTGTGTACCACTGGCGGTGGCCGGTCTCGTTACGGTAGTGCTTGCGGCGATTGAATTTCACAATTCGAATCTTTTCATGACGACCATGGGCAACCACTTCAGCGGTCACTTTGCCGCCGTCAACCGTCGGGGCGCCAATTTTGACGTCTGCACCTTCGCCGACCATCAACACGCGATCAAACTCAATGGCATCGCCGGTCGCGGCGTCCAACTTCTCGAGCTTGAGCAACTCGCCCTCTACGACACGGTGTTGCTTGCCACCGCTCTCAATCACTGCGTACATCATTTTTCTCCGATCAGTTAGCCTGCTCGCAAATTTCAAACCACACCAGTGGGTGCGGGGCAGAGCTCAGGCACTAAAGCAAAGGCACTCGACAGGGAGGAACCTTTAGCAAGGGCGCGGATTTTAGGGGTTGTCAGGGGTCAACGCAAGCCCCGAAAGGCCGCCATCAATGTCAATAGTCACATCGGTGACAGCCCCGCCAAGGCTGCATATAATCCCGTCACCAAAGGAGATTCCCCCCCAGTGATTGACAGTATCCGTGCCTGTGTGGCGGAGCCCTTCGATCAGGTCAATGACCTGATCGTCAAACAGCTCAATTCCGACGTCGATATGGTCGAAAATATCGGCCATTACATTGTTGCATCAGGCGGTAAACGCCTGCGACCGCTATTGGCGCTATTAGCTGGTGCCGCACTGGGTGGTGTCGATGACCGCGATGTCACCTTCGCCGCAGTAGTCGAGTTCATCCACACGGCCACGCTTCTACACGACGATGTGGTTGATATCTCTACCCTGCGCCGCGGGCTACCTACCGCCAATGAAAAATTCGGCAACGCCCCCAGCGTCTTGGTGGGGGACTTTATTTACACCCGCGCTTTCCAACTGATGGTCAGTTTGGATCATCTCGGGCTGTTGAGTCACATGGCCGATACCACCAACGCCATTGCCGAGGGCGAGGTTTTGCAATTAGTACGCGCCGGCGACCCGAATATTACCGAGCAGCAGTACCTCGACGTCATTGAACGGAAAACCGCAGTATTGTTCGGCGCTGCCTGTCGCGGACCCGCGCTTCTCAGAGACATGCCCGAGCCACTACAAAACGGGCTCTATAAGTACGGCGTCAAACTGGGGGTTGCCTTTCAGATGATTGACGACGTCCTCGATTACGCCGGCGACCCTGAGCAGACCGGCAAGCAGGTAGGCGCCGATCTCATTGAGGGCAAACCCACACTCCCTTTGATCTATGTCATGCATCACGGTAGTGATAGCGAGCGACAATTGATCACCGACGCCATTGTCGAGAAGAGTGATCGCCACTTAGATGCCGTTGTCGCCGCCGTCAAATCCGCGGGGGGCATTGACTACACCAAGGCCTGCGCTCTGAATTATCAAACAGCCGCCCTCGCCGGCCTAGACGGCCTGGCTGATAGCCCGGCACTGACCGCACTGCAGCAATTAGCCACGCTGGCTGTCAACCGGGAGCACTGAGTGAGCAGCGACGCTAACTTTGACGCGCGCTTGGAAAAGCAAGCCTCGTTACTGAAAAATCAATCGGTCGAGGCACTGTTTGCCGCCGACAGTACCCGCGCTCACACGTTGCGTTGCCAGGCGGCGGGTCTGGATCTGGATTTTAGTAAACAGCAGCTCGATAGCACCGCCTTGAAGACGCTGTTGGCGCTGGCGCATTCCGCCGATCTCGCGAGTGCCTATGAGCAACTCATTGGTGGTGTGGAGCTCAACACCACCGAACAACGGGCGGTACTGCATACGCTACTGCGCGGTACGTCTGCAGAGGCGCTCCCCCAACTGTACAGCGACGTCGAAAACACCCTGACGGCTATGCGCCGTCTGGTCGAGGGTGTTCACAGCGGCGAGCACCGCGGATTTACCGATACTCCGCTCACCGATGTCGTCAACATCGGTATTGGCGGTTCGGACCTAGGACCGCGCATGGTCTGTCAGGCGCTAACCCGCCCCGATGCGCCGATGCGCGCCCATTTTGTGGCCAATGTCGATCCCCAGGATCTTGATGAGGTGCTGGCACCCCTTGATCCGGCCACCACCTTGTTTGTCATTTGCTCCAAGACCTTTGCCACCGAAGAGACTCTCAGCAACGCCACCCGAGCGCGGGCCTGGCTAACAGCAGCAGGGGCCCAAGGCAGCGATATTGCTAAGCACATGGTTGCCGTTACCAGTCGAGTTGAACGGGCCGTGGAGTTTGGCATCGGCCGTGAGGGCTGCTATCCGCTGTGGGACTGGGTTGGCGGGCGGTATTCGCTGTGGTCAGCCATTGGTTTATCAATCGCCCTAAACCAAGGCTGGGAAGCCTTCCGTCAGCTACTCGACGGCGCCCATGCGCTGGATATCCACACCCGCGATAGCCAGGGCGCCAACAACCTCCCGCTCATGATGGCACTGCTCGAATATTGGAATACGCGCTTTTTGCAAACCGACAGCCACGTGGTACTGCCCTATAGCCAACGCCTGGTGGCGCTGCCGGATTTTCTGCAGCAGCTGACCATGGAAAGCAATGGCAAGCGCGTTGATTTGCAAGGGAATGCCCTGTCCGAGCAGAGTGCGCCGCTGCTGTGGGGTTCAGCTGGCACCATCGGACAGCACAGCTATTATCAACTGCTGCATCAGGGCACCCGCGCCTTCAGTGCGGATATTCTGCTGCCGCTGACCAATGGCGACGTAGATCCGGACGCTCATCGAAAACTCGCGGCCAACGCACTAGCTCAAAGTCGAGCGCTCATGATCGGGCGCAGCTCCGCCGAGGCCGAAGCGCTGTGCCATCGGCGACAACAAGACCCAGCGCTGGCACCCCATTTGGAAATGCCGGGAAACCACCCCCACTCACTGCTCCTGTTTGAGCAGGTGAATCCATGGCACTTGGGTGCCTTAATTGCCGCCTATGAACACAAGACCTTTTTCTTGAGTCGGCTGCTCGGCATCAACGCTTTCGATCAATGGGGTGTGGAACTGGGCAAGGAGATCGGTCGGCAGGTTGGGGAGTGCTTAGAGAGCGGAGAAGGCCTGGAACAATTGGATGCATCAACCGCCGCGGCCGCACGCGCTTGGCGTGCACGCAATCAGTGCTGATCAATCTGGGCCAGTAACTCTTCAGTCTTTAGCTGCATCAGTGCCGCATCGCCGCGGGATTCGACATTTAAGCGTACCACCGGCTCGGTATTCGACATCCGCAGATTAAAACGCCAGTCGGCATAGGCCACACTCAAGCCATCGAGATGTTCGACCTGCTCAGCACCCGGACCATAGGTGGTTTCAATCTGGGCAATCAAGGCCGCGGGATCGGCAACCGTTCGATTGATTTCACCCGAACAGGGAAACGCCCGCTCACGCTCAGCCACCATGTCAGCCAAGGACAAGCCCCGGCGCGACATCAAATCGGCCACCAAAAGCCACGGGATCATGCCACTGTCGCAGTAGGCGAAATCGCGGAAATAATGGTGAGCGCTCATTTCACCGCCATAAATGGCATCGACTTCGCGCATACGTTCCTTGATAAACGCATGACCTGTGCGACTCGCCACGGGCTCACCGCCCGCCTCACTCACAATGGCTTGTGTGTTCCAGGTCAGTCGCGGGTCATGCACGATGCGCTGGGGACCCGTCTTGGTGAGAAAGGCATCTGCCAACAAGCCCACTATGTAGTAGCCCTCGATAAAATTACCGTCGCTGTCGAAGAAAAAGCAGCGATCAAAGTCACCGTCCCACGCAATTCCCAAATCGGCGCCCTGTTCCCGCACCACAGCCGCCGTGGCTTCGCGATTTTCAACCAGAAGCGGATTCGGTACACCGTTGGGGAAGTGGCCATCGGCCTCGTGATGAACCTTGGTGAAACGTAATGGCAAATGCGGCTCGAGGGCATCAATGACTCGACCAGCGCCGCCGTTACCCGCATTACACACGATATGCAGAGGTTTGAGTTGGGCGACATCAACATAGCCAAGGAGGTGGGCCACATAGGCGTCAGTGGTATTAACTCGCTCGTAACTGCCCTGCTCGGGAGCCGCCTGAAAGACATTTTCCTCAGCGAGACGGCGAATATCGGCAAGCCCTGAGTCACCCGAAATCGGACGCGAGCCTTCACGCACGAACTTCATGCCGTTGTAATCCTTGGGATTGTGGCTGGCGGTCACCACAATGCCACCGCCCACACCCAGATGCTTGGTGGCGAAATAGATCTCTTCCGTTCCGCACAGCCCAATGTCGAGGACATTGACCCCCTGCTCACGCAATCCTTCCACCAGCGCCGCTTTCATGGCCTCGCTAGTGAGGCGAATGTCGTGCCCCACCACGACCGAGCCAGGCTCAATGACAGTGGCATAGGCTCGGCCAATACGACCGGCAATGTCCTCGTTGAGCTCATCCGGCACGCGCCCGCGCACATCGTAGGCTTTGAAACAACTGAGCTGCACCTGCACTTCCTCTAGCTGTAAACGTTTTCGTAAACAAAATTTGTGGCTTCAACAAAGCCAGGCACACTGCCGCAGTCAAATCGACGACCTTCGAAAGCATAGGCCAAGACGCCACCCGCTTCGGCTTGAATTTGCAGCGCATCGGTCAGCTGAATTTCACCGCCCAGCCCCGGGGGCAAGTCGCGCAGGATTTCGAAAATATCGGGCGTTAAAATATAGCGACCAATGACTGCCAGATTTGATGGCGCCTGATCTTGGGGAGGCTTTTCTACCATGCGCTCGACCCGCATCAGTTGCTCGTCGATGCGCGCTCCCGCCACGACACCGTAGCGGTGTACTTCAGACAGCGGCACTTCCTGCACCGCCACAATCGAACACTGATGCTCGCGGTACAGGGCCGCCATTTGTGACAACACACCCTCGCCGCCAAGATTCAGGCACAAGTCATCTGACAGGACGACACCAAAAGGCTCATGACCGATCAAGGGCTCACCCGTAAGCACCGCATGGCCCAGCCCCTTCATTTCGCGCTGGCGCACCATGGTAAAGACGCCGTTGTCGATGACGCCGCGAATACCCGCCAGCATCCCCTCTTTGTCCGTACCGGCGATTTGATGCTCCAGTTCGTAAGAGATATCGAAGTGATCGGCAATCGCGCGCTTACCGCGGCCCGTGACCAGTGCGCAATTGCTCATGCCCGCCTCCAGTGCCTCTTCAACGCCGTATTGCACCAGCGGCTTATTGACCACGGGCAGCATTTCTTTGGGCATACTTTTGGTGGCAGGTAAGAAGCGGGTACCGTAACCCGCCACTGGGAATAAACATTTTCGGATCATGAAAGGCTCCTACTGGCCGTTAACGGCCGTAATCGTCTTCAAAGCGCACGATATCGTCCTCCCCGAGATAACTGCCTGATTGCACTTCGATCAGTTCAACCGGGGTATCGGTGCGATTTGCCAAGCGATGTCGCGCTCCCTGGGGAATATACGTGGATTGATCTTCCGACAGATCAAAGACCTCATCTTCACGGGTTACCTCGGCAACACCGGAAACCACAATCCAGTGCTCGGCACGGTGGAAATGTTTTTGCAGCGAAAGCTGCTGGCCGGGATTGACCACAATCAATTTGACCTGAAAGCGCTCACTAATGATCAAGGATTCGTAGGAACCCCATGGCCGAAAAACCTTGGCGTGCACATCGGCTTCACTGCGGTTAGCTGCTTTCAGCGCTGTCACCAGCGACTTGACGCCCTGCACACGATCACGCCCCGCAATCAACACGGCGTCGGCGGTTTCAACGACCACCAGATCCTCAACCCCGGTGGTAGTGACCAAGCGCGACTCGCTGCGCACATAACTGTTGCGCGTATCCTCGGCTAAAACGTCGCCCTCAAGCACATTACCGGCGGCATCCGGCGAACCAATGTCCCAGAGCGCTGACCAAGCGCCCACATCGCTCCAACCGCAATCGAGGGCCACCACGGCACCGGCGTCGGTATGTTCCATGACGGCGTAATCGATGCTGTCGGACGGACAGGCCGCGAAGGCCTCGGCATGCGGCCTGAGAAAATCCCTGTCGGGTTCCGCCGAGGCCATAGCCAACTGACACTGGCGTGCCATCTCAGGCTGAAACTGATTGAGGGTCGCTAAATAACGATCTGCACGGAACAAAAACATACCGCTATTCCAAAGAAAGTTCCCTGACGCCACATAGCCCTGGGCGGTCTCGATATCGGGTTTCTCAACAAATTCCGCCAAAACACTGATACCGGGCTCAAGCTCGTCACCACAGCGAATGTAGCCATAGCCTGTCTCAGGTCGCTCCGGTACCACACCAAAGGTCACCAGAGACCCCGATTCGGCAATAGGCATTGCAGACGCCACTTTGGCGACAAACTCAGCCGGGCGCGCCACATGATGGTCAGCGGGCAATACTAACAGAACCGCCTTGGGATCCTGGGCCAGGGCGGCGTGTGCAGCCAGGGCGATCGCTGGCGCCGTATTGCGACCCTCGGGTTCCAAAATGAGCGCCGAAGCCGTGCTGCCGATTTCTCTTAACTGCTCTGCCACCATAAAACGATGCGCTTCATTGCAAACCACAATCGGCGCTTGGGCTTGCAGCCCATGGGTGCGCAAACACGTGGATTGGAGCATCGAATGCTCACCACCTAAAGGCAGAAATTGCTTGGGTCGGCCCTCTCGAGATACCGGCCAGAGCCGGCTACCGACGCCACCTGACAGAATAACAGGGACAAGCACAGATAAGATCCAGATAGCTAAGTGCGGGCGCATGATACCCCAGGCCACACCCTAAATTCATCCAAAGTGCTTGAAAGCGCTCGGCTGGAGGCTTGGGTTTCATGCTGGACATGTTCAAGACAACAATTACAATTAGCGTTTACTTGGCGCTGCGCCGATTGGGCGCCCCAAAGATAAGCGCAGGCAAGTCAGCACGAGGTAGCGGCAACAAACCCCTACCGCAATACCCACGGGACTGGAAACCCTATGACGACCCCTTTTGTTGGTAAATCCGCCTATTCCAAGGACGAACTGGTGGCCTGCGGTATGGGCAATCTGTTTGGACCCGGCAATGCACAGCTGCCGGTAGACAACATGCTCATGCTGGATCGCATCATTGAAATTAATAGCGATGGCGGCGAGTTCGGCAAAGGCGAAATCCGCGCAGAACTCGATATTAATCCAGATTTGTGGTTTTTCGCCTGCCACTTCCCCGGCGATCCGGTTATGCCTGGCTGCCTAGGCTTAGACGCCATGTGGCAGTTGGTGGGTTTCTTTCTGGGCTGGCGTGGCAATCCGGGTAAAGGACGCGCCCTGGGCTCGGGTGAAGTCAAGTTCACCGGACAGATTTTACCCAAACACAAGCAAGTCTCCTACCACATTCAAATGAAGCGGGTAATCGAGCGCAAGCTGGTCATGGGTATTGCCGACGGTAGTGTCGCGGTGGATGGCAAAGTCATTTACACAGCCAGCGATCTTCGCGTCGGTCTATTTCAATCAACGGATAATTTCTAATGAGTCGCCGTGTCGTTATTACCGGCTTAGGTATCGTGTCCTGCCTAGGTACCGATGCCGAGGCTGTTACCCAATCGCTGCGAGAGGGACGTTCGGGTATCAGTATTTACCAACCCCACATCGACAGTGGTATGCGATCACACATAGCCGGCAAGCCGGATATTGATCTTGGGGAACACATCGACCGCAAACAATGGCGTTTCATGGGTGATGCGGCGGGCTACGCCTACCTTTCAATGCAGCAGGCCATTGCCGATGCCGGGCTGACAGAGGAACAAGTTTCCAACCCCCGCACGGGCATCATCGCCGGTTCGGGTGGTGCCTCCTCCGCCAGCCAAGTAGAAGCCGCCGATATTCTACGCAGCAAGGGTCTGCGGCGCGTGGGTCCTTACCGGGTAACCCAGACCATGGGCAGCACCGTGTCGGCCTGCCTGGCGACACCGTTCAAGATCAAAGGGGTTAACTACTCCATATCCTCTGCTTGCTCGACCAGTGCCCACTGCATTGGCAACGCCATGGAACAAATACAACTTGGCAAGCAAGACGTGGTTTTTGCCGGCGGCGGTGAGGAACTTGATTGGACCCTCAGCTCGCTATTTGACGCCATGGGCGCACTGTCCACCCAATACAATGACCGACCCGAATGCGCCTCCCGTGCCTACGACGCCGACCGCGACGGGTTCGTGATTGCCGGTGGTGGTGGCATGGTGGTGCTGGAGTCACTGGAGCACGCGCAGGCGCGCAGTGCCAAGATTTACGCCGAAATCGTAGGTTACGGCGCCACCAGTGACGGCTACGACATGGTAGCTCCCTCGGGCGAGGGTGCCGTGCGCTGTATGCAACAAGCCCTAGCGACGGTTGAGGGTAACATTGATTACATCAACGCGCATGGCACCAGTACGCCGGCAGGGGACATCCAAGAACTCAATGCGGTCAAAGCCGTCTTCGGCGATAGCGGTGACGGACCCTGGGTGGGATCGACCAAGTCACTGAGCGGTCACTCGCTGGGCGCCGCGGGCGTGCAGGAGGCGATTTACTCGCTTCTTATGCTCCAGGAAGACTTCGTGGCCGCATCTGCCAATATCGAAAACCTCGATGAAGGTGCCCAAGGCATGCGTATCGCCCGAGAGAAACTGGAAAACGCCGGGCTGACCCGGGTTATGTCCAACAGCTTTGGTTTTGGCGGCACCAACGCCACACTGGTATTCCAGCGCTTTACCGACTGACGTTAGGCCCTCGGGGCTTCGTTGACAGCCATCACCAGGCGGTGAGGAAGTCTCCCATGAGAATCACCTCTATGGGGTCACCCGGTTCAAAGGTCGCGCCAACAGGTACTATCGCCAGCGCGTTGGCGCGACTTACGCTGCTCAAGACACCGCTGCTTTGATCCCCGCAGAGCTCTGCACGAAGCCGTCCCTGCTCCGTTACGCTGACGCGCAAGTATTCCTCGCGCGTACCGGGTTTAGACACGGCAAAGCCCGCCTCCGCCGTTAACCTGCGCGGCCCCGCATTGTGCGCGCCTTGGGCCCGAAGCAACCAAGGCTTTACCACCAAGCCAAAGGTCGCCCAGGCCGATACCGGATTGCCTGGCAGTCCGAACACCGGACGGCCACAGACCTGACCAAAGGCCAACGGCTTGCCCGGCTTAATGGCTAACTTCCAAAGCTTCAGCTCCCCCCGCGCTTCGATTTGCCCGCGCACATGGTCCTCTTCCCCCACGGAAACACCGCCACAGGTAATCAGGCAGTCAGCCGCTGCAGCTGCTCGTTCTAAAGCGGCACCAATGACCTCTGGGTCATCAGGCAGCGCGCCATGATTGAGAACCTCGACCCCCAAAAGCGCCAATTGGGCCGCGAGTTGGGGGCTATTACTGTTGTAGATCTGCCAGGCTTTGAGGGGGCTCCCCGGCTCCACCAGCTCATCACCGCTGGTCATGATCGCGACTCGGAGGCGCCGATAAACCGGTAACTGGCGAAGCCCTACAGAGGCGGCCAGCCCAAGATCTTGCGGTGTGAGCAACTGACCCACAGGCAGAACATCCGAGTGCGCAGTGATGTCGGCACCGCGGTAGCGCACATGCTGTCCCTGGGTGACGCAACCCAAGATAGTCACTTGGCTACCGTTTTGTTGAGCATCTTCTTGCATCACCACGGTATCGGCACCCGGCGGCATCATGGCACCGGTGAAGATTCGTGCTGCCGTGCGGGGCTGCAACGCCTCTGCTGGAGCGCCCGCGGGAATACGCTGGGAAACGGTCAGCGTTCCCGGGAGGTCAGCCGCGCGCACCGCGTAACCGTCCATGGCACTGTTATCAAAAGACGGCACATCCACATCGGCTTGCACCGGTTCGGCCAGGACCCGACCCAGGCCATCGCCCAGGTCAACGTATTCGATCGAGGGGACTGGAGGCAACCACTCAAAAAGTTGCACCAGCGCCTCAGCTAAGGGTGTTAGCGCCATGGCTTAGTGTCCGCGCAGCACACCGACAAAGTTGCAGGGCCTGTGCCGGCTGTCCAGCTGCTCACACAAGACACTGTCCCAAGCCGTGCGACAGGCACCGGTCGAGCCCGGCATGCAGAAAATGACGGTGCGATTGGCAAACCCAGCCACCGCCCGCGACTGCACAGTAGAGGAGCCAATTTCTTCGTGAGACACCTGGCGAAAGACTTCACCGAAGCCAGGGATATCTTTATCAAATAGCGGCGCCACCGCCTCGGGTGTGGAATCACGCCCAGAGAATCCCGTACCGCCAGTAATGAGTACCGCCTCTACCGACGGCGATGCGATCCACTGGGAAACGACCGCACGAATGGCATAAATATCGTCTTTGACAATGGTTCGCTCCACAATGCGATGGCCCGCCGACTCAGCAGCATTGACCAAGAAATCCCCAGAGGTATCTGTCTCTGGCGTGCGCGTATCGCTTACGGTCAATACGGTAATACCCAGAGCTTCACAGGCAATGTCAGTCATACGTTGTTATCCGCACAATAGAGTTCTATGTATCGACGCACGGCGCGCTCCACAAACTCGCGCCAGTGCCGTCGTTGAATGCCAAATTGGTGGCGAATAGCCGAACAATCCAGAGAGCGATTGACCCAACTCTCTGGCGAGCGGGTGTCCTCTACCAACAAGTTGACCACGTCACCAAATTCGGGGAACTGAGACGTACACGCTATCACCGACTCGGCAAAGGTGTAGTAACCGGTATCGCCCTCACTGCCA
>CAYPPU010000053.1:8833-11298 GCA_964412695.1 uncultured Alteromonadaceae bacterium | reverse complement strand
ATTGCCGCCTCGGGGTCATGGATGCTGCAGGGGCCAACAATGGTCACCAGCCGGTCGTCAGAGCCGACAAGCACCTGATGGATAGCATCGCGCGCGGTGCTCACGTGGTCAGCAACCTCAGAGCTTATTGGCAATTCAGACAACAACTCACTGGGCGGCAGCAGTTCCTTGAGCGCGGCAATGCGCGTGTCATCAGTGGTTACCGTCATTGTCTTACTCCCCAGAAACTAACGTGTCGTTGTGGTCATGCTGGCAGAGCAGTTCGTCAACCAGCCGGCCAATGCTATTCGATTCAACCAAATGTGCACCGTACCAAGTGTGCAAGCAGCGAATGCGATCAGGGTCCACAATTCCGCCAATGCCTCGCTCCAAGACCGCGGCGATCATACCGTGAGATTCCAAAAAGGTCTGCTGCGCTGGCGTCAAAAACTGTACTCGTCGCCGGCGGTGCTTAATATGATCCGTCGCCATGTCTTGGCGCAACGAGGCATCCGCATCAACTTTTTCTTGCAGCCGCGCGATCCAACCGGCGGCTTCCAGCCGATCCAGCTTTAAATTGAGCACAGGGTCAATCAACCAATACAGGGTGGGAAACGGCTTGTTATCCACCACCGAAGCCACGCGAATTACCGCGGGCTGACCATGCTCATCTAAAGCCGCTACAGCGCTTAATCCTCTGGGCGAGCGGCCCAACTGGGTAGTGATGTAGCTTAGCCACGGGCTTAGGTCGTCGCCCGTTATCTCTTCAAAGGGTGTCTTCATGGTGAAATGTTATCACTCATTGGGATTGACCTGATTCTGTCCAACTCATAAAGTGCTCGCCGTCAGGTGCCTGCAGGCGTAATGCCTGGGCAGGTTAAATGGGAAGTCTGGTGAGCTTTGGCGATTCCAGCGCTGCCCCCGCAACGGTAACAGCCTTTGTGCTTAAGCCCGATACCTGCCTGACGACCGATTAACCGCGGAGCGGAGGGCTCTGTCAGGTGGACTCGCCACGCTTGGCCCCCCTGTGCCTTAATGGGCAATGCCTCCGCTCAACCACTGGAGTTGAGCATGTCCCGTTATCGCCCTGCTGCCCTGTTAGGGGTTTTGTTATTACTCCCAAGCGGCTCGCTGCTGGCGTTAGAGTCGTCAGCGCTTGAAGAGACAGTTGTGGTGGCTAATCGCGTGCCAACACGCGCTAGCCTAGTGGGACTGTCTGTAGACGTGGTGGATCGGGAGGCCTTAAATCTTCTTGGCTACAGTAGTTTAGCTGATGTACTGGATGTACAAACCGGCGTATCTGTGACCACCGATGGCGGGCTGGGTAAAACTGCCAACGTACGGATTCGGGGCGAGGAGGGTTTTCGGACGCGCATCCTGCTAGATGGCATTGATATTGCCGATCCGTCATCACCCCAAATTGGCCCTCGCATTGAGCAGTTAATGACCGCTGGATTTGATCGGATCGAGATCCTCAGAGGTCCTCAAGGTCTAGTCTACGGCGCCGATGCCGGCGGAGTAATTGCGCTCACCAGTCGCCAACCCGACGAGGGCTTACAGGGTGCTTTAGGTTTAGAAACCGGCGCCAACGGGTTTACTCAAACCCATTTACATACCGCGGTGGGTAATAACTGGCTTAGCGGTGCGCTGAGCATCACCGACCTTCGTACCGATGGCTTTAATGCCCGCAAATCGGATAACCAGAGCGCTGATCGAGATGGCTACGATAACCAGAGTATCCATGGCACCGTGACCGCTCAACTCAATACCCAGTGGCAGCTGGGCGCTACCGCTCACCGCATAGAGGGCGATAACGAATATGACGGCTGTTATAACGCCATCACCTGGGCCACCAGTCATGATTGCACCGATGACTTTGAGCAAAAGGCGTGGCGTGTCTTTGCCTCCTGGGCAACCGAGACAGTGTCATCAACGCTTAGCTACGAGAGCAACATCATCCGTCGGGGGTTTGCCACCGAGGGTTTAGAAACGTTTAGCACCGAAGGTGAGAACAGCGAGATTAGCTGGCTGAATCAAATTCGGTTCACTGATCAGCAACGCCTAGTCATGGGTGTTGACTACTTAGAACAGGAACTGCTGGACGACGGAGCGCGCAAAAAGCGCCGCCAAGTGGGCGTCTACGCTGACTATCAATTGACACTCGATAACGGTGCAGTTAGCGCTGGACTGCGCCATGACGACAACGATGACTTCGGCCAGCACCAATCTTGGCGCTTAAGCGCCATCCATGGCTTGGGCGAGCTGCCGTTACAAGTCCATGCCGCGGCCGGGTCAGGCTTTCGCGCCCCCAGCCTCTATGAAATAGCCTACAACGCAGGCCCCTACGCTTACGGCGCTGCGGTAAGCACGGAGCTGGCTGAGGAGCAAAGTGCGGGCTGGGAAGCTGGCCTCAAACTGGGTAACGGCCAACGTTATATCGATGTGACCTGGTTCGATCAGCGTATTGAGGATGAAATCTATTTTGA
>CAYPPU010000053.1:0-8733 GCA_964412695.1 uncultured Alteromonadaceae bacterium | reverse complement strand
GTTATATCGATGTGACCTGGTTCGATCAGCGTATTGAGGATGAAATCTATTTTGACCTCATGGCCTATACCGGCTACCTGCAGCGTCAGGGCGAGGCCACGTCTCAAGGCGTTGAACTCGCCGTGCTGACGCCAGTGGGCGCGCACTGGCAAGTACAAGCAAACCTGAGCTGGATGCAAACCGAGGACCATGCAGGCAAGCAGCGCCCTTATCGTCCAGAGCGATCGGCCGCGGTAAGCCTGCGCTGGCAGGCCAGCTCGCTAGATAGCGCGCTGACGCTGCGCCATGCCGGTGATCTAGTAGACACCTATGGCTCGCCCATGGACAACTACACGCTACTGGACTGGTCAGCACGGTATCGAATCAATCCCCAGCTATCATTGACCGCCCGCCTGGAGAACCTCACCAATGAGGACTTCGAGCAGGTCAGGGACTACTATGGTGCCGGTCGCCGTTGGTTTCTGGGCGTTAACTATCAACTTTAATCAACACCGTGAGCACTGCCATGAGCGAACCTGATGACAAGCGCCAAACCCGCCACCAAAAGGCCATGGAAAAGCAAAAGGCCGCGGTAGACGCCAGTATTGAGGCGGCTCAAATCGATCGCGGCGTCGCCATTTTACTAACCGGTGATGGCAAGGCGAAGAGTAGCTCAGCCTTTGGCATGGTTATGCGCGCCTTGGGCTATGGCCACAAGGTGGGGGTGGTGCAGTTCATTAAAGGCGAGCAGCTCTCGGGAGAGGAACTGTTTCTGAAAGAGCAGCGTCCAGATGTCGCATTTTATCAAATGGGCACGGGATTCACGTGGAATACCCAGGACCGCAGCGCCGATGTTGAGGCCGCTGAGCGCACCTGGCAGGTTGCCGAGCAACTACTCGCCGACTCGACGATCGACCTTGTCGTGCTTGATGAACTCACCTATATGCTGTCTTTTGACTACCTTGATGAGGCGCGGGTCCTCAAAGCCCTCACTGAGCGCCCGCCAGAACAAAGCGTTGTAGTAACCGGGCGCGGTGGTGGGTCGGCGCTGCGCGACGTCATGGACACCGTATCGGACGTGAAGGACGTCAAGCACGCTTTCCGCGCGGGCATCCGTGCCCGCCGCGGCGTTGACTACTGATATGGATACAAGCGCTGCATCCAGCCGCGCCGGCGTCGACGTTACGCAGTTCATAGCCTACAAAGCCTTAAATTCGGTCTTCTTGGGCTTATCTATTGGCACGGTATTTATTTTATATACACCGCTGTCGCCTAAAATCTTTTCAGCCGGTGGTATTGGCTTGGCATTAGCCACCTTGGTGATTGCCAGTCAGTACCAACGTCTGTTTACAGTCGACTGGTTTTATCGCGCATCGCTCTTGGTTGAGCTGGTCATTCTGAGTGGCATCGTCGGGGTATTGATCTACCCGGTAGAAACGCCCTTGGCATTGTTTATCTACATTGGCTACCAGATCACCTTCGCCTTTGGCAGTTATTTGGTTCGTTGTGAAACGCTGCTTTTGGGGGAGCATAAAAAACTCGCCACCCTCGATGCGGCCAAGCAGGCAGGCTATTTATTGGGTATGGCGTTGTCTTGGGGCATCTATGAACTGCTAGAGCAGCGTTTTGGGATTCAAGAGCAGGTGACACAAGTCGTATGGATGCACTGCCCGCTTCTGCTCATTCAATTAGGCACCATCGCCTTACTGCTGTGGGCTTTTCGGCACCGTGATGGACAACGAGTGCTCTCGGCAGGTGCCGTCAACTAGAGCGACACCCCCCTCGTTCAGTCCAACAGATCGGGCTGTTCGTACAAGATCACGTCAAACAGGGGCTGACCGCTAAACCAACCCGCCAAGGTTGACCCCACCTGCTTGCAGGTATGTGCCGCCATCTCTGGTGGGATAGGCTGTGGCGTACCGGCCGCCTCAGCAAGCAATTGCGCCTGCGCACTACGCTCAAAGGTGGCATACCACCAGCACGCCTCTTCCACTGACTGACCCACCGTGAGGTGACCGTGATTTTTCAGAATAATGGCTTTTTTCTGTCCCAAGACTTGGGCCAGTCGCTCGCCCTCGTCCATGTCCACAACAACACCGGTGTAATCATCAAGCAGTGCATGGTCGTCAAAGAACGCACAGGCATCCTGCGTAATAGGGTCAAGTAAACGTCCCAGCGAAGACCACGCTTTGCCGTATAACGAGTGCGCGTGCGCCGCAGCAGTTACCTCTGGGCGCGCCTTATGGATATGACTGTGGATGGTAAAAGCGGCGCCGTTCAGTAAACCCTCACCTTCTACCACTTCGCCACCGTGACTAACACGAATCAAATCGGACACTTTCATAAGCTTGAAAGATCGCCCCATGGGGTTTACCCAAAACGTTTCAGGATCCAGTGGGTCTCGCACCGTAATGTGGCCTGCTACCCCCTCATCAAAACCAAAGCGACCAAAAATACGCAGCGCAGCCGCCAAGCGTTGCTTTCTAAATAACTGTTCGGCCTCAGGTGTACGATCTGACTGGCCCATGGTGTCAATGTCGGGGGCGTTCATCACCAATTGATTAACCGCGGTATTCATGAGTTGGTTTCCTCAGACGTATTTTTATAGTGAGCGTTAAATTCGGCCGCTGCTAGCGGCAGGGCCGCATCCGCGGGTATGGTCTCGCCGGTCTCGCGCAGGCTGCGGGTGTAGGCAGACAAAACCTCGCCTTGGCGCGTGGACAACTCCTCGGGTTTTAGGGGATCGCCGCATTCACTGCAACTGATCACCGGATCGGCGCGTTTACCGCAGCGGGCATGCCAATAATGTAGCGGCGGGCCGGCGCCATCGTCACACCACTGATCTCCCCAGTGACTCAGGCTCTGTAAAATGGGGTAAAGCGCCAGACCTTTGCGGGTTAGGCGGTATTCGTGACGCAGGGGCTTCTGGTTGTAGGGCACCTTGGTCAATACGCCATCCTCAACCAATCGATTCAGGCGCTCAGCCAATCGGTGACGCGTAACCCCCAGGTTGCGCTGAAAATCATCAAAGCGCCGCGTACCGCGAAAAGCATCGCGAATAATCAATAGCGTCCAACGCTCCCCCACCACAGAGAGCGCCCTGGCTACCGAGCAGACTTGCTGATCAATTTCGTCCCATTTCATGGGCTAAGCATGGCCAACCTAAAGCACGCTGACAAGTTCTTTCGACTCCCCCCGCCGTACATTTGATAGATCCTCAACGTTACGCACCACTGTGCCTCCCTTTCCTATTCACTTTACTTTGCCGTTGATCGGGCAAGCGAAAATCCATTTTTACAAGCAGATCGGAGTCCCTATACTGGAGCCTTCGCTGAAACCTCTCTGTTCTACCTATGGCCACACCGACCTTTATTGAAACCTACAAAGTCAGCGACACCGTCTGCGACCATGTGGTTAATTTCTTTGAACAAAACCGTGAGCAGGCTCAGCCAGGACGCCTCGGGGAGAACCCACGGGTGGACAAGTCCATGAAGGACTCGTTGGATATCAGCATCCCAATAAAATTCTACGGCCACTTTGATCCGCTGTTTGAGCAGCTAATGGATCATGTGAAGCATTATCTCGACAAATACTATTACTCAATGGGCGCCAACGGCCTGGGCGCCTTGTGGTTTTCGCAGTTCGCCAACATCCAATGGTATCCCGCTGGCGGTGGCTACCCAGCTATTCATTGCGAGCGAGATCGTATCGAGTATGCTCGCCGCGCCTTAGTGTGGATGCTTTACCTGACTGACACCCCTAACGGCGGCACCGAATTCCCGCACCAAGGTGTGGTAACTGAGTGCAAAAAAGGCGATCTGATTATTTGGCCCAGCGACATGACCCACATGCACCGAGGCATTGTGTCAGAGAGTCACGAGAAGATGATTTTTACGGGGTGGATCGATTTCGTAGAGCCACCCTCGACTTAAGTGACCCCCCTACTTACGAATAGGCCACAGCACCCCAAGCTTTGCTGGCGCCAGTGACAATAATGCCACCTAAGACAACATCCATTTCTGCGCAATATTTAGCGAGGATGTCCTGGAGTCCTACGCGGGTTAGATCTCAAGATTGATGATCTAGGCTTTAGCTAAAACGCATCGATAAATCGATCGCCTTGACGTCCTTGGTAATGGCTCCAATGGAAATGTAATCGACACCCGTTTCTGCAATGGGTATGAGCGTATCAGCGGTAATTCCCCCAGACGCTTCCAACTTGGCGCGACCCGATGCGGACCCCACCGCGGTTCGCATATCATCAAGACTAAAGTTATCGAGCATGATGATATCGGCACCGGCCTCAAGCGCCTCATCCAATTCCACTAAAGATTCCACCTCAATCTCCACTGGCTTACCCGGCTTCAAGTCGCGAGCTGCCACCACCGCCTGCGTGATCGAACCGCAGGCCATGATGTGATTTTCTTTAATTAGAAACGCATCGTACAGGCCAATTCGATGATTAAAGCAGCCACCTTGGGTGACGGCATATTTTTGGGCAATACGTAAGCCGGGCAAAGTCTTGCGGGTATCCAGCAGTCGCACCGAGGTGTGCGCTACCTGATCCGCCAGACGCTGGCAGGCAGTTGCCGTAGCCGATAACAGCTGCAGGAAATTAAGCGCACTGCGCTCGCCGGTGAGTAAGCTGCGCGACGATCCTTTCAACTCAAACAAGCATTGATTAGGCTCAACGCGAGCACCCTCCTCGACTTGCCAGTACACGTCCACTTTGGGATCTAGCCGAGCAAACACCGCATCAACCCAAAGCTTACCCGCCACGGTGGCGTGCTCACGAGAAATCACCCGTGCATGAGATTGCTGCTCAACGGGAATCAACTGCGCGGAAATATCACCTTCGCCCACGTCTTCGGCAAGCGCGGCCGTCACATTGAGTTCAATGGCTTGGGCGAGGGTGTCGGAATCAATCATGGCAACAACAAAATCTGATAGGCAAACGGGAATCGATGTGCCCGCTTTATACCCTGTAAGACAGCCTCTGGCCACCCGTCAGGAATAGCGACCGCATCCCCAAGCAAATCGGTCCTTGGGCTAGGTCAGCGGAACAATCACGCCCTGCCAAGGTTCGAGGTTAACGGAACCCTCCGTGCACCCAAATTGCGGATAGTTATTAATCAGGGGCTCGGTGCAGGCATTGCTACCTGAAGCGCCTCTAAAATTATTAAGCGCGTTAATTTACTGTAGATCGGTAACGTTTCAGTAGCGGCGCCATCACATCAAAGCCTTTGTAATGTGCTAACGGCGGCGGCGTGTTATCAATCGCCGTAAAAAGAGCTGGCATGGCCCCGGGCACATTCAACAAGGACTCTAGCGGGTCAAGATAAATCCGAATGGTGAATGCCACGGCGCCCGTCTGGGGTAAACGCAATAAGGTTTGCCTCTCGACACGGTAAAATAATTGGTCACCCGCTAGCTCATCGAGCTCCTCATGAACAGGCAATGCATGTAAGGCATCTCCCCGCTGCACCGACCAATTAAAACGCTCAACCGGGTGATCAGGCTTCATATGATCGAAGAAACGGTCGATGCGATCACTTAACTCCAGATGAATATTGGGTATGGGATCGTGCACAGTGCGAAGCGGCTTGCCGATTTTCTCTTCCAACCGCCAATGACTAGGACTGCAAAGACTCGCCGCCATTAGGCGATAGCTTGGTGTGCCTGGCAGCATTACAACCAAATCCTCCGGCACCGACAAAGACGCCTTCCATAACCGCTGTTCAGGAATACACTCACACAATTGTTCTTGGTTGATAGCTGTATTGGATTGGGTCGCTATGAGCTCGGCAAATTCTACCGACGCGTCAATTGCCTCGGGCAGCACCTGATAAACCTGCTCACCCCATGCCGCTCGACAGGCTCGTTTATGTTTAGCCCAATGAGCCAGATCGGTCTCTACATCTAACCAGTGAGACATACGGGACAAGCCCATGTTGAGCACGGCGGGGTCTCTTAAGTGCGGAATGTAACGCGGCACTAGGCTAGCGGTAGCCGGAGCCTTGTTGAAATTATTGGGGACGTTGGATTCTGCCATGGGTACATGATGCCAGAGGGTTGGTCCGGGGGGCAGTCAAGTGTGATGACGGAGAGGGAAGGATTGATTACCCAATACAGCCTTTGGACTGTATTGGCCCTGCGGGCTTCGCCGCTCGCGCGGCTCGGTGCCAAATGCTCCTGTGGTCGCATTTGGTCCAACCTAGGGTTCTCATCAAACCTCACTTGCCTCCATAAACGACAAAGCCCGCACTAGGCGGGCTCTGGCGTTTATGGCGGAGAAGGAGGGATTCGAACCCTCGATACGCTATTAACGTATACTCCCTTAGCAGGGGAGCGCCTTCAGCCACTCGGCCACTTCTCCAAACTGTTAACGAAATCCGTAGATCCGCTTTAATCTCTTCGACGCTCCCGGGGAGCGCGTTACTCGAGGCTGCGCGTCTCGCCCTCCAGGTCGCCGTCGTGCCTCCGGCGATCTCCCGCGGTCTTCGACCGCTCGGTCAGCCACTCGGCCACTTCTCCAAACTGTTAACGAAATCCGTAGATTCGCTTTAATCTCTTCGACGCTCCCAGAGAGCGCGATACTCGACACTGCGCGTCTCGCAAGGCCCGCAGACTACCACAGGCGTCGGCAATCTTGAATCCGAAGCTTAGTCGTTTTCACTCTGCTTTTTAGCTGACGAGCCATTATTGGTATCGTCTCGCTGGGCAATCTCCTCACGATGCACCGTCACATCGCGGGGTGCGTCCACACCCACTCTTACTTGATTGCCCTTCACACCCAGAACTGTCAGGGTGACATTATCACCAATGATCAGGGACTCCCCGACCCGTCGTGTCAATATCAGCATCGCTCACATCCTTGTTGCGCATGGGCTGATAAGCCCGTTCTGACATTCTCAGCCCTCGACGGGCTCAATATCAGCATCCAAATCAAACGCCGAGTGTAACGTTCGCACCGCCAACTCGAGAAACTTTTCTTCAATGATCACCGAAATCTTAATTTCTGAGGTGCTAATCATCTGTATGTTAACGCCCACTTCAGCCAAGGCTTTAAACATTTGAGAAGCCACGCCGGCATGTGAGCGCATGCCCACGCCCACAACCGACACTTTAGCGATCTTGTCATCAGCCAGCAGAGCTTGAGCACCGAGCTCCTGAACCGTTTTCTCCAGCGCTTGCCTAGCACGGCTCAAATCTCCACGGGCCACAGTGAAAGTAAAGTCAGTCTTACCGTGTTCGCCGGTATTCTGCAGAATCACATCCACCTCAATGTTGGCGTCACCCACCGGACCTAAAATCTTATAGGCTACCCCGGGGGTATCGGGAACGCCTAATACAGTGAGTTTCGCTTCGTCGCGGTTGAAAGCGATGCCGGCAATAGCAGGAGCTTCCACGTCGTCTTCCTCCATGGTGATTAATGTGCCAGGGCCATCTTTGAAGGTGCTCAACACGCGCAGCGGCACCCCGTACTTGCCGGCAAATTCTACCGAGCGAATCTGCAGCACTTTAGAACCCATACTGGCCATTTCCAGCATTTCTTCAAAGGTGATTTTCTCAAGTCGACGGGCACCATCAACCACGCGAGGGTCAGTAGTGTAGACACCATCAACATCGGTATAGATTTGGCACTCATCGGCTTTCAACGCCGCCGCCAAGGCCACCGCCGTGGTGTCAGAACCGCCTCGCCCTAACGTAGTGATATTGCCGTCCTCATCGACACCCTGGAATCCAGCAACCACCACGACGCGACCGGCGTCCAAATCAGCGCGCATTTTGGCGTCGTCAATGTGCTGAATGCGCGCCTTGGTATGGGCGCTGTCTGTCAGGATACGAACCTGGCTGCCGTTGTAGGAGCGCGCGTCTTGACCGCGTTTATGCAACGCCATACTTAATAACGCTGTGGTCACTTGCTCACCGGTGGATACCAACACATCCATCTCGCGCGCAGTGGGCTCGCCTTGGATTTCGTGGGCCAGGCCAATCAAGCGATTGGTTTCACCGGACATCGCAGACACCACCACAACAACGTCATGGCCTTCTTTACGGAATGCCGAGACCTTGTCGGCCACGTGCTCAATGCGCTCCACTGAGCCCACCGAGGTGCCACCATATTTTTGGACAATAAGCGCCATAGTCTGAGTTTAGAAGTACCGAAAAAGGCGCGAAATATACCGAAGAACGCCTTGAAACTGAAGCCGTTAGGGCGGTAGAACTACCGACCCCGGGTTTAGCCCAACTGGGCTGCCACCCATTGAGGCAGATCAGCCAAGGCCGCCGGCAGTGCAGCGGTATCGCTACCCCCGCCCTGTGCCATATCAGGTCGGCCACCCCCTTTACCGCCCAAGCGACCCGCAAACTCTTTCATGACATCGCCAGCCTTAATGCGATCCGTGGTATCGGCAGTGACACCCGCCACCAGACTGATCTTGTCACCATCCACCGCCGCCAACAGCACGACCGCCGTACCCAGCTTGTTTTTACATTGATCGAGGGTATCGCGCAGGGTGCCGGTATCGGCACCGTCAATACTCGCCGCCAAGACTTTAATGCCCGCGACCTCCACCGCGTCCTGGGTGAGGTCGCCGCCAGATGAGCTGGCTAATTTTTGCTTCAGGCGTGTCACCTCTTTTTCCAGATCGCGGGCCTCTTGGCGCAGACCGCTAGCTTTCTCGACCACGTTAGCAGGCGTTGCTTTCAGTGTATCGGCAACCTGGGCCACCCGCGTAAATGCCTCAGCGG
>CAYPPU010000052.1:0-11343 GCA_964412695.1 uncultured Alteromonadaceae bacterium | reverse complement strand
ACGCAGCGAAGCGCACCAAGCTGAAAGAAATCATTGCCAGCCCGGCCACCTCTGAAGAGGACCGTTGGGAAGCGCAAATTCAGTTGCAGAAGATGCCGCGTAATGCCAGTCCTGTGCGACAGCAGCGTCGCTGTCAGATCACTGGCCGTCCGCACGGTGTTTACAGAAAGTTTGGTTTGTGCCGCAACAAGCTGCGCGAAGCGGCCATGCGCGGCGATGTGCCGGGCCTGGTTAAGTCCAGCTGGTAACGGAGAAGAATTCCTATGAGCATGCAAGATCCTATCAGCGACATGTTGACCCGCGTGCGCAACGCGCAAATGGCGGGGAAGAAGTCTGTTGAAATGCCCGGTTCCAAGTTGAAGGCAGCCGTTGCCAAGGTGTTGATGGAAGAGGGCTACATTGCCTCTTTCGATACCGACAGCAGCAGTGGTAAGGCGCGACTGTCTATCGGCCTAAAGTATTACCAAGGCAAGCCCGTTATTGCCGAAATCGAGCGCGTTAGTCGCCCCAGTCTGCGTCGTTACGCAGGCAAAGGTGAGCTGCCCTCGGTCCGCGGTGGTTTGGGTGTGGCCATTGTGTCGACGTCACAGGGTGTGATGACCGATCGCGCTGCCCGAGCG
Source organism: uncultured Alteromonadaceae bacterium (assembly GCA_964412695.1). Lineage (GTDB taxonomy): Bacteria > Pseudomonadota > Gammaproteobacteria > Pseudomonadales > Halieaceae > Luminiphilus. The sequence goes on along the minus strand of CAYPPU010000052.1, from coordinate 10,723 downwards.
GCAGGTGTGGGCGGTGAAGTCCTGTGTACCGTTTTCTGATTCGACGTATTTGAAGAGCAGACTGAGTCATGTCAAGAGTCGCAAATAATCCGGTCACCCTGCCTAAAGGTGTTGATATCAACATCGATGGCAGCACGGTGTCTGTTAAGGGTGGCAAGGGCAGTATGGAAATGTCCCTTGTCGATGGAATTTCTATCGAGGTCGAGGAAGGCCAGGCCAAAGTTGTGTACGACTGGGATACCAATCGTGCCATGGCCGGTACCACTCGCGCGTTGCTGAATAATCTCGTTGTGGGTGTCAGCGACGGATGGAAGAAGACGCTAGTACTAAACGGCGTGGGTTACCGGGCGAAAGCCGACGGTAAAACGGTCAACCTGACTGTGGGTCTGTCGCATAACGTCGATTATGTGCTGCCCGAAGGTATCTCGGCCGAAACACCCAGCCAAACCGAGATCGTGATCTCGGGTATGGACAAGCAGGCTGTAGGCCAGGCGGCAGCAGAGATCCGAAGCTACCGTCCGCCAGAGCCTTACAAAGGTAAAGGTATTCGCTACGCCGACGAGTTTGTACGGCGTAAAGAAGCCAAGAAAAAGTAAGCAGGTAAAGTCATGAGCGAAAAAAATGATTCTCGTCTGAGACGTGCTCGTAAGTCGCGAGTTCGTATGCGAACCGCTGGCTCGACTCGCCTGTCGGTACATCGTACGCCTCGCCACATCTATGCACAGGTGATCGCGCCAGAAGGCAATACTGTCCTGGCCAGCGCATCGACCTTAGACAAAGATTTGCGCAGTGGCGCAACGGGCAATATCGAAGCCGCAGCGGCTGTTGGCAAGTTGATTGCTGAGCGCGCGAAGGCAGTAGGTGTTTCCAGCGTGGCCTTTGACCGTTCAGGCTACAAGTATCACGGCCGCGTGAAGGCCTTGGCCGATGCGGCCCGTGAAGGCGGATTGGAGTTCTAAAGACTATGGCATTTAACGATCAGAAAAAGCAGGGTGAGCAGCGCACTGAAGGGGACCTTCAGGAGAAGCTGGTTCAGGTGAACCGCGTTGCCAAGACCGTTAAAGGTGGTCGCATCATGAGCTTCACGGCGCTTACCGTCGTCGGTGATGGTAAAGGTCGCGTAGGCTATGGCCGTGGCAAAGCCCGCGAAGTACCTGTTGCCATTCAAAAAGCTATGGAGTCTGCGCGTCGCAACATGATCAACGTTGATCTGGCTGATGGCACGCTGCAGTACCCGGTTAAGGCTCGCCATGGTGCTTCCAAGGTCTACATGCAGCCCGCCTCTGAAGGTACGGGTGTTATTGCCGGTGGTGCCATGCGTGCGGTTTTGGAATTGGCCGGCGTACATAACGTATTGGCCAAGTGCTATGGCTCTACCAACCCCGTTAACGTCGTGCGCGCAACTTACAACGGTTTGCGTGACATGAAATCACCGGATTCAGTCGCCGCCAAGCGCGGTAAGACTGTTGAAGAAATTCTCAGCTGAGGCGGGAGTCGGCAATCATGAGTAAGTCAATGATTAAGGTAACGCTGACCCGCAGTACGGCAGGTCGGCTGAAAAAGCACCAGGCCTGTGTTGCAGGTTTGGGTTTGCGTCGCATCGGCCATACCGTAGAAGTTGAGGACACTCCTTCAGTGCGCGGCATGATCAACAAAGTGAACTATCTGGTTCGCGTAGAGGGCGAGTCCAATGGCTAATGAAATGCGTTTGAACTCTCTGAGTCCCGCACCGGGTGCCAAGCGTGACGCTAAGCGCGTCGGTCGTGGTATCGGCTCGGGTCTTGGTAAGACTGCAGGTCGCGGTCACAAAGGTTTGAAGTCTCGCTCAGGCGGCACGGTTAAGCCGGGCTTCGAGGGTGGTCAGATGCCTTTGCAGAAGCGTCTGCCCAAGTACGGCTTTACCTCGCGTATTGCCCGCACCACGGCGCAGATTCGCTTGCATGAACTCAATGGTATTAACGCCGATGTTATTGATCTCGATGCGCTCAAGCAGGCGGATCTGATCAAGGAAGACGTGCTGCGTGCTCGGGTATTCCTGTCAGGTGCTATCGAGAAAGCGGTCAAGGTTAAAGGCTTGGCGGTCACTAAAGGTGCTCGTGAAGCAATCGAGAAAGCCGGCGGGAGTGTCGAGGCCTAAACATGGCTAAAGCGCTGCCATCAATGAATGGAAACGGGATGGGCGAGTTATTCGCCCGTCTGCGTTTTGTATTGCTGGCACTTTTTGTTTATCGAATTGGTACCCACATTCCGGTTCCCGGAATCGATCCCGAGCAAGTGGCGTCATTGTTCGACCAAAACCAGGGCACCATTTTGGGATTGGCCAACGTATTTTCGGGCGGCGCCCTCGAGCGCATGAGTATTTTGGCGCTGGGCATCATGCCTTACATCTCTGCCTCGATCATTATGCAGCTAATGACGGCGGTAACGCCGCAGCTAGAGGCGATCAAGAAAGAGGGCGAGGCGGGTCGTCGCAAGATCTCTCAGTGGACACGTTATTTAACCGTGGTATTGGCGCTAGTACAGGGCACGGGCATGACGGTGGGTCTGGCTAATCAGGGTCTTTCTTACGACAGTTCTCTCAGCTTCTTCGTGATCGCAATCACCTCGTTGGTCACCGGTGCGGTGTTCATGATGTGGCTGGGTGAACAGATCACTGAGCGCGGTATTGGTAACGGCATCTCTCTGTTGATTTTTGCTGGTATCGTCGCCGGGTTGCCGGCGGCCATCGGCCAGTCGTTGGAGCAGGCGCGTCAGGGTGAACTCAGTATTTTAATTTTGCTGGCTATCTTGGTTTTGGCGGTGGCGGTCATCTATTTGGTGGTATTTATCGAGGGTGGCCAGCGGCGCGTTACGGTTAACTATGCTCGCCGTCAGCAGGGCCGCCAGGCCTACCAGGCCCAGTCCTCGCATTTGCCGCTTAAGGTCAATATGTCGGGTGTCATCCCCGCCATTTTTGCCAGCTCCATCCTATTGTTTCCCGCTTCGGTGGCGCAGTGGTTTGGCAGCAGTACCAGTTCTGACTGGCTGCAAGACATTGCTGTGGCCATTGGTCCTGGACAGCCGCTCAATATTATTTTGTTCAGCGCGCTGATTGTGTTTTTCTGCTTCTTCTATGCAGCGCTGATGTTTAACCCACAAGAGGTGGCCGAAAACCTGAAGCGCTCGGGTGCCTTCGTTCCTGGTATTCGCCCGGGTCGTCAGACCGCGGATTACCTCGATGGCGTGCTAACCCGCTTGACCTTATTTGGCGCGCCCTACATTGCCTTGGTCTGTTTGTTGCCCCAGTTTTTGGTGGTGATGTTTAACGTGCCCTTCTATTTGGGTGGTACGTCGATGTTGATTGTGGTCGTGGTCGTAATGGACTTCATGGCCCAGGTGCAGAGTCATTTGATGTCGCACCAGTATGAAGGTGTGATGAAAAAAGCCAATCTGGCTACGGTCGGTCCTGCCGGCCAAGTACGGTAGGCCCTAGGAGTAAAGAATGAAGGTACGAGCTTCAGTAAAGAAGATTTGCCGAAACTGCAAAGTGGTTCGACGCAACGGCACGGTTCGCGTGATTTGTTCCAGCGATCCTCGCCACAAGCAGCGTCAGGGTTAAGGCATTGAGCTTTAGCTTAAAAATCAGTAACATGCGCGCCCCTCAAATGGGGTGGGCTCTATCGCGGCAACGGGTATCCGGTGTGGCCGCGGGTAACGTTTGGAGATAAATCAATGGCGCGTATTGCCGGTGTCAACATTCCTGACAACAAGCACGCAGCAGTCTCGCTGACCTACATCTATGGTGTGGGTCGTACGCAGGCTCGTCGCTTGCTCGATGCCTCGGGCATTGACCCCCAGACCAAGATCGGGGACCTGAGCGAAGGTCAACTGGATCAACTTCGTGGCTTGGTGGGCGAGTTAACGGTAGAGGGTGACCTCCGTCGTGAGGTCTCCATGAGCATCAAGCGGTTGATGGATTTGGGCTGCAATCGCGGTCTGCGCCATCGTAAGAATTTGCCTGTTCGCGGGCAGCGCACCAAAACTAACGCTCGCACCCGTAAGGGTCCGCGCAAGCCGATCAGGAAGTAATTGATCGGTTCAACCAGTGTAGCTACATCCTAATTTGTAGCGTTGATATTGAAGTAGGAAGACTATGGCCAAGAACGCCAAAGGCGCTAAGACGACTAAGCGCAAGATCACCAAACAGGTCGTTGACGGTGTCGCGCATATCCATGCGTCGTTTAACAACACCATCGTGACCATCACCGACCGTCAGGGCAACACCCTCAGCTGGGCAACTGCCGGCGGGTCCGGTTTCCGCGGTTCGCGTAAATCTACACCTTTTGCGGCTCAGGTAGCGGCGGAGCGTGCGGGTGAGGCAGCCAAGGAATACGGTTTGAAGAATCTGGATGTTCAGGTGAAAGGACCGGGACCGGGTCGTGAGTCCGCCGTGCGCGCACTCAATGGCTGCGGCTACAAAATTAGCAATATCACCGATGTGACGCCTATCCCGCACAACGGTTGTCGCCCACCCAAGAAGCGCCGCGTTTAACGCTGGCCGCGCTGAGGAACAGACATCATGGCTCGATACATTGGACCCAAATGCAAGCTTTCGCGTCGCGAAGGTACCGATCTACAACTGAAGAGCGGCGTGCGTGCACTCGAATCGAAGTGCAAGCCCGAGAGCGCTCCTGGTCAGCACGGCGCCCGTCGCGGCCGTCTGTCCGATTACGGTGTACAGCTGCGCGAAAAGCAGAAAGTACGCCGCATTTACGGCGTGCTGGAGAAGCAATTCCGTAACTACTATAAAGAGGCCGCTCGCCTGAAAGGCGCCACCGGTGAAAACCTGCTGCAGCTGCTGGAAAGCCGCTTAGACAACGTGGTTTACCGGATGGGCTTTGGCTCAACTCGAGCTGAATCGCGCCAACTGGTCGGCCACAAAGGCATTTTGGTGAACGGCGCTGTCGTGAACATACCGTCTTATCAAGTCAAGCCGGGTGACGTGGTATCTGTTCGCGAGAAGGCTAAGAAGCAGTTGCGTATCCAGGCGTCTATGGCGCTGGCTGAGCAACGTGGTGAGCCGATCTGGATTGAGGTCAATGCTGACAAACTCGAGGGCACGTTTAAGTCGCGCCCTGAGCGTCAGGATCTCTCGAGCGAGATCAACGAAAACCTGATCGTGGAGCTGTACTCGAAGTAAGACCTTCGACGCACTGACTCCCCAATCCCTTTAATAGAGCAGGTGACACATGTCCAATTCGGTAACTGAGTTTCTGACCCCCCGAGTGATTAACGTTGATGAGCGCTCAACGACGCGCGCCAATGTGACCCTTGAGCCCTTGGAGCGTGGTTTTGGCCACACTTTGGGTAACGCGCTGCGCCGCATTTTACTGTCTTCCATGCCCGGCTGTGCCATCACTGAGGTAGAGATCGATGGTGTGCTGCACGAGTACTCTGCTATGGAAGGCGTGCAGGAAGACGTCATTGAAATCTTGCTGAACCTGAAAGGTGTGGCATTGACCATGCCCGGTAAGGACGAAGTTAATCTCACTCTGGTGGCTAAAGGCCCTGGCGTGGTGACGGCAGCTGACATTCAGCTCGACGGTGACGTTGAGGTGCGTAATCCTGACCACGTTATTTGTACGCTTAACAGCGACCGTGAATTGGTGATCCGCCTGATTGCTCAGCGTGGTCGCGGCTATTCCCCCGCGGATTCTCGGGAAAACCCTGAGGAAGAGACTCGTTCGATTGGCCGTCTGCAACTCGATGCGTCTTTCTCACCGGTTCGTCGCGTTTCATACGTCGTTGATTCCGCGCGTGTTGAGCAGCGTACTGACTTGGACAAGCTAGTCATTGATCTTGAAACCAATGGCACCATCGATCCGGAAGAGGCTATTCGTCGCGCCGCCACCATTTTGCAGCAGCAATTGGCTGTCTTTGTTGACCTCGAGCGCGAGGCGCAGACGTCAACTGCAGATCAAGACGATGAGGTCGATCCGATCTTACTGCGCCCGGTTGATGATCTGGAGCTGACGGTACGTTCAGCTAACTGCTTGAAGGCAGAGAACATTTATTACATTGGTGACTTGGTTCAGCGCACCGAAGTGGAACTGCTGAAAACCCCCAACCTGGGCAAGAAGTCACTGACCGAAATCAAAGACGTATTGGCTTCTCGTGGCCTGTCTTTGGGCATGCGTCTTGAGAACTGGCCGCCGGCGAGTCTCAAGAACGACGAACGCCTAATGAGCGTCTAATTAGTTAAGTATTTGAATCGGCCTGCCGCGAAGGCAGCCCAACGAAAGGAATAGGACAATGCGTCATCGTCATAGCGGTCGTCAGCTCAACCGCAATAGTAGCCATCGCAAGGCCATGTTTCGAAACATGACCGTGTCTCTGGTCGAGCACGAGTTGATCAAAACCACCTTACCCAAGGCCAAAGAACTGCGAAGCTATGCTGAGCCCCTGATTACACTGGCGAAGAACGACAGTGTTGCGAACCGTCGTCTGGCCTTCGATCGCACCCGCAGTAAGTCAGCTGTTGGTAAATTGTTTGAGGAGTTGGGTCCGCGTTACCAGGAGCGTCCTGGTGGTTACATCCGTATCCTCAAGTGCGGCTACCGTCCCGGGGACAAGGCGCCCATGGCCTATGTCGAGTTGGTTGATCGACCAGAGCCCGAAGTGGCCGATGAGGTGGAGATCGACGACGAGGAGTAAGCTGCCTCAAAGCGTTTTCAAAAAGCCCCGCTCATGCGGGGCTTTTTTATGCCTGACTAATTTCGATAATTCGATACTTACTCGTAGTGTTGCACCATCCTTACCCAGCACCCAGCACCCAGCACCCAGCACCCAGCACCCAGCACCCAGCACCCAGCACCTATGCAGAGGTCTGGCGGGTAGGGTTGGGAAACGTTGTTGCCGTGAGCACGGCTTGAGTGTCGCCAACGCAAGAGCGTCGTTCAGCACTGGATTGTTCGCACAGCAAAATGCCAGACATCACCCGTTTGGGGTAGCTCTGCCCGCTGGGCAGCGGGTTAAGGCACCATGAAAGTAGGCGGATTACATGCATAAACGGGGCTTTTACGCAGGTTTTTGGCGATTTCCAGGGGTCTGGCACCCAGTTTTGTCCCGATTTGGCACCCGAAATGTCCGTAACTTTTAACAATATGGGGATTGCCAAGTCGCAACGGTAGGGTTAGCTTAAACACGAGTTGTTCCGTCTACGGCGGGACGCGCCCGTTGATAAAAAAAATAGAGGTAATCTTCATGAGAGCACACACTACCCGACTGTCCCTGTCGGCTGCCGTCGCATTAGCCGTTAGTGCGTCCGCCACCCAAGCCCAACAACTTGAGGAAGTGATCGTTACGGCGAATAAGGTGGAGGCGTCAATCAATGACACCCCCATTGCGGTTTCGGCATTCACGCAGGATCAGCTCGACTCAGCATTGATCAATGACACCATGAACCTTCAGTTCTCGGTGCCTAACATGCTGATGTCCAAGCAGAACTTTACCGCCAACGATATTCGTATTCGCGGTATCGGTTCGGGCGCCATTGGCCCAGCGGGTGACTCTGGTGTGGGTATTCATATCAACGGCGTTTACATGAACTCAACGCGTATTTTTGAGACCCAGTTCTACGATATGGAGCGGGTGGAAATTTTGCGCGGGCCCCAGGGAACCCTGTACGGCCGAAACACCACCGGTGGTGTTGTCAACCTCATCACCTCTAAGGCTGATCCCACTGAATTTAGCGCTAATGTTGACGCTACAGTGGGTAACTACAGCGCCTTCCAGGTACGCGGCGGTATCAACGTGCCTATGGGTGAGAACTTCGCGGCGCGTCTGTCAGGTATGACGCTGTCTCGGGATGGCTTTGTAGAAAACGTCTATAACGGCAATGACGTGGATGACCGTGACTTGTATTCCATGCGTTTGTCACTGACCTGGACGCCTGGCGATAACACCGAAATCAATTTCATGGCCAACTACTTCGAAGAGGACGACAACCGCGCGCGTTCTCAGAAGCAGGCTTGTAATACCGATCCAGCGGGCATCTTAGGCTGTTTGCCTGGCCCCATTGATTCCTATGGCGTAGCTAACTCGGCCGGTGGTATTTCGGGTGCCTTGATGAATACCATTTCTGCTATCAATACCGGTGCTCAGGCAGTGCTGGGTATTACGCTACCGGGCCTAACCGGCGGTGCGGTGGGGAATCCAGCCTTGGCTGCCAACGTTTTGTCGGGTGCCACTGCATTCCCAGTGACAGATTTCCTTTATGACAATAACCCCGACGACGTTCGTAAGATCAACGCCGACTGGGACCCGACATACTACGCGGAAGAAACTGACATTCAGTTACACTTCAAGCACGATTTCGGCGATTACCAACTCTTCTATACGGGTAGTTACTCTGAGTCGGAAGTGAACTCTACGGAGGACTACGAAAAAGCGGTGGCCACGGCCGATTGGACCCCTACGCTACAATCACTAGTGGATTTGGCAAACACGCCTGCATTGGATTTCGCCACTTGGGGCCCCACTTTGGCTGCCGCCGGGGCTAGCTCACTCATTCCCTTCATAACCAATGCGGCCACTGGCATTCCCGGTGTGGGTCTTTGGGCGGGTAACCCTGCACTTGCGGCCTTGGGTAATGGTGTTCCGGTGCTTTTGCCCGATGATCAGACTGTCGTGTACGCCTTTAACCAATTTGGTGTGGACGAGTCATCGGGCGAGTACGAGCAGGTCACCCACGAGTTGCGTCTGCAATCCAGCCTCGACGGCCCGCTGAATTTCCTGCTGGGCTACTTTGACATGAGCTACAAGAACCGCAATGCGTACATTGTGCGAAACGCGGGCTTGGCGTTACCCGGTCTGATCTTGCCGATTAATCCCGCGGTATTCCCGGCACCCTTTGGCGATCCCAACGATCCTCGCTCTGAGGTTAACCCCTACATGCAGGGCTATCACAACGACACCCGGCGCTACGAGTTAGAGGCTGAAGCCTTGTTTGGTGAGGTCTATTGGGATGTCAGCGACACCTTGCGTTTGACCTTGGGTGGCCGCTACTCGAAAGAGGAAAAGACCGGTAAGCAGCGTACGATTTACGTGACCTTCTCGGATCTGCCGCCCCTGGATCCTGAGAACAACGCTTACTTTGAGCCCAAGTACAAGCAAAGCGAATTCACGTGGAAGGTCAATGCGACTTGGGCGCCCACCGATGATTTGATGGCTTACGCCACGGTGTCTAGTAGCTTTAAGTCGGGTGGCTTTAACCCCATCAGTGACCGCTCGCCGCTAGTAGACCCCGCCTTTGGTGGTAACCCATCGTTTGCGTTCTTTGCACCAGAATTCATCGATGCGTTTGAAATCGGTGCTAAGGCGACCTTGATGGGTGGTGCCATGCAGTTAAACGGTGCCTTCTTCTATTATGACTACAAGGACATGCAGCAATCCAAGATTGTTAACGTAACCTCGTTAAACCAAAACTCGGATGCGGAAATCACCGGTTTGGAAGCTGAGTTGCTGTGGGCGGTGACTGATCGCTTGCGCCTGTCGGTCACAGCGGGCTGGCTCGACACTGAAATCGGCAACTTTGCTACGGTCGATACCGCCAACCCCGGTGCCTACTCAGACAGCGATTGGCAGAATGCCACAGCGGGTCTTGTCAGTGTGAACGGTGTGAACTTCGTGGCCGCACCCGATTACAGTCGCTGTGAAGTGGCGGCTCCCGCACCTTGCCCTGGCTACGTGCAGCAGCTGAGCGGCAACCAGATTGCCGGTTCGCCTGAGCTCAACTATAACATTGGGCTGTCTTACACCATTCCAATGAACGGTATGGACCTCACCCTGAGTACTAATTACTACTGGCAGGAAGAGTTCTACTCGAGCAACTTCAACAACATTTCCAACCTTGTTCCGGATTGGTCAATGTGGAATGCCAGTGCTCGCTTAAGCGCTGATAGCTGGTTTGCTGAAGCCTGGATTAAGAACATTGCCGATGACGACAACATTACCGGTCAGTACCTGACCTCGTCGGTATCTGCGTTGTTCCGCAACCAGTTCGTTCTGGATCCTCAGACCTACGGTGTGACGGTGGGGCTGCGCTGGTAAGTCAGTAAGTGTCTCTACAAAGCCCGGCTCTGCCGGGCTTTTTTTTACCTGTCAGCAGGCGACGCAAGAGAGGATGGTAGGAGTGTGGACCACTACCGAGGCGGGTGAAGCGAGGGATGCGGGTAAACCAAGTAGCCACACTGCGGTGGCTGCCCTGTCTTATGAGTCCTAAAGCAGGACTTAACACCATTGAAAGAAGGCTCAGGTGAGCCTAGAGCTGACTCGGGGCGATAGCCTTAGCCATGTGTTTGGAGAAGAACCGCTCAGAGTGACCCACCTTCATAGACGGTGAATGGTAGGGAGACTCGGTCGTGAGTGACTGTGGATCGTCCGCGCCCGTTGCTATGCGACGGGCGCGATTGTTATGTCGGCGGTGGTAGAGAGTACCAACGAAGTCTACGTTTCAATCAAGGCTGCTAGCCGCTCAGATTGCTCGGATCCTGTGATGACATCACTAGGATGAAGCGCGCGGGTAGTGAGACCGATTAGCTGCTCGCGGGTAATTTCGAGTGAAGCTTCGCCAGACTGAGCCGTCTGCTCCACTCGCAACACGTTATTGCGCACATGCAGCATAAAGTTCTCATCCGCCACCCTAACGGGTAATGCTAGTACTACACCGTCGGCAGCTTCGGCA
>CAYPPU010000051.1:0-11674 GCA_964412695.1 uncultured Alteromonadaceae bacterium | reverse complement strand
TCGAGGGTGACTTCTTGATCACCGTACTGGAATGTTTTTCTAACTACATTCACAGATATTTCTCCAAAAATAACGAGGCCGGCATAGGCCGGCCAGGGAATGCTCGATTATCGACGCAGACCGAGTCGCTTGATCAATTCCGCATAGCGAACCGTGTCTTTGCGCTTAAGATAATCCAACAACTTACGACGCTGGTTAACCATGCGAATAAGGCCACGACGTGAATGGTGGTCCTGAGCATGATCTTTAAAGTGGGACTGAAGTTGCTCGATATTGGCTGTAAGTAGAGCTACCTGTACTTCGGGGGAGCCGGTATCGCCTTCACCCTGTTGGTAGTCCTTAACAATCTGAGCCTTAGTGGCAGCATCTAATGCCATGGTATTTCTCTCCAACCTGCATGCTAAATTGGCAGCCTGTCCGTGCAGGTTTACAGACAGGTTGCGTGTTGCAATTGTGGGTTTACGCCTACGCGTTAACCAATCGGCGGGGGGCTAGTCGCCCGTCATCGAGCATTTCTCCCATACCGAGAAACTCACCCGATGCCGAATAGGCGCGCACCATACCATTTCGGGGCCCATTTGGCACTAGTACTGCCTGCCCCCGTTGTAGGTAAAAACTCGCAGATTCTACTAATTCAACGGCTGGAAACCCCTGTAATGGGCCATCTACGGGCATTAATAGGTCATCTAAAGCTTCGATGGTGTCCAATTGCTCCAGTGTCACGGCTTGGTCGATGTGATACGGCCCCGCCGCTACACGTCGCAAACGTCCCACATGGGCTGGCACACCCAAGGCTTGACCTACAGATTCCGCCAGAGATCGCACGTAGGTTCCCTTGGTGCAGTGCACTTCAATATCAACCGTTGCAACCTCACCAGGCTGAAACTGCAGGCAATCAAAGCGGTGTAGGGTGACAGAACGGCGCTTGCGCTCCACCTCTATCCCTTGCCGAGCTAACTTATAAAGTGGCTGACCATCGCGCTTCAATGCTGAATACATCGGCGGCACTTGCTCCAATGGTCCTTCGAGACCCGCAATAACTGCCGCCACTTGGGATAGCTCAATGCCACTGGCATCGGCGCGGGCTATAACCTCGCCGTCGGCATCGAGGGTATCGGTCCCGATACCCAAGATAAATCGACTCTGGTAGGTCTTATCGGCCTCAAGCACGTATTGGGAGAACTTGGTGGCCTCACCAAAACAAAGGGGTAGCACGCCCGTAGCTAGTGGATCGAGGCTGCCGGTGTGCCCGGCCTTCGCTGCGTCGTAGAGACGCTTAGCGCGCTGCAGAGCCGCGTTGGAACTCAGACCAGACGGCTTATCCAGTATGAGCAGGCCGTTAACGGAACGGCCGCGTCGTCGGCGCGCCATGAATTAGTCTGCGCTTGGCTCGAGGTCGTCTGACTCGCCAAACGCGGCGTCGGCCTCGCGGGCGTCGCGCAACAGCGCTTCCATCGCGCGGCCGCGACCGACACTTTCATCAAACCGAAAACTGAGCTTGGGTACCGTCCGCATAGATGCGCTTTTGGCAATTTGTGAACGCAAAAAACCGCCGGCTTTGTTCAGTACCTCGGTGGTGCTTTTGGCGCTCGCGGCATCGTCTACCCCTAGCTGGGTAAAAAAGACCTTGGCATGAGCCAGGTCGCGACTGACATCGACACCAGTGATGCTAACCATGGCGGCACGGGGATCGCGCACGCTTGTTTGTATCAGTTGCGCCAGCTCTTGCTGCAAAAAATCGCCGACGCGTTGGGTCCGACTATAGTCTTTGGCCACTGTATTAAAGCGTTCGTGCGATTTCGTTGACGTCGTAAACTTCGATCAAGTCGCCGACACGCACATCGGTATAGTTTTTCACACCGATACCACACTCCATGCCGTTGCGCACCTCATTGGCATCGTCTTTGAAGCGTCGAAGCGACTCAAGTTCACCCTCATAGATCACCACGTTGTCGCGCAGGACACGAATGGGCTTGGCACGAAATACGGTGCCCTCGATGACCATACAGCCAGCAATCTGACCAAACTTTGGAGAACGGAAGACATCGCGCACCTCGGCAATACCCACAATTTCCTCTCGCAACTCGGGTGACAACATGCCTGTCAGCGCGGCTTTGACGTCATCAATGAGATCATAGATAACATTGTAATAACGAATTTCAACGCCTTCGCGCTCAGCCACCCGACGGGCGCCGGAATCTGCGCGGACGTTGAAACCAAAAATAATGGCTTCACTGGTTAATGCCAGCGTGACGTCAGATTCATTGAGACCACCAACACCGCCCGATACGACATTAACCTTGACCTCATCGTTACCCAAGTCGCCCAGCGCACCCAGCAGTGCTTCGAGAGAGCCGCGCACATCGGCTTTGACGACCAGATTGAGTGTCTTGCGATCACCAGCTGTCATCGACTCAAACATATTGTCGAGCTTCGAGGCCTGCTGTCGCGCCAGTCGGTTGCTGCGCAATTTCTCCTGACGGAAGTCGGCAATCTCCCTAGCCCGTTTCTCACTCTCAACAGCGGCGAACTGATCGCCCGCATCAGGGGTGCCATCCAAACCCAGAATCTCAACCGGAATACTCGGACCCGCTGACTCAATAGGCTGGCCATTTTCATCCAGCATAGCTCTTACCCGACCATACTGTAGGCCTGCTAGAACGATATCGCCCTGACGCAACGTACCTTCCTGAACCAAGATACTGGCGACCGAGCCACGACCTTTGTCGAGTCGCGACTCGATTACGATACCTTGGGCCGGGACATCAGCGGGCGCCTGTAACTCGAGGATTTCAGCCTGCAGTAACAAGGCATCGAGCAGGTCCTCGATGCCTTCACCGGTATGAGCTGAAACATGAATAAACTGCGTGTCGCCGCCCCAGTCTTCAGGAATCACTTCCTTTGCTGCCAACTCGTTACGCACCCGATCGGGGTCAGCCGCCTCTTTATCAATTTTGTTAACCGCTACGACAATGGGCACCTCAGCTGCTCTGGCGTGCTGGATAGCCTCTTCGGTTTGTGGCATTACACCGTCATCAGCGGCCACCACCAAAATCACAATATCGGTCGATTTCGCGCCCCGAGCGCGCATGGCGGTAAAGGCCGCGTGCCCTGGCGTATCGAGGAAAGTGATCATCCCGCGGTCAGTCTCTACGTGATAAGCACCAATATGCTGAGTGATACCCCCTGCCTCGCCACTAGCGACTCGTGTCTTCCGAATGTAATCCAGCAAAGAGGTCTTACCGTGATCCACGTGTCCCATCACAGTGACCACTGGTGCGCGAGGCGCGAGGGTGCCGGCCTGCCCAGCCAGCAGTTCTTCCAACTGTTCCTCAATGGCATCGTCACTAACCAACTTCACTGTGTGACCCAGCTCTTCGACTACCAGTGACGCCGTGTCCTGATCAACCATCTGGTTTATGGTCGCCATCACACCGAGCTTCATGAGTTCCTTGATCACCACGCCAGCTTTTACAGCCATTTGCTGGGACAAATCACCCACTGAGATGTTCTCTGGCAGATTGACCTCGTAAACAATCTTCTCGGTTGGCTGTTCAAAGCCGTGTTTACCATGCTCTTCATGGGTTTTCTTGCGCTTACCACCGCGGCGGCGGGCGACGCCCGCTTCAACGGCTTCTATATCGGTGAAAGACAAGTTATGACCACGCTGCTTACCGCGAGCGCCAGGTATCGAGCTGCGATCCAATCGACCCTTAGTTGCCTTACGTCGCTCAGTTTCGGTATTGCCCGTAGGGGCCTCGTGCAAACGCCTCGGACGACGGTCTGCGACGCCGCTCGCATCTTCCGCAGGTGCCGCCTCTCGCACCCGATTCCTCACTTCTTGAGCCTTGCGCTCGTCATCGGCTTTGCGTGCAGCAACCGCTGCTTCGAGATCGCGCTGCCGCTTTTCTTCTTCCACTTTGCGGCGAGCCGCTGCACGCTGCCTCAGTACCTCTGGGTCGAGGTCTGCGGGCTCTTCTTCCTCGACGTACTCAGGCTCGCTTGCTGTAGTGGCGGGCTTAGGTGCGTCTTCCGGCGCAACTGAAGCAGCCACGTCTTCAACTGCATTAGCGGATTCGATCGGCGTATCGACAACGGCAGCCTCTTCCGAAACAGGCAGCTCTTCGACAACCTCTGGGATTGCCTCAGCCGGGGTCTCAACATCCTCGCGTTTGACGTAAGTGCGCTTCTTACGCACCTCGACATTCACCGTGCGCTTACCGCTGCCGCTGCTGCTAGTTCGCAGGGTGCTTACTGACTTACGCTTCAGTGTGATCTTTTTCGGCGCCGCCGTGCTCTCACCATGGCTGCGCTTTAGGAAGGCAAGCAGGGTTTGCTTGTCATCCTCTGAGACCAACTCGTCGGCCTGGGTGTGGGGCAATCCTGCCTCTTTCATCTGCGCAAGCAAACGATCTGGCGCTGCCCCCACCGTTTTGGCTAGTTGTTCTACCGTCACCTGAGCCATGTCTTACTCCCCGATCAATTCCGTTTTGCCGTTAGTTGCCGAAACGCGCTTTTACGCGTCCTCTTCAGCAAACCACGGGGCGCGCGCTGTCATGATCAGCTCCGCGGCGCGCTCTTCAGTCATACCGTCAATGTCGATGATGTCATCTACACCCTGCTCGGCGAGATCCTCCATCGTAATGATGCCGCGACTGGCCAAAATAAAGGCCAAGTGACGGTCCATACCGTCCATCTCTAGCAAATCTTCGGCAGGTTCATTGGCACCCAGTTGCTCTTCTGAGGCAATGGCCAGAGTTAGCAGCGCATCTTTAGCACGCGCTCTTAACTCTTCTGAGATCTCCTCATCGAAACCTTCAATAGACATCATTTCCTCAAGTGGGACATAGGCCACTTCCTCGAGACTGGTGAAGCCTTCCTCCACCAATACGCCAGCCACATCCTCGTCGACATCGAGAGCCTGCATGAAGGTATCGATAACCTGTGCCGATTCCGCCTCTTGCTTTTCGACCGCCTCGTCAACACTCATGACGTTAATGATCCACTGGGTCAACTCAGACGCAAGACGAACGTTCTGGCCACCGCGACCAATCGCTTGGGCAAGATTGTCCTCGGCAACAGCCACCTCCATGGTATTGCTATCTTCATCGACAACAATTGACTCCACCTCAGCGGGAGACATGGCGTTGATCACCAATTGAGCCGGGTTGTCGTCCCATAAAATGATATCGACTCGCTCATTGTCTAATTCGTTAGATACCGCTTGCACGCGCGAACCGCGCATCCCCACACAAGCACCTACCGGATCGATACGCTGATCGCCTGTTTTTACCGCAATCTTGGCGCGGGAGCCTGGATCACGAGCGGCAGCGCGGATCTGAATAACTCCCTCAGAAATTTCAGGCACTTCAATTTTGAAGAGCTCTATGAGCATCTCTTTGCAGGCCCGTGACAGCATTAGTTGGGGGCCTCGTGACTCGGTGTTAATTTCGCTCAAAATAGCGCGAACACGGTCATTAATGCGGAAGGTTTCACGTCCGACCAACTCACCTCGGGGCAACAGACCTTCAGCATTGTTCCCCAGATCAACGATAATGTTATCTCGCGTTACTTTCTTAACCGTGCCCGCCAACAACTCGCCAACACGCTCTCGATACAGATCTACAATTTGAGCGCGCTCAGCCTCGCGAACACGCTGGACAATCACTTGTTTGGCTGTTTGCGCAGCAATGCGACCAAAGTCAGCATTTTCGATTTGGATTTCATGGATGTCTCCGGGCTGCAGTGCCGTATCCATTTCCGCGGCTTCTTCGGTGGTAAGCTGAGTGCCCAAAAGCGCCAATTCGGTATCGGGTACCACCAGCCACCGGCGCTTAGTGACGTACTCGCCACTCTCGCGGTCAATCGTCACATAAACGTCAGATTCTTCGTCGTAACGCTTCTTGGCCGCCGTCGCGAGGGCCAGCTCAATGGCTTCAAAAATGATGTCCTCTGAGACACCTTTCTCGTTAGAAACGGCTTCCGCCACCATCAGAATTTCTTTGTTCATGTTGTTTCTCTCAACACTTAGGGACCAACAACCTATGCCTTGGAGCTGGTCTTTTGGCCCTTGCCATCCAAACGGGGCTCAACTCGTGCCCTGTCTATCTGTTTGAGTGGGAGCAGATACTCATGATCATCGACTTGCACGATCACATCTTCTCCCTCCAGCCCACGGAGCCAGCCTCGAAACTTTCGTCGCCCCTCGAAGGGAAATCGAAGCCGAACCTCAATGGGTTCACCTACATACAACTGGTACTGCGCCGGCTCAAATAGCAGCCTATCGATACCCGGCGAGGACACCTCCAAGGTGTACTCACCCTGAATGGGGTCTTCAACATCTAATACCGACCCCACTTGACGACTGACCGCAGCACAGTCGTCCACCGTCACACCATTCTCGCCCTCGATGTACAACCTAAGGGTGGGTCGGCGGTTAGGCGAAAGCAGCTCTAAACCCCACAACTGAAAGCCCAGCGACGCCACTGTCGGCGACAACAGCGCCATCAATCGTGACTCTTTTCCTGCCACCGCGTCACCTCCTGTCCAGCTGCCGACCTGCCTACGTTTTCGACAGATACGAAAAAGCCCCAAAAAGGGGCTTTCAAGCGACCACAGACCGAGCAAAGTCTGCCGTCAATTGGTAGCGGGGGCCGGATTTGAACCGACGACCTTCGGGTTATGAGCCCGACGAGCTACCAGGCTGCTCCACCCCGCATCAAAACTTTGGCTGCCCCCTTTAAACACTGTCCACTGCCCAGTGCAGGCCGCCAACCTGATCCTACATGAAGATCAGAGGCGCAGGAGTATAGGTAGGGGGTGTCGGCCCGTCAACCCGCTTACTGCCAGTAAATACGTGATTTTGAACCGTTCAAAACCGAACCTTCCCAAGCTTTGGTCTGTCGGTGACCACAAGCTCAAGACTTTTAAGCAGCGTTTATTCCTGCGCGGGGTATTAGCAGCTGCGCTTTAGCCTCGATGCCCAGCTCACCGGAGGAGCAGCCAGATAACATCACCAAAGGCCCGCCATAGCAATAGAGGCATTCAAGACCCAGCTGGCTATCCGTCTTGCGCCTGTTCCTCGGCTATCCGCTCGGCGAGAATTCGGCGCACACGGACAGGCCCCGCATCACTGCTAATCAATACGGGGTTTAGACTAAAAAAATCCGCGCTGCCCATACGCTGCTGCAGGCGATCCAGTAAGGGGCCGTCCTCATCAACAAAGGCATTGTGCATACCCTGAATTTTCAACTGATTGAATTCAGCATCTTCCTCGTGATGATTTCGACGGGTGGCAAAGAAATAGTGTGTGCTAGTTGCCGATTCAGGCGTACAGGTGTGAAAGTCGTATTGCGCAACCGTGTTATCAAAGCTGAGGGTTTCAACCGCACTTTCCTGAGTGGCACCAATAGTCAACTGGATATGCGAGGGCGCGGACCAGGTGACTTCCACAAAATGTCTAGCGGGCTCGCCGGGCTGCGGCAAAAAGTCGTTAAGGATTAAAATAGGCGGGGTTTGCTGCCACAGCCATCGCACGCTAACGGTGCCGTCTGCCTCAATGACGTCGGGGATTTGCGGCGATAACTGTCCGCGGGTGGTAATCATCTCGCCGTGTAAATGATCGACATGACTCAAGTCCATAACGTTGTCGATAATGAGCTCGTAGTGACAATCCCGCGGCATATACGTGTACGCAACCGCGTGTTCGTGTCCCGACACCAGTGTGGGGTGATGAGGCAGAAGCGACTCATCGGCGTCAGCATCACCCAGCCAAATCCAAATAAAACCAAAGCGCTCAATTACCGGGTAGGTCGGCACCTTGGCCCGCGGCGAGATAGTGCCTGGACCATGGGGATTGTGATTACAGGCACCCATGCAATCAAAGCGAAGGCCATGATACGGGCAGATAACGTTGTCTTGTTCTAAGCGCCCCATACTTAGCGGCGCAAAGCGGTGCGGGCAGCGATCTAGCATTGCAACGGGGGTGCCGTCTGCCTTGCGATACAGCACCACTGGGATATCGAGCAGAGTGCGATCAAACAGCGTATCGAACGACAGTTCTTGTGACAGTGCAGCCACATACCACGCATTCATTAAGTAGGATCCGGACTGGCTCATAGCAACCTCGGCAACACACCAATGTGGCAGCTTAACACTCCCCAAAAACAAAAAAGCTCCCGATTAGGGAGCTCCTTCGTTGGTTGGTGCGGACGCCACCGCTCCCTCGATCAGTCAGTGGTCGCATGTCTGTAACAGTGGATCGCGCAACCGCCGCCTAAATGGAGCGATCTGAGCCCTTGTAACCAGATCGCTGTGTGGTTCTACAATGCCGTCACACTAAAGACGGCAAGGGTACCCGAGACCTCATTGCTGACGAGCAACAGCGCCTCGCCCGTCGGGCTGTCCTCAGCAGAGACAAACACCATATCCTCGGGGCCCAAATCGGTCTGGCCTGCCGTAGACAGCTCTTCCGCATCGCCATCAAAATCCCGAGAATTGATGTACTGCACAAATTGTGCGTTTTGTGGATTGTTGATGTTGTATACCATCACGCCGCCAACGCGCTCGAGTCCGATAAAAGCATAGGTATTACCCTCAAATTGGGCGATTTCCACAGCCTCGGGTTCGGGACCCTTGTCATCTGAACGGTCGTCACCCGCATTATCGTCATTACTAGCGTTGAAACTGTCCCCCAATTGCTGAGCAGTAATCACCTCGATGTCACTGCCGCTGTCATATACAGGCCGGCCTGTCGTGGTGTCCCAAATAGTGAAAGAGCGGGCACCGAAAGAATACAAGTTTTCATAGACGCAGCCCGCCACTGGCTCCTCATCGGGGAAACTAATGGGCTGCCCTGTGGTGGCCACCGTCGCACAAGCCGATGGATCAACTAGGCCTAGGTCAGTGATGACTTTGAGCCTACCCAGCTTGTCTTGATCTTGAAAATCCGCACCGAGCTTTGCTTTTAGATCGGCGCTGAATTGATCTGGCCCCAAATCCTTGATGCGAATCTCATCGAGATAGTGGAAACAATCACCACCATCGAATAAAAACCCACCTTGAGCATCGCAGTCAGCAGCGTCAGTAGCATCGGTTAGATACTCTCGTCCATCACCTTCATTAGCCGTGACGAGGTACACGGTACCGTTAACAGTGTAGCTGTCAAAACCGTCCGGCATGTACGTACCATAGACACCCCAGCTCTTGATGTTCACCCCACTGTCTTTGTTTGACGCATCAAATTCGTTTCCAGGAAGACCATAATCCTTGAAACCCAAACCCTGGACCATCTCGATACTTGCCGATGCCAAATCGGCAATGGCGATCGCATTATTCTCCTGAAGCGTCGCGTAAACCTTGGTGCTGTCGGCCGAAAATGTGACGTACTCTGGCTCCATATCTTGGGCGACCGATGCCGATTTTGGCGAAACGCGAACAGCGCCTGTGAGCGGTTTATCGCCACCAGCGTTGAAGGCGCGAAAATCGGCAGTCTTAGCCACAAGACCGGTGAATCCTGACGACACATTAATAACAGAAAGGCTGCCCTCGGGATCGACTGAATAATCGCCGCTAGGCTGGCCCTCATTGGCCGACACCACATAGTTTCCATCGGGTGAGAAAGCCACCTTATCAGGCAAGGCTCCCACCTCTACGGCGCTTAGAAAAGTGCCATCGACGGCGTAAAACGCCACATAGCCATTTTCAACTTCGTTATCAGCGGCGATGGCAGCAACCATGGTATCGCCATTTATATCGACACTATTGACCTTGCCCATAGCGCCATCGGGCAGTCCAGCAGCCGCCTCAACGTCTGCCGCAACATCCAAACTGCTCACACGACTAGGCGCCGTTGGGTCCTGTAAATCAACCACGTCAACGCCACCGGCCTCGGCGTTGACCACGAAGGCCCGGACTGAGGCTGGATGATAAGTCACAATCTCTGCGGCTGATTCATCAAAGCCGCCCAGCGGCGCTGTACGGCCCAAAAACTTGAGGGACAGTGCCGCATTGGCATCGTTACCATCAGCACCCGGTGCACCCGCGGCGCCATCAGCACCGGGAGTACCTGCTGGCCCCGCAGCACCAGCGGTGCCGTCTTTACCGTCATCACCATCACAGGCACCCAACATTAAGGTCAGGGTGAGCGAGGCAATAGCTGCATGTAGCGTCTTTCTTGTCGTCATGTTGGGTCGAGCTCCATCGTTGTGAATTGAAAAATCGGATCATCAATCTCACAAGTGACGGCGTTATGACGGCATTTTTACAAATACATTACTGTCACAATTCTCTGCATCTCGAGTTTACTGATAGGTCACGCGCCTAAGCGCCGATTGTGGCGGGTCTTCTCCACAGTTGGCCCGCTGGATTTCCTTACCGCGACTAGCCGCATCACATAACACCACTCAACCTAAAATCATGGACGACTGAAACATGAGATTCATAAGAACCCAATAAAATGGAAACACTTGTGTTGTTATGCTTCACCTTGTCGTTACGCCACAATCATCAGTCCGAGACACGAAGAGCTTTTTCTTTGAGGTACGTAGTTAAAGAACCACCTCAACCCACCATGGCTTTACATTAATCTCGCACAGTTTGTTGCTATCAGTACTTCAATATAGAGAGGATTAGTTGTGCTATCCACGATCCGCGAGGAAATGTTTTCGGCGCACCCCAGCAATACACTATTTCACTACACGTCACTTCAAGGACTCATGGGAATCATCGAGTCTCGCCAGTTGCGAGCTTCTGAACTGCGATATATGAATGACTCTACCGAGTTGCTGTATGCCATTAGCCTTCTGCAATCAGAGATCAAAGCACGAGCTCAAAATGCATCTGATGGGATGGCTTTCTTATCGAAATTCTCAGAATGGTTGCGCAATCAGGTCGCTCGCGGTCCTCTGATTTTTTCAGCATCCTTTCGGGCCAACGGGAATTTATTAAGCCAATGGCGCGGATACTCTAATCACGGCAAGGGTATCAGTCTTGGATTCAATCACCAGGCAATTCAATCGTTGGCCTGCGTCCAAAACTTTCGCCTCGGACGGTGCCTGTATGACGTCGGTGAACAACAAGCTATAGCCCGCCGTCTTGTCGACTGTGTTACATCGATGTACCTACAATGCGGCGACATTAGCCACGTATTGCCAAGCATTGAGGCAGACCTATTGAGCATCTGCGCCCTCCTTAAGCATCCGACTTTTGCCGAGGAACAAGAATGGCGGCTGGTCTCACCAACCTTTTCATCACCCGATTCTTTAGCCATTCACTTCCGGGAAGGCAAAACCATGCTCGTTCCATATTGTTTATTTGATCTTGAGTTGGAGGGGGCCATTAAACTGGACCACGTATATGTGGGCCCAACGCCCAACCCCCAGCTGTCAGTTACTGCGCTGATGCATTATTTATCGAGCAAACATGCCCAACCGACGACTGGCATCAGTGATAGTGAGATTCCCTATCGACCCAGATAGCGTCCAAGAGAACTATCCAGTGACGCTCTACATTCCCGCGTGCCATTCGTTGGCGCCAAAAACAAAAAAGCCCCCGATTTGGGAGCTTCCTCGTTGGTTGGTGCGGACGCCACCACGGACGGGGGCGGATCGCGCAGGCCATGGACGGCCGAGAGCGATCTAGGGACGCTGTATAGTCCCGCGTGCCATTCGCTAGC
>CAYPPU010000050.1:10622-12107 GCA_964412695.1 uncultured Alteromonadaceae bacterium | reverse complement strand
TCTGGTTTGTTTAACTGGGCTCAACTGGTATATTGCTGCGCTCAACTGTAACGCTGGGAATACAAAGTGCGGGTCGACTGTTAGGGAGATTCCGCCGCGCGCTGCGACGCGGAGTTATGCAGCGCCCGAACCCGGTCAACGTGGCCTATCCAGCAGGACAACCTGTCACATCTGGACAACGCATATGAATCGCATTACCGAAACCCAATACCGCCAAACCACTCTGGCCCGCGAAGCCGCGCGTCGCGCCGAAGATCGCGCCGAGGACATTGCGCTGTATTTTGATAACGGTACGACGCTCCGTTACGGTGATGCCTGGCAGCAGGGCTTACGGTTGGCCCACGCCATGCAAAAGGCCGGACTGCAAGCCGGTGAGACACTGAGTTTTCAACTGCCCAATATCCCCGAAGCGGTCGTGGTGGCCATTGCGGCATCTATTTGCGGGCTGGTGATCAACCCGGTAGTCCCCATTTACCGAGGCCGCGAACTCAACTTTATATTGCGTGACGCCAAGACCCGCATTGCGTTTATTCCGGGCGTTTATCGCAACGTTGATTACCCCAGCATGATTGCCGACTTAAAAGCCGACTTACCCGACCTTGAGCAGGTGATTTGTGTCGGTCAGAGCCCCAGCTTACCCACGGGTTTTCATGATTTCGCCGATTTTATCGCCACCGGCGACCCTACCGCCGCGACAATGGCCGAGGTCAACCCCGATGACACCAAAGTCCTGCTGTACACATCGGGCACCACGGGCAATCCCAAAGCCGTTAGGCACAGTCACAATACGTTGGGTGCTGCCATGGATAATGGCGTTAACGGCTGGCGTCTAACGGCCGACGACCTGATGCTCATGCCCTCTCCCGTGACTCACATCACCGGCTACGTTAACGGCATCGAATTACCGTTTTTCACCGACACGAAATCGCTGTTGATGGAGGCTTGGATCGTTGATAAAGCTATCGAACTCATCGAATCCAAAGGGGCAACCGTTTGCGTTAGCGCGACACCGTTTTTGCAAGAATTGACCCACGTCTGCAAAAAAGCGGGCAAAACCCTGCCCGGCTTTAGGTTGTTCGCCTGCGGCGGGGCATCGGTACCGCCCGCGCTTATTTATGACGCCATGGAGACACTAGCGGACTGCATTGCCGTGCGCGTTTATGGCTCCACGGAAACACCGCTGGTCACCGTGGGCTTTCCTGAGGCAGAAAACCGAACCTTGGCTGCCGAAACCGACGGCCGCATCCACAACTATGAAGTCATCATTGTTGACGATGACGGACAAACGCTGGGGGTAAATACCGAAGGCGAAATCTTGGCGCGCGGTCCGGCCATGATGCTGGGGTATGTGGACGCGGATCAAAACGCCGCCGCATTCAATGAAGACGGCTTTTTCAAAACCGGTGATATTGGCAAAGTGCTCGAGTCCGGCGCAGTGGTGATTACTGATCGCAAAAAAGACATCATCATTCGCGGCGGCGAAAA
>CAYPPU010000050.1:5006-10522 GCA_964412695.1 uncultured Alteromonadaceae bacterium | reverse complement strand
AACAGGGACCGCTCGAACAGGGACCGCTCGAACAGGAGCCGCGCGAGATCGCGAGTGTTCTCCTAGGGCATTGGTTAACGGCCCAGGACCACGGCGATCCACTTTGTTTGTAAGCGGCGCCTTAGGGCACGCACCGTGGTGAAGAGAGTACCCAAAGGAAGAGACTGAACAGCCACGCACTGTTCGGTAAGAGACTAAACAGAGAGTCGAGATATGAAAGACTACAACGCATTCCGAGAAGAAGTTCGCAGCTTCTTGGCTGAAGCACTGACACCAGACCTGGTGCGCGCCGGTGAGCTGACCACATCGGTATTCTCCGATTTTGAGGCCGCACTCAAGTGGCACAAAATTCTGCATGAAAAAGGCTGGGTGGCCCCCGACTGGCCCGAGGAGTATGGCGGTCCTGGCTGGGATATTAACGAGCGCTACATCTTCCAAGAAGAATGCAAACTGGCCAACGCACCCACCGTGGTCATGATGGCGCTGCAGATGCTGGGCCCACTGCTGATGCACTACGGCACTGAGGAACAAAAGGCGTATTACCTACCGCGTATCTTGTCCGGTGAGGACATGTGGTGCCAAGGCTACTCAGAACCCGGTTCCGGTTCTGATTTGGCCTCACTCAAAACTTCAGCCGTGCGCGACGGTGACGACTACATTGTCAATGGCACCAAAATTTGGACCTCGATGGCGCAACACTCCAACCGTATTTTCTGTCTGGTAAAAACCAACAAAGAGGTCAAACCCCAAGCCGGTATCAGTTTTTTGCTAATCGACCTAGATACCCCGGGGATCACCATTGATGAAATCATTAGCCTCGACGGGCATGTAGAGCAGTGCCAGGTATTCTTTGACAACGTCCGCGTGCCGGTTGCCAATCTCGTCGGTGAGGAGAATGACGGCTGGTCGGTTGCCAAATACCTTTTGGAGTTTGAGCGCGGTGGCCACAACTTCACCATCGATATCAAAAAGCAATTGGCAAAACTGCGTAAGCAAGCGCGCAAGGTCAAAGCTCGCGACGGCAAACCCAAACTGCAGGACCCGGTCTTCCGCCATCGCTTGGCTGAGGCCGAAATCGAGGCTATGGCACTTGAGCAAACCGAGCTTCGCATCAAAGGCGCGCTCAATGCTGGTGGTAATCCAGGCGCACTGTCGTCACTGGTGAAGTGTGTGGGTACCGAGCTGGGCCAACGATTCAACGAACTGAGTGTCGATGCCGTGGGTCAAGCGGTCACCCCATACCACGCGGATTCATTGAACCCGCGTTACGAAGGCAAAGGCCCCGTGCCCGGTTATGCCCTGACCACCATGGCTGAATATATCAATAACCGTGCTGCGACCATTTACGGTGGCACCGCTGAAATTCAGCGCACGATTATTGCCAAGCAAATTCTCAAGCTGTAAGCGCGCGGATAAACGGAAAACAACACAATGACTGAAGATCAACAAATGCTGCGCGACGCCGCTGAGCGTTATCTGCGCGATAACTACGATTTCAATGCCCGACGCGAGCGCGTCAATGCCGGTGAGTACATGAGCCAAGAGCATTGGAACACCATGGCCGAAATGGGCTGGATGGCTATGCCTTTTAGCGAAGAGCTGGGTGGCCTGGGCTTTGGCATGCAGGAATGTGCTGTAGTCGCCGAGCAATTTGGCCGTCACCTGGTTATGGAGCCGGTAATGGATTCGGTGGTGGTTGCCGGCAGCCTGCTCACCTTTGAAGGCGTCAATGTACCCTCGGCACTGATCGAGCAAATGGCGACTGGCGAAGCCCTAGTGGTTGTCGCCAATGCCGAGCCCGATGCCGCGCCTTCATTCGTCAATACCCACAGCCGATTGCAAGCCACTGAGGGTGGTTACCGTCTGGTGGGTGAGAAAGTCTTTGTTGCCGGCGGCGGCACCGCCACACACTTTGTGGTGACGGCACGCCTCAATGATGAGTTGGCCTACGTGCTAGTTGAGCGCGGGGCGACCGGGCTTACGGTAAATCACTACCCTACTTACGATGGGCGCTCCGGGGCCAATCTGGTGCTGGATGTATTGGTACCCGAAAGCGCCTTAATCGCGAGGGGCGAAACCGCCATTTTGGCCTTTGCCCAGGCGCGAGCCCGCGTGGTGTTAATGGCCAGCGCAGAAACCTTGGGTGCCATGGAAGCAGCGCTGGAGGCCACCGTGGACTACACCAAACAACGCATCCAGTTTGGTCAACCGCTGGCATCTTTTCAGGCGCTTCAGCACCGCATGTCTGACATGGCCATCCAAGTTGAGCTATGCCGATCCCTAGTCGAGGCAGCCTGCCGCGCCCACGACGAGGGTGCGGCCGATGAAATGGAACTGATCTTGGCAACCAAGGTCAAAACCGCCAACGCCGGACGGCACATCACGCAAGAGGCCATTCAGCTGCATGGCGGTATCGCCACTACCGATGAGTACGTGGTGGGTCACTATTTCAAACGCGTAGCGGCACTGGATAGCTGGATTGTTAGCCGCGACGAGGCACTGGACAAATTTATCGCAGTCGTTGACGCTGCATAACGTTTTCTCATAACACAACAAACACCGTTGGAGGTGAATCATGGATCTGGGACTCAAAGGTAAGGTGGCACTAATCACGGGCGGTAGCCGAGGTATTGGTCTTTGCATTGCAAAAACTTTGGCAGCCGAAGGCTGCAATATCGGCATTTGCGCGCGCAGCATCGATGCGGTTAACGCGGCAGTGGAAGAATTAAAAGGCATGGGCGTGAACGCCACCGGTAGTGCTGTTGACGTGAGCAGTGCCGACTCAATGAGCGCCTGGGTCAGTCACTGTGCCGACACTCTTGGTGGTGTCGACATCTTTGTCTCAAACGCCTCTGTAGGTAATGCGCCCGCCGATGAAGACGGCTGGCAGGCAAGTTTTGACGCTGAGGTACGTGCCGCTTGGCGTGGTGTGCAACTGACCTTGCCACATTTGGAGAAGTCGAGCAGTGGCTCCATTGTTATGATTTCCTCAACAGCGGCGCTGGAAGCGTTTGCGGGCGCAGTCCCCTATGGCGCCATGAAAGCGGCGCTCATCAATTACGCTAGCAATTTGGCTCAAGACTTAGCACCCAAGGGCATTCGTGTTAACACCATCAGCCCCGGGCCTGTCCTCATTGAAGGTGGTGCATGGGATGAAATTCGCTCAGCCATGCCGGAGATCTATGAGGGTACCGTGGCCGCTATTCCTCTAGGCCGCATGGGTACCGATCAGGAAATCGCCGACATGGTCACACTACTGTCCAGCCCCCGCTCGGGCTATACGACCGGCGCCAACATTGTCATCGACGGTGGTTTCACCAAGCGAGTGCAGTTCTAAGCTGCCATAGCGACGAGCGAGGTAATCATGAAGTTGAAGGACAAGGTGATTTTGATCACCGGTGCCGCTGGCGAGATTGGCTCTGACGCGGCGCGGTTTTTTGTCGCCGAAGGAGCCAAGGTCATGTTGGCTGATCTCAATGCAGAAGCCGTGGCCAGCTTGGCGGCTACGCTCAGCGCGGATCAAGTGGGTCATACCACGGTGGATGTTACCGACGAGGCCTCTAATGCCTCGATGGTGGCAGCGACCTTAGAGCGCTTTGGGCGCATCGACGGCTTTGTTGCCAATGCCGGTATAGAAAGCCAGTCCAGCCCGATCGAAGACGCCGACGTCAGCGACTTTGACCGGGTCATGACCATTAACGTGCGCGGCCCCTATCTGGGTATCAAGCACGTTGTGCCAGCGCTCAAGCAAGCCGGACAAGGGAGTATCCTGATCACCTCATCGGGTGCCGGTGTAAAAGGGGCGGCGCAACTCACCCCCTATAACACCAGTAAACACGCGGTAATTGGCATGATGCGCTGCTTAGCTATTGAATTGGGCCCTGCGGGCATCCGGGTCAATACCGTTAATCCCGGTCCAATTAAATCGCGCATGATGAACTCTATTGCTCAGAGCTTTGGACCTGAGGCCGCTGCAGGCTTTGATGCCGCGATCGAGGCGTCAACACCAATAGGCCGTTACGGCCTTCCGGCTGAAATCGCGCCGCTGATGAGCTTTCTGCTCAGTGACGAGGCCAGTTATTGCACCGGCGGTGTCTACATGGTCGACGGCGGTAATTCAGCGGGTTGATCACGTGCAGTAAAAAAGCAATCACTGATCAATCTGTTTAGACAATAAAAAAGGGGCCTTATGGCCCCTTTTTTATTGGGTTGAAAGGGCTAGCGCTCCCCTCCAAACCCAGTTATACCTCAAGCACTCATTAGATCGTTAAGGTATTCGTGGAACGCTTGTACACGGCGCTCTTGGTTGGGTAACCAGTATCCCTGGTAGCCTTTGGATTGCAGTCCCAATTGCTGGATGCGCGCAATACTGGCGTCCTGATCGGCGGTGGTGCCCAAGGTTTTCTCGCCATAGGCAATATGCTCATGGGGCGCGTCGTCCACGGGTAGATCGGGGCCACCTGCAGGTGAGGGGGTCGTCTCCACACCCTCAATGCGATTCACCATCCACCAGTGATCAAATAGGCATTTGCCCGGGTCTGTGGGGTGGGGGCGAGGCCGCAGTAGCTGCACACCATCAGGGCCTACGGTAATCACATTATTGGGAAACAGGTTGTAAATGACGTAATCCGTAAGCTGGTAATCGGCCAAATGTTCATAGTGAACGTAACCCGTCTCACTGCCCTTAGCACGTTTGGCTTTTTGAATATCCACTCGCAACTCACGCCAGCGATCACGGCCAATGTATTCATTACTATCAATTCCCCACTGGGCGGCCATGCTGATTAAAGGCTCGCCAATAGTTTCACTGGGATACTGCTTAGAGGGCATAAACGAGGGAAACCAGCCACGGTTGTGGCCGTTAGGGAAGGTGTCGAACTGACAATCTTCATAGTCCGCTGCAATGTAAGGTACCAACTCCGGATGCAGGACCTTAACGTGGTACGCCTCATTGAAGTTATCGGTAATGATTTTCCAGTTGCACTCAAGATCCGCGGTCATATCCAGAACGCGCAGCATATCTTCCATGCGGTGCGACTCTAATTCCTTGGTAATGGACTCGCCCAGAAAAGACTCCAGTGATTCAGCGTCATCATCAATGTTGAACCAGATAAGTCCGAAGCGCTCAACGCACTGCACTTCCCTCAAACGCGCCTTACCACAGGGACTTTGTGCAAAGTCTTCTTCGTCAGGCACAGCGGCCACAACACCATCTCGATCAAATTCCCAACCGTGATACGGGCAAACAAACCGGTTGGTATGGCCGTCGGTCGCTTCGGTGACTCGGGTGCCGCGATGTGGGCAAGAATTATGGAATGCGCGCACGCTGCCGTCATCTTGTCGCACCATGATAATGGACTGCACACCGATTTCCGCGGTGACGTAATCACCAGGGTCTTTGACGTGGTACGCCATGCCGCCGATGTTCCACACCTTGCACCAAACCTGCTCGTATTCTCGCTGCAAGTAGTCAGCGCAGGTGTAGCGGTCGGAGCTGACGTAATCGCCACGCAACG
>CAYPPU010000050.1:2086-4906 GCA_964412695.1 uncultured Alteromonadaceae bacterium | reverse complement strand
GGCAAGGGACTGTTTTTAAACGTTTCTTCCGCCATCGGCAGCACCGAGCAGACCGCGGGCATGGCTAGATCCTGCGTGATCACATTTCGCAAGCCGGGCAAAAACATGAACTGCAGCCATTGCTGAAAATCCAGTGTATCCAGCGCAAACGGCTGAGTTGACGCCATAGCTTCGGTTGGTGGAGCGTGCTCTTGCCACAGCCCCAGCTGACGCAGTGCCGCTTCCAAATCAATCATTGCAGCGGCAATCTCTGCGCGCTCAACTGACAAGGGCTGCATTACAAGATCGTCAGGGGTATCAGTCCCGCTAGCGGTCACGGATTGGCCAATTCGAACTGGTAGCGGGGTAAGGAATCGAGAATGGCACGGCCATATCGCTTGGTTAACAAACGCCGATCGAGCAAGGTAATGCGTCCCGAATCGGTCTCGCTTCGCAGCAGGCGCCCACTGGCCTGTACTAGCTTTAAAGCCGCATCGGGGACACTGATTTCCATAAAAGGATTGCGCCCCTGCTGCTCCAGTAATTCCGCGTGGGCGGCTTCGCGTGGGCTATCGGGCACGGCGAAGGGTAGCTTTGCGATCACAACGTGTTCGCAATAACGACCGGGCAAATCGACACCCTCTGAAAAACTAGCCAGTCCAAAAATCACACTGGGGCGATTGCCGTCCACCCGCTCTTTGTGTCGCTCTATCAGCAGCGCCTTACTTAAGCTGTCCTGTAACAGTATCTCGCGATCTAAAACGCCCTCCACTCCCAGCGCCACCTGCTCCATCTGGCGACGTGAACTGAAAAGCACTAGGGCGCCTTGGCTATTTGCCAACAACTCAGGCAGTAGCGCTATTACTTCCGCTGTATGGGCCTCAGCATCATTGGGCTCTGAGTGCATGGGCGGGATACTGAAAACCGCACGCGCGCTATCAAAGGGGCTATCGACGCGCTTGTAACGAGCGCCTTCAGGTAAGCCCGTCATCGCCCGCAAGCGATCGAAGCTCCCCAGTGATGAGAGCGTTGCCGAGGTCACCACCACGCCGGCAGCGCGGCCCCAAATATGGGTCGACAACAGCTCGCGCGCCAAGATCGGGCTGGCCAAAAAATCAATCCCCACGCCGTTATTGCCCAATCGTAGCCAGCGCGCCCAGGGGAAATCAGGGTCCTGTTCTGTTGCCACCGCGTAACTATCCCACAGCGCATATTGGCCGTCGGCCCGACCGACCAAGCTCTGCACGCTGACCAACCAAATATCCAGGTCATCGCGCAGACTGACCTCGACCTCTTCGCGTCTGGAATCGAGAGCCGCCTCTAACCGCGACGCCAGCTGCCGATTGTGATCCCAGGCCGCAGCCAACAATCCGGCGCCCTCGCGCAGCGTAGGCGGCACGACCCCCAAGGGGAACCGATATTCCGCACCCTCTGTGACATGGGTGGCGGCCAAATCTTCACCCTGCTCGACTACGGTGCGGGTATGTTGGTCCAGATCCAGAAACGAGGTCTCAAGCTGATCGATCAGACTGTCCTGACCGGTTAGGTCGGCCAGCGCTTCGCGATTAAGGGACAGCCAGCCCGTCGCCTCTTTTATGGCCGCCAGCGTGGCCGTCCCACGAGACTGCAGCGTAAATTGCTCCAAGCACTTCTCGGCCAGTTGATGGCCCTCATCGAAGATAAAAATACAGGCCTCTGGCTCGGGCAAAATCGCACCGCCGCCCAATTTCAGGTCGGCCAGTACCAAATTGTGGTTCGCCACAATGACATCGACCTCACCCAAGCCATCGCGCGCCTTAAAGAAAGGACATTGCTGAATGTAACTGCAGCGTCGACCGGCACACTGACTGTGGTCAGTGGTCACGGCACTGCGCAACGAGGGCTCAAGTACCGAAGGCCAATTATCGAGGTCACCGTCCCAACTTCCGGCACCCATCGCCTCCAGCATCGCCTCCATGACCGGCCCGGCCTGTTCAATGGCGAGGTCGGCCACTTCGTCCGGATAAAGGGGGATCAACGCGGGCGCCGACGCACCCGCCAAACCATTGTCCAATTTCTGTAAACACACATAGCGCCCCCTGCCCTTGGCAAGTTGAACACTGAATTCCAGGCCACTGTGGTTACGAATATCGGGTAGGTCGCGCTGAATCAGCTGCTCTTGTAGCGCAATGGTCGCCGTCGCAATCACCAGTGTTTTATCCAGTGCCCGGGCAATAGGCAGCGCCGCCACGGTGTAGGCAATGGTCTTACCCGTGCCGGTACCCGCCTCGACTACGGCAATCGGCTCGGGCGCGTCAGCGTCACCTAAGGCATTGGCCACCTCGGCAATCATCTGGCGCTGACCCCAGCGGGGCGCGAGCCCACGGCTGTCGATTAGCCGCTGGTAGGCAAGGCGAATCTCATCTTTGAGGGTATCGGGTAACAACGTTACGTAGCCAACGCCATCGCCTTGAGCGCACGTCTGACCGGATTGGCATAAATAGCGAGCGCGATTTGCCGGTGGTCCTCAGGGATCGCATCCATGCGGGCATCAAAGGCCGCGCGCTCAACCGTACCCGGATAAATAGTGAGCGAAGGCTCTACGTCGGTCTGCTCGAGTCGCTGCCAGGCCCAAAGGTGGGTGTGGTATAGCCGGTAATGGGTCGTAATCTGCCGATCAATTTCCTCGACTACCGACTCAATGGTCAGATCCTCACCCGCAATGGGCTGACCAAAAGCCAGGTGCACCGCACCTTTCTGTCCAGTGATACCCCGCGCGATAGACTGCACATCTTCATTCGCCGCCTTGGTATAGGCTGCCCCCGCCGCCAACTCCGCGGCTTTTTGTGCGTCGCAGGGATC
>CAYPPU010000050.1:0-1986 GCA_964412695.1 uncultured Alteromonadaceae bacterium | reverse complement strand
AAGGTATCGGCTGAATCTGTGACCACTTGTCGTTTCCCGTGCTGGATTTCCACGTTCAGGTCGTTGCCCCCCAAGGCGTCGTTTTCTGCTAATCTTGCGCGCCCAAACGCAACCTACAGTGAGAGGAATGGCAATGGAAGCCAATGCAGCCCTTTTAATGACCCTAGGTGTCGCCGCGCTACTGTCAAGCTGGGTGCTCCTGCTTGTCGTCAGCTGGCAAGAAGACTACGCCTGGGGCCTATTCTCCCTGCTTTTACCCCCCGTCGGCTACGGCTACGGCCTTTGGCGCTTAGACCGCGCCGCCCAACCCCTAGGGCTGGCGGTCGTGGGCTGGCTGTTAATCTTTCTGGGCTGGTAGCGAAATCCACCCAAAATCCTCCGCCAAGCTGTGAATGTGACCATTGACAGCGGGCGGTGGTTCCCAGAAAATCGCGCGCTCTCATTTTTAAGCCCCCCGGAGAACCCCTGTGGCCAATTCACCTCAAGCTCGCAAACGCGCCCGCCAGAACGACCGAGCTCGCGCTCATAACGCCAGCCTTCGCTCACTTGTTCGCACCAAAATTAAGCGTGTGATTGCCGCCGTAGGTAGCGGTAATGCAGATGCCTCGCGTGAAGCCTATGCTGAAGCCGTGCCGGTCATTGATCGTATGGCCAACAAAGGCATCATCACCAAAAATAAGGCTGCTCGTCATAAGAGTCGCTTGAACGCCAAGGTCAAAGCACTCGCAAGCTAAGCCTGCTAGCCGAGGCGAGCGTCAAGATGGCGCAGTATTTCCGCCTCCAGCTGGCGCCTAAAGGGCCTGGCAAGCAGGCCCAGTCGGATGTTACCCACCACCTCGCGGTCATTAACGCTGACTTCGCCCTCGTATCCCGGCCCCGAAAAGTGAATGCTATCGCGCTCACGACGGGTTCGGGCGCCGAATTCCGTTAAGTACGCGTGCAGGTCATCCAAGGCAAGGTGTTGCTGTTCTGTGTCCAGGTGGTGTTCCCGGTATATATCGATTCCGCTCATAGCCACCTCTTTGACTGCGATAACGAATCATTTCAGGCTGAGCCTACCACGGGCAGACGCCTTGTACTCTGACGACTTCTCATGACTACGACACCCCTAACTGAGGATTCCAGCCTTCGCTTTTTGTTCGATGATGCCGATATCCGGGGCGAATGGGTCGGCATTGACGCGGCCTTATCCACAATGGCCGAACCCCACGCTTACTCCGCCACGGTGACGGCGCTGTTGGGAGAGTTTGCTGCTGCCGTCGTGCTGATCAGTAACAACCTCAAATACACCGGCAAAATCACCTTACAAGCTCAAACTCCCGGGGCGTTGTCGTTGGTTATGGTGGAGTGCACCAGTGACACCGAAATTCGGGGCATTGCCCGGGGTGATATTAGCGTAGAGGCAGGGTCGCCCTTTTCCCTAATGGCTGGCGGACAATTGGCGATTACCATCGAACGTGAGGGCGGGCAGCGCTATCAAGGGATTGTGGCGTTAGACGGACGCAATTTGGCGGAAGCCCTAGACGGCTATTTTCTACAAAGTGAGCAGCTGACAACACGCTTTTGGCTATGCTCTGACGGCCAGCGTGCACGCGGCATGATGCTGCAGCAACTGCCCCCTCAGCGCGTGAGCGCTGGCTCAGAGCGGCAGGATCAATGGCAAACAGCCGAGGCCCTTGCGGCCACTTTAACGCCTGAAGAGCTGCTTTCTCTGCCCGCGAGCTCCCTGCTGCATCGGCTTTTCCATGAGCTTCCCCACCAGCAATTCGAGGCAAAAGCTGTGATGTTCCGATGCTCTTGCTCTCGCGAGCGCAGCCTAAACGCACTCAGCTGCCTTCCCCCAGCGGAAATCGCCGATATGCTGGCAGAACAACCCGAGGTAACGCTGACCTGTGAGATGTGTAATACCCACTATAAATTTAGCCAAGATGAACTAAACGGACTCGCAGAGCCACCGATCCTGCATTAGACTAGGCGCCCTAAAAA
>CAYPPU010000049.1:0-13054 GCA_964412695.1 uncultured Alteromonadaceae bacterium | reverse complement strand
GACGCGTAGCGTTAGGGTTGAAGATTGAACTGGCTCAGGCTCTTGCCCGTAACTAGAACGTTACGTGCAGTGATCGTGACTTGCGGCCAAACTGGTATGGGCGCGCGACCTGCGCGTATGTCAATGGATGCAATGAGCTTGTGTTGGCGGTTATCGTGAATCGACGGAGATGAACGCGTCAGATTGCTGAGTGAAGGTGAAGCAAAATGAGGATTGGGCATGCGTAAAGCGCTGAAATTTGTTCATACGCTGGCGGGAGTGGGCTTATTGGGTGCGCTGATAACACTGTCGATTGCGATCGTTCAGATTCCGTCGCCGGTTGAACAGCCCGAGCTGTATGTGGCGTTTCGCAATCTGATGGATGCGATTGCCCGCTGGTTACTTTTCCCGTCGCTTATTTTCACCCTGATTGCCGGCATGCTTTCTATGGTGGTGGTGAAAAGCTATCTCCATGCGGGTTGGGTATGGGCTAAATTGGCGACCGGCATCATCATGTTTGAGGGCACGCTGCTCGCGGTGCAAGGTCCTATGCAAAAAGAGGCCGAACAAGCACGGGCTATTTTGGCTGCTGGGGAAGGCTTCGAGAAGCTAGGTACCCGCCTAGACGGCGAGCTTTACTCGATCTGGATTTTGGCGGCGGTATGCGTGCTCAACGTCTTCCTGGGTGTCTGGCGGCCGCGATTTAGTCGTACGAGCGACCCCGCCAGTTAATTCAGCCCTTTAGTTGATCGCTCTCTAGTTCCCGGTAAACGATCAATCCAAATCGACAATAGCGCCGGCTTTGGCGATGACTTTGGCTGAGATACTGGCAGCAAAGTCCAATGCGTCTAACAATGTCGCCCCTCGGTGGCTTGCCACTAGCCAGGCGGCGGTATACGCATCACCGGCGGCAGTGGTATCCACAACGATTTCGGCTGGTTTGAACGCTAAGTGCGCTGTGTCTTCGCCGGAGCGCGCGAAAATACCGGCTTCGCCGGCTTTCACAATCACCGTTTGGTTGCTGTCGAACTCTGTTCGATTCAGTACTTGCTCGGCGCGTTTCAGTCCAAATAGGGCAGTTTCCTCTACCAGGCCGGGGAGTGCGATGTCACTGAGACTGTAGAATTGCGAGATCCAATACCTAGCGCGCGCCTCGCTTTCCCAAAGCCGGCCTCGGTAATTCGGATCAAAGATGATGCGGGCAGACAGTTCAGCGGCACTCAGCAAGTCATGCAATTGTTCGCGCTGCGTTTCAGACAAAATGGCGAGTGTGATCCCGCTGATCAGAACATAGTCGCTATTGAGCACGCCCTCTCGCTGTTTGGAAGTTAAGCTCGTCATGAGTGACCGGGCTGGGGAATGCTCCCGCCAATAGCTAAAAGCGCGTTCACCTGATGGGTCGGTGTGAATACGATAGAGACCGATGCTCTGCTTCTCTACACGATGGCAAACTGATTTTATGTTTAATTCGTTGCAACGCCCGAGAAAATCGTCAGACCAGGGGTCATCCCCAATGGCAGAGATAAACTGTGTAGTCCAATCCGATCCGCCCAGCTTGGCGGTATAGGCGAGGGTGTTGAATACGTCGCCGGCGAAGCTAACGCCCAGCTGGTTGGGCCCAACGTCCCGCAGTTCAACCATGGCTTCACCAAGGGCGCTGAGAACAGGCACTGCTTAACGCTCTTTCAGCCGATAGGCACGACGCACGAGTCCAACGGTCAGATCGTCGATCAGCTCTTCCGCCTCATCTATATTGAGTTGCCCACTGGCAACAAGCTCTGCAAGGTATCGCGCATCGATTCGCCGTGCCAGATCATGCCTAGCAGGTATTGAAAACAGCGCCCGAGTGTCGTCATTGAACCCCGCCGTGTTGTAAAAGCCTGCTGTCTCTGTGGCCGAGCGCCGGAAACGGAGCATGCCCTCGGGGCTATCTAGAAACCACCAAGGAGGACCGAGTCTCAGGCAGGGCCAGTGTCCTGCAAGCGGCGCAAGCTCTCTGCTGTAAGTAGTCTCATCCAGTGTGAATAAAATTAGCGTGAGGCGAGGGTCGTTGCCGTACTTGTTTAGAAGTGGCGCCAGTGCGTCAACAAAGCTTATTGGCTTGGGAATATCAGCACCGCGATCGGTGCCGTAATTATCCAGTAACCATTGATTATGGTTGCGATAACTGCCGGGATGTAACTGCATGACCATGCCATCTTCGCAGCTCATGCCTGCCATTTCGGTGAGCATTTGTCCTCGAAAGAGTTCGCGTTCAGCGTGATCAGCGCGTCCGCTCAAACAGCGATCGAGTAGCGCTTGGCATTGTGCTAAATCGAGATCCGCCGTGACGGCAGTCGGATGTCCATGGTCTGTTGCCGTCGCGCCGCGTTCTCGAAAGTCACGACGTCGCTGGCGAAGCGCATCTAGATATCCCGACCAAGAGGTGGTGTCCTCTCCGGTCATTTCACCGAGGGCTGCGACATTGGCCGAGAATCCTGGTGCATCGGGATCTAGGACGTTGTCGGGTCTGAATGTGGTGACCACACGTTGGCCCCAGCCATCGGCAATGATCTTGTCATGATGGGTGAGTGAATCTAGGGCGCCCTCGGTGGTTGCGAGAAACTCAACGTTGAAACGATCGAGAATTGCGCGTGGCCGAAACGCGTCAGTGCTCAGCGCGCCGTTAATGACATCGAAGTAGTGATCCGCGCTGGACTCATCGAGTTGCACTTCGATATCAAACACTTCGCCAAAGACGTGGTCTAGCCAAAGTCGTGATGGCGTACCGCGAAAGAGATAGTAGTGTTTCGCGAAGAGCTTCCAGGCTTCACGCGGATCTTGTTGCGATACCACACCCTTGGGTGCTACGCCTAACGCATCTAGCGCTATACCCTGGCTGTAGAGCATGCGCAGTACGTAGTGATCGGGCGTCAACAGTAACTCGGTAGCATTGGTAAACGCCGAGTTGGCAGCAAACCAGGCAGGGTCAGTATGACCGTGCGGGCTGATAATAGGGTGATCTTTAACCCGTTGGTAAAGCGCAACAGCGTAATCGCGCGCTGCACCTGCCAACGGCAGGCAGCGGTTCGGGTCGAGCTTTAGGGGACGTGTCACGGCGTTCTACCTATGCTGAGGCCATTACCAGGGCTGGGCATAAAAATCAGCCAAGACACCAAAGGCCATTTTGCGTTGTCCGTCGGGATCCACTAGGCCTTTACGATTGTAGTATTGCTGAATTTCGGGGTGTGTGCGCAGCATGGCCCGAAAATCCTTGAGCACCCATGGTGTCATGCCTTGTACCTGAGAGCTTCTACTTAGCAGATCGATTTGGGATTCATACACAGACGCCTGATATTCCTCCGTCCAGACATCGGCCGCGCCGCCTTTGCGACCGGCTTTTGCGCCGGCTCCGAATTCAGATATTTGAATGGGTTTATCGACGTTTGCACTGATGGTCATGGTGCCGACAAAATCCCGCATCGCTGCGCGCAGTACGTCGGTACCTACATTTAACTGACGATCTAGCGCGCCGGCGTAATACCAGCCGAAATATTCGTTGTAGCCGACAATATCAACCAGCTCACCCAAAGGATCGGTAATTTGTAAATCCCAAGAAGCGTCCGACGAGGGTATAGCGTCTCCTGCGGCGGCTACGATACCCTCAAAAATGGCTCGCTGGCGTTCATTGAGCTCGAGCTTCTCTAGCGCGCGGACAGCCAGATGTAACGTGATTTCGCCGAACTTATCCATGCCGCCCAGCAGTGCGGCACTGACGAGCCGTGTGCCATCAATGGCTCGGGCATCTTCAATGAGCTGACCAAGAAAGGCCATGCGAGGCTTGGAATAGGGCGTTTCGTTGGCTACCGACCAAATGATGACCGAGGCTCGATTCCAGTCGCGCTCAATCAGTCGGCGCAGCATATTTCTCGCCGTTGCCAGTGTTTGCGGATTTTCCCACGCAATATTCCAATAAACCGGAATTTCCTCCCAAAGTAGTAGACCGATTTCATCGGCGACTTTGGCCAGATGGCGTGAGTGAGGGTAGTGGGCTGCTCTGACAAAATTGGCATTAAGCGCCTTGGCTTCACCCAGAAGCCGCTCAGCGTGAGCGCGGGTAAAGCTCACGCCGGGCTCAGCGATGGGCTCCTCATGGGCAGAGATGCCTTTGAGTTTGATGGCTTCCCCGTTCAGGAAGATCTGTTGGCCGCGCGTTTCAATGGTGCGGAAGCCAATGCGATCGGAGACGGCGTCATCCCCGGCTTTCACGGTGACCTCGTAGAGCTTGGGGTTATTCGGGCTCCAGCGCTCAGGTGTGGCGGCGACGTTGCCCGACACATGGCCCTCGGCATCGGTCTGTCCACGCCAGCTTAGCTCAAGCTCATTGATGACAACCTCAACCTCGGTGCCTGCTGCGAAGCCAGATGTTGACACCGCTATGTCGATGCCAGAGGAGTCCTGCTTGGACAACTGAATTTTCGCGTTACGAATAAAGGCGCTCGGGGTGCTGATCAGGGCAACATCGCGAGTGAGGCCTGAATAGGGCCACCAATCGGTTCGGATGGTCGGAACGGAGTCGGCACTCAAATTATCTTCAATCGCAATGATCAGTTCGTTTCGCCCAGAAAGTAGGTTGTCTGAGACATCGAACGAGAAGGGGACATAGCCACCATCATGTTGGCCAACGGTCTCTCCGTTTAGGAACACCCGTATTTTGAAGTTGGCGCCGCCAAACCAGAGATGCTGCCGCATGTCAGCTGAGGGCTCTGCATCAAATGTCCGGAAATACCACACCCTACCGCGATAGAAAAACAGTCGTTCATCTTGTGAATTGATGTCACCCGGCACACGAATGGATTGCCCGCCCGCTAGGTCGTATTCGATAAGATCCATACCGGTCTGCGGTTTACGATTAAGATTGAACCCGCCCATAAACGACCCAGGTTCACCGACCCCCATAGGATCCACGGTGAGGCGCCATTGGCCATTAAGTGATTGCGTTGCTCGCGAATCAATAAACCCGAGCACGGGGCTGGCAGCTGGATATTCCACAGCGACCGTCTTAAAGATGGCTTCCTCGGATTCGTCTTCCGTTGGGGTATCGTCGTGGCTCTCCGTCTTCGCGACAGATTCGGGCGCGTTCGCCGCTGTCTCGCCCCGTGACGTGGGTCCATCACAGGCGGTCAGAGCCGCGCTTATAATCAAGCCCAGGATAAGGTTCCTGATAAGAGTACCTGAGTCTGCTGTGGGTCGATTTAACATTTGCGCCTCATTTATAGTATGGGTGGATGTCAGCGGGTGAAGAGTATACGATACCGGTGTCTTAAATCTAGCCCCTTGTTTAACTTGCTGGGCTTGGCAAGCCTGAACAGGGAAAGGCGGTAGTGGTGGGAACTAAGCAATGGCCAAAAAAACTCTAACCATTAACGACATCGCGCGACTGTCCGGGGTTTCGAAAAAATCGGTATCGCGGGTCCTTAATGACGAGCATGGTGTTTCGGAAGATACGCGGTCGCGTATCAAGGCTGTCATGTCGGAGTATGGCTACCAGCCCAACCGTCGAGCTCGCGCGTTAGCTGCAAACCGCTCCTTCCTACTGGCATTTGTTTACAACAACCCCAATTCTGCCTATGTGCAGTTATTGCTTTCAGGCGTACTGCGCCTGGCTAATGGCCGAGGTTATGAGGTGCTGGTGCACGCCATGGATAACCCAGCTCCCGACGATGCAGGGCAGCAAATCCTGCAGTTTTTTCAGCGAGCGGGTTGCGACGGCTTGATTTTGTCACCGCCGCTTTCTGAATCGTTGTCTGTAATCACAGCGATTGAAGGTGCTGGCATAAGTGCTGTTCGCCTCGCGGGCGATCAAATGCCGGCACAGATGCCTCAAATAAGCTTTGATGACAGGGAAGCAGCGCTGCGTATGACCCGGCATTTGATTGAACGAGGGGCAACTCGGTTTGCCTTTCTGGGTGGACCTGAACAATCAGCGCCAACGAAGCGACGGCTATCGGGCTACCGTGACGCGCTAGTGGCTAATGGCTTGAGCCCGGCCGAGTTTGTAGAGGTGTACGGTGATTTCAGTTTTCGCTCTGGGTTGATCTTGGGGCAGGAGTTACTAGCCAGCGATGCACGACCTGACTGTTTCGTCTGTTGTAACGATGAAATGGCAGCGGGGGTGATTCATGCCGTGAGCCAGGCCGGTCTCTCGGTTCCCGGAGATGTCTTGGTAAGTGGTTTTGATGATGCCCCGATCGCTCAGGAGATTTTGCCGCCGCTCTCAACGGTTAGGCAGCCCATCGAAGCCATGGGCGAGGCCTCGGTTTTGGCGCTGCTCAGCCTGATTGATGGCAGCTCAGCGCCCTCCGAAACTGCTCAACGACGATTTACCCCTGAGTTGATTTTTAGGGACTCCACGGCGCAGAGAACCGAGGGGTAAAAAAAGGGCTTGACGGAGACACCGGTTACCCTTATGCTGCGCGAATCCTGTGGTGTGGTGGCAGAAGGCTAAGTGGCTCGAGGCCACACAAGGATGAGGTTATGCAATGTTGCAGTTTGGCGGGGACAAGCGCATCTGAACTTTTAAGATGTTCTGAGAGTGCTGAGTTCGCTGGCTGTAATTAAAACCAGTTGAGTGTTTGGAATCCGCCTAAGGGCGCGTAGGCACTCGGCCAATTCTAATAGTAAGAACGCTAGCACGAGGAAGCCACGAACATGATCAACAACAAATCTATTTTAGCCACGGCAATCACTACGCTTATGTTTGGCTCCGTCGCTCAGGCGCAGCTGGAAGAGGTACTGGTCACGGCACAGAAGCGCTCCGAAAGTGCCCAGGACGTCCCGGTGGCCTTGAGCGTTGTGACCGGAGATACCATTGCTCAAATGGGTATCAGCAATCTCTCCGACCTGACCAAGGTTTCCAGCTCACTCACGATTTCCGATGACGGTAACCGCAACGAAGCGCCAGTGGCCTTACGCGGTATTGGTACGTATTCGTTTGCCATCGGCGTTGAACCCAGCGTCTCTATTGTGATTGATGAGGTCCCGGTAGCAACTACGGGTCAAGCATTCGCTAATTTGGCCGACGTTGAACGGGTTGAAGTCTTGCGTGGACCGCAAAGCACGCTGTTTGGCAAAAACGCTTCGGCGGGTGTTATCAATATTGTGACCAAGGCCCCCTCCGAAGAATTTGAAGGCTCGCTATCGGGTGATTTTGCTGGTGATGGCTATT
Source organism: uncultured Alteromonadaceae bacterium (assembly GCA_964412695.1). Classification (GTDB taxonomy): domain Bacteria; phylum Pseudomonadota; class Gammaproteobacteria; order Pseudomonadales; family Halieaceae; genus Luminiphilus. The sequence continues at coordinate 5,868 of CAYPPU010000049.1, read as the reverse complement.
ATCGAGTGGCCGGTTCAATCTCGGGGCCCTTGGGCGACTCAGCCGGTTTTAGATTGAGCGCGTACTCAGATGATTACGACGGCAACATTGACAATGTCTTCGATGGCTCTGAATTGCAGGGCTCAGAAAGTCAAGGCGTTCGCGGCAAACTGCAGTTTGATCCGGCCGACAACATCACCATTACGTTGATTGGTGAATACAACGAGCTTGAGCAAAGCATGGCGGCGGGTACTTTCCGTCAGGTCGCTGCCGGTTCAAAGTTTCTGGGCGCCATCGGCCCGGACGTTTTTCTTAAAGGCATTACGCCTGGGGAAGACAACTTTAAGGCCAACTACAATACTAGGCCTGTCTCTAAGTCTGAGGACAGCTCGTTCTCGTTGAAAATCGATTATGAGGTTGGTGAAAATGTCTTGACCTCTGTTACCGGTTATCGCAATTGGGAGTATTGGAACACCACCGATCTTGATGGCACGGCGTTGGCTTATGGATTTGGGCCCTTTGGTCCTGGCACCTCCCTTGATCAGTCTTCCTACTACGAAATTCGACAGGTAACGCAAGAGCTGCGTTTAACATCTCCCGCTTCGGATAGCTTCGAATACATCGTCGGGTTGTGGTTTTCCGATTCCAACTACGATCGAACCTTTGTTCGTGGTCCAGCGGCACGATCTGATTGGGTTGCTTTTGCGGGCAATGAGGCTGTGTCTGTGTTTGGGCAGGGTACTTTCCATCTGGGCGATAACAGCCGAATTATTGCCGGTCTGCGATACCAAAAAGAAGATGTTGAGGTTGATTTCAAGAACAATCTGAGCGGTACGCGGCCATCAGGCGAAGACAGCGACAGTGTTGTCGTTGGACGTTTGGTGGGGCAATACGACCTCAATGAAGACGTGATGCTCTATGCCAGCTATGCGCGTGGCTATAAAGGTCAGGCCTACAACACCACCAGTTCGTTTAATCAAAGTCAGGCCGATAACCCTGTGAATACAGAGGACTCTGATGCCTTTGAGTTGGGGATGAAGGGCACATTTGCTGACGGCCGTGTCCAGCTAAATGCCGCTTTGTTTAACGTCACCTACAATGATTTCCAAGCGCAGAGTTTTGGCGTTGGTCCGGGAGGCGATCTTGAGTTTACCTTAAACAACGTGGGTGAGGTGCAGACTCAGGGGTTAGAGGTTGATCTGATCGCGCTTGTCACCGATAACCTTCAGTTGTCCCTTGGCGCGGCCTTCACGGATGCGACGATCGAAGATTTCACGGGTGCAGAGTGTTACCCCGCACAAACGCCTGATCAGGGCTGTGTGAGCGGGCAGCAAGATCTCAGTGGTAAGGATCTAAACAACTCTCCCGACTTGAAGTACACGCTGGCGCTGGATTACACCGCGGAGCTGAGTTCATTACCCTTTGATCTGGAGTTGGGTGCGAACTACCAGTGGCAAGATGATGTTAACTTTGACCTACGTGCCGATCCTAACGTTGTTCAAGATTCCTATGGCATCCTGAACTTGAGCGCCGGTATTCGCAGTAAAGACGACAAGTACGCCATTACGGCCTATGTGAATAACGTGACTGATGAGTTTTACACGTCACGCATCATTAACTGGACTTCGCCCCTGTATGCTGGGCAGCTGACGACACAGCAAATTGTTCCTCGTTACGCTGAACGGTTTTTCGGGGTTAGGGCCACGATTAATTTCTAAACCCAAAAGCGGCCATCATATGTGGTAGCTCTGGTCCGAGCGGTAGATAATGGGACCAACAGTGGGGCGCCTCAAGGGGCGTCCCGTTTTTTTTAGGCAGACCTATGCGGAGTCGCTGTTATGCTAGAAACGTGGCGTTGGTTTGGCCCTGATGATGTCATCACGCTTGAGCAAATAGCCCAAGCGGGAGCAACCGGCATCGTTTCGGCACTGGATCATATACCCACCGGTGAAGTTTGGCCGTTAGCAGACATTATGGACCGCAAACGTCTGATTGAGCAGGCGGGTCTGGCGTGGTCGGTTGTAGAGAGTGTTCCGCTGCACAATGACATTAAATTGCGCACCGGCGACTTCGAGCGGATGCTTGATAATTACCGCCAGACGCTGACTCATTTGGGCCAAGCGGGTGTTCGCACTGTTTGCTACAACTTCATGCCGGTGGTGGACTGGACTCGCACAAACCTGAGTTACGAGTTACCCAATCGCAGTCACGCCTTGCGCTTTGAAATGGCTGATTTTGCCGTGTATGACCTCTACGTATTGGAACGAGAGGGCGCCGAGCAGGATTATGACGGCGCCATTGCGGCCAGGGCCAAGCAGCGATTTGGGGAAATGTCAGAAGCCGAGCTTGCGGGTCTCGAAAAAAATATCATCGCAGGTCTGCCCGGCGGCGAAGGGTCTTATGATCGCGAGGGCATTCGCCGAGCAATCGCGCAATTCACGGCGCTGGGAACCGAGCGTTACAGAGAAAATCTCTATGCGTTTCTGCGCGATATTATTCCCGCGGCAGAGTCGGCAGGTGTGGTGATGGCGATTCACCCTGATGATCCCCCATTCTCCTTGTTTGGTTTGCCACGCGTGGTTTCCACAGCTGACGACGCCCGCGGGCTCTTGGAGGCCGTGCCCAGTGCATCTAATGGGCTCACCATGTGCGCCGGTTCCTACGGTGCGCGCTGTGATAATGACCTTTGCGGTATGGTGCGCGAGTTTCACGACCGAGTGTATTTCGTCCATCTTCGTAACGTCCGGCGAGAGGAGGACGGTTCGTTTTATGAGGCAGAGCATCTAGACGGCGATAACGATATGGTCGGTCTGGTAACGGCACTGCTCGACGAGGAGGAGCGCAGAGGAGAATCGATGTTTGGCCAGATTCCTATGCGACCGGATCACGGTCATACCATGGGGCCGGAGCAGAACCAGGCAGGATTGCGTCCCGGTTATTCTTATGCCGGTCGCATGCGCGGCTTGGCAGAGTTGCGTGGCGTGATCCATGCGGTCAAACACTTTCGGCCTTCGATGTGAGCATTGGTCGGCGCCAATTATTGTCCGCCGCTTTGGCCGGAGTCTCTTTACCGCTTGCCGGTTGCGATTGGTCTAATCCGCCGCTGAGGGCAGCCGATACCCACCCCAGAAGTCACCCAGCAGTGCAGGCGGTAGAGTTCTTCGCGCAACGACTGGCTGCGGTAAGTGAGCTTGGATTGAAGGTATATCCTTCCGGTCAGTTGGGAGGGCAGGCTGAGGTACTTGAGCTCGCCCAATTCGGTGGCATTGATGTGGTGCGCGTGAATCTGGCACCGCTCAATGTTTTTGCACCCCAGACCGTAGTGCCGGTGCTGCCATTTATTTTTCGCTCGACGGCGCATATGCGCAAAGCAATGGACGGTGCCCCCGGTCAAGCTATTCTTGATTCACTCTATGATCACGGTCTTGTGGGCTTGTGCTATTACGACTCGGGCGCAAGGTCATTTTATACGCGGCAACGTTTGATTCATCATCCCAACGATTTAGTTGGTCTCAAAATTCGGGTGCAAACCTCGGATATATTCGTACAGATGGTCGAGGCGTTGGGTGGTGATGCCACACCCATGTCCTATGGCGAGGTTTATCAGGGCATGATGCAGGGGGTCATCGATGGCGCCGAAAATAATTGGCCCTCTTACCAGAGCTCGCGACACTTTGAGGTAGCCCCTTACTTTAGCCAAACCGAACATGTCATGGCTCCAGAGATATTGGCGGTTTCTCTATCGCGGTGGAAAAAGTGGACTCCACAGACGCAGGAGATTGTGCGTCAGTGCGCGCAAGAATCGGTAGGCTACATGCGCGATTTGTGGGATGAAGCCGAGGTGACGGCCGAGCGTAGCTTACGAGCGCAAGGTGTCGAGGTGGCCGCAGAGGTTGATCATGCGGCTTTTTCGGCTCGTATGACTGACTTATGGGCCCGGTATAGCCAAGAGCCGACAATGGCACGCTTAATTGAAGATATTCAGGCGGTATCGGCGTGACGGTGCTCTGCAGTCAGGCTAACCGACTGAGTCGAATCGCAGAAGTGCTGGGCACGCTGGGATTGAGTTTGATGGCGGTTGTGCTGTGTTGGCAGGTGTTTGCGCGTTATGCGTTAAATGCCAGTCCCGCCTGGTCAGAGCAACTTGCTTTGGTGCTGACGCAGTGGTTTGTCTTACTGGGCGCAGCTGTAGGCATTTGGCAAGAGTTTCACATTCGAATCACCGAGTTTGTCGATCGCTTACCCCAGACTTACCGAAATACCATTGCCTTCGTGGTTGAACTTGTAAACGCGCTTTTTGCGGTGTTGCTAATTTGGCAGGGTAGCGCATTGACTCTGCGTACTTGGGACCACCAAGTCCCCACATTGAGTCTGACTCAGGGGATGGTCTACGCCACACTGCCGCTCACCGGGCTATTAATTTTGCTGTTTGTCAGCGTCCGCATCTCAAGCCGAAGGGGCTCATAATGGAGATCGGATTACTGTTGTTGCTGTTACTGGCATTTTTGGTCTTGGGCGTGCCTGTGGCGATTGCATTGGCTTTATCCTCAGCGGCATTGTTATGGGTTCTGGATATCCCCTTGATTGTGGCCGTGCAGCGCATGGCATCAGGCTTGAACGTATTCGCATTGATGGCCATTCCCCTGTTCGTGTTGTCTGGAGAGCTCATGAACAAGGCGGGCATTGCGGGTCGGTTATTGCGCCTTGCAGACTCGGCCATGGGGCGGGCGCCGGGCGGTTTGGGCCAAGTGAGTATTTTGGCTTCGATGCTCTTTGGCGCGGTTTCTGGATCAGCTGTCGCCAGTGCTTCCGCTATGGGCGCTGCTCTGGGCCCCGAAATGAAAGCGAAAGGGTATGACGCAGACTATGCCGTCAATGTGACGACTACCTCAGCCATAACCGGACTGTTAATACCGCCGTCTCATAATATGATCATTTATGCGACGGCCGCCGGCGCGGGTATTTCGGTGGCTGAGTTGTTCATTGGCGGAATTATTCCGGGGATTCTCACGGGCATCATTCTCATGCTGGTGGCGGCACTGGTCGCGGTACAACGTGGCTATCCCAGAGGACAATTTCCAGGCTTTGGACCGTTCATTGCGGCGTTAATCAGTGCGATTCCTGGCATGCTGACCGCTGTGTTGGTGGTGGCGGGTATTTTACTGGGGGTGTTTACTCCTACCGAATCGGCAGCCATTGCCTGCGCTTACACCTTGTTGATCGCGGTATTGGTTTATCGGTCTCTGCCCGTCAGTGAATTGTGGCAGGCATTACAAGCAGCTTTTAGAACCACGTCGCTGGTGATGATGATCATTGCGTCGGCATCTTTATTTGGTTGGGTGCTGGCGGTGCTTGAGGCGCCCGCCCATTTAGCGGCATTGATGGCGCCTTTTGCCGACAACCCCATGCTGACGATTTTATTAATCAACATAGTGCTGTTAGTGCTCGGCACCTTCATGGACATGGCACCGTTGATATTGATCACAACACCGATATTTCTGCCGATTGCTGAGAGCGTCGGTATGGATCCGGTCCAGTTTGGCATTATGTTGATTTTGAATTTGGGGATCGGCTTGGTCTCGCCACCCGTGGGTGCCGTACTGTTTGTGGGCTGTGCGGTGCAAGATATTAAAGTAGGCGCCGTACTTAGAACGATATGGCCCTTTTATGGAGCACTGCTCGCTGCGTTACTACTGGTGAGCTACATCCCTGGTGTCACACTGTGGCTTCCCGAGTTGCTCCGATGACAGCGAGAGATTCCACAGACGCCATCGCCTCAACCGGTGGCTGCCCGCAAATTCGGTTGGGGGTTTCAACGCTGGAGCAGCTGCCCCTCGAGGTAATGCGCCCGGCCTACCCGGCCACCGAAACGGGTGTTGGGTTGGTGCA
>CAYPPU010000048.1:0-13536 GCA_964412695.1 uncultured Alteromonadaceae bacterium | reverse complement strand
GCTGAGCCCAGCGCACAGGGTCTTTGGGCTGAACTGAAGGAAGGATCTAGCGATGCCTGATTTGGCACCGATTGCTGCCCCCGAGCAGCTGATGAGCGAGTTCCGCCATGGTCGGGCTGTGCTCATGTTGATCGACAACAGCGAGGGCGGTGCCACTGGCGTGGTAACGGTTGCGGGCGAGTTGTGTGAGCCTGCGCACATCACGTTTATGGCGCGTCAGGCGAGGGGGTTGGTATGCCTAGGCTTAACTCAGGAGCGTTGTGAACACCTGCAATTGCCGTTGATGGTCGAGGGCGATGTGGAATCTGCCGCCTTCACCCTATCGATAGAGGCAGCCGTGGGTATAGACACGGGAATTTCGGCGGCGGATCGTGCGCTCACGGTTCGCACTGCGGTGGCCTCCGATGCGGTGGCGGCCGATTTAGTGCAGCCGGGGCATATTTTTCCGGTAGCGGCGGCCGTGGGTGGGGTCTTGACGCGTACCGACCGAGCCGAGGCTACAACCGATCTTGCCGGCTTGGCGGGGTTGTTGCCGGCGGCGGTATTTACCGATGTCCTAGATCGTGACGGCAATCTTTGCCAAGGCGACTCGCTGCTGGAATTCGCTCGAAAGCATGGGCTAGCGGTGGGACGGGTTTCGGATCTCGTGCATTACCGATTGGCCAATCAGCGCACCATTGAACGCATCCGCGAGGGTCAAATCGACACCGCCCATGGGCCTTTTCAGTTGACGGTCTATCAAGAGTCGAACCGGGCTACGCTGCATTTTGCGCTCTCAAGGGGGACGCCTTCGGCGACAAAACCTACGCTGGTGCGCGTTCACGTGACATCACTATGGCGCGATTTGGTTGGCACTCGTCTGGCCGATCAGGTGAGTTGGCGATTTGATAAAAGCCTGGCGATGATTGCGGAAGCGGATGACGGCGTGCTGGTGTTACTGACGCGCGCCGAGACCGCCGAAGAGTTACTCGCCGGGGTGGATCGACTCCTGGGTAACCCCGTCAATACCGGCGATACTGCCCAGGCCCATGCCACAGTCGGTTTGGGTGCGCAGATTCTGAATGACTTGGGCGTTGGCAAAATCCGACTGATGGGTGCTCACCTCAAGTACAATGCGCTGGCTGGATTTGGTCTGGAGGTTGTCGACTTTGTCGACCCTGAGTAAGCCTGCCTTCCCTCAAGATTAGGAGTTTAGTATGAGCATTCAATCTATTGGCACGACCGAGGGAACGGTAGAGGCCTGTGCGGGTCGCTTTTATCTGGTGGTCGCACGCTGGAACAGCTTCGTCGTTGAAAACCTGTTGGAGGGGGCGGTCGAGGCTTTGCGAAAGCAGGGAATCACCGATGACCAGTTGCATATTGTGCGCGTGCCTGGCGCCTACGAGATTCCCCTAGCCTGTCAGCATGTGGCTGAGCGAGATGACTGCGTGGCGGTCATCGCGTTAGGCGCGGTGATTCGAGGCGGCACGCCGCATTTTGAATACGTTGCCGGGGAATGTACTCGCGGGCTGTCGGAGGTGCAGATGGCCACTGGAAAACCAGTCGCTTTTGGTGTGCTGACGGTCGATAACATCGAACAAGCCGTCGAACGCTCTAATCCTGGCCCTGGTAACAAAGGTGCGGAGTCGGCGTTGACCGCGCTTGAAATGGTCAATTTGGCTCGGGTTTTGGCAAGCTAATGACCAAGGTGAACGCCCTAGCGGCGCAACGTCGACGAGCACGCCACTATGCATTGCAGGCGCTGTATCAGTGGGCCATGACCCGATCTCCGCTAGCCGATATTGAAGCGGAGTTTCGGGTCGATAATGATTTTCGTCACGTCGACGGTGATTATTTTCACGACCTTTTGGTTGGCACCGCGGAGCACGCGGATGATCTCGAGCTGGTGTTCCAGACCAAGCTCGATCGCGCATTGGATGACTTGGATCCCATCGAGCGTGCGTTGTTGCGTTTGGGCACGTTTGAGTTACGCGATCGAATTGATGTGCCTTACAAAGTGGTCATAAACGAGGCCGTCGCCTTGGCGAAAAAATTTGGCGCCACTGATAGCTATAAATATATCAATGGCATTCTCGATAAAGTTGCCCGGGATTTGCGCAGCATCGAGATCAGTGCTGAGGCTTAGGTAATTCGCACACTATGGCGTTATCCGAGTTTGATCTCATTTACCGCTATCTCGCCGCCTTTGGTGCGGGTCCAAACGTTACCCTTGGCGTGGGAGACGATGCCGCTATTCTGGCACCGCCTGCCGATAGCGAATTATTGATTTCCACTGACACGCAGCTTTGCGGTCGTCACTTCCCGGAATACAGTTTGCCCGAGGATGTTGCCACGCGAGTGGTCGCTGCAGCGGCTAGCGATCTGGCGGCGATGGGCGCAGACCCGCTGGCGATGACGTTGGCACTGAGTTTGCCTGAGGTCGATGAACTTTGGTTACACGGCTTCTCCATGGGGTTGGCAACAGCCGTGAAGAGCTGGGGCTTGCCTTTGGTAGGCGGTGATCTAACCCGCGGCGCGCTGGCGCTGACCGTCACCGTAACGGGTACGGCTCCTACCGGCAGCAGTGTTCAGCGCCGCGGTGCGCAACCCGGAGACAAGTTATGTGTGACCGGCACATTGGGAGACGCCGCGGCGGCCCTAGCACTGATGTCAGGTGAAGAGGCTTGCCTACTCGACCTCGCTGACGAGGAGCAGCAGTATTTAGAGCGGCGCTTTTACAATCCTACGCCCCGGTTCGAATTAGGGACTTGGCTCCGCCTGCATGCCACGTCGGCGATTGATATCTCTGATGGCCTGCTAGCTGACCTGGGTCACATTGCTAGCGCGTCGGCTGTAACACTAGAAGTTGTCCGCGATCAGCTGCCCTTATCGCCGGTGTTGCAGCAACTGCCCCGCGAGCTGGCCGAGGTCTGGGCATTGGGGGGCGGGGACGATTATGAGCTGGCTTTTACCGTACCCGCTGAGCTTCCGTTGCCATCTGGCGTTTCGTGTATTGGCTATGCGCTAGAGGGCGAGGGGGTGCGTTGTGAGGGCGCCCCAGCTATTCGCGGCTACGATCATTTCGGAGAGGGTGATGACTGAGACTGTCAGGCTTGGTCAGGTGTGGCGATCGCCGAGCCTGTGGATTGCGACATTGGGTGGTGTTGGTTTGTCGCCGCGTATGCCCGGCACTCTAGGGAGTCTAGTGACACTGCCTCTGGCGGCGGCACTTGAGCACTCAAATAACGTGACTATGTTGGGCTTAATGGTGGCTGTTCTAGTCTTGGGAACCTGGGCGTCGGCCAATGCCGGCCGCGCCTTGGGAAAGACCGACCACGGTGCCATCGTGGTAGATGAATTGTTGGGTCAGCTACTGACCTTGTGGATCGCTATGTGGCTGTTACCCGGGACGATATTGGATGCGCAAACCTTACTAGTGGGCTTTGTCTGCTTTCGACTCTATGACATTGTCAAACCTTGGCCTGCCGGCTGGTGTGATCGGCGTTTTAAAAACGGTTTTGGTGTCATGCTGGACGATATAGTCGCCGCATTTTGGGCGGGTATGGTACTGGTGGGGTTGTTGTTGGTATCGCGTATCTAGTGGCGTGGTTTTCGCTCTTTGAAAGGCTTAGTTTGACCGCCTGACCATTTGATGGGCCAGTGCCGTTAGTTCGGAGGCTCGATCCTGGAAAATATGTAAGGCCGAAATGGCTTCGCTGACCAGCTTCTCGGCTTCTTCCGAGGCGGCCTCTAGGCCCATCAGCCCAACATACGTGCTTTTATTGGCGGCCATGTCCTTACCGGCGGTTTTGCCCAGCTCAGCACTGCTTTGGGTCACGTCAAGAACATCATCCGTTATCTGAAACGCCAACCCAATCTTCTCGGCATAGGTTTCAAGAGCATTGATCTGGGATAGATTGGCGTCGGCGCACAGTGCACCGGCCAAAACCGCAGCGCGGATCAGTGCGCCGGTTTTTTGGGCATGAATACGGCGTAAACCGACGATATCGACCTGCTGTTTTTCCCCTGCCATATCGAGAGCTTGCCCCCCGACCATGCCTTTAAAACCCACAGCGTTGGCCACTAGCTCGATAATACGTACTCGAAGCTCCGCATCGATGGCCACCTCGCCTGCGATGGCGGCGAAGGCCGCTGCCTGCAGGCCATCTCCCACCAAAATAGCAGTGGCGTCGTCATAAACCTTGTGAACTGTGGGCCGGCCACGTCTCAGGTCGTCATCATCCATGGCGGGCAAGTCGTCGTGAACCAAGGAGTAAACATGCAACCATTCAATGGCGGTTGCCACGGTATGGGTGCCATCCACTGGCGTACCCGCGATGAGTTCGCTGGCGGCGATAACCAAACGTCGTCGAAGTTGTTTGCCGGGTTTTTCCAGTACATAAGCGATAGCCTCCGCCAGGCGTGGGTCATCGCTTAAAAGCAGTGGATCCAAAGAAGTCAGCGCCATTATGTGTCCAGAGCTTGGACCTCTCCGTCGGGGCTCACCTGATTTACGCGCTGTTCCGCGGCCTCTAAGGTTTTGGTAGCCGTGGCTACCAATTGCATACCCTGTTCGTAAAGCTGCAGCGATGCCTCGAGTGAAACATCGGGACTCTCCATCTGCTCCACGATGGTGGCAAGTTGATCCATTTGCTCTTGTAGGCTGGGGCTATCAGATTCAGCGGCTTTTTTCGTTTTGCTCACAGCAATCTCGCACTAGGGGAACAGAGGTTGTGTTTGGTTATCGCAGACCGGCCAGCGCCGTATCGTTCGTCGTATCAGTTGTTCGCGCGAGCGCCACAATGCGTTCAGCGGTGAGTCCCGCAGAAACGCGATTCTGCCCTTGGCTCGCATGCTCAACAAAGGCGTCGGGGATACCCACATGCCTGACGGGACAATCGATACCCTGGCCTGCCAGAAATTCGGACACCCCGGCACCCGCGCCTCCGGCTATGGCATTTTCCTCAACGGTGATGAGGAGATCATGACTGTTTGCCAGACTTGTAATCATGTCTTCATCTAGCGGCTTGGCCCAGCGCATATCAGCCAGTGTGGCTTCAAGTTGATCGGCGGCCTCCCAAGCTTCCGGCAGTAACACGCCGAAGTTGAGGATGGCGACCCGGTGACCCTCTCGCAGTTGAACGCCTCGTCCAATGGGCAGTGCCGTCATTGCCTGAGCGATGGCGGCGCCGGTACCTGTTCCTCGGGGGTAGCGGACGGCTGACGGACCTGCATGTTGGTAGGCCGTGTACAGTAGCTGCCGGCACTCGTTCTCATCCGACGGGCAGGCAATGATTAGGTTGGGCACACAGCGCAAATAGCTTAAATCGAAGGCACCATGGTGAGTGGGGCCGTCTTGGCCCACCAAGCCCGCGCGATCGATGGCAAAAGTAACGTCGAGATTTTGCAGTGCAACATCGTGAATAAGCTGGTCGTAGGCGCGCTGTAGAAAGGTAGAGTAAATGGCGACGACGGGCTTGAGGCCATCGCAGGCCATGCCAGCAGCCAACGTGACCGCGTGTTGTTCGGCAATGGCGACATCGTAGTATCGGTTGGGATACCGCTCTGAAAATTTCACCATGCCTGAGCCTTCACACATGGCCGGCGTGATGCCCACCAACAGATCATCAGTTGCCGCCATGTCGCAAAGCCAATTACCAAAGACGTCTTGGTATTTTGGCGGTGTAGGGATGGCGGGTACTGCAGCTCGCGCGGGGTCTTTGGACTCGATTTTGTTGATCGCGTGATAGCCCACTGGGTCTGATTCGGCAGGTGAAAAGCCTTTGCCCTTAACCGTGCGAATGTGCAGCAGCTGCGGCCCCTTGAGTTCGCTCATGGCTTTCAAGGTGTGTACTAACTGGGGCAGGTCATGGCCATCAAGGGGTCCAACGTAATTGAATCCCAGCTCTTCGAACAACATGCCGGGTGCCACCAAGCTCTTCCACTGCTCTTCGGTTTTTTTGGCTAAGTCCCAGGCGGTGCGCACGTGCTCGAGAATCCGCTTGGAGCCTTCACGAAACGCAATATACGTAGGACTTGCCCAGATCTTGGCGAAATAATTCGCGAGCCCACCACGGTTGTGCCCAATGGACATTTGGTTGTCATTGAGGATGACCAGAAGGTTGGGGCGGGCGTGCCCGGCATGGGCCAAGGCTTCGAAAGCCATGCCGCCGGTGATAGCACCATCACCGATAACGGCGACGACGCGTCGCTCAATACCCTGTTGCTGTGCCGCCAGGGCCATACCCATGGCCGCTGAGATACTCGTGGAGCTGTGCCCCACGCCAAAGGTGTCAAATTCGCTCTCGGCACGTTTTGGGAAGCCCGCTAGACCGCCTTGTTGACGGATACTCTGCATTTGTTGCTTGCGTTCGGTCAGAATTTTATGGGGATAGGTTTGGTGCCCTACGTCCCAGACGATGCGGTCTTCTGGCGTGTTAAAGACATGATGCAGTGCCACCGTCAGCTCAACTACGCCCAGACCAGCGCCAAAGTGGCCACCACTGCGACTGACAGTAAACAACAGATACTTACGCACCTCATCGGCGAGGGCGATCAAATCGTCCTCACTGAGCGCACGCAGAGCGGGCAGATTGTTATCAACCTGATCGAGGAGCGGCGTCGCCGGCGCGGTGGCGGGAAAATCGTTAACCATGGGGCGATCATACCCCATGAAACGGCCGGAGGGCAGGCAAGATATGTTGCTTTGCCGCCTCTATGTCAGGGCCCCAAAAAAGGTCTGGCCCTTAGGTTTATTCGATACAAACTTCTCGGGACTAGTCGAAATCATCCCACTGACGCCGCAACCGACTGATTTCACGCCGCTCATGTTTGTCGGGACGATGATCCGGTCGAGCTACGCGGCCGGCGGCGCGACGTGCCTGAGCTTCCCGCTCGCGACGCTCCAAGCTCGCGGCTGTCTCCTCATACAGGCTTTGAGCAATGGGCGCTGATCGCCGCTGGTCACTAAGCTGCGTAACAATCACCTCGCGGTCATCCCAGCCCTGGCGGATAGTGAGCCTATCCCCCACACTGATCTCCTTGGATACTTTGACACGTTGCCCTTCGTGTTGGACTTTGCCACCTTCAATAGCCCCTTTAGCCAAACTTCGCGTTTTGAAGAAGCGCGCTGCCCATAGCCACTTATCTAGCCGCACACGAGATACTGTTTGAGGTTCGGACACGTTATAAACCTGAATAGATCTCGTCAAAATGCAGGATCGCCGGATAATGGGTCTGTTCCCTCTCGGCCATGGTGCTGTCGGGCTGTCGCAAGGTAATCAGATGGCCTACACCGTACTGCTCTGCGGCTTCGAGGACGTGCTCCGAGTCGTCGATGAAAAGCGTTTTTTCGCGATTAAAGGGATGGTCGGTCTGTAAACATTGCCAAAACGTTTGCGTTTCTTTTGGTGCGGCATATTGATGGGAGCTGATCATCTGATCAAACCAAGGGGCAAGATCCACGCATTCTAATTTAATCCGCAGCGTCTCTGGGTGGGCATTGGTGATCAACATCACCTGGCAATGGCTGTGATGTAGGCGCTGCAGGAATTCTCGCGCTTCCCGACGCCAGCCAATGCCGGCGGCGGCCCGCTCCTTGATGCTAATAATGTCCAGTTCTAGCGTTTTAGACCAAAAATCCAAACAGTACCAATTCAAGGTTCCGGCCTCACGGGCAAAGACTTCGTTTAGTTGCTGTTTCGCCTCCTCGGGACTGCACCCCCGCATAGCGGCGTAGGCCTCGGGCACCGTGTGTAACCAGAAATGGTTATCAAATTTAAGGTCGAGCAGGGTACCGTCCATATCTAGCATGACGGTTTCGATGCTCCCCCAGTCGAGGTTGGTGACACGATTATCGGCCGAGATGGTAAGCGCCATAGATAGTGCTACCCTTTGTTGATGAATGTAGATGCGAACATAAGCCCTGAGTCTGTGCTGGCTCGGCACGGTTTACCGAATAGCGCCCTCAAGGGATTGCTTCGCACTCTGGCCGCGGCCAGTGATTTGTTGATGGACTACTATAACAATAGAGAGCACCTGCAGGTCGAGCGTAAGGACGACCGGTCTCCCGTGACCGAGGCGGATCATGCCGCCCACGATTTGTTGATTGAGTGCCTCGCGGCACTCACCCCCGAAATCCCCGTGTTATCCGAGGAATCACCCCAGAAGGCGATGGAAAACCGTCGCCATTGGAACCGTTATTGGTTGGTCGACCCCTTGGACGGCACCAAGGAATTTTTGGATGAGACGGGTGAATTTACCATCAACGTCGCATTGATTGTGGGTCAGCGCCCCGTGGCCGGTTGGATAGTGGTACCCATCGAGAAGCGCTGCTTTGTCGGAATGCCCGATGCCGGTGCGTGGATTGCGACGGGAGTAGATTTTGGGCAACTGCTGCCACTTGAGGACCCAACCCAATACGTCGCCGGTGACCCGCTGCGACTGATTGCCAGTGTTCGGCATAACCCTGATCGGGTGGAGGCGATGTTGGCGCCATTGCGTAGGGTGAGCCCGAAGGTAACGCGCGTGAATGCTGGCAGCGCTCTCAAGTTCTGTGCCTTGGCGGAGGGAGCGGCTGAGGTGTATCCGCGCACCTCGCCCTGCTACGAGTGGGATGTGGCAGCGGGGGATGCGCTGGTGCATGGAGCAGGGGGATCCTTGGTTGGCGCCGATGGATTGCCCTTTATCTACAACGATCGTGATTCCTTGCTAGTTAACTTTTTCGTGGCGGGTGTAGCTACCGACACGCCCTGGTATTCCTTAATTAATCCCGCACAATCGCTTGCCAGCCGCGATCGCAAAGAGTAATTTGCCGCTGGTTAAGGGGGGATATGGCATGACAGTAGGGGGCGATGGTCGCGATGCGGCCAATCACGATATGACGCCCGCCATGCGTCTCTTGACCTTAAAGGCGCGGCACAAGGCACTCGATGCCAAAATCGACGTCATGCAAGCCCAGCCCTATCAAAATCAATTGCTGATTCAGCGCCTGAAGAAGGAAAAGTTGTTCCTCAAGGACGCTATTGAACGCCTCAAGGACGAGATGATCCCTGATTTAAACGCCTAGGGGGTTGCTTGATTCCAGTGCGAGCAGTCGACGTTTGCGCTCGAGCCCGCCAGCGAACCCTGTGAGTTGGCCGTTTTTGCCCACGACGCGGTGGCAGGGAATGACGATGGCCAACAGATTACTACCCACACCTCGCCCCACGGCTCTCGCTGCTTGGGGACGACCCATGCGCTCGGCGAGCTCGCCGTAACTCACCGTTTCGCCAAACGGTATTTTCTGTAGGATTGACCACACGCTCTGCTGAAAGGCCGTACCACATGGCGCTAGTAGCAGCGAGAAATCTTGCCGATCACCTTGAAAGTAGGCAGTAAGCTGATCAGCTGCGCTATCCAATACGCCGTGGGGTATGCCCTGAGGCACCTCGAAAGCGTTCGCCTGAAAAGTTGAAGCTTGTTCGGGCCACAAGACGGCACACAGTCGATCGCCGTCGGCACAGAGGGTGAGTTCACCGAGGGGAGATGCCAGGCGCCGGCAGTGGGACATAGTGATTGGCATTAGTGGGGCGGCTGCATGCATTGAATGGCATGTTTGGCGAAGCCTGCGCCAGCTTGGTCATAGAGATTAAACGCTGAGATACCTTGAGCTGCCAGTTCCTCGGCATGATCTGCATGACGCACCACGGCGGCCAGCTCACCCGTGTAGCCCATCTTCTGAAGCAGGTCCGCAACTAGTAGATTTTCCTGATGATTACTGAGGGCAAGCATGATCAATCGTACCTCGGCAAACGTGATACGTGACCAAAAGTCGGGATCTGAGGCGTCGGCCGCGATCACGCGACGATGGTTATCTCGATGCAAGATTACCCGATCGGTTTGGGATTCAATGCCCAGCAGCTGACGACCAAAGTCCGGAGCTAAGGCCTCATAGGCACCGGTTCCGACGCGGCCCATGCCCAATATCATGATGCGCACATCATCAGTGGGTTCATAACTCTGTACCAAGGTGTTGGTGCGATAGCGCAAGAGTTGCTGGCGGTGGCGGAAATAAAAATTGTGGCTCTGGGCGCTTGTTTTGGCCGCGAGGAAGAAGCTCACAGCAATGGCAATTGACAGGGTGGCGACCCAATCGGCATCAATCCAACCCGCACCCGCTGCCACCGCGATGACGATGAGCCCAAATTCACTGTGATTCCCGAGTACGCCCGACGCCAGCACTGCACTGCGAGGGCTGGTGTGAAATCGCGTCATGAGTGGGAAGTACAGTAGTGGTTTTAACGCTGCCAAAACGCCGAGGATCAACCCTGCCACGATAAGGGTGAGATCGGGCCAGCCGCCGAGGCCAATAGACAGAAAGAAGCCGATGAGGAACAGGTCTTTTAGCTGAATCAGATTATCAGCAACCGCTTTTGATTTTGGGTGCCCCGCTAACATCGCACCGACCAACAGCGCACCGAGATCCCCTTTAAGTTGCAGTGCCTCGGACAGCTCGGCGGCCCCAATAGCGAGTACCAAGCCAAGCAAAGTGAGCAGCTCGCCGTAACCTGCGATGCTGAGCAGGCGCATTAGCACAGGGCGCAGTGGCACTACTAATAAAAGCCCCAGAGCCCACACGCTGGGTACTTTACCCGAGGTCGCCGCCAAGAAAAGCACGGCGATGAGGTCTTGGACAATCAAAATACCAATGGCGAGTGTGGCGTGATTAGAGCCCAACTCTCCGCGGCTCTGCAGTGTTTGGATAACGAAAACCGTACTGGAAAAGCTGAGCGCAAAAGCCAAGAGCGCCGCACTCTCTGGCATCACTCCGAGAGTCGGCATCATTTGCGACAAGGCCATCAGCAGTAGGGCAAAAAAAACGATGCTGACGCCCATATGAACCAAAGTGGTGCCCCAGACGCGTGTCTGCAGGAGTTTGCTGACGTCGAGTTTAAGACCTATCGTGAAAAGCATCAGTGTGATGCCGATGTCGGCCAGTTGCTCAATGAGTGGGCCGGCAGCCATATCTATTTCATGTAACGCGAATCCGGCAGCCAAATACCCGATGAGGGCAGGATAGCCCAGGGCGCGACTGGCCATGCCGCCGAGCAGCGCTACCAATATGATTAGCGGTTCAAGCACGGGCTTGCTCTGTCTCCTGTGATGACGGGGTGGTCTCACTGGGGGCGTCTTGGAATGGCGCGGCCTTTCGGGTTAAGTACAGCGCCAACAGCGCGCAAACCAGCAGTCCCGATTCCACGCCCGCCAACGACACGGATTTTTGGAGATTGGCGCCAGAAACCGATACTGCCAGTGACCACAGTGCTACCATCATGAGCCCAAGTCGGGGTGGGCCTAGTTCGCGGGGGCTCCACAAGCTCAATGCGATGAGGAGTAGCACAAACCCGAGCAGTGATGCGAATGCGCTTTGGTGGTTAAAGGGTGAAAACCAAAGCTCGCCGAGGTATCGGATCGCCACGCCCAGCGTGGCAATTAGCGTCACGGACACACTGAGCTGCCTCGCGTGATCATTCAGCTGTCTCAATGAGCGCATGATGGGGAAGGCGACATGACGGGTTGGGTTGGCATAGACTGCAGTTTCTTCGCGCCAGTTAATTTTCTCAAGACCCCAGTCACCGATGACAACACAAATTCACTCTTTCCAGTGCGATGTCAATCACGCCATTGTCTCCAGACTTGCTCGCAAAGGCCCGCAAGCGCTGGCCGATTTGGCGAAGGGCTTGGGTGTTGCCGTGCCAGAGCTTGAGCCGCGGATGGTCCTGCTGGCTCAACAAGGCTGGGTTGAATGCGAGGTCCCAGACGTATGGCAGTTGCGGCAAAAAGCGCATTTTCTGGACGCTGGCATCATTGCCTCGAATTTAGATGTTGCCCTGCCTGTGCCGGTAAACGTCGAAGCTGTATTGGAGACAGGCTCTACCAATGATGACTTACTGGCGCGCGCTCGCACAGGGTCTGTTCACGGCGTCGCGCTATTGGCTGAGGGGCAAACGCTGGGTCGTGGTCGTCGAGGTCGTTCGTGGGTGAGTCCGCTGGCGAGCAATTTGTATTTGAGTTTGGCTTGGCAATTGACTCCTGGGCCGTCTGGACCTGGCGGTTTGAGTCTGGCCGTCGGGTGTGCGCTGGCACAGGCGCTTGAGCGGTACAGCGAGGTGCCACTGCAATTGAAATGGCCCAACGATTTGTACATAGAAAACAAGAAGCTGGGCGGTATTCTGATCGATATTGCTGGTGACCCGCTGAGTGAATGCAAAGTAGTGGTAGGTTTTGGCCTGAACGTGGATATGCCGTTAGAAAAGAGCTCGGCCATTGATCAGCCGTGGACCGACCTGACTCAACACAGTCAGACCTCACTTGATCGCAATGCCCTCGCCGCCACTTGCATAACGGCGTTGGTCGAGGCGCTAGTCGTGTTTGATGAGGGTGGATTTGATGCCTTCAGATCGGCATGGGACCGGTATGATTGCCTAAAGGGACGATCAGTCGAAGTCCTTGGGTCGCCCCCAATTAAAGGTGTGGGGGCAGGTGTTGATGAGACTGGCGCCTTGCTGGTGGATATAGGGAGTGGTCTTGTGCCGGTTCATGGTGGGGAGGTGAGTGTGAGAGATCGGGGCCTGGATGCCTTATGAGCGCCATACTCTTGGACATTGGCAACTCGGCCGTTAAGGGGTGTTTGGACTGGCCCCAGACGGACAATATCTTTCGCTGTGAGCGCGGTATTGAGACATTATTGCCCCAGTTGCAGAGCTTGGGGCCGGTCGGCACGCCTTTGTGGCTGTCCAGTGTCGCCAGTGATGCGGCCATAGAGATGCTGTCACAAGAACTGAAGGTGGCAGGTTATGCCGAGCAACATTGGCTGCGATCGCCCGCTGAAGGCTTCGGTATTCAAAATGCCTACGCGGAGGCGAGCGCGTTGGGCGTTGATCGATGGCTAGCCATGGTGGCCGCACGGCAGGTTCATGATGGCGCGGTGTTGGTTATTGATGCTGGGACCGCCTTAACCCTTGATCTTGTGGCTGTGAACGGGCGCCATGAGGGTGGCTATATCATCCCCGGTGTGGATTTAATGACGGCTTCGCTCAGGCGAGATACCGCTAGGGTGTTGTTTAAAGACGGGTTGTTACAGAGCATAGACCCCGGGGCGAGCACAGATGCCTGTGTCGGTGCGGGTATCTGGTTGACGCAGGTGGCGTCCGTGCGAGCTGTCATGAGCCAGCATCCGTCCCATGTCCCTCTGCTTACCGGAGGGCGAGGTCAATCCCTGTTGGAGCTCGGTATTCAAGCGACGTATCGACCTCAGCTGGTTCTGGAGGGGTTAGCGATCGTGGCCGGGTTAGCGGCACCTAGGCCTTGACCTTTGCCGGTAATGCGGGGATCATTCCGCCCCTCGTGACGCGGGCTCTCCGCGCACACCCAAGGCTGGCGTAGCTCAGTAGGTAGAGCATCTGATTTGTAATCAGGCGGTCGGGGGTTCGATTCCTCTCGCCAGCTCCATTTTCTCCGCAACCGTGAATCCTCGGATGTGGAAATCAGCATGCGAAGAGCATCTAGATTTGTGTA
>CAYPPU010000047.1:3202-13549 GCA_964412695.1 uncultured Alteromonadaceae bacterium | reverse complement strand
AAGCATTGGGCAGAGGGGCATCAGACGAACTTTCCTCAGCGCCTACGCGGTTGTTACACCTTGCAGAAAGTGGTGGTTTAGAGCGCGATTTATCGGCGCGTTTTCGGCAAATAGCCAGTGAATTGGCTTTTGAGCAAGCTCCGGACTTGCCCTTGTTTGTGAATACCCACCCGAACGAATTACTGGATCCCGACAGTTTGGTGCAGTCATTACAAAACCTGCCGCATGTCACCCATGGAGGTCGGTTGGTATTAGAGGTACATGAGAACGGTTTGGCCGATCCGGCTTTTGCACAGCACTTTAAAGAGAGCTTGGCCCAAATGCAGGTGGGTCTTGCTTACGATGACTTCGGCGCAGGGCAATCGCGACTGCGCGAACTGGTGGAATCTCCGCCGGATTACCTCAAGTTAGACATGGGCTTGATTCGAGACATCGATACCGCTAACGCTGCGAAGCAACGTCTTATTGCCTCGATAGCGTCGACTGCTGCAGATCTTGGTGTAGAGGTTATCGCTGAGGGCGTGGAAACCGAGGCTGAATTGGCCTGCTGCCGCGACATGGGCATTCCCTTGTACCAAGGCTTCTACTTCTCCAAGCCCCACCCGCAGATTCGCTAGCATCCGGTTTTTCCGTGTGTTTTGACGCCCAAAAATAGATGATATATCAACTATTTTGCGGTAACGTGCCGCCCTGCGTTAACTAATGTATTGGAGACAAGGCCTTGGTGGATGGAGTTCGGCGTCGTAAGCGCCTCCTCGCGTTTGTTGGATTACTGTTGGTGGCGGCCATCGCAGCCTACTATTGGTACGCCAACGTGCTGCAGTGGCAAGAAAAAACCGACAACGCCTATGTCAAAGGCAATACGCTCACCTTGTCTGCTCTTGTTCCAGGCGAAATTGAGACCCTAGCGTTTTCGGCAGGGGATCGCGTTGAAGCGGGCGAGGTTGTGGCCACCTTGCAGCGAGGCGATGCTGAGCGCGCTCTGGAAGAAGCGAAAAACATGTTGGGCCTGGCGGTGCGTCGTGTGTTGACCAGTCGGGCCGGCGTAGCAACTGCAGAATCAAGACTCGAACTAAAAGCGACAACTCATCGTCTGGCGCAACAAGAATTTGAGCGCCGCCGGCGGTTACTGAAAAATCGCACAGTCTCTGAGGAAGAGGTTGAGGCAGCAGAAACCCGCGCTGAGGAGACCTTGGTGGAGCTGGAAATCGCAAAGCGAGAGCTGCGTCAGGCAAAAACTGAGGCCGGTGATGGCACGCTGGATAGCCACCCCATGGTGCAGGTAGCATCACAGCGGCTTCGCGATGCCGTTAGATTATTGAATAAGCACGAGATAGTCGCGCCAGTGAGTGGCGTATTGTCAGAACGCTTTGCTCAGGTAGGCCAATCACTAAGCCCTGGACAGCGAATATACGGCTTGGTTGAAGCTGATAATTTTTGGGTGGAGGCCAATTTCAAAGAAAATCAGCTCGAATATATGCGCCTGGGTCAGCCGGTGACGGCCTATGCCGATGTTTACGGTGACCATGTGACTTTTGAGGGCACTGTGGCCCGCATTGGCAGTGGCACCGGCGCTGAATTTGCCATATTGCCCCCTCAAAATGCCACCGGCAACTGGATCAAAATCGTACAACGGGTACCCGTGCGTATTGATGTTCCAGCACTCAAAGAGCAGGCCCGGCAGCTGCCGCTGGGCGCGTCGTTTACCGTAACGGTTAACACGAGAGAGCGCGGCGATGTGGCGACAGATCGTGCTACCAATATGGGGCCTGTCTCCGCAAATGCGGTCTTCCCCGACCACGATGAGGGCGCGGAAGCCATTATCGCAGCAGTAATAGCGCACTATGTAGAACAAGCCTCTACGCTATGAGCGATTCAGGTGAGCCCAACGTGGGTAGCGATCCCGAGTATTTGGAGGGCTTGCCTCGTTTAGTGGCGGTCTTTGGAGTGTCGCTGGCTGCCTTCATGAACGTATTAGATAGCACTATTGCGGTTGTGGCGCTACCCGCGATTTCGGGGTCGCTTTCGGCAACGCCCTCTCAAGCCAGTTGGGTATTAACGATTTACGGTGTTTGCCTGGCAGTGTCACTACCTCTAGCCGGTTGGCTCGCCATGCGTTTTGGTCAGGTGCGTGCTTTTGTTTGGGGTATAGGCCTATTCACATTGTTCTCTTGGTTGTGCGCGTCTGCTACAACGTTTAATCAATTACTCATCTTCCGCGCTTTGCAGGGTTTCAGTGGTGGCGTCTTGCTGCCTTTCTCACAAGCCATAGCCATGCGAATTTACCCGCCCGAGGACCGTGCTACGGCGCTAGGGGTTTGGGGTCTATTTGTGGCGGTAGCTCCCGTGGCTGGTCCAGTTTTGGGCGGTGTAACTACCGACACATTGGGATGGCCTTGGATTTTCTACATCAACTTGCCGGTAGGAATTCTTTGTATAGGTGTCTGCCTCACTATGCTCACCGATTTTGAGACTAAGGCAACGCGCGTACCCACTGATGCACTGGGTCTTGTGTTGCTGGCGGTCTCAGTTGTCTGCTTACAGCTGATGCTTGATCGTGGCCACGAACTTGATTGGTTCGCTTCCCAATGGATTTGGGTGCTCATGCTGATCGGCGCGTGCGGTGTTATTTTCTTCGTAATATGGGAAATGGATGAGGCGCATCCGGTAGTTGATTTATCGATTTTCACCAATGGACCTTTTCTGGTGGGCATAGTCTTTAGTTCCATCTTCTATAGCGCCTATGTTGTTGTGAGCACGATCTATCCTATCTGGATACAAACTGTGCTGGGCTATACCCCCAGTGCCGCCGGTTGGGTGATGGCGGCGTCTATGCTGTTTCCCCTAGTGTCAATGGGCGTTTTAGGCCGAGTGCTCAGGGGCATCAACCCACGATGGGTGTGCATCTGTGGTTGCCTATTCCTCGCTGGAGTTTTCTATTTGCATGGGGCGGTAACTACTCAGGTTTCACAGGGTTATCTCGCGAGTATCCGGTTCTTAATTGGTCTAGCCATGCCGTTTTTCTGGATACCAACGATGGCGATCACTTTCTCCAAAATTCCCATGGAGCAACTGGCGGCGGCAACAGGGTTATCTAATTTTGGGCGAATGTTGGCGACAAGTCTGGCCACGGCGGCGGGCATTAGCATCTGGGATAGTCGGACCGTGGTCCACCACGCTGATTTGGTTTTGGCTGTATCCGAGCCGAGCAGCGTGCGAGAGACATTTGTGCCCATGTTGCAGAGTGCATCGGTAGACCCGTTGGGTGGTATGGCGTTACTAGACGGTATGATTTTCCAGCAAGCACGCACTTTAGCGATGCAAGACGTCATTGCGATAGGCAGCATTATTATGCTGCTGCTTTCATGCATGGTGTGGCTGATTCCGGTGGAAAAGCCAGCAACTGCCGCGCCGCAGGTTGCATATGACTGATTTCTTTGACAACGAAGTGCGCTATGTCGGTGTCTTGCGTCGACAACTGGTTAGAGCGCTGGACAGTGAGTTATCGCCCCATGACCTAGGCCATGGTAGCTACAAGTATGTTTATGCACTTTTTTATCAGGAGGGTGTTACGCAAAAGTGGTTAGCGGAGCGCGTGGGCGATGATAAAGCGGCGGCAACGCGTGTTTTAGCTCGGTTACAGAATCAGGGTCTGATTCGACGAGAGTCTGATCCGGCAGATGGAAGAGCCACGCTGATTTACCTTACCGATGAGGGCCGGAGCAAGCGCGATATTATTAAGCAAGCGCTCAACTGCGCCTCAGATGCGATCACCACAGGCCTGACCGCGCAAGAGCGGTCGAATTTGCGTGCGCTACTAAAAAAAGCGGCGCTGCCATTGGTTTGAGCGGGCCTGTCTTCGGGGTCCGGACCGAATTTTTGCGGTCAGGGTTCTTCTGGTAGTTAATTAACTGAAATTGATAACAATGGTGCTGATATTATCAATGGCTCCCCTATCGAGCGCCGTTTGAACCAAGTGCTCGGCGGTTTTTTTCGCACTCCAGTCGCGAGCCAGTAAGCCGGCGATATCTGAGTCAGGCAACATTTTAGTCAACCCATCAGAGCACAGGCAGTAGCGATCATCGGGCTGAATGTCTGTGATTAGGCGCTCCGGGTAAAAGGGCATCGCACCAACCGCCATGGTCAGTGTTTCGGCACCTTTTGATCGGGCAGCCTGATCGGGCGAAAATCCCTGCTCACGGATCAGTTCATTGGCCATGGAATGGTCGATGCTTAGCTGCTCTAGTCGATCATTTCGGTAGCGGTAAATCCGACTATCGCCGGCCCACATGAGTCCCGCCGAGTCCTGATGTACGAGCATGACGGCTACGGTTGAGCCCACAATGGCGGTGTCGGAAATTTCTAGAGCTTTCTCTAGCAGGGTTGCGTTCGTGTCATCGAGCGTTTCGTGCACAGCTTCAAGCTTATCGCTAAGTTCGGCCAAAGAGCTGAGATCCAGATCTGCCAGTGAGGCGGTGATCAACTGACTGGCAAAATCACCTTTGGCATGCCCTCCCATGCCATCGGCGACGACCCATATCCCTTGCTCGGGCGCACTCAACACACTGTCTTCATTGATCGCTCTCACCAGACCGCGATGACAAATCTGAAATGACTCTATGACCTCGGGCGGCGCTGTCATTGGCGATAACGCCAGCGGTTGTGAGCGCACAATGCAGTGGATGGTGCCAGTGTTGCTTCAGTAGGTTTAGAGCGGTATCGGTCGCCTCGTGGGCTTGCGCTGGCTAGGCAGGACCTGCGCAGCGGCTGCTGTCTGGCAGCTATTGGGCTATTTACTAACGGCATCATAGCTTCGCAGGTTAGACCACAATGGTAATAAACAACAGGGATTTACCACCCATCGTGATAGAGCGAGCTTGGCTAATAATGCGCGCCAAGCTCAAAGTCGGTATGTGCCACAGCAACAATGTTGACTTACCGGCCTTGGGAACCATCCTGCGGCACGAAGAAGAAATCACCGGCTTCGTTGCCTGCAATCTTGATGGTTTTGAAGCTCGGGATCTGACGATAGCCCACCTTGCTAGATTGATTCTCTACCATGGGTTTGAGTCGACTGAAGAGCTCTGGACCCGATAGGATCTTGTCATTTTGCTCAAGCACATTGATGAAAGCGCCGGCAAAAACCGAGTTGCCGTTGCCCAAATTGTCTAACACGGGAAAGTCGCCACCTGAAGAAATCATCAGACGACTGCGTTTGGAGAGTTTGTAACGCAGAAATTCAGCGGTGTATGCCGGGTCGTTACCACCTGCCAAAAACAAATAATCAGGCGCGTCGGACAGAAGCCCGGCGTAACATGAGTCCGCGACGACCAGAATACGTTTGGCTTGCAAACGACCCAAGTGCCGAGTGATAGCCTCGTTGGCAATCCAGTGGGTATCGCGGGGAGGGGGATCGGCGTTGACTGGGAGCCAATAGCCGGTCTGGATATCGCCCATCTGCATACGACTACCATGGCCTGCGTAATAGATGAGCAAGTTGTCATCTTCATCCAGTTCTTCATTAAGATCATTGATGGCGTGCATGACGGAGACGTCATTCATGTCCTGCAGAATTTTTACGGAAAAGCCATAGCGTTGTTCCAATAACTCACCGATACGCTCTACATCTTTCTGTGGCGTGGCCAAGTCTTCGATATGGTGATAATCGCTATTGCCTATGATGAGAGCGTAGTACTGCCCAAAGCTGGCTTCAGTATTTTCGGGCGCTGCTGTACTGCTACTTTGTGCGGATTCGGTAAAGGCCACAGATTGCGGTTCGCGGAACACCGGTAGCGCCTTGTAGGCTTGTTCTGCGGACACTTTTTCCTGGGACAACCCCTGGATTATTGTCTCAAGCTGTGCCACTTGGGCTTTAAGCGATTCTGTTTCCAATGAATGATCATCGGTCGCTTCTGCCTGTTGTTTCGGGGCCTCCTCGGCGGAAGCAGAGGCGGAGGCGCGTTGGTTTGCCGCCTCAAGACGGCTAATCACTGCCTCGATATCTTGTTGCAGTCTTTTTACCTGCCCTTGAAGTAGTGTTATTTGTCCGTCCTTGGCCTGAATGGTTTGCTCGAGCGCGTCACGCTGTGCTTTTTGAGCTTCCCAAGCCGCGCTTTGATAGAGTACTGAGTCCTCGGGCATGCCCCAGGCTTGCCGATATAGGTTTAGCGCTTTGAGCTTGTCTGCCTCGACACCTAACCCCCGTTCATAGAGGGTGGCCAAGTTGAAAAGCCCTCGCGGGTGCGCTTGATCGGCTGCCTTTTGGTACCAGATCAGCGCGGCTTCGTAATTGGGTTCAGCGCCAAGGCCTTTTTCAAAAATTTCTCCAACGTTTACCTGTGCTTCGCCATCCCCAGCCTCGGCGGCGGGTAGCCATACGGCAAGGGCCGATCGATGGTCGGCGCGATCATACTCGGTGTATTCGCCCCCTCTGATTCGGCAATCAGCGGCGGTCGTGTGGATTGGGCGCCGCGCCGTAATGTAGCGCATCTGCCCTAGTCGCCTGACCTGTCCGGGGAGTAAGCAATCCACGACATGTAAGTCTGCGACGGCATTTACTGGGGGCGTACTTTGACTACTGGCTGTCGAAGTGCCCAGAATAGCTAGACCAATTACGATCAGGCCCCCGCTCATGGGAGATCGGATACCAAACATGCTGTTACCCCTATCAAAGCTGATGCGTCACAAGCAGTGTAACGCCAAGCTATGGCTTGTGGTCAAATCCTTGCGGTTGCCTTTGGCAGAGGGTCTAAAGGTTTGCGGTCTTGTTGCGTTATTGGCAGGCTGCGCTGATCAGCTCGAACGGCCTATTCTGCCATCCCAGCCCGACAAATTTTTGACACTGGATTCATGGCAGCTCGCTTGGTTTGAAAATAGCGGAGATAAACCCTCGCAGACTCTGCACGTTTATATTGATGGCGATGGCAGGCCACTGAGTGCAAACGGACTGACTGCTAGCGAGGATCCAACTCCCCAAAACCCCCTCGCCTTAAAATTGGCGGCGATGGACCCCAGCGCGGCGATTTATTTGGGCCGGCCCTGCCACTTTCTTGTCGATCAAGCGGCATGCGAGCCATCGCTTTGGACTACAGCGCGTTATAGCGAGGTCGTGGTTTTGGCGTTGTGCCAGGCATTGGAGCAACTTGTCGGCGAACCTGCGCGCCCCATTTCGCTTATCGGGTTTAGTGGCGGCGGTGCCCTCGCCGTGCTGGTCGCAAATTGCCTCGACACGGCGGTCAACGTGGTGACCATTAACGGCAATCTGTCCATCGATACGTGGACCCAGTTGCGCGGATTCGAGCGGCTGGAGCAATCTCAGAATCCCCTCGATCACGGACTGCCCGAATACGTGTCGGGCCGAATTTATCTGGTGGGCCTTGAGGATGAAATGGTATCGCCTGCAGTATCCACAGAGTTCGCAGCCCGCTTTGGTGGCGAAGTCATTGCCTATAGAGGATATGGTCATCGTTGCTGTTGGCTGGATGACTGGCCGACTATTCTGGGCCAGCTGGCTCGACAGCTAGATCATTGGTAGTGCTTAAATCTCACGGCTGCAGCTCTTCAAGGCGATTTAGAAGCTCTTTGTTCTCGGCGAGCGGGCCGTAGCTCAGTAGCGTTTGTATGCGCTCGGATTCGATGTCATCTGCCAGGGGTTCTATGCGTACTAAGGCCATCTCGACCAATTCGTCCGCCAATATTTTTGCCGAAGGGTTATAAGGGTGGGCTTCATCAACCATGGTTATGTGATGCAGCGCGGCGTTGATATCGCCAAATTGCAGTGCCTCTTGGGCCTGCGCGAGCTCAGCTTTTACTTTTGTTTGAACGTTGATGGGTAGCCTCTCTAGTGGGACAGCCTCGGGCTCCCCCGGCGGAGCTAGGGTCAGCGTGAGCACGGCGGTCACCGCAATTAAACCTCCAGCCACCAGAGAGAGGATCAGGCGGAGTGGACGAACGAAATAGAGATTGCGGAAATCCTCGACGGTTACAATGCGCTCATTGGGTGTCAGCGCTACAGCGCCGGCTATCGCACGCCATTGGCGGTTGGACAGGTTTTTTGGGCGTTCTATGGAAAATTGTTCTTGCAGGGCGCGAGGTGCAGGTAAGCGGCGATAAGGGTGTGTACCCACGATCAACTCATAGGCGATAAGCCCGAGAGCGTAGACATCATCTGACGGCGCTGGATTATTGCCCTCAAACATCTCCAGACTGGCATAGGTGGGGGTAAGGCCGCCCAGTTCACCTGCATCAAATACCGTGCCGTCACCCGGGCTGGACGAATCCGATATAGCCCTTGCGATGCCAAAGTCGAGTAGCTTCACAACTTTGTCTTCTGTTACGAAGACGTTGCCGGGTTTTAAGTCTGAGTGCACGATATCTTTTGAATGCGCGTACGCTAAGCCTTGGGAAATACCGTCTACGATGTGGTTAACCTGATCTAGCGGCAGTCCTTCAGGGTGCTCGGCAATAATGCGGTCCAATGTTTGGCCACGGAGCTCCTCCATGATCATGTAGACGCTGCCGGTATCTGTGTCTCGATCGAAGTCGTACACCGTAATGATATTGGGGTGCGCGAGTTGTTGAGATTTGCGCGTTTCGCGCTGAAGGATAATGAAAGCCTGCGGATGCCGGGCAATCTCGCCCGACAACACTTTCATGGCGACGTGTGGCTCGGCGTCTCTAGCCTCCTCTTTGCGTTTATCCAGCGCCAGAAAGACTGTCCCCATGCCCCCAGTACCGAGGACCGATTCAAGCACGAAGCGATCTCGAATCAGGCTGCCGGGTTTGAGTGCATCAGCTTGATCCAACGTATTATCAGGTGCCGTTGTGCGGGCGATTTGTGTTTGCCAGGAGATGGCCGCCACTGCGGTAGCCTCAGACGGGCCCTCGGGTTCACTTGATGCGCCGGAGATCGACGATTGCTCCTGCCAATCGTTGCCCTGGCGGGAGTTGCCCGCTGGACCGGCAACATGAGTTTCATCGGTCTCCACGGGGTCAGGCGACGAGACGAAGCGAGTTGTGCCCTCGTCTTGATCAGTCATTAAGCGGGTTTCATCGTCGTCAGACATAACATTTTAGCTCGATGGGCAAAGTTTCTTTGTTTGGTACTGCATAGTTTGCCAGCCTGCTCGCACTCGAGTTGCCCCATAAATAACAAGGGCGCCAGTTATATTGCCCGTATTGGGGGGGATGTGCCACATGTTGGCCAGCCCGTATTGTGTCTTCATAGGATTATTGATGGCGCGTAGCAGGGTTTTAAGGCAAGGTCTTAATTTTTGTTGGCGCCAGAGAGTGCATATCTTTTGTCGATATCTGGGATGCGCCCAAAGGTGTTGGTTGTGCTCATTTTATTGTCGTTAGGGTGTGGGCAGGGCACCAATGCCTCGGTTTAATCGAGGGGTATTCCCATGTAGCATGTTCATCGTCTTTGGGGTAATGGGCTTTCGAATGTTCATTGATGACCATTTTTTAGTGCGTTCGTCGATGATGGCGATCTGGAGATGACCATGAGCGTATTGGTCCGAGCGGTTTCAATTTTGCTGGCTTTGGTAGGGTTGGGAATTTCGACAGGTACCTTAGCCCAGAACCAGAATGTGCTGCTAAGTGCTCCTGTTGTGACCGCTAGCCCCAGCATCGTCAATATAAGTGTGGGCTTGGGAATCTCGTCATCCGCCACGGCAACAGTCACCTTTTCGGGCGACGGTAGCACGATTGATAATTTCTCTGCGAACTCTTCTTTGGCTGGGAGTATTTTTGGTGGATCTGCCTCAACCTGGTCTGACTCCAGTGGAGCGGGGTCGGTCAGTTACAGTTTGAGCGGCTGTCCCGATTCGGCCAATGGCCGCCCGGCAACACAGAATTTGTCGGGTTGCAGCCTTCAAGTTAATTTATCGGCAACGCAAGCTTTTTCTTTTCAGGACACGGTGACGGTCTATTTTAGCTACATTGATTCGAATAATAATTCCGTGACTGGTACTGCTTCTATCACGGTGAATGGGGCTGCGGATGTGCCCTCTAATTTGCCCTCTAACACGCCTGAGGAAATCACTTTTCCAAATGATGACGACCAGGATGGGGTTGAAAACGGTAATGACTTGTGTCGCAACAGCCCACCCGGTGAGATCGTGGATGCCAATGGCTGTTCGGATTCAGAGAGAGACGGTGATGGTGATCGCGTCCCTGACACTAAGGACCAATGTCCGGGTACGCCGGTCCTAGCGGTTGTAGACGAACAGGGATGTTCGGAAGCTCAGCGTGAAGTGGACTCGGACGACGATGGCGTTTTTGATTCGCTAGATCAATGTCCCACGACGCCTGCGGGTAGCGCCGTTGACAGTGCCGGTTGCGCCA
>CAYPPU010000047.1:0-3102 GCA_964412695.1 uncultured Alteromonadaceae bacterium | reverse complement strand
GATCAATGTCCCACGACGCCTGCGGGTAGCGCCGTTGACAGTGCCGGTTGCGCCAATGAAGAAAAAGATGATGACGCGGATGGCGTGCTTAATGGGCTAGACGAATGTCCCGCCACCGCAACGGGAGCTGCTGTCGACAGCCTAGGTTGTGCCCCAAGTCAGATAGACGGCGATTTGGACGGCGTCATTAATGCGCGGGATAGCTGTCCCAGCACGCCCACGGGTTCCGAAGTGAATGGCGATGGATGTGCGCAATTTGAACTGGATGACGATCAGGATGGCGTCGCCAATGATGCTGATCAATGTCCAACGTCGCCAGTAGACGGGTCAGTCAACAGTTCGGGATGTGCGGCCAGTGAGCTCGATGGCGATGCAGATGGCGTTAATGACGATATCGATCAGTGTCCCAACACGCCAGTGGGGGAGAGCGTCAATGCGACGGGCTGTGCCGAGAGCGAGCTTGATGATGACACTGACGGTGTAGCCAATGACCGTGATCAGTGCCCCAATTCACCCAGTGGTGAAGCGGTCAATGACGATGGCTGTGCCCCTAGCCAATTAGATCGCGATGGCGACGGTGTCGCCGATTTTGAAGATGCCTGTCCCGACGAGGCGGGAGACGGTGAAGATGGCTGTCCTTCGTATGAGCAAACCTTAAGTTCATTGCTGGACGCAGCGGGTGCCGATGAGCAATTACAAACTACGGCGGGTGCCGTAGCGGATTCCTGTACCAGTGGCGTGACAGGTCAGCTCGTTCAAGACTGCAGGGCCCTTCTGGATGCTTCGCTAAGTGGCGATGAAGGAGTCGGCAATGCCCTGAACGAAATTACGCCCGAGCGGGCCACCCAGGCCAATGCCTCAGTGCAAAAAAGTAATACGGTGCAAAACCGCAATATTGGGGATCGCATTTCAGCCTTGCGCGGCGGTTCCCGTGGCGTGTCCCTGCAGGGCTTATCCTTTAATATGGCGGGGCAGCAGTTGGGTGCCGAGCAGTTTATGTCTTTGGCCGACGAGCTTTTGGTACCAGCCGGCGGCGCTAGTGGTGATACCGAGGAGCCTATGCTTTTGGCCAATAGTCGCTGGGGCATGTTTCTGTCGGGTGAGCTGAGCAAGGCTGAGCGTGACGCGAAGGGCAGCAGCTCGGGATTTGATGTGGATAGCACGGTCCTGACCGGTGGGATTGATTATCGGGTGTCCGACCGTTTCGTGTTAGGTGGGGCGCTATCCTTTATTACCGGCGCTACTGACTTGGCCAATAACAAAGGCTTCGTCGACAGCGATGGTGTATCGGTAACGCTCTATGGCAGCTACTACCTTGATAAGTTCTATATAGATTTTTCAGTTTCCGCAGGCCAAAGCGATTTTGAGCAGTCTCGGCGTATTGGTTACGTACTGGGTAACGGCACGCAAGTGGGGCAGTTCATGCTGGCCGACTATGAGGGCTCAACCACCAGCGCATTTGTTGGCGTAGGCTGGGATTTGGTTCAAACCGAGTGGTTGGTGAGTCTCCGAGCCTCCTTGGATTACCTGGATTCCCAAATCGATAGTTTCACCGAGCGCGCCAGCGATCCGACCGGTAGCGGCGCGGGTTGGGCAGTGATTATGGATGAGCAAAATCAAGATTGGCTGACGGGTCGCCTTACGGGAAGCGTTAATCGGGTAATCAGCGCATCTTGGGGGGTTCTGATTCCCTATGTTGAGCTCGATGTAGTGCAAGAGTTTGGCAATGACCCATTTCGGGTAAATGCGCATTTTGTGGCCGATCCGACAGGCCAGGCGTTGCAGGTTCTATCCGAAGACCCCGACAGTAGCTACATGCGAGGTCGCTTTGGTGCCTCGGTGCAATTACCCAACGGGTTGTCTGGTTTCTTAGATTATGGGCGGTTGTTCGCCTATGATCGTTGGAGTGAATTCACCATTAGTGGCGGTTTGCGCTACGAATTTTAATGCACAGTGAAGCCCTCCTGCACCCAGTGAAGCCCTCCTGCAGTAGCGCGGTGTTAAGAGTGGGGTGTCGAGCGCCGCTTGTAGAATCTTGCTAGAGACAAAGCGCGATATCGCGATTTACGGGTAATTTGGCCGCCATTAGGCACTTATCGACTAACTTTTGTGTTAGTTCCTGACGGTCGCGTTCTGTCTGTCTCAAGTCTCGGGTGGATTTTGGCCATGGCGCTCAATGACTGCCCCAGGGCCTGGGGTTTAGCGAGGAATTTGTAGCCCTGGCGATTAACAAGCGCTCAGCAACCTCGGTAAGGGAATTTGATGATCTAGATACGCACAGAAACCGGTGGACGTGGCCTTTGATCGAGAAGACTTCATTCTGTCCTAGTCCGGCGGTTTTGGGCGGAGCTTCCGTATGATTTTGACCTTCTACAAAGTACCGCCTGCATCTGACTCACCAAAATTGCCAACAAATCCCCAAACCGGCTTCGGCGCCCCGAAATCCCTCAGTTTTTGTGTACTCCAGTGTTGACACAGGCCACCTAGGTCTAGAGAATGTGCGCCCTTCTGGAGGGGTTCCCGAGTGGCCAAAGGGATCAGACTGTAAATCTGACGCGCGAGCTTCGGTGGTTCGAATCCACCCCCCTCCACCATGAAAGCAAGGTTTCTAGCGGGTTACAGCTCGGTTTAGGGGCCGGAAGAGACGAAAAATATCTTGGGGCATTCAAGGCCTCAGGATGTTTGTCACTCTGTAAAAAAGGTAACGACCGAGCCCGGTGAGCAGGGGTTTGGGTCGTGGTAGCAGGTCCCGAGGGCGAATCCCGCGGGTATAGTTCAATGGTAGAACCTCAGCCTTCCAAGCTGATGATGCGGGTTCGATTCCCGCTACCCGCTCCACGACAAGCAGTATTGCTCATATAGCTCAGTAGGTAGAGCACTTCCTTGGTAAGGAAGAGGTCACCGGTTCAAATCCGGTTATGAGCTCCATATTCAGCTGGCGGTATCGGCTGGTGAAATGCGCGGCGGCGTATCGGCGTCGTGGTAACAAAGCGGTAATTAACAGGCGTGAACAGGCGCCCAGACAGACTCAGGAGAGAGTGTCGCCATGGCAAAAGAGGCATTTGAGCGTTCGAAGCCCCACGTAAACGTGGGTACGATTGG
>CAYPPU010000046.1:0-15159 GCA_964412695.1 uncultured Alteromonadaceae bacterium | reverse complement strand
CCTGGTCAGGGGTTGGTGGTTTGATGATTTCAGTTATTCGCATCAAGTATTTAGCTCGGCGTAGCAGAGCAGCTCCACCACTTGATGTGCAGGTTTTGTGTTTGGCAGCATTGTCGAGTCGAATCTCGCGCAGCCCGACAAGTAAAGTCTCTTCAAACCTTTAATCTTTCAAGCCCCGCCGACGAGCTGTTGATCTGCTTCTTTCTTTAGTCAGCGCCTGGTCAGAGTGCGAAGAAATTCGCGTCACCCTGAATTTCCCACTTTCGGACATAATATGAGCTGTTGACATTTCAACAATTTGGCTAGAGGTGCCCTTTGGGGCTGAGAAACACTCTTTGAACCTGATCTGGGTCATACCAGCGTAGGAAAGCCGGAGCCGCCTTGCGGTCCCTGTTCACTGTCGCTGCGACCTGTCTTATTATTTAAAAGGCATGCGGTGAACATGACAAGCGATCCCTTTCTTGACTCCGTCTGGGCAGACATTTGCGCTGTGCGGACGCAAGCGCCTTTGGTGCACAGCGTCACCAATTTGGTTGTCACGGCGCTCAACGCAAACGTTTTGTTGGCCGCGGGGGCTTCACCAATAATGGCCCACGCCATCGAAGAGGTGGCTGATCTGGCGCGTATATCGGGGGCAGTGGTAGTCAATATCGGTACGCTCGATTCGCATTGGGTTCCCGCCATGCAACTGGCTTTGGACACCGCGCACGAGGCTGGGAAACCCAGCGTGCTTGACCCCGTGGGCGCAGGGGCAAGTGGCTACCGTAACCGCGTATTGGCCGACCTGATGGAGCGCCGACCCAGCTTGGTCCGCGGTAACGCTTCAGAGATCATGAGCTTGGCGGGTGAGTTTGCGAATACCAAGGGCGTGGACAGTACCGATCCAGTGGAGCGTGCGCTAGCTGCTGCGCAAGCGCTGACTCAGCGCAACGGCTGCGTGGTTTGTGTATCAGGGCCCGAAGACCATGTGTTGGCACCAGATGGTCGTCACGCAGTGCTACGGAATGGTCACCTGCTCATGACCCGAGTGACTGGTGTGGGCTGCTCGGCTAGTGCCTTAGTGGGTGCATTTGCCGCAGTGCAGCCTGATTACTGGCGCGCGTGCGTCAGTGCCATGGCGTACTGGGGCGTCGCGGGGCAGATTGCTGCCGAACGAATTGCCCCCCAGACTGGTACTGGCGGCTACGCCAGCGCTTTGCTGGACGTAGCCAGCACATTAACGCAGGACGCGCTGGCCGCCACCTTGCGAGCCGAGGCTCCGGCATGAACGCGCGCGATCCACGCGAATTGCGCCAACGGCTGCGCTTGTATTGGGTGATGGACGGTAGCGACTTGGATAGCGACGCAGGTCAAGCCCGCGTGATTGACGCGTTGCAAAGTGGCGTCGGCTGTATACAACTGCGCGATAAACGCAGCGACACCCAAACCTTGATCAAGCGCACCCAAACCTTGATGCATTTGGCAAGACCTTGGCGGGTGTTGGTGATCGTGAACGACCGTGTGGACGTGGCGCTGGCTGCCGATGCCCATGGCGTGCACTTGGGTCAAAGCGACACACCGCTTGCTGAGGCCCGTGCCATCTTGGGTCAACACGCGGTGATTGGCCTGTCAATTGAGGACCCCTCTGAATTAGCCGGCGCCGACGTAGCTGTTGCCGATTATTTGGCGGTTAGCCCCGTGTTTGATACACCGACCAAAACAAATACCGCGCCCGCTTGGGGTCTTGAGGGTCTGCGCCAGGCGCGTTTGGCCACGCATTCGCCCTTGGTGGCGATTGGCGGCATTGACGCTGCGCGTTTGCCCGCAGTTTGGGACACGGGGGTAGATGGTGTGGCAGTGGTACGCGCCATCAGCGACGCTACCGATACCGGTGCGGCCGTTACGCAGTTGCGCAGTCTGATGTCCGACGCTAGGCCCTGGCGCGTGCCGCGCGTTCTCAGTATCGCGGGCTCAGACTCGAGTGGCGGCGCGGGCATTCAAGCTGACCTTAAAACCCTGGCCG
Organism: uncultured Alteromonadaceae bacterium; assembly: GCA_964412695.1. Lineage (GTDB taxonomy): Bacteria > Pseudomonadota > Gammaproteobacteria > Pseudomonadales > Halieaceae > Luminiphilus. The sequence continues at coordinate 13,157 of CAYPPU010000046.1, read as the reverse complement.
CATTGGGCTGCCACGGCATGAGCGCGGTCACCGCCCTGACGGCACAAAACAGCCGAGGCGTGCAAGCGATTCACGCCGCGCCACCGGAGTTTTTGGCGCAGCAAATTACGTCGGTGCTTGACGACGTCGGCGCCGATATTTTGAAGATCGGTATGCTACACGACGAAGCTACGGTGGAAGTGATCGCTCAAGCCTTGCAACACCACCCACTACCCGCCGTGCTAGACCCGGTAATGGTGGCTACCAGCGGGGATGCGTTGATCACATTACCCACGGTGCGGCGTTTGCGCGAACAGCTGTTTGGCGCTTGTACGTTGATTACTCCCAATTTGGACGAACTCAGCTTACTGGTGGAGCGACGCATTGACACGCTTGAAAGCGCCTTGGATGCTGCGCAAATTTTAGTAGACCAAGGCGCACGGGCCGTCTTGGTCAAGGGTGGTCATTTGCAGACCGCACGCATGACTGACACCTTGGTCGATGCAAGCGGTGTGTGCTGGCAACGCAGCGCTCCGCGCTTGATTAGCCGCAACTTGCACGGAACGGGCTGTAGCCTGTCCTCGGCGATCGCTGCTTTTTTAGCGCATGGCCTTGACCTTGTGGACGCCGTGGGCGCAGCGCACCATTGGGTGCGCTGCGCTCTGCTTGCCGGTATCGACCTGCGCTTAGGTTCAGGTCATGGACCGCTCAACCACTTTCACAACCCCCGACCTTTGATGCCTTTGGAGAATACCTATGCTTGAAAATACTACTTTGCTCATTACGGGTGCTAGCCGCGGCCTTGGTGCCGCCATTGCCCGCTCGGCATCCCGACACGGCGCGCGCGTCATCGTTAATTACTGGCAAAGCGTAAAAGCGGCCCAAGCATTGGTCGCCGAGTTGGGTGAGCGCGCTTTGGCCATTCGCGCGGACGTACGCTCTCCCGCCGAGGTGCAGGCCATGGTGCGTCAGGCGGTCGATTGGGCTGGCCAGCCTGTCAACGCGCTGGTTAACAACGCATTGGTCAACTACCAGTTCAACGGCGATGCACGATACAGCTTGGAGACGATCTCCTGGGATGCCATGCAATTGCAAATCGACGGTGCCGTGCGGGGTAGTCTCAATACCCTGCAGGCCTGTCGCGGTGGAATGCAGATGGCCGGTGGCGGTCAGGTGGTGAATATTGGTACCAATTTATTTCAAAACCCGGTGGTACCGTACCATGACTACACAGCAGCGAAAGGTGCGCTGTTGGCGATTACACGCACCGCGGCTGCAGAGTGGGGGCCGCAGGGCATCCGCGTGAACATGGTGTCGGGTGGTTTGCTACGCAGCACTGACGCCAGCGCAGCGACCCCCGATGAGGTCTTTGACATGATCGCCGCCGGCACTCCGCTACGTCGAGTGACGACGCCCGAGGAAATGGCTGATGCAGTGGTCATGCTGCTGAGCCCGTTAGCGCGCGGCATCACTGGGCAAAACTTGGTGGTGGACGGCGGCTTGGTTATGAACTGAGCTTGTCATCGTTTCGGGGATAGGACTTCGCTCTATGGCAGCGACTGCTACCTGGGTATGCAAGCATCGCGATCTGAACGGCTAATTCTGGCGTATCGGCGTTGCTTTGCGCAGCTGTTGAAAGCAGCTCACTCCCTACTCCGCATCGTACCTTCCTGGCTCTACGGGTCTCTGAGTAAATCCAGGCCGGTGAAAGTGACGTGTAACCGCGCGTACACCCGGCAGTGATGCAAAGTTAAACAAAGCAAGTTCCAGTTCGCGAACATGCTGCTCGTCGATAATTGTGTAGGCACACTGGTACAACTTAGCTCTGTGCTCCTCATCGCTCATTGGGTTGGACGGACCACCTGGTACATGGCCAACTGTTACCTCAAGTTTTTCGCCGTTTTTGAGCTTAATACGGACATAGTCGGGCGCCCGAGGAGAGGAGTCGGGAACTTCGGGATCAGAGGGGTAACTGAGTAGTGTGATCCTTGACATCAGATCACGTAAGTCGGACCGTTCTATGGCCGCCTGACGGAAATCAGACTCCGTCACGTCCCCGAAGTACATCGCACTAGCTAGGCAATATTGCATGCTGAATCGCGCCTCTGTTTCATTTTGAGGTCTTGGGTACATCAGCACCTGAAAATTTCGATAGGGGATCTCAACCTCGATGCGTTGCACTTCTCCTGCGTCGATCTGATGCACTTTACGCAATTCGAGTAGGCCCGCGATAGCTCGGTGAGTGTAGCCGCAAGTCGGGAACCGCTTGTTTACCAGACCAAACCGCTCTATCGCCAGCGGGGCTCCAAGTTCAGCCAGCGCTCGCTCAAACCCATTGGAAGCGTCACCGGCCATCAGCGTCAGTAGGCTCCAGGTTCCGTCCAATGCGTTCGGTGACGCCGTGATTCCGCTACCGCCCAGCCGTGCCGCGAGCACGCCGTTCTTGGCTGCAAGTCCCGCATGCAGAGGTTTTGTCATGGTGCCAAATTGCGCCTTAAAGCCTGCAGCTAAGCTGGTCGCGATGCTGAGCGCTGAGGCGCAGTTATCAGTATCAAGTTTCATCAGCCGCGCGCAAGCTGCTGTGGCGCCCAGGGCTCCCAATGTGGCGGTCGAATGCCAGCCACGCTCGTAGTGCGCCATGTTGACTGACTTGCCAATACAGGCCATGGTTTCGTAACCAACGACGTACGCATCAAGGACATCGGCACCCGATGCGCCTAGCTCTTCCGCCAGCGCAAAAGCCGCTGGAACCAACACAGCGCTGGGGTGGGAGGCAGCTGGAAAATCGTAGTCATCAAAATCGAGCGCATGCGCCGCTGTACCGTTTAGCATCGCAGCCCACGGCGCCGCAAGGCTCACGCCACTGATGGTGCTACACGGGCCGCTCCCCAATCCTTCGATACTCTGTGCGACGCGTTGGGTGACGGATTGACTGCTGCCAGCGAGCATGCAGGCCACCGTATCCTGCACCGCGACACGGGCACGTTGTGTTGCAACCGAGTTCTGATGCAAAGGGCAAGCTGTGATCCAGCGTGCAAGCTGGGTAATGGCGGTGTCCATGAGGGTTTCGATCAAAGCCCGCTTGTAATCATGTACGTCCGGTACGAGCCCATTGTGATCGTGCTAAAAGCATCACCCCAATCGATACAACTAAGCTTTACGCATGTGTTGCTTGGCTATAGTGTGAGGACAGTGCAGCCAGTAGTTTTACGCGCTTCCAGATCGGTATGCGCTTGTCTCACTTGATCTAGTGGGTACTTTTGTCCGATGTGGATACGTACTTGGCCAGAGGACACAACATCGAATAGATCGTTTGCCATCCCCTGAGTGCTTTCGCGAGTCGTGATGTGAGAAAAAAGTGTCTGGCGCGTGACAAAAATTGAGCCTTTTGGGCCCAAAATTCCTGGCGAAAATGGTTCAACAGCCCCTGACGCGTTACCAAAGCTAGCCATTAATCCAAATGGCGCTATGCAATTTAGTGATTTGTCCCAAGTGTCCTTGCCTACGGAGTCATAGACGACTTTGACACCCTTGCCGCTGGTGATATCTTTAACTGCGGACTCGAAATCATCCGTGTTGTAGTTGATTGCGTGTGCTGCACCATTCTCGCGAGCCAACGCACATTTCTCGTCGCTGCCAGCGGTTCCAATTAGCTGGTAGCCAAGTGCCTTAGCCCACTGGCAAGCGATTAATCCAACACCCCCGGCGGCGGCATGGAAGAGTATAAAGTCACCAGGCTGCAGGCCACCTTGCGGCAAAGTCCTCTTTAGCAAGTACTGTGCGGTCAGGCCCTTGAGCATCATCGCCGCCCCAGTCTCGAAGTCGATGGTATCCGGTAATTTGCACACGCAAATAGCAGGCATGACACGCTCTTCACAATAGCTACCAGGCGGCTGGCTGGCATACGCAGCTCGATCGCCGACCTTAAGATGGCTTACACCCTCGCCCACGGCTTCGATAACGCCCGCCGCCTCCATGCCGAGCTGCAAAGGCATGGGCAAGGGGTAAAGACCTGTACGCTGATACACGTCGATGAAGTTCAGCCCTACGGCCTTGTGTCGGATACGAATTTCACCCGGCCCGGGTTGACCTACCTCCACGTCGACTATGTTGAGAACCTCAGGCCCTCCATTGCGATCAATACAGATTGCTTTGCTCATTGATTTTCTTCCAAGTTAAAAATTTTATTAGCTGTTCTGGTCTGTCAGGATTCTTTTGTTCACTCCAAGCCGGTCAGCCAGATCAAGTAACGCCTGAAGATTGGCTGGTGGAATGGGAATGCCGCTAATGAGTCGCGCCTCGCGTAGAGCGGCTTCGCGTTCACCTGGAATTTCGACCTGTTTAAAACCTGGTGCGGGCGGACAGTCGCGTAATTCCGTCAAGCACGCCTCAGCCGCTAGTCGATATGCTGCAGGCGCCCGGTAGCGCGACAAGTCAACGGCAATACAGATCCAGTTCATTCCGTCCATCGCTTGCCCCAAGATGGCTTCTCCAAGCAGTTCAGCTACCAGTGCCATGGCATAGCCCTTGGGGCCCGCCATGGGGAGTAGTGCGCCGCCGTTGAAATAGTCATCAGGATTAGTAGTCGGGTTACCGAGCGCGTCAATGCACAAGCCTGCCTCTAACGGCCGCCCAGCCATTTTGGCTGCATAAACTTTGCCACCTGCAGCCATCCCAGTAGCGAAGTCAAAAACCACTGGGCCACGGTCACCTCCCGGGATTCCAAAAGCATAAGGATTTGTGGGGAGCATTGCACGGGCGCCGCCGTAGGGCGCTACCTGGCGCCAGTCTTTGCGGGAGCCCCCACCAAACATGATGGAAAGGCAGCCGTTGTCGGCACCGCGCTTGACAAACGCTCCTAGTCGGCCCGTATGGTCCACATTTGCGACACCAACAGCGGCAACGCCATTTTGGCGAGCGGTTTTTACCATCGTGTCGACGGCTAATCTGAATGCGGGCATGCCAAGGTTGTTGCCACCGTCCACAAGTGGTGCGCCGCCTTCGGCTGTGATCAATTTCGGTTCGGCATTAGGAATGAACCGCTTCGCAGCTGCGCGCTCTGCATACCAGTCTAGCCTGAAGATACCGTGACTGTATACGCCGCAGAGGTCAGCGTCTACAAGATGCTCTGAAATTTCGGCAGCGATGGATGGCTTACACCCCAGCGCCATCATAATATCGGTGCCGAAATGCACCAGCGATGTAGCGTCTAAGCGAGGGTCAGATTCAAGAATTTCCATATCGTCCTTTTAAGTTGGCGCCTGCGTAGCATGTCCTGACAGCACATCCCGGGGTATGTGACATCGAATTGCGTGGCCGTTCGCTGTTGTCTGCCATGGCGGCGTTTCCGAATCGCAGATTGCGCCCAGTTTGTGAGGACAACGACGCTGAAACGGACAACCTGTGGATGGTGGCGAGAGCTCCAAGACGTCGTCTGCTAGAAGTATGGGTGTCTGGTCTGGAGTCGGTTCGAGCACTGCTCCCAACAGCACTTCGGTGTAAGGGTGGGAGGGTTTGGAGTAGACCTCTGCAACCGGTCCGATTTCGCATAAGCGTCCCTGATAAAGTACCGCCACTCGATCCGATAGTGCACGTACTACCGCAAGGTCGTGGGAGACAAAAATATAGGTTGTTCCTTTGTCGCGTTTCAGGTCGTTGAGCAGCTCCAGCACAGCGGCCTGCACCGAGACATCCAGCGCCGATGTAACCTCGTCGCACAGGACCACCTCCGGATCTGCAGCGAAGGCACGCGCTATAGCAACCCGCTGCTTTTCGCCTCCGGATAATTGCGTCGGTAATCGGCCCAAGTAATGGGCTCCGAGGCGCACCTGCTCGAGCAGCGCGACAGTGCGTTGAGCCAATGCATCGCCCTCAAGACCGAAGTACAGCTTCAGTGGTTGAGCAAGAATTTCAGCTACCGTATGACGTGGATTCAGGCTGTCGTCTGGGTTTTGGAAAATCAGCTGGATACGTCGAAGATGGTCCGGCGAGCGCTGGTCTACGTCATGTTCGAGAGTTTCATCTTCACCGAATTCGATGGCCCCGCCGACCGGTGACAACAGGCCGGCTATGGCCTTGAGGATCGTAGATTTACCGCTGCCAGACTCACCCACCAGCGCCAGGGTTTCCCCCCTACCGATGCGTATTTCGATACCGTCCACGGTGTGAGGTACAGAGGGCCTACGCCCTAATAGCTGGTCAAGCAAGCTCGGCTTTGCGTAGCTCAAACACACGTCTTGCAGCGCTAATACGGGCTGATCGTGGTTGGCCACTACCTTTGCTACCATGGTTGACGAGCTGATACTTGTCAGCGAAGCGGTTTTTTCATGAAAGTAACAACGTGTGGCCTCGCCCGCGGGAAGCTCCAGCAGGGGCGGGTGCGCGCTACGGCATCGATCTTGTGCAATACCGCAGCGGTCAAAGAAGGAGCACCCTGTCCCGGTCTCACCGGGCGCCGGCGGGCGCCCGTCCATTGCGGCCGGTAAACGCGCATCTCTGATGCGAGGCACCGATGCGAGCAGCCCCTTGACGTAGGGATGAATTGGATTCAGCAACGCCTGCCGCGTACTACCTTGTAGCACCACCTCGCCAGCATACAACACGACTACCCTGTCACAAACTCGGGCGATGGCGCCCAAGTCGTGGCTGACATATAACATCGCCGTGCCAGTTTTGTGATTGAGCTCGCGCAGCAGCTCCAAAATATGCGCCTGAGTCGTAACGTCGAGGCCTGTGGTGGGCTCGTCGAGCAGAAGGGCTTCAGGTTCGCCAGCCATCGCCATTGCAATGGCAACGCGTTGTTGCTGCCCGCCGGACAGTTCATGCGGATAGCGTTTACGCATAAGGTGGGGCTCAGGCAATCGAACCTGCGTAAGCAATTCAATAATGCGCTGCGGCTGTTCGGACTTGGGTAGATGGCTATGCAGACGCAAGGCCTCGGCGAGTTGATCGCCGATACGGATCGAAGGTGTTAGCGACTGGCCTGAGTTTTGCGGGACGAGTGCGATTTTTCCGCCACGTAGTCGCTCTAGTGCGGGACGCGATAAGGCGAACATGTCGTTTTTGTCGAACCACGCCGTGCCGCCCATTACTTCTAGTCCAGTTTTGAGGTAGCCCATCGCCGCCAGTGCTAGCGTGCTCTTTCCTGAGCCGCTTTCGCCCACTAAGCCAACGCTTTCGCCTCGATGCACAGCCAGATCGATGTTACGCAAAACTGGAACCAGGCTACCGTCACGATTAGGAAAACCGACACTCAGGTTATTTACAGAGATCAATGCTTGTGCGTCCATATCAGATCGGTGCCTTGTATGCGCGGTCTACACCCAGCGCCTTAGCCAGCGCATCGGCCGCAAGGTTGATACCGATAATCAGTGAGCTCAGCGCCGCAATCGGATACAGCCCGGCCCATGGCGCAATGGGAAGAAAAGTTCGGGCGTCGGCAATCATCAAGCCCCAGTCTGGTGTAGGCGGCGACACGCCAAAGCCTAGAAATGAAAGGGAGCTAAATGCCAGTAGCATCCAGGACCAACGCATGGCCCCCTCAACCATCAGTGCGTCGAGTACGTTGGGAAATATCTCCCTGGCAATGATGCTCAGGCGTCCATGTCCACGTGCTCGCGCCGCTATTACATAGTCACGCGCTACCACGTTGTGTGCGGCGGCCCTGGCAATTCGAATAACCGGTATGCCGTAAAAAACTGCTAACGTGGGAATCAATACGCCTATCCCGGTGCCGAAAGTGACTATCAAAAGCAACATCTTTAAAATCCACGGTAGCGCGAGGAAAGCGTCCACCACGCGCATGAGAGTGGCGTCCAAGCGGCCCCCTACCAAACCAAGATAGATGCCCACAAAACCGCCCCACGCCACGGCAATTGGAGTAGCTACTAACGTCACCAAAATGGCCTCGCGTCCACCTAATAGCGTGCGTGTCAGCACGTCGCGGCCAAGTTGGTCAGTTCCAAACCAATGGGTGGAGTCAGGTGGCGCGAGAATTAGGACCGCGCTGATCGCCTTGAAGTCGTACGGCACCAGCCAGGGGCTAGCTAGCGCCACCAGCAGATGGAGGGTTATTAGGAGTAGCCCAATGGCACCAGAGGGACGTGCCGCAACCTCTCGGGTCACTACGAATAGACGCGCTGCTAGCGAAGGCTTTTGGGGATGGGCACGGTTAGTACTCATGACCGCTTCACCATGGTCGTACGTAAGCGTGGGTTGGCGACGAGCGTCAAAAGATCAGCGGTCAGGTTCACGACCACGTACACACCTGCCACAATAAGCGCAATGGCCTGCACCAGCGCGAGATCCCGGTCTGAAATGGCGCTTATCATCAGCCGGCCTAGTCCAGGGTAATTAAAGACCGTCTCGACCACAACAACCCCACCAAGCAACCAGGCGACGGTTAGAGCGACAACGTTGATCGCTGGGAGTAGTGCGTTGGGCAACACATGCCGAAGGACCAGTCTGCGGTACGGCACGCCCTTGAGCGTCGCCATACGAACGTAATCGCTATCTAGTACTTCGATCACACTGGAGCGAACTGTGCGCAGGATATGAGCCGTCATAACCATGGCTAGGACCACGACTGGCAGAATGATGCCTGGGAAAAAATCTACCGCTGGGGTGTCGGCCGATGCGAGTATGATGCCCGGCAGCCAGCCAAGCCAGCCACTAAAGACGAGAATCAGCATGGTCGCCGAAACAAACTCTGGAATGGTCATGGCCGAAATTGCCAGTGAGGACAACACCAGATCCAATATCCGATCACGTCGCAGTGCAGCCAAGATGCCCATGACGAAAGCGAGAGGTAAACCAAGGGCCAAAGCGCTTACGCCCAAGAGCAGTGAGTTCTTGACACGATCTGCTACCAGGTCACTGATGCGCGCATGTCCATGGGCGGACATGCCTAGATCGCCCTGTATGGCACCCCAAGCCCAACTAGCGTAACGCACGTAGGCTGGCCGCTCGAGTCCTAGTTGCGCTCTGCAGTTGATGAGCCGCTGTCCTTGCGCATCCTGCTGCAGCAGCGCTGTGCATGCATCTCCTGGTAAGACTTCAACTGCCGAAAAAATGATCAACGAGACGAGTGCGACCGTGATCACCCCCAGCATAATTCGCTGTAGAAACATTCTTAACATAGGAAAATTCCTTGGGGGCAAGCTGGCAGCCGCCAGCTCGCCCGGATTGACACGAATACCCCGGAGTAGCGTCCAGCTTGGTTATCAATCCACTTTAATGCGGTTCCAGCGGATACTGAAGTTTTCAACCGCATCCAAGTTTTTGACCCGAGCGGTGTGCCCGACCTGTATGGTTGCGTGAAAGCCCACCAAAGTGCCGGTGTTGTCCCACAAGTAGTCCTGTGCCTCTTGGTAGAGTGCTCGCCGTTTTTCAAACTCGAGCTCACTGCGTGCAGCATTCAAGATGGCATCAAATTTTGGATCCTTGAAGAAGCTCTCATTCCATTTCGCTCCACTGCGATAAATTTCATTAAGCACGGAGTCTGCAGGCCGATCGTTCCAGCGCGTCATGGAGACTGGCTTCTTCATCCAAACCTCACTCCAATAACCAGCAGAGGGGACCTGAACTATCTTGGCTCGAAAACCTGCGGGAGCAACTTGTTGCTGAAAGACCTCTGCCATAGCGGGCCAAACGGCTTCAATGGTGCTCACATTCAATTCAAAATCCAGGCCGTTCGGGTAGCCAGCCTCAGCTAACAGCGCTTTTGCTTTGGCAATGTCCTGGCCGCATGTTTTTGGTGACCGATATTGGTCCTTGGGGCCAACAGGTGTGTCGCATCCGACCACTCCCGCTCCGCCGGCCGCGAGGTCTAGCATCGCCTTGCGGTCCACAGCGAGCCGAACCGCCTTGCGTACACGAACATCATCCCAAGGCTTTTGGTCTGTGCGAAAAACGATACCGCGCCAATTTCCAGTAGGAACCTCCTGGAAACTGAAGTCCGAACTGCGCGCCAGCATCGAACGCTGTTGGATTGTCAGGCCCTGAAGCATATCGATCTGCTTGCCCATTAGCGCCTGAAATCTGGCTTGCGCGTCTGGAATACCTATGACTTCCATCTTGGCCACACCAGGAGCACCTTCGTAATAGTCAGGGTTTGCCACCAGCACGCTGGTGCCGTAAGCGTCAAATTTCTCGAGCTTAAATGGTCCGGTGCCGATCCCGGTTACCTTGATGGTGTCGCCCGAACCCTCTGGGATCATACGTAGCCGATAGTCCGTGAATACCAAAGGTAAGTCCGCGAACGGTGATACGAGAGTGAATTTCACGGTCTGCGCATCGACCGCTTCAATCTTACTAATCATTGAGATGGTTGATCGCGCGGTAGAGTCTTGCTTCGGGTCTTGAACACGGCCTAGCGAATATAAGACATCGGCCGCAGTGAAGGGTTTGCCATTATGAAAGCGAACTCCCTCGCGCAGCTTGAAAATCCACTCAGTTGCCGTTGCGTTGGTTGACCAGCTCACCGCGAGGTCCGGACTGGGCTTTCCGTCTAGACCTGGGCGGACTAGCCGGCTCATTAGCTTGTCCGTAATCTGAAATACACGGCCTTTGGAAATTGGGTCGAGATCTGACGCATTTCCGCCCCCGACTTCGTGCGCCATCCGGAAGGTCCCCGAAGGAGCGGCATTGGTAACGGATGCACCCATAAGTGCAGTGATTGCCAACGCAAATATAAATTTATTCATACATGGTCTCCTGGTGTTGATAACAGTGTTGTCACGGTCTTCGGCCGATTAGCTTGCAAACGTTTACTGATGTTTTGCAGGATCAGTGTGCGCGGTGGGGACTGCACAGACAAGTCACATTTTTTACGTCTATGGATAAATAAAATTTAATCCATAGACGGGGGTGGCTATGGGAATGAGGCCCCGGGAAGGCTTCTCACATCGGCTGGGTACCACGTAAGATCACAGAATGCGAATAACCGACTTTAAACAATGAACGGGATTCCCAGATTAATTGCGATTGGCGGCGGCGGCTTCACCCACGGCAGCGACCCGGTAATGGAGGACTTCATCTTGGCTCAGGTCAATGTTACTAAGCCGCGGGTGGGTTACATTGGCACCGCAAATCACGACGATCCGGTTCGAGTTGCGGCATTCCATTCGAGATTTGATGCAGTTACGCGATCGCACAGCCACCTGCCCACCGGCGCTAATGCATCAGATGTTCAACACTGGCTCGCTCAGCTGGACATCGTTTATGTGGGTGGAGGCAATACCATCCATTTACGAGAACATTGGCGTACTAGCGGGATTGCTAATGTGATGATTTCTGCGGCGCGTAGAGGGGTTCTGATGGCGGGCGTAAGTGCTGGGGCTGCTGTATGGTTCGATCAGGCCTTGTCTGACTCGGGCGATAAGGGCCTCGCACCGATATCCGGTATCGGGATGATTTGCGGCAGTTGCTGTCCGCATTACTCTACCGAGCCGCAGCGCCAATCTGTATTTATGGCCAGCGTTGCACAAGGCGAAATCGCGGACGGTTTAGCGATTGATGACGGGGTAGCCGTGCTGATTCATGACGCTAAACAGCTCACCACTTTTTCTGCAAGAGCGGGTGCTACAGCTCGCCGCGTTCGGCGTATCGGAGGCACTGCTGTATGCGAAACTGTTTGACGTCTACCAACGCATTGACTGGGCAGCTTCGGCTTCAATCCACTCACAGATCGCTTTAATTTCTGGCGCTGATCTTGCCCCAGGGCGGGTAAGCAAATGGTAAGCGCGTGTGGGGCGTAGGAAAGTATCAAATGGGCGAATCAGGCGCCCCGAATTTATCTCGTTTTCAACAAAAGGAAAGAGTCCCATCACTACCCCTTGCCCCTCCAGAGCGGCCTGTATCACATTGTTGGAGTCGCGCATGATCGTTTCCTGCTCAAACTCAGGATAATCGGTGTCAGTCAGCTTGTACCAAGACGTCCATTCCTGTCGATCCCATTGGTGGATTATCGGAAAACGTTTCAGATCACTCGGGTGCTTGAGTCCGCCTCGCTCTCGTAGCAACGCCGGACTGAGCACAGGTGCATAGTCAATTTCAAACAGTCTTGTCGCCTCGAGGCCCTGCCAGTCTCCAGATCCCCAATCAACGGAGATATTTGTGACCATCTGCTCGACGCTAGTGATGCGTGTGCCGTGGTGAAGCACCAGCTCGATCGTTGGGTGAAGTCTGTAGAACTTGCTGAGTCGAGGAATCAGCCACCTTGAACCGAAGATTGGGCCGACCGCCATTTGGACGCTCTTGCGGTTTGACGAAATATGTGCCTCCACTTCGGCATGAATGTCATCAAATGCACGGCTCATTACCTTTGAAAGAGAGCGTCCCGCATCGGTTAGAACCACCTTACGCGTTTTGCGGATGAATAGCGTGCATCCCCAGTCGGCTTCTAGTTGACGAATTTGATTGCTGATACTGGTGGGCGTTACGCATAACTCTTCCGCTGCGGATTTGAAGCTTAGCAAGCGCGCTGCGGCTTCAAAGTAGCGTAGAGCAGTGAGTGGAAGACGTTGACGGGACCGCATCGATGGAGTTTTAAATGCTCAGCGTAAACGTAGGTCGAAGTATGAGCGTTGCACTAGGCGAGCTCTGGAATGGAGTGCCATCTGCTGCCAAGTGTACTCAGCCGGCAGCCTCGCCAGACGCCTATGCGGCATCATTTGCGTAGATTCATTGTTGCGAGACATAGTGACCTTTGACGTAACGACGTAACGATAGCGCAAAACGGACTTCAATGGTATGCGAAGTATCGGACCGGGCAGCAAAGCCCGCGAGGTTCTAACTCTGTTTAGCCTCGCGCCGCACGATAGCGGCGTTACCTGGCTAGCATGTCAGGTTGGCTAGCTCGCGACTATGCGCTAGACTTGCAGCGCCGTTGTAGTGGAGTTGTAGCGGCACTGTTGCAGGCGTTCCCTTCACACGGCAGGGGTCACAGGTTCGAACCCTGTACCACCCACCAGTAATAAGCCAGTTAAATCAAGCACTTACGAGAAATCGAAGTGCTTTTTTTACGTCCAAAAGTAGTATGAACACGCCATACTGCTATTCATATATTTCCACGCTGGTTTTGATAGGTTGTGTCAGGCTGCGTCGCCTACTGGATGCGGGTTTGCTCATGGCCGCTATGGGACGTTATGTGTCGCTTATGTCCAAATCTGCTGGACTTA
>CAYPPU010000045.1:2603-16290 GCA_964412695.1 uncultured Alteromonadaceae bacterium | reverse complement strand
GCTAGGGTTTGCTCGAGGGACTTTAGCTGCTTCTTGACGCTCAAAATGCGCTCCAAAGTTTGGGATACCACAGCGCAAAGCTTATCCTATCCGGGTGGGTTTTTATCGCAGCGCACCGATATTTTTGGATGTTCTGCAAAATTTATCTAGAAAACAATAAGGTAGCCAATGGAGTTAACTGGTCTTGTAAGTAATATGGGGCTGCTCGCGAGCGTGGCGCTGTTAATCGTCCTAGCGCTACGCGGCATTGACATCATCTTTGCCTCGTTAGTGTGTGCCACTCTCGTGATCGTCACAAATCAATTGCCTTTGGCCGCCACCTTAAGCCAAAGCTTTGCCCTCGGGCCGCTCGGCGCCTTTAGCTTCGCCGGTAAATTCTTTTTGCTGTTTGCGGCGGGTGCCATTTTTGGCCGCGTTATGGGCGATTCGGGTGCCGCCGCCTCGGTAGCCCTAGCCCTGGTCAAGCAATTAGGTGCACATCGGGTGCTCGTCATTACCGTTGCCGCATGCGCCTTACTCACCTATGGCGGCGTGGTCGTGTTCGTCGTGATTTTTGCCATGTATCCGCTAGGGCTACAGCTGCTCCAGGAAGCCAATATTCCCAAGCGCCTTTTCTGTGCCGCCTTAGCGCTGGGGGCTGGCACATTTACCTTAACCGCACTTCCCGGGACGCCCTCTATTCACAACGTTATTTCTTCGGTCGCACTCGGTACCGATTTATTTGCCGCACCAATACTAGGCTTGATAGGCGGTTTAGCTATGCTGGCAATGGGGTTGCTGTACCTAGAACGTCAAAGACTGCGCGCTGCGGCGGCTAACGAGGGCTTCATACCCGGCCCCCGTGATCAACTGATTGCAAATGATGCAGCCGATTTACCGAGCTGGGGCTTGGCCGTGGCCCCGCTAGTACTGGTGCTCGGCGGGATTCTCACACCGCGGCTGTTGCACGATACGGAGCTGGGCGCACTCAATGAACTGATCGCCTTCGCCAATGCCCAACCGATTATCTGGCCCAGCTTGGCGCTGATAATTGGGGCGATCATTGCAGCGCTTATCTTCCCGAGGGTGCGGGGTCGGGGCTTGCGGACCATGGGCTTAGGCACAGCCGATTCCATCATGCCACTCATCAGCACTGCCGCTGTCATCGGTTTTGGCGGTGTGGTGACACAAACCAGTGGTTTCCAAGGCTTCGTCGCCCTCGCTACCAACAATGATTGGCCCCCACTGTTGTCGATCTTTGGCTCAGTCAGTGTGATCTCGGCCATCACGGGCTCGGCCTCGGGCGGTCTGCAAATTTTCATGCAAACACTGGCACCTGCCTACCTACAAGCAGGCGTTGAGCCTGACGTGCTGCATCGGATCGCCACAATGGCCGCCGGCGGTTTTGATTCCCTGCCCCACTGCGGTGCTGTCGTTGCCATGCTCACCATCACGCAGCTCACACACCGAGAGGCCTACCGCGATGTGGGTGTGATCACCGTGGTCATACCGGTCATCGCCACGCTGCTGGTGATGGGCGCAGCAGCTCTTGGGATACGCTAAATCCGCATCACGGGTTCTTGTATTGCTCTACGAGGTGACGCTTGTAGAGCTTACCGTTATCCATACGGGGTAGCTGGGCCATAAAATCGATGCTACGCGGCACTTTGATGTGCGATAGGCGCTCGCGCATCCACGCGATTAGCGCCTGAGCCAACTCGTCACCTGCCTGCGTCATGTCATCTAACTGCACCACAGCCTTGACCTCTTCGCCGAACTCCTCGTTGGGTATGCCAAAGACAGCAACATCGGCAACCGACGGGTGCGTAATCAACAGGTTTTCGATCTCAGCGGGATAGATGTTGACGCCCCCGCTAATGATCATGAAGTTTTTCCGATCGGTGAGATACAGATACCCCTCTGCATCTAGGTAGCCCATATCCCCGGTTGTCGCCCACCCTTTGTCATTAAAAGCCTCCCGAGTCTTTTCAGGCTCTTTGTAATATTCAAAGGTCGTGGGCGCCGAAAAGTAGATCAAACCGGTCTCACCGGTGGGCAATTCGTTACCCTCGTCATCGACGATCACGGGCTCTCCAAAAATCGGCCGGCCAACCGAACCTTTATGAGCCAACCAATCTTGTGAGCCAATAATGGTGCCACCAATGCCCTCACTCGCCGCATAATATTCCTCGATGACTGGCCCCCACCAATCGATCATCTGCTCCTTAACCTCGATGGGGCATGGCGCAGCCGCGTGGATAGCCCGCTTCATAGAACTAACGTCGTAGCGCTCTCGAACCTCAAGGGGTAGCTTCAACATACGCACAAACATAATGGGAACCCACTGACTGTGAGTCACACCAAAATGTTCGATATGCGCCAACGCCTGTTCGGCGTCGAAATGCTCCATGATGATCGACGTCGCACCACAAGCTAGCACTAGGTTGTTGTAATGCAGCGGTGCGGCGTGGTACAGGGGGGCCGGAGATAGATAAATGCAGCTGGCGTCAAAGCCAAACAACGCGCCCATGGTTGCCTCTAGAAAATGCGGCTCATGAATATCGGTGGTCGTGGGCTTCTGAAAAACGCCTTTAGGCTTGCCCGTGGTTCCGGACGAGTAAAGCATGGGCGCGCCGGGGCATTGATCCACTATCGGTTTCCCGGGCATGTCGGAAACAGCCGCTTCCCAAGATTCAAAGCCAGCGATATCCCCGCCAACGGCAAAACATTTTTCTAGGTTCGGTGCTGCCGTCGCCGCTTTCGATGCCACATCCGTTAGGTTTTGACCCGCTATAAACAACTTGGCTCCGCAGTTGTCGATAATGTAGGCCGTTTCTTCTTCACGCAAATGGGTACTGATGGGCGTATAGAAGATACCGGCCCGATGCGCCGCCGCCGCGATCTCCATGAACTCCCGGCAGTTTTTCAGCATCAACGCAATATGATCTCCCGCATTGACACCCAGAGCGCGAAAGAGCTGGGCCCCTTTGTTGGCGCGCTCATCCAATTGGGCATAGGTCACAACCTCGCCAGATCCGGCCATAATGTAAGCCGGACGATCGGGATGAGACTGGGCAGTAACAGAAATATGGGGCATGACGGACATCCGTTATCGAGGTGTTATCGGGGTAATATAGCGGACACAAGGACTATAGGGTAAGAGAATGCTGCACGGTGCCAACTGCGATCTCAGAATGCGCATAAGGCGGGGGGAGCTCACCGGGCCCACCAGCGGTATGGCGCTAGGCTTTGTGCAATGCAATATCGTCATCGTGTCAGATCGCTATGCGGCCGATTTCCATCGCTTTTGCCAGCAAAATCCCAAGCCGTGCCCGCTCTTGGCAATAAACCCAGCACCGGGCGCGATAGACCTACCCGAACTTGTCAACGATCTGGACATCCGATCCGACCTGCCCCGGTATCGCCTTTGGCACAACGGCGTGTGCATTGACGAACCGGGAGATATCAAAGCCAATTGGCGAGACGATGCTGTGGTCTTTGCACTGGGCTGCTCCTTCTCCTTTGAAGAAGCGTTGACATCGGCCGGTATCGAAATCCGACATATCAGTCAGGGCTGCAATGTACCCATGTACGAAACCAACAAGCCCTGCGTAAGCGCGGGTGTTTTCAGTGGCAACTTGGTGGTTAGTATGCGTCCGCTACCCGCCGAACACGTCCAGCTCGCCTACGACATCTGTGCTCGTTACCCTAGTGTTCATGGGGAGCCTATCCATGCCGGTGATCCCGCTGAGCTTGGGATTAGTAACATCAATGAGCCAGACTTTGGTGATGCCGTAACGCTCAAAAACGATGAAATCCCGGTTTTCTGGGCCTGCGGCGTGACGCCCCAGGTCGCGCTAGCGCGCGCTCGACTACCCTGGGCAATCACACATGCACCAGGTCACATGCTCATAACTGATACACTCAATACAGAACTTGCGGTGACAAACTCATGAAACAGATCAGTTTGAATTGTGATATCGGCGAAAGCTTCGGCATCTGGACCCTCGGTAACGACGAGCAATTGATGCCGTTAATTGATAGTGCCAACATCGCCTGCGGTTTCCATGCTGGAGATCCAACTATCATTCGAAAAACCTTGCAGCTCACTAAGCAGCACCGGGTCGAAGTGGGAGCCCAGGTCTCCTACCCCGACCTTCAGGGGTTTGGGAGACGCTCAATCAATCTTCGCGGTGATGAATTAGTCGATACGCTGCAGTATCAGATTGCCGCCCTTGATGGCATGGCACGAATCCATGGTCGAAGGCTCACCTTCGTGAAGCCGCATGGCGCCCTGTACAACGACATGATGGCTGACAAAGAACTGCTTAAGGATGTGATGCGCGCCGTGGCTGGATGGCCGCGCAACATTGATCTTGTCGTGCTCGCCACACCGCGAGATAAGAAAGTGGTGCAACTGGGTATCGAATACGGTGTCAGCTTACGCTTCGAGGCCTTTGCAGATCGAGGCTATCACCGGGATGGCACACTCATCAGCAGGGGCAAGCCCGGCGCCATTTTGGACAAAGATGCGGCAGTCGCCCAAGCCGTCGCTATAGCCAATGGCGAACTTCGCAGCCAGTCGGGACGCAAAGTCTCATTGCGGCCTGACACCCTTTGCGTTCACGGCGATACACCCAATGCGGTAGAGATCCTTACCGCTATACGCGCCGCGCTATCGCAACTGGGGGTCTGACTTTGGAGTGGGAACTCGCAGGCGAGCGCGGCATTATCTTTACACTCCCGGAACTACCCAGCCCCAATCTGACTGCCAAATTATTGCACTTGCGCGATGCGCTCAGGGCGGAGTTTGGTGCCGCTATCAGCGATGCCGTCCCCGGCTATGTCACCCTGACAATATTCTTTGATCCGACACAGGTAGATCGAGAAACCTTGGCGCAACGAGCGATAGCAACGCCACTCGAGGTGGAGGCAGCAACGGCAAATCAGAGCTCGCCCCGCATACCAATTTACTACCACCCCGAGGTCGCTCCTGATCTCGAACCCAGCGCCCATCAGTTGGGCATCAGCGTGGAATCGCTAGTAGAGCAGCACAGCAGCGTTGATTATTTTGCCTATGCCAACGGGTTCGCGCCTGGATTTTGCTACCTTGGTCAACTGCCAGCGGCGCTCGCTCTGCCCCGTCTACCCACACCGCGGTTGAGCGTCGCCGCAGGAAGTCTGGCTATTGCTGAACGGCAAACAGCCATTTATCCCAGAATTTCCCCGGGTGGCTGGCATGTGATAGGCCGCTGCCCACTGAAGCTGTTCGAGCCCAACTCTAGCCCCGCAATTCGCATCTCTGTCGGTAACTGGGTTCGCTTCGAACCGATTGAACGCGCCTACTTCGACAAACTTGGCGGGTCGTTATGATCAAGATAGAAGTGTTGACTGCCGGGCCAGCAGCCTCAATACAAGATCAGGGGCGCGAGGGCTGTGCCCACATGGGTATTACCCGCTCCGGCGCCGTCGACCCCTTCGCGTGGCGCCTTGGACAGCAGCTCGTCGGTAATACACCGCCAAGCGCGGTCTTTGAACTGGCTTTGGGCGGCCTCAGCTTGCGGGCCGACGCGCCCATGACTGTTGCTGTAACCGGTGCGTTAGCGCCAATAAGCATTGATGGCGCGCCCTGTGAACACAATCGTTCATTGCAGATGGCCGCCATGGCGGTTCTAAAATTGGGCTACACCAGCCGGGGAAACTACAGCTATGTGGCCATCGCTGGCGAACCTATGATTGACCGCCAGTTTGGCAGTCTATCCACTACAGTCCGAGAGGGGCTCGGGGTCTTTGAGGGCCGGCAGCTCAGGGCCGGCGACGTTATTCCCTGGCGGCTGCCGAGAGCGCCGACACCAACGCGATTTTGCTCACGGCCTGAACCGATGCAAAAAGACGTCTTGGTCCTACGATACCTACCGGGGTTTCAGGCCAGAAGCTGCGCCCGGGCAATAAGCGGACTGGAAAGTCAGACCTTTCAGACCACAACCAACGCTAATCGCATGGGCGTCCGCTTGAGCGGCACAGCGCTTGCTATAGATCTCCCGCCTCTGTGGTCGGAAGCAGCCTGTTTTGGCGCGATTCAAGTGCCACCGGATGGCCAACCCATTGTGCTACTCAATGAATACCAAACCATGGGCGGCTACCCCAAGCTGGGCGCGGTACTGTCTAGCGACTGCGTCCGTTTGGCTCAGGCGCCGACGGGCCAGAAGCTGCAATTTGTTCCCATCACCCCGGCAGAGGCCGATCGTATTCTTTGGCTAGAGCGCAGTTATGAAGCCGAGTACGTAGTGACCGAACATGCTCGATAGTGATTCAGTGGCAAACCTCGCCATTGCCTCGGATATCGAGGCATTATTGGTACGCGACAATCCTCGGGGTATGGCATTACTCCGACAAGCGCTCCCTCCAGGCTACTTGACGCGTGCGGCCAAACTTCTGCTGGCAGCTCACGATAGTGTCGCCATTATTACCGGCTTCCCCGTGAAGAATACCTTTGAAACCGATGGCCCGGCGGGAGCGATGGTGGTCTACGACTTCCTTCATCAGCGAGGCTGCAGTCCGGTGGTTATTGCCGAACCCGATGTGCTTGCCGCCATGGGCTATCACCGCCGCGGTATTGCTATTCCCAGCAAGACGGCAGAGAGCACCGATTGGCGCCTGCCCCTGAGGGAAATCAATCCCACCCTCGTTATCAGTATCGAACGACCCGGCGCTGCCAACGACGGGCATTTTTACAACTTACGCGGCGTCGATATCAGTGATTCGTTGATGAATCTAGAAACCTCAGTGTCGGCTTGGAACTGCCCTGTCATCGCCATTGGGGATGGAGGCAACGAGCTGGGTATGGGCAAAATTGCAAAAGCCGTTGAAGCACTGGACATCACAGCGGCTGTGAGTAGTTGCGATGAATTGATCGTCGCGGATGTGTCAAACTGGGGCGCGTATGCCTTGGTGGCCATGGCGCAATATCTATTGCAAACGTCCATCCTGGACGATGTTGATTCAGCAGCGTTGCTTACGCAATTGGTGCATGCCGGCGCAGTGGATGGCATTACGCACGAGGCCACCGTCACCGAGGATGGTTTGACGGCCGATCATGGTCGGCAATTGATAATGGATATTCGCAAACGGTTACAGCAACGATGACCCCTCAGCCAACAAACCAGCTGGTGTTCTTAAACGGCAACTTTATGCCACTGAGCGATGCCCATATTTCTCCCATGGACCGAGGCTTTCTGTTCGGCGATGGGATCTACGAGGTGATTCCCTGCTATGGGGGACGCATGGTCGGCTTTGAGCGCCACATGGCGCGTCTGCACCAAGGTCTGCAGGCACTGCAATTAGCTAATCCGTTGTCCGAACGAGCTTGGTATGACTGCCTTATTAGACTCAGCGAAGAAGCCGGCGACCCGCATTTGGGGCTCTACCTCCAAATCACCCGCGGCTCACAGCCTATGCGAGCTCATCGCTATCCTCAGGCGGTATCAGCGACCAGCTTCGCCTACGCCTTTCCCGTCACGGCGCCTAATGAAGGCGATGCATCGACCGCCAAATCCTACAACGTCGTGACAGGTGTCGACCAACGCTGGCGCCGCTGTCACATCAAGTCAGTGGCATTACTGGGTAACGTGATGCACATGAACGAGGCGACCGACCAAGCTGCTGATGAAATATTACTGTTTAACGAGCGCGACGAACTTACCGAAGCCGCCGCCTGTAACGTCTTTATTGTTCATCAAGGTGTCATCAGCACGCCTAATTTGGACCATCAAAAGCTCCCCGGTGTGACCCGTGCCATGTTGATAGACATACTGCGAGACAGCGGCCAAGCAGAGATCGAGGAGCGCCCTATCAGTCGGGCCGAGGTCCTCGCTGCCGATGAGGTATGGCTTACCAGTGCGACTAAGGAAGTCGCGCCGGTCGCTTCAATTGATGGCGTCATGGTTGGCGACGGCAAGCCCGGTCCGATATGGGCCCATGCTCAAAGCCTGTTCGCACGTCAACGTCATGCTTACTGACGTTTTGCAGCCACCTAGTTGAGGGCACCATGACGCGACCCACAGAGATTCAGATTAATCTCGACAACCTTAGATTCAACGTCGCAAGGGCGCGAGAGCTTGCAAACGGGCGAAAACTGATGGCGACGGTTAAGGCCGATGCCTACGGACACGGTATTGTCCCCTGCATGAAAGTGATGCGTGATCTAGTGGATGCGCTCGCTGTGGCCTATTGCGACGAGGCCATAGTGCTTCGAGAAAATGGATTCGAGGGCAAAATCTTAGTCCTTGAGGGTCCCTTTGATTCCTGGGACGCACAACAGATAACAAATCTGCGGCTCGACACCGTCATCCATACGACCGAACAGATCGAGCTACTCGCCAATCTTGACTCTCGAAGCTTGCAACTGTGGTTAAAGTTCGACAGCGGCATGCATCGTTTAGGGTTTACTGCCGAGCAGCTTGAGTACGCCCAAGAGGCGATCGCTAATCTGGGCTTCCTCCCGCCTATTGTAATGAGCCACCTCGCGCAAGCCGAATCTCCCAACGCCGAACTGACCCGGCATCAACTGGGTAATTGGCTGGAGATAGCAACGACGGGTGTTGAGTCTAGTCTGCTCAATTCCGCTGGCATCAGCTCAAACCTAAGCGCCGCTAGCGATTGGTTGCGCCCGGGCTACATGCTCTACGGAGGCGCCTCAGATTCAGTGATGCCTGCGAGGCCCGTCATGCGGTTTAGCTCCAAAGTTATTGCCATAAGAGACATTCCGGCCGGCGATGTGGTCGGCTACGGCGGCACCTGGCAAGCGTGCCGTCCAAGCCGGATTGCCACCGTGCCGGCTGGCTATGCCGATGGCTACCCTCGTTCGGCCCACTCAGGAACCCCTGTGTGGATAGACGGTCAGCTATGCCCATTGGTCGGTAGGGTTTCTATGGATCTAATTACGGTTGATATTACCGACCACCCGCCGGCAGAGATCGGTTCAACGGTAATACTCTGGGGGCCAGAGCTTGCTATTGATAGCGTAGCCGAACACGCCGACACCATTGGCTATGAGCTCATGACCCGGATACCCAATCGGGTTCCTAGAAAATGGATTGGCGGCGAGACCGCAGACATTTGATGGTCAGCGCGCAATAATAGGCGCCTAGCAACGCGGTAGATGAAAACAATGCCCACACCCAGCCCCGCTACAGCGCCCTCAAGCAGTGATAGTGTCGACAGCGAAATGCTTGGTGGCGTCGAAAACGGCGTGCCCGAAGGTAGCTTGCTAGCGGCACTTGATCTGGGCAGTAATTCATTCCATCTCATTGTTGCCCGTGTAGAGCATGGTGAAATCCGTCCCGTCGAGACGCTCGCCGAGAAAGTCCAGTTGGGGGCTGGACTAATCGATCATCAACTCAGCAGCGAAGCCATCGATCGTGGTCTGGCCTGCCTAGAACGCTTTGCCCAATTGCTGGACCGCTTGGAACCCACCCGTGTGCGTGTCGTCGGCACCAACGCGTTGAGACAGGCGCGGAATCGACGTGACTTTACAAAGCCAGCGGAACGTTTACTCGGCGTACCCGTCGACGTGGTTTATGGTCGAGAAGAAGCGCGACTAGTGTACCTCGGTGTAGCGCATAGCCTGGCGGACGATGAAAGTAGCCGTTTAGTCGTCGATATCGGCGGCGGCAGTACGGAGTTCATTGTTGGCCAGCGTTTTGAGCCACAACGCCTTGTCAGCCTCCAGATGGGTTGTGTCAGTTATGCGCAGCGTCATTTCCCTGACGGCAAGATCAGCGACAAAGCTTTCAGGTCAGCCGTGTCTGAGGCTTTTGCAGAGGCCTCGCGGATTGCCCCTGATTTTCATGCCAGTAACTGGATAGAAGCAGTGGGCTCTTCCGGCACCCTACAGGCTATTGAACTACTGATCCAATCTCAGGGATGGCGTGACCACGGTATCGATGAGCGAAGTTTAAATAAGCTGAGAAAAAAATTGCTGAGTTTCGCCCAAACCGATGAGATCGATCTGCCAGGATTAGCAGAAAATAGACGCGGCGTGATCTGTGCTGGCGTAGCCATCACCCAAGGGTTATTTAAAGCCTTGGGCATTAAAAAAATGCGCACATCCAGTGGCGCTCTCCGCGAAGGGGTAATTTATGACCTGATGGGTCGCCTAAGCCATGAAGACGTGAGAGAGCGCTCAATCAATGCCATGGTGGCTCGTCACGGCGCCGACCCAAGATCTTCTGATATTGTCGCTCACCGCACTGCTGTTCTAGCTACCGCTGTTGCCGATAGCTGGCAGCTCAGCGCGCAAGATGTCGAGTTGCTGACATGGACGGCTAAAGTACATGAGATCGGCATCAGTATTGCCCAGAAAAGCTATCACAGGCACTCTGCTTATCTCATTCTTAATTCCGATATGCCTGGCTTTTCTCAGGGAGAGCAGGAATTGATGGCACTACTATTAGAGGGACAGCGCGGCAAACTGCGCTCTGAATTCTTATCCGCCATCCCCGAGGATCATTTTGAAAAAATTACGCGCCTCATCGCCTTGTTGCGACTGGCTATTGCTCTCAAATACGTGGAACTGTTCGAAAAACTGCAGGACATTAGCGTCAGCGCTAACGGTAAAACTTTAACCTTGATTTTACCTCGTGGTTGGCGACGCTCTCATCCGCTGAGTAGCAGAGAGCTCGATGAGCTTAAAGCGCTACTCCCCCGGTTAAAGATCCGGCTGCGGATCACAGTTGTGCGGTAAGCTTATTAATCACTATGCCATGCCATGCAATGACACCACTGTGATCGGATACCCAGAATGTTGATGCTCTATTCCAAAGCCGAATGCCCTTTCTGCTGGAAGGTCAGAATGGCGCTCGCGTTAAAATCATTGAACTATGAATCCATAGAGGTCGACACCCACAACAAGCCCGCTGAGCTGCTGGCCCTGAGCGCCAAGGGCACAGTGCCTGTTCTCGTCGCCGGCAACGAGGTCCTCGATGAGTCGGCCGGCATCATTGACTTTTTAGAGAGATCTCGTGCCACACCCGCTCTTTTGGGTAGTTCAACAGCTGTTGCACTACAAAGCTATTCGGATAAAGAAATCGGTCCGCAAATACGCGATGCTATTTTTATTTGCCGGGAACAGCCAGAGGCCGAGTGGGATCACTCGGTCTTGTCACAATGTCAGCGCGCTTGGGAGCAAATTCTTGAATACCTAGACACCCAATGTAGTGCCAGCGGCCCTTGGTTTTTGGGTGATTTCCCAAGCATTGCCGATTGTGCCCTGAGTGCACGCTTCGCCCTAGCTCAGCATTATGGCCTTCGTGGTGTGGACACACACCCCAAACTTTCGGCCTGGCTGACTAGGCTCTACCAAAGCAACGCATTTCAGCAAGCCTGCCCCACGCACATATACAACGGCTTGTTACCATAGCCCCACACTCTTCTAACCTGCCTTTCAGGAGCACACCATGACACTGCAATACGCCAAAGCCCTTCTCGAGGCTGCCGAGAAACTGGCTACAGAGAGGGGCTTATCGCTTTCAATGGCTGTAGTTGATAGGCATGCCCATCTGATCGCGTTTCACCGTATGGACGGGGCCATGCTGGGAACGATAGACGTTGCCCAGCGCAAGGCCGTGACATCGACGCTATTTCCCATGCCCTCAGGTGACTTTGGAGATTTATGCCGCCGTGAAGCGCTAGATGGCATGATGCATAGCAATGGCGGATTAATGGGCTTCCCGGGTGGACATCCACTACCTGATGGCGGTGCAATCGGCATTTCGGGCGGCACTGCCCAAGAAGATGCGGCAATCGCTCTCGCAGCCATCGCGGCCTGCACAAGCTAACGCGTCGGTAGTGCGCAGTAAACTACTGCAGTTTCTTTAACCGATAAGCAAACGCCGGTCGCGTCATACCTAAAAGGCGCGCGGCTTTAGAAACCTTCCCACCGGCTTTATCCATAGCGCGCTGAATCAATAAATCCTCGAGCGCCTCTAGGGCGACGCCATTCTCAATCAAAAAATCAGCCGCTGCCTCGGCACTGCGTATGGCGCCCTGTTCGGCTGCTGGAATTAGATGACCTTCCGCGTCGAGCGCGTGTTCGTCATTGCTGTGTACCTCATCAGAACCCAAAATGAGATCAACATTAATTTTGCTATTCGGCTCAGCCAAGATAACGGCACGCTCAATAATGTTTTCAAGTTCGCGAATATTCCCTGGCCAGGCATAGGCCCGCAGCTTATCCATGCCGCGATCACTCACCCCTTGCAACGGTTTTCCGTGAAGCTCCGAATGGTGCTCTAAAAAATAGTTTACAAAAAGTGGGATGTCTTCACGACGCTCCCTCAATGAGGGAATCCGCACTGGATAAGCGCTGAGGCGATAAAACAAGTCGGCCCGAAAGCGGCCGGCTGACACAGCTTCGCCCAAATCCTCGTTAGTTGCCGCCACGACGCGGACATCTATTTTTCGAACGGTGTTGTCACCCAACCGCTCAAATTCCCGTTCCTGCAAAACGCGCAATAGAGTAGCTTGGGCACGGGGTGACAGCTCCACCACTTCATCGAGGAAAATGGTACCGCCATCGGCGCGTTCAAATTTACCCGCTCGGGAGTTCACCGCTCCGGTATAGGCCCCTTTCGCCACGCCAAAAAGCTCTGCCTCAATCAAATCCTGTGGTATCGCCGCGCAGTTAACCGCCACAAAAGGCCTTCCTGCACGGTCACTGGATCGATGCAAGGCGCGCGCCATCACCTCCTTACCCACACCAGTCTCGCCAAGAAGCAATACCGATACCTTGCTATCACTGGCCTTAGTCACCATCTGCAGCGCGGCCTTAAACGGCTTCGACTCACCGACAATATCCGACAGCGCCTCAGGATCATGAGTACCGGTTTTCAATTCCTCAACCCGGTCCTGCAGTGACAAAAACTCATGCATCAGTGTGTCCGGCTCGTAGTAACTCTTTAGTTGTTCTGCATCCTCCCAGTCCTCACAGAGCTTGCCTATGGCAAAGCAGCGCTCATCGCCGCAGGCGTAACACTCCACCTCTTTGAAATAGATCGATCGCTGCAGAAAGTTGCTAGCGTAGCCGCTGGCATAACCCACCAAGGTCCAGCAGCCCGGCTCATCCAAATGGGGCAGTTCCGAACGTGTGATTTCGACTTCAAACGAATTTTGCCACTCGACCTCGCAGGCAAATCCATCGCCCTGCTCATCTATATGGAGCTTATGCAAGTTCGGCAGCACCATACCGCGCAAAGCATGAAGCTGAGGCCCGATCTTAAATCGCTCGGTGACACTCTCGATTTCAGTACTGTTACGCGCCACTTCGCCATCGAGTCGGCCTAGTTGAAACCCGAGGCGCAAAAAGAACGCCTTTGCACGTTCATGCCCGATGGTGTCATAGACCTCTCGCCGAAATTTACCCAGCGCCGCCTGGGAATACAGCACTATACGTTGCTCGTTGAGCCACACCTTGCCCTCACCAATGGCAAAGGCCAATTGCGGTGTGACGTGTTCTAGTTTGAGCTCAAGTTCAGCCATGTTCGCGTCCAAGCCTGATCGGGTTATTCGCTGCGCATTACCTGCAGCCGCCCTGAGTCTAGCTTAGGGACTGAACGCGACCAAGCGCTGTTTAAGGAGGAACCTTGGCCTGGAAACTCCAATAAACGAGTATCTACGCGTCGGTTTGTGCTCGGGCCGCAATTTCCGTTGC
>CAYPPU010000045.1:0-2503 GCA_964412695.1 uncultured Alteromonadaceae bacterium | reverse complement strand
TCCAATAAACGAGTATCTACGCGTCGGTTTGTGCTCGGGCCGCAATTTCCGTTGCTCGCTTCTGCCCCGCTGGCACGCCAGCCACTGACCAGTCATTGGGGTCAATGTGACTACAAAAGCCGCGTATTAACGAGCGCTCAACACCAAGACATTTCACTAATAGATCAGTAAAAGCGACTAATAAGGCGTCACGGTGCTCGGGAGGGCGTCCGGCCAAGAGATAAAATTGGAAAAACGGCGCGTCGCCACCCACAGTATCGGGCACCTTGCCACCTACCAGCATGTGCTGTGGCGGCACATCATGTAGATAGACGCGAATGCGATCGATTGGCGCCTCTAAGGTCTCGGCAAAGACCGCCGTTGCCTTTTGCATAAAATCGGCAAGGGCTGATTGTTTATACCGAGAGGTATTGAGTTGGACGTTCAATATGGGCACGGGCGTATTACTCAGCGATTAAGGCAAGCCGCGTCGGCGACCGGCATCCATGAACAGGGTGCTACCTGCCAGCGCGTTTGCTCGGGGGTCTAGCAAGACACCAATCGCCCAGGATACCGACTCAACCTCGGTAAACTCACCCAACGCCGACTCCGCACGCATTCGATCGAGGACCACATCGGATTCGACCCCCTCCTGTTCAGCTCGAGAAGCTGCCACACGCCTCAACCGAGGGGTATCGGCAGGCCCCGGGGCCAAAAGGTGGGCGGTGATACCACGATCACCCATGGTCCAGCTGTATTGACGCACAACATTGGCCAAGGCGGCATTACCCACACCTGCGGTGGCAGCATAGGCTGTTGGCTCAAAGCCGTAATGACCACCAATGGCGATTAGACGTGAACCCCGAACAAAATGAGCATCACAGGCTCTAACCAGCCTAACAAAACCACCCACTTTGATGTTAGTGGCTTCCAAAATGGCCGATGTGGGTGCCGAGGCAATACCACCTGCAGTGGGTACGCCAGGGCCATGAACGACAGCCCTGACAGTCCCTTCTAAACAGCCTCTAATCGCATCTATGGCGTCATCACTAGTAATGTCTGTCGTACAGGGAACCAGTGTTGGCACCTCGTGACCCAGCGCTGCCAGTGCTTCAGCACTGCGCGCCACGCCAACCACACGATAACCTTGTTTACTCAGATCACAACTAATGAGCCGCCCCATCTCCCCTGTGGCGCCGACAACAACGACCGTTTCATTCATGCCGCTGAGGCTCCCTCGCGCTCCTTGAGCATCGTGAGCGCCGTGTCTTCAATCATGTCCTCTTGGCCACCGATCATCTTCTTGCGGCCAAGTTCAATGAGGATATCCCGAGGTGGAATACCGTACTTCTCGCCCAAACGGTTAGCGTGCAACAAGAAAGTTGAGTAAACCCCCGCATAACCCAGTGTCAGTGATGACCGGTCGATACGAACTATGTGGTCCATCATGGGGAACACCAGATCCTCGGCCATGTCCATCAGCGCAAACATGTCGCAGTCGGTTTCAATACCCATGCGATCACACACCGCCACAAAGGCCTCTAGTGGCGTATTGCCGGCACCTGCACCCAAGCCCGCTACCGAACAATCAATTCTCGAGGCGCCAGCGCGCACTGCAGCGATAGAATTGGCAATGCCCATACCAAGATTGTTGTGGCCATGAAAGCCAATTTCGGTTCCCTCATCGAGTACATCGCGCAGCGCGTTAACGTAAGTGGTGACATCGTCTGGCAACATATAGCCAGCTGAATCAGTTACATAGACGGTTTGCGCACCGTAAGACTCCATTTTTTTGGCTTCACCTGCCAGCCCCTCGGGGGTGTTCAAATGCGCCAT
The DNA here is from genome assembly GCA_964412695.1 of uncultured Alteromonadaceae bacterium. Classification (GTDB taxonomy): domain Bacteria; phylum Pseudomonadota; class Gammaproteobacteria; order Pseudomonadales; family Halieaceae; genus Luminiphilus. The sequence continues at coordinate 688 of CAYPPU010000045.1, read as the reverse complement.
CATGAGAAAGCCAGAGGTATCCATGCCCAGCTCGCGACCACAAGCGATGTGTTGCGGAGAGGTGTCCGCCTCCGTGCTGTGGGTTGCCACGTGCACACTGCGTACACCGTGGGCATGGGCCGAGCGCAGCTCATTCATGGTGCCTAAGCCAGGAATAAGCAACACAGACATGATGGTTTTATCAAGTACCGCGGCGACAGCATCCCAATACTCTTCGTTAGCATGGGGCGCGAAACCGTGCTGCAGCGAATTACCACCCAAACCCGCGCCGTGGCTCACCTGGATCATGGGAACACCGGCTTTCTCCATGGCTGCCGCAAAGGTGGCCATTTGCTCTGTGGAAATTTGCTCTTTCTTGGCATGCATTCCATCGCGCAAACACATGTCATGGCACAGAACCTTTCGGCCCGCTAGATCTGACTTACTCATACTGCCTCCGCTAGCAATTTGAATTCACCGCTCAGAATTTTCTCGGCATACATCTCGGCCGTCCGACACGCCGCCGCCGTCATGATATCGAGGTTACCGGCATAGGTAGGTAGGTAATCACCCAGGCCTGCGACTTCCATGAACACACCCACTTTATTGCCCTCGAACACCGGTCCGTTGACCAGCTTGTAGCCCGGCACGTAGTGCTGCACTTTGGCAATCATATCCATAAGCGACTCGGTAATCGCGGCCTGATCAG
>CAYPPU010000044.1:1478-16496 GCA_964412695.1 uncultured Alteromonadaceae bacterium | reverse complement strand
CCGCTGCAGCTACCCCTTCGGGGCGTCGTTGCATTGCGCCGACGTCCAACAGGCTCAAAGTCGCCTGTTGTCGAACCGCCACGGCTGTACTCGTCCACCCCGAAGACCCTACAAAAAAACCCCACCCAAGAGGTGAGGCTTATTTGTATGGTGCCCAGGGACGGAATCGAACCGCCGACACGGGGATTTTCAATCCCCTGCTCTACCGACTGAGCTACCTGGGCGTCAAAGGCCGCGTATTAAACCCGTGCCGAGGCTCAAGGTCAAGGGACAATCAAACCGGCGTTGAAACCGTAGTGGGGGCCTCAGCACTAATCTCGGCTGGATCCTCGTGCTGGTGGTCTGAGGCGAATACGGCGTATATGGCCGGTAGCAGCACCAGCGTGAAGAATGTGCCGATCAACATGCCCACGACCAAGATGAAACCAATACTGTTGCGTGCCTCAGCACCGGCACCCGAAACCACTACTAGGGGAAAGTGGCCAAGTACCGTGGCGCCTGTTGTCATAAGCACTGGGCGCAGGCGGCTGGCTGAGGCGGCGCGGATGGCATCGAGTTTTCCAAGTCCTTCGCGCTGTGCTTGGTTGGCGAATTCAACGATTAAGATCGCGTTTTTCGCGACTAATCCCGCCAAGGTGATTAACCCGACTTGGGAGTAAATATTAATAGTGGTGAGATTGGTAAAGGTAATTGCTAATGCCGCAAATAGCGCCAGCGGGATAGATCCCAGCAAGATAATCAATGGGTCCCGGAAGCTGTTGAATTGGATGGCGAGCACAAAAAACACCAGAATCATGGCAATACCCAAAACCCCGAGCAAGGTGTTGCCTTCTTGACGTATTTCTCGAGATTCACCGGTGTAATCCAGCACATAATCTGAGGGCAGTATTTCCGCCGCTTTTTCTTCGATAAATGCCAAACCCTGTTCCTTGGTTGTGCCTGGGATAACACCACCAAACACTTTGAAAGCATTTTTCTGCTGAAACCGTGACAAAGCACGCGGCGCGGTAACACGTTCAAGGCTGGCTACAGCGCCGAGTGGAATGAGTTCTCCGTCTGGGGTGCGCACCGGCAGATCTAAGATGGCATCGGCAGACAAACGCTCATCCTCTGCCACCTTGGGGATAACGCGATAAGCCCGACCTCGGTCATCGTAGCGGGTGACATAACCCTCCGAGGTGAGCAGGCCAATCTGACTGGAGACTTCGGCAACCGACATGCCCATATCAGCCAGACGTTGCCGATCGAGATCAATGCGCGCTTGTACTAAGTCATAACGCAAATCGGTGTCGGCATATAAAAATAAACCGGAGTTTTGCGCTGCCTCTACCATTGCTTGGGCATAGGGCAGCATCTCTCTAGCGCTCTTTGATGCCGTTATCGACACCTCGACATCGAACTGACCGGCACTGGGTAGGCTCGCCTCGGGTACCGGAAACACATTGATACCCGGGATGGACTTAAGCTTGTCGTAGGCCTTAAAGATAATGTCTTCTAACGCATCCGGGCGCTGATCGGCGGCAACAAAATCCTGGCCGCCATAGGCTGCAGAGGACATGATGGCTTGCCACATATCCGTAGCGCCATCGATGGTTTGTAGTTCTTCTACCACCAGTCCCATGCTAGCGTAGGTCTCCCTAACATTGGCATCGGGTGCGGCATCGGCAACCACGGCCATCGAACTTTGGTCCTCTACCGGCGCCAATTCTTTCAGCGAAAACATATATAGTGGCACGGTTAGTAAGCTAAAAAACAGACCTGCGGTAATCAGGGGCCAGCGGTATTTCAGTGACATTTCTACGACCTGTGCATACAGCGTGACCAGCCTGTCGAAGCGGCTGTTTACGAAACGCGTGGCCGCGGTTTCGTGGCCGCTATCGGGACAGACCCAGGCGCTCATAATCGGTGACAGGGTCAGAGCAATAAGGCCCGATATCAGTACTGCCACAGCCAGGGAGAATGCAAATTCTTTAAACAAGACCCCGGCTAAACCCGATAGCAGTCCAATGGGGGCATAGACCACAGCAAGGGTGACGGTCATAGCAATAATGGGTGTTAACAATCGGCGGGAAGAGGCTAGCGCCGCCTGAGGCCGGCTCATCCCCTGGCGCAGATTGCGTGCCACATTTTCCACCACCACGATGGCATCATCTACAACCAGGCCTACCGACAACACAATGGCTAGCACGGTGAGCAAATTGAGGGAAAAGCCCATCAAGGTCATGGCTGCCGTGGTGCCCAGAAGTGATACCGGGATGGTGAGAAGTGGCACTGTGGCGGTTCGAAACGAGCCCATTAGCGCCACGACGACAAATCCCACAAGCAGGATAGTCTCAGCCAGCGTTATAAAAATCTCTTTCAGCGCATCGCGCATGTAGGTGGTGACATCATAGGCTAGCGAAACATTTAATTCGGGCGGCAGCGTTTCATTAATGGCCGCCAGCTCTCGCTTCAGCGCATCCGCCACGGCGATCTCATTAGCGCCGGGCGAAGGGTAGATACCAATAAAAATAGCTGCTTCGCTGTTGTAGCGGGTCAACGAGTTGATTTCTTCACTGCCTGATTCAATCTGGGCTACATCGCCCAAGCGCACATCCAGACCGCCGTCGCGCTTCACCAAGATGTTGGCAAAATCCTCAGGTGTTCGTGACTCGGTATTGGCCACCAGATCCACCTGTTGTACAGCGTTTTCAGCTCGCCCCAAGGTGCTAATGATGTTGTTGCGTTGCAAGGCACTTTGAACTTCCGCGGCGCTGACATTGAGCGCAGCCATGCGAGCAGTTTCAAGCCATACGCGCATGGCGGGGCGGTTACCCGAATTTATGGCGTGTTCAACATTGGGGATGGAGGTCAGGCGCGGCAGCATCTCGCGCTGCATTAAATCGGTGATGCTCGCTCGGGTCTCGCCCTCGGGCACGGGGACGGCTACGTAAAAACTGGCGTAGGGCGAGTCAGCACGCATCACTTCGATGGAGGGGTCTTCGGTGCCATCGGGGAGCTCGTAGCGAATTTGACTGAGTCGGGTGTTGAGCTCCGCGAGGGCATCGGTACTGTCTTCATTGAGTTGCAGCCAAACCTTTACCAGACTAGTGCTGCTGGTGGTTACCGACTCCACGTAATCAACGCCGGGGACGCTGGCGGCGACTCGCTCTATGGGTTCGGTGATAAAACCGCGCACGGTTTCAGCGCTGGCACCTGGATAGACCGTGGTGATATCCAAAGACGAACTCTGGATCACTGGAAACATAATGACTGGCAGATTGGTTGACGCGCGCAATCCAGCTAGTAGCAGGGTTAGCGTCAGGACGATAGCGACAACCGGCCGCTGTACAAAAATATCGGTCCAGCGTGGCTTATGTTCGGGTGAGACAGTCATGACTGTGGCGTTGTGTCGGCGATATTTGCCAAGCTTTGGTCTGTCAATTTAAAGGCACCGTTAACGGCCACGATTTCACCCGCGACAATGTCCCCCGAGACCATGGCCTCACTATCCCGCTCTACTAACATCTCAACCTTGCGCAGGTGGGCCCGATGACTGGTATAGCTGTCAGGCTCGGCGGGTTCCAACACAAATACATGCGCGCCATCGGGCCCCCAGCGCACAGCCGGTCTGGGTAGAGCCATGACTTGCCGATTTTCTCCGATAAAAATTTCCACCAATACGAGCTCACCATGGCGCAATTGGCTATTTGAAATACGAGCCCGCACGTCGAACGCTCTAATGCCAGCAGAGAGCGCGTCGGAAACGGCAATCACTTCGGCTTCGCCCAAGGGCTGTCGATCGAGAGACAAGATGGTTACACGATCGCCGTTTCGAACATCGGCGACACCTTGGGGTACTTTAAAATCAACCCAGCGCTCGTCGCCCACGCCGGTCAATGTGGTTAACCGGTCGCCCGCTTGCATTAGATCGCCCAGCGACAAGGTATAGATGCCGAGCCGGCCGGTGAATGGCGCGCGAACAGTCATGCGACTTAGCGCCGCTTCAGTGGCAGCAATTTGAGCGCGCAAACTATCGCTCCGAGCCAGCAGAGTGTCGAGCTGGTCTTGAGAGGCCAGTGAATCAGATTTCAGTTTCCGTGTACGTTCTAGCTGCAGTGTGGTCAGTGATAGGTCGGCCTGCAGAGCCTTACGCTGGGCGTCTAAATCTTCGTCGAAAAGCTTGAGGATGGTGTCACCGCGCTCAACGACGCTGCCAGCTGCTACGGGCAGGGCAACAACTCGGCCGGCATTTTCAGCGGCAACTTCAATAAATTCGGGCGCTCGAATCGAGCCAGTAAGACGGCGTGTTGGCACCCATTGCGCCGTTTTGGCCTCCACCGCTGTCACCACCGAGTAGGGTGGCGGAAAACTCTCCGCCATGGCGATGGCGGCACTGATTTGCAAGAACTTAATACCTGCCAGGCTGCCGGTAACGGTAAGGCAGACAACCAGTGCAATCAGCCAAGGTTTGGAACGCATAGGGAATCACTTGAACAGAAAACCGGGGATTGTACGCGGGTTTTCAACTAATGGCCTTTTTAGTCGCTAGGTGCGACGTAGCCCTCCGCTGCGTCAAAGGACTCACCGGCGAGAAATTTATCCATTTGTTCTTGAAGGTATTTACGCGCTTCAGGGTCCATGAGGCTAAGGTGCTTTTCATTTATAAGCATCGTCTGGTGCGCCTGCCATTCCTGCCAGGCCTTTTTGGAAACAGTCTCGAAGATCTCCTGGCCTTTCGGGCCGGGTAAGGGTGCACGATCAAGCCCCTCTAGTTCTTCTTGATAGCGTCGGCACATTACTGTTCGCGTCATGGTGACTGTCTCATGAGTTTTCGGAACGTGAGTTTCCCAGTTCTGACAGCAGGCGCGCAACCGGTGCCGCCAGGCCCAGATCGCCGGGAGTATGTGGATCGACCCAACACTGATCGGGTTCGGCGATATGTTGGGTTGCGGGCATTTCTGCTAGCACTGGATAGAGCTTCAAATGGTAGTGGCTAAAACTGTGGCGCAAACTATTCAAAGCCTGAGAATGCTTGGGTCTGGCCCCCAGGGTGTTTTGACACCAGGCCGCAAGTTCAGTGCCATCTTTTAGTTCGGGAAAGCTCCATAGCCCGCCCCAAACACCCTGCTCGGGACGCCGCTCTAGTAATACCCGGCCTTGGCTATCTCGCGCTACTAGCCAGGTCAGATCGCGTGTCGGCAGGGCTTTCCGCGGTTTCTTGCCCGGGTAATGGCTGGGGTTGCCGTGAGCGTAGGCTTTGCAGGTGTCCGCCACTGGGCAGATATTGCAGTCGGGGCGGCTTCTTCGACACAGTGTGGCACCCAAATCCATGATGGCCTGGGTGTAATCAGCTACGCGGTTGTGTGGCGTGTTCTCCTCCGCTAGTCGCCAAAGCGTGTCCAGCGTCTTGCGTTCACCGGGCCAGCCGGGCACGGCGAACTGACGCGCTAAAACGCGTTTTACATTGCCATCTAAAATCGCCGCTCGCTGGCCAAGGGCAATGCTGGCAATGGCGCCGGCGGTAGATCGACCAACACCGGGCAGGGTTTCTAGCTGCTCGGGCGCTACCGGGAAAACGCCGCCAAAGTCATCGACGATGCAGTGAGCGGCCTTGTGCAGATTGCGAGCGCGAGCGTAGTAACCAAGTCCGGTCCAAAGATGCAGAACATCATCCAACGAGGCGGCAGCTAAGTGCTGTACCGTTGGAAAGCGAGCGGTAAAGCGATCGAAATAGCCAATCACCGTAGTGACTTGCGTCTGCTGTAGCATGATTTCTGAAACCCAGACTCGATAGGGTGTGATGTCTCGCTGCCACGGCAAATCGTGTCGACCGTGCTGGTCGAACCATTTCAGCACTCGGTGAGGGAAGCTTTCGGCGCTGTTGGAATTGGTCTTAGTTCTCATTGTGTAAGGCGTGAACCGCGACCGGTCCTTGGCTACAATATGCTGCTTAGTGTAGCGCGACATGGGCCAGTGGCCGAGTCGGGCGCAAGCCATGCATCGTGATCGAGAGCGATCACTACCATCCGGGAGCTCAAGCATGAGCGCAAATGAAACAGCGCGTCGAGCCAGTCTCAGTCGCGACACCCTGGAAACGCAGATTACTGTGGATCTCTGTCTAGATGGCAGTGGCCAGGCTGAGTTTGATACCGGGCTGCCATTTCTCGAGCATATGCTCGACCAAATTGCTCGTCACGGCATGATCGACATGAAGATTGTGGCCAAGGGCGATCTGCACATCGACGCGCACCACACTGTCGAAGATATTGGCATCACTCTGGGGCAGGCTTTCACCCAAGCGGTGGGCGATAAGAAAGGCATACTGCGTTACGGTCATGCATACGTACCCCTCGATGAGGCGCTGTCGCGCGTGGTTATCGATTTGTCCGGCCGACCGGGGCTGGAGTTCCATGTGCCTTTTACCCGCGCCATGATCGGCAGTTTCGATGTCGATTTGGTTTGTGAGTTCTTCCAAGGCTTCGTCAACCACGCCCATGTGACTGTGCACATCGACAATTTGCGGGGCCACAATGCCCACCACCAAGCAGAAACGGTGTTCAAGGCCTTTGGTCGAGCGCTGCGAATGGCACTGAGTCGAGATCCGTTGTCGGCAGGTATGACGCCCTCGACCAAGGGAGTTCTGTGATCTCGTGACAGCCAGTGTTGCCGTTATTGATTACGGCATGGGAAATCTGCACTCGGTGGCGAGTGCGTTAGAACACGCCGGTGCTGGCGAGGTCGTGGTCAGCAACGATCCTGCTGCCATCGCTCGCGCGGATCATGTGGTCTTTCCTGGCGTAGGGGCTATTCGGGACTGTATGACTGAAATCCGCGCCTTGGGTTGCGATCAGCTCTTGGTCGATGCGCTGGCTGATGGTCACAAGCCGGTGCTAGCCATTTGTGTGGGCATGCAGGCCTTGATGGACCACTCTGAAGAAAATGGCGGCGTTGACACGCTAGGGATTGTGCCTGGTCGTGTCCGCTTCTTCGGCCACGACCATCGCGATGCCGAGGGCAACCGTTTAAAAGTGCCTCACATGGGCTGGAACCGTGTGCATCAGCGCCAAGAACATGCTCTATGGCACGGTATTGATGATGCCGAGCGCTTTTATTTTGTGCACAGCTATTGGGTTGATCCCACTGAGTCTGAGGTGGTCGCAGCGCAGTTTGATTACGGTGTTGAAGGTTGCGCAGCGCTGGCTCGGAACAACCTGTTCGCGGTGCAATTTCACCCGGAAAAAAGCCATACCAGTGGTCTGCGACTGCTAAGCAATTTTTTACAATGGGACGGACGATGTTAGTTATACCGGCGATTGACCTTAAAGATGGCCAGTGTGTGCGCCTGCGTCAGGGCATCATGGAAGACAGTACCGTGTTCTCCGATGATCCTGTGGCTACCGCCGCACTGTGGCAGCGCCAAGGTGCACGCCGCTTACATTTAGTCGACTTAAACGGCGCCTTTGAGGGTGAGCCGGTGAATGCGGCGGCGGTTGAAGCCATTGCCAAGGCGCAGCCGGATCTGCCCATTCAAATCGGTGGCGGCATTCGTGACCTCTCCACCATTGAGCGTTACCTCAATGCCGGTGTGACCTCGGTCATCATCGGTACCAAGGCGGTGAAAGAGCCCGAATTTGTTCGTGAAGCCTGCAGAACGTTTCCTGGCCACATTATTGTGGGCATTGATGCCAAGGACGGATGGGTCGCGACCGATGGCTGGGCTGAGGTTACGTCGGTCAAAGCCAGCGATCTTGCGCGTCAGTTTGAGCAAGATGGTGTTAGTGCCATCGTCTACACCGATATTGCCCGCGACGGCATGATGCAAGGTGTCAATGTAGAGGCCACCTGCGCTATGGCGCAAGCCTCCAGCATTCCCGTGATTGCATCGGGTGGTATTACCAACCTCGACGACATCCAAGCGCTCGCCGAGCGCGCTGGCGAAGGTATCTGGGGTGCAATCACCGGCCGGGCGATATATGAGGGCACCCTCGATTTGGCCGCCGCCCAATCACTAGCGGATAGCTTGGTAGAAGACGCCTAATGGGTCTGGCAAAACGCATTATTCCCTGTCTAGACGTTGATAAGGGGCGAGTGGTTAAAGGCGTCAACTTCGTCGGTATTCGCGATGCTGGCGACCCGGTAGAGATTGCTCGACGCTACAACGAGCAGGGCGCTGACGAAGTCACATTTCTTGATATCACGGCTAGCCATGAAGGTCGTGACACTACAGTTCACACGGTCGAGCAAATGGCCCGCGAGGTTTTCATCCCGCTCACTGTCGGCGGTGGTATCCGATCGTTGGCAGATGTGAGAACCATGCTTAACGCCGGGGCCGACAAGGTTAGTATTAATACCGCCGCCATCCATGAACCGGAACTGGTGCAGCGAGCTGCTCAGCGCTTTGGCACCCAATGCATAGTGGTAGCGATGGATGTGAAACGAGTTGAGACCGACGACGGCTCCCCTCGTTACGAGTTATTTACCCACGGTGGACGCAAAGAAACGGGTATCGAAGCTGTTGCTTGGGCCTGCCGTATGGCCGAACTCGGTGCTGGAGAAATCCTGCTGACCAGTATGGATCGCGACGGTACCAAGGACGGGTTCGAGCTCGTTATCACCCGCGCTATTAGCGATGCAATCGATATTCCGGTGATCGCCTCGGGCGGTGTGGGCAATCTCGAGCATCTCGCTCAGGGGGTGCTCGAGGGCGGCGCCGATGCCGTGCTCGCCGCCAGCATCTTTCACTTTGGTGAATACACGGTGGGCGAAGCCAAGGCCCATATGGCCAATCAGGGAATTGAAGTCAGGTTCTGATCGCTCTGGCAGTAAACCACCGAAGACGCGGGTGTAAGCGTCACATCATCGGGCAGTTGCGGCAACTCTGCAGCAAGCACCGCCAACGTTTCTGGGTAAGGGTGACCAATAGCAATCGCTGAGCCCTGTTTTCTCGCCGCTGCGATGGCCTCCGCCAGCGTCACGCGGATTGCCGCTTGCTCACGCACGTTATCCAAAAATACCGATCGCGATGCGACCGGTACACCAAAGCGTTCCGCCGTGGTGGCTGCAACGGTATCGGGTGCTGTTCTGGAGTCCACAAAAAACAGCGATGCCCCCTTCAGGCGCGACATTAACCGCTCCATGGCCGCACGGTCTCGGGTTAATTCACTGCCCTGATGGTTGTTTACGCCTACGGCATGGGGCACGGAGGTTAAGGTTTCTTGCAGAAAGCGGTCGATGGCAATTTCGGGCAAGTTCGCGGTAATACGGTGACTTTCATGGGCTGCCGTGGCGCGTCCGACCATTGGCAGATGAATCATGATTTCCTTGCCGTACTCTGTACCGAGCGCATCGATTTCAGTGGCGTGGGGCGTTTCAGGCAGGATGGCGAGGGTCAACGGGCCCGGGAAGCTGGCGAGAGCTCGGCCTGTATCCAAATCGTAGCCAATGTCATCAATAATAATGGCTAAATGGCTGCGGCCAGGTGTCGGACAGTTCGCTAATGCCCAGCTACTCAGGCAGCATAGCCCGAGTGCAATAAATAACTTATTCATGGTGATTCGATGTCTGCGGAAAGCTCCAGCGTCTGCTTGGCTTGCAGAATGGTCACGCCGCGCAGCAATGTCAGTGCTTCGTACAGCTGGTTATCATTTTGCCGAAGTCGCGCGAGCGTATCGCTCTCTGCCTCAAAGGTTTGCCGGTTGGCGCCGTCACTGCCATCCAGTCGGCCCTGGAGGTCGGCTTCTTTGATTTGTCGCCCCTCGAGGCTGGTCAATTTAGCGCGCTCGACCACAATATCGGGAACGATACCCTCTGCCTGAATCGAGCGCCCACTGGGGGTGAAGTAGCGGGCAGTGGTGAGTTTTACAGCGCGGGTTTCTGATACTGGCAACACCGTTTGAACCGATCCTTTTCCAAAGCTTCGGGTGCCCATAATTACGGCGCGACCTCGATCCTGCAGGGCGCCGGCTACGATTTCTGAGGCGCTCGCCGAGCCGCCATTAATGAGCACGACTACGGGAATATCGGTGAGTAATTGCCCCGGCTCAGCTTCATAGCGCTCTTGTGAACTGGGGTGTCGACCGTCGGTGTAAACCACCAGACCGCCGTCGAGGAATACGCTGGAAACTGCGACACTGGCACCCAATACGCCACCGGGGTTGTTGCGCAGATCAAGCACCAGCCCTTTCAGGCTACCCTCTGCTGTCAGCTTACCAACGGCTTCGGCCACTTCGTCTCCGGTATGGCGCTGAAACTGGGCAATACGCAAATAACCGAAGCCCGGCTGCAACTCGCGGGACCGTACACTGGCGACTTTGATCGTGTCTCGAATAACCGTGGCGTCAAAGGGTTCAGTATTGCCGGGGCGTCCGATTTCTAGAATCACTTCGGTACCCACCGGGCCCCGCATGCGCTCCACGGCCTCGTCAATGGACAGATCTTTAAGCGATGTGCCGTCTATTTTGAGAATGATGTCGCCGGCCTCGAGGCCAGCGTCTACGGCGGGCGATCCGTCAATGGGTGAAATGATTTCGATAAAACTGCCGCTGCGGCCAATTTCGATGCCAATACCCGAAAATTCCCCATCGGTGGCGGTTTGAAGATCGCTGTAATCCTCTTTGGTCAGATAAACCGAGTGCGGATCAAGGCCCTCGAGCATGCCTTTGACGGCGTATTCAAAGAGCTTGGAATCGGGAACCTCTTCGACGTACCCGGCGCGAATTTGCTTGAACACATCGGCAAAGGTTTGCAGCTCTTTTAACGGCAGCGCCTCTTCGGTGGCTGCGGTAGTCGTGGTATGTGGATCTTGGGCGGAGCTCTCGTGGTGGTCAGCGAACGCGGTAACAGTGCTCCCCAAAAGGGCTAGCGAAGTCAGTAGCTGGCGAGATGTTGCTTTCATACGGGGAGTTCCTGCCGCGTGCGTTTGAGTCTTAAGGTGCCTGACAGGGGCTACCTTGTCAGCCAGTTGCCGGGATCAACCGGCAGGCCATTGTGCCTGATTTCAAAGTACAGCGCTGGCCTGGCCGCGCCACCGCTTGCCCCTACAGTAGCAATGATGTCGCCCGGCGCCACCCAGTCCCCAATATCGCGCTGTAGGCTGCGGTTCTGGCCGTATAGGCTCAGGTAGCCATCGCCATGGTCGAGCACCATCAACAAACCCTGGCCGCGCAACCAATCCGCATAAACCACGCGTCCGAAATGAATGGCGCGTACGCTGCTTCCCTCTGGGGCAGGCATCAACCATCCTTGCCAGCGCATATTGGCGCTATTTCGGTAGGCGCCAAAACGGTTATCGGGACGGCTTCTCACGGGGTAGGGTAACTGGCGCCGTTGCTCGGCAAAGGGCTGATAGTTGGCGGGTGTATCAAGCTCTGCCAAGGTTTGACGGAGTTCCTCCAATAACGCCGTTAACTGTATGCGGTCTGCTTCTAGGCGCGCCATACGCGCGCCGTCGTCATCTAGTTGCTGCTGAATCTCAGCCAACGTTTGGCGACGTTCTGTTTGCAGGGCAGCGACCTTCGCCCTTTCCTCAACGAGGTTTTCTTGCTCAGCCAGAAGGCGTCGTTCAGCGGCGGCAATGGCGTCGGCGTTCGCGACAACCTCTTTGATAAGCGCTTCAAATTCCGTCACGGCGTCGGCATGGTTGTTGAGTACCCGTTGATAAAACGCCAAATTGCGTGCCAACTGGTCCGGAGCCTGATCGCCAAAAATAATGCGGATCGAGCCGCCTTGTTGCAGGGCCCAAAGATCACGAAATTCTGTTGCCATTACCTCGCGTTGCGATATTACGAGTGCCTCTAAGCGGGCTTTTTCAGTCTGCAGTTCACGCAGGCGAGTTCGCTCGTTATCAATTTTTGATTCAATAACGACCAAGGCATTGTCGAGCTCCCCGATGGCGCGCTCAGTTTTGGCAAGGCGAATTTGCAGTGCATCACGTTCATCCTGGCGTTTTTCAATGCGCTGCTTGACGGTGGCAATTTGGCTTTTAAGGGCCTCAATTTTTTCGAGGGCGGCCTGCTCATTGCTGACTGTTTCCGCCCCAAGGTGGGCAGTTAATAGGAGTAAACCCACTAGGGCATAGCGTCTAGGCATCTAATGGCTCAGCCTTGGGCATGAAGCAGACAAGGTAGTTACGCTTTACCTGTCAGTAGACTGTGGCCGGTCATTGCGGCAGGGATCTCAAGGCCCATCAAGTCTAGGAGCGTTGGTGCCACATCGGCCAAAATTCCGGGCTTTTCGATGAAGTCGCGTTGCAGCGCAGTGATATGAATTAGCGGCACAAATTCTGTCGTGTGTTGGGTATGGGCTTGACCACTTTCGTAGTCAAGCATTTGCTCACAGTTACCGTGATCGGCCGTGATTAGGGCTTGGCTGCCACTTTCGATAACCGCCTGTTCTATCTCCCCCAAACAATGATCGAGGGTTTCTACGGCGGAAACGGCGGCATCAAATACACCGGTGTGACCCACCATGTCGCCATTGGCATAGTTAACGACAATCAAGCTGTAATCGCCGGATTTGATAGCAGCGACCAACGATTGAGTCACCTCTGGTGCACTCATTTCGGGTTGCAGATCGTAGGTCTCAACTTTGGGTGAGGGAATGAGTACTCGGTCCTCGCCGGGATAAGTGGCTTCACGACCACCACTGAAGAAAAACGTTACGTGGGCATATTTCTCGGTCTCAGCCAGGCGAAGTTGTCTCAGGCCATTATTGGCTACCCACTCACCGATACTGTCCTTGAGGGTTTCGGGAGGGAAGGCAACGGGGCAATCTAGGTCCGCGCTGTACTCGGCTGTGCAAACCAATTCGGCGGTGGGTCGCGACCTGCGAGCAAAGCCTGCGAAATCTTGCTGTGTGAGCGCTGCGCTGAGTTGTCGTGCGCGGTCGGCACGGAAATTCATAAACAGCACACAGTCCCCATCTGCAATGGTTGCTGCCTCGCCGATCATTGTGGGCGCAACGAATTCGTCGGATTCACCCCGGGCATAGGCCTCTGCCAGCCCAGCCGACGCGGAATCTGCACGCCGCTCAGCTTCGCCCTCGGTGAGCAAGTCGAAACTCTTTTTGATCCTATCCCAGCGGTTGTCCCGATCCATGGCCCAAAATCGACCGTGGATGGAGGCGATCCGGCCACAACCCAGTGCCGCGAACAAAGCTTCTGTGGCAGCTATAGAGGGGCCGGCACTCTTCGGTGGTGTGTCGCGACCATCCAGAAAGGCGTGAAGGTAGATCCGCTTTGCCCCTCGAGCTACCGCCAGTCGCAGAATTTCGAAGATGTGCTGTTCGTGACTGTGAACGCCACCAGTGGACAGTAAGCCCATTACGTGGACCGCTCCGCCCCGAGCAATAGCCCCATCAATCGCGGCGACATAGGCGGGATTGCACTGGAAGTCACCGTCAGCGATGGCTTTGTCGATGCGTGTAATGGATTGGTAGACGATCCTCCCGGCGCCCAGTGACATATGCCCCACTTCAGAATTACCCATTTGCCCTTCGGGTAAGCCCACGTCCAGACCGGAGCCCGAGATGAGGGTATGCCTATAGCTGGCTAATAAGCGATCCAGGTTAGGTGTGTTTGCAGCGGCAATGGCATTGTCGCGGGTTTCGGCGCGAAATCCGAAACCGTCGAGAATCACCAGCACCGTGGTGCCGTTGGCAGCGTTGGCCATAGTTGGGGTCCAGCAGGCGATGAGACCGCTATTGTAACCGTCCCTTGGGTCACGATCATCTGTCTACGGTTCGCTGGAGCGACCGCGGGCAAACCGTTATACTCGGCGGCCACTGGGGTGGGCCCATGGGCTCGCCTGAATATTTTTTCCCGAGACCTTCCCGTGCAACTGGACTTACTCTTCGCGTTTTTATCCGAGCAGTTTTTGTTGGTGCTGGCTTTGATAGCCACGTTCGTGATGTTGTTTGTTCATGAATCCCGGAAGGCTGGCCCGTCGTTAACGCCCCAGGAGGCCATTACCCTCATCAACCGAGAGGGTGGCCTGTTTTTGGATATCCGCGATGGTGCAGAGTTTAAGCGGGGGCATATTGCAGATGCTAAACACATTGCGCTAACCCAACTCGGTGGCCGTGTTGGCGAGCTGGATAAGTATCGGGACAAGCCGGTAATTGTGGTCTGCAAGCTGGGTCAATCTGCAGCCGGGGCGACCAAGATGCTGCGTGCTCAAGGCTTTGATCAGGCGCGCAAGATGACCGGCGGCATGATGGAATGGAATGCGCTCAAGCTGCCCGTGGTGGCTGACTGATGGCACCCGAAGTCACTATTTACACGACTCGGTGGTGTCCATTTTGTGTGCGCGCTAAGTCGCTCTTGCAGCGAAAGGGTATCGCGTTTCACGAAATTCCTGTCGATGGTGATCCCGACAGTCGGCGTAAGATGGCCGAGCGTGCCGGGCGAACCAGCGTGCCACAAATTTGGATTGGAGCCCGTCATATTGGCGGATGCGATGAGTTGTTCAGTCTTGATGGCCAAGGCCAGCTGGATAGCTTGCTCACCGGAGCTCTTTGAGAGAATGCCGCAGTCGCAAGAGTAATACCACTCAGCAATTTTTGATAAACCCAGGAGAAACCCATGGCTGACGAACAAGCCGCAGCAACCACAGAAGCGCCACAACAGGCGTTCAATCTGCAGAAAATCTATACCAAGGACGTATCATTTGAGTCGCCTGCGTCACCCGCGGTGTTCCGCAAAAGCTGGCAGCCAGCGGTCAATGTCGACCTAAACACCAAGACTTCGGTCATCGATGAAGAGGGCAATCACGAAGTGGTTCTGACCTTGACGGTCACAGCCAAGGTGGAGGAGGAAACCGCATTCCTCGTTGAGGTGAAGCAAGCCGGCATTTTTCAAGTTATTGGTATTGAAGGCCAACAGCTGCAGCAGATTCTTGCGACCGTAGGTCCCAACATCTTGTTCCCTTATGCGCGTGAAAGCATTGATTCCCTCGTGGTCAAAGGCGGGTTTCCGCCGGTGATGTTAGCGCCCGTTAACTTCGATGCCCTGTATATGCAGGCGGTTGCTCAGCAACAGCA
>CAYPPU010000044.1:0-1378 GCA_964412695.1 uncultured Alteromonadaceae bacterium | reverse complement strand
CAGCAACAGCAGCAACAGCAGGCGGCGGCAGAGTCCGCCGGCGAAGAAACGGCTACACACTGAGTATGGAGCGGGGCTTAGGCCCCGCTTTCAATATCCCAATCCTTGATTTTCCGGGTCAGGGTATTTCGACCCCAGCCCAATAGATCAGCCGCATCAGCCCGACGCCCGCCGGTTTGTTCTAAGGCCGCTTCTATCATGATGCGCTCGAACTGCGGCAATGCTTTACGCAATACGCTGGATTCCCCCGCGCGTAGCCGAGCACGGGCCCAATGAGCCAATAGCGATTGCCAATCACCCTCGGCCGCAGGACTTGAGGCAGCTGGATTAGTCGGATCGAGCAATTCTGGGGGCAGATCGGCCATGAGTACTTCCCGACCTGCAGCCATCACTGTGAGCCAGCGGCAGGTGTTCTCAAGTTGCCGCACATTTCCTGGCCAAGGTAGCTGACACAGAAAGGTTTCCGCTTCAGGCGACAAAACTTTTGTTTCCGCATTGAGCTCACCGGCAGCTTTGCGCAAAAAATGCTGCATCAGTTGCGGTATGTCCTCACGCCGCTCTTTCAGTGTTGGTAGGTGAATGCGAATCACGTTGAGACGATGGAATAAGTCTTCCCGAAACTCCCCCCGAGCGACCCGTTGCTCTAAATTTTGGTGCGTGGCAGCGATCACCCTGACATCGGCTGTTACTGCCGTCCGGCCACCCACGCGGAAGAATTCGCCGTCAGCTAAAATTCGCAACAGCCGTGTTTGCGTCTCGGCAGGCATGTCGCCAATTTCATCTAGGAACAACGTCCCGCCATTGGCTTGCTCGAAACGCCCTTCTCGACGGGTGTTGGCGCCAGTGAAAGCACCTTTTTCATGACCAAATAACTCTGATTCGATCAGGTCTTTTGGAATAGCTGCCATGTTGAGTGCAACAAAAGGCTGTGTCGCGCGCGGACTGTGTCGATGTAAGGCGCGGGCGACCAACTCTTTGCCGGTACCCGATTCGCCATTGATCAATACCGTGATATGGCTCTGTGCCAGTCGACCAATCGCTCGGAAAACTTCTTGCATTGCGGGAGCATTGCCAATGATTTCTGTGGTGCGCAAGTCGTCTTCATTGTTTGCCACGACAGTTTCGCGTTTCGCTTGTTCGCGGGCGCGTTCAACAGTGGCCACCATCTCATCCACGTCGAAGGGTTTGGGCAAGTACTCAAATGCGCCTTCCTCGAAGGAGGAGACCGCGCTCTCAAGGTCAGAATGGGCTGTTGTAATGATGACGGGGAGGGCGGGGTGCTCCACCTTGAGTTGCGACAGCATGGTCAAGCCGTCGGTGCCAGGCATGCGGATGTCACTAATAATCACCTCAGGCTGGCGATCAG
The DNA here is from genome assembly GCA_964412695.1 of uncultured Alteromonadaceae bacterium. Taxonomy (GTDB): domain Bacteria; phylum Pseudomonadota; class Gammaproteobacteria; order Pseudomonadales; family Halieaceae; genus Luminiphilus. The sequence continues at coordinate 12 of CAYPPU010000044.1, read as the reverse complement.
CCATGGCAAGTA